>CAVXXJ010000007.1:0-184846 GCA_963765705.1 uncultured Gaiellaceae bacterium
GTCGCCTGGGCGAGCGTGCTCTCGCCTGATCCGGGGTTAGCTCGACGCGGAGAGGATCATGCCGGCGCCGACGGTGTCGTTCGTCGCCTCGTCGATGAGGATGAACGCTCCGGTGCTCCGGTTCTCGGCGTAGGCATCCACGGCGAGCGGCTCGCTCAACCGCAGCCGGACGCGCGCGATGTCGTTCAGCTCCAGGTACTCCGGAGCGGACTGGTCCTCGAGCGTATGGATGTCGACGACCGAGACGAGCTCGTCGACGACTGCGCGCACGGTGCGCGTCGTGTGCTTGATCGCGAGCTTCGTCCGTGGCTCGAGCGGCTTCTCGGCCATCCAGCAGACCGTCGCCTCGAGCTCGCGCGCGACGGTCGGCGGCTCGTCGGGGTCGGCGAGCATGTCTCCGCGGGAGACGTCCAGGTCGTCGGCGAGCCGGATCGTCACGGACATGCCGGGTACGGCCAGGTCGAGCGGCGCGTCTGCGGTCTCGACGGACGCCACTGACGTCCGGCGCCCCGAAGGAAGCACGATCACGTCGTCGCCGGCCCGCCAGACGCCGCCGGCGACCTGCCCCGCGTAGCCGCGAAAGTCGTGGTGCTCGTCCGAGATCGGCCGGATCACCCACTGGACGGGAAAGCGCCGGTGGTCGAGGTCGCGGTCGCCGGCGATCTCGACCGTCTCCAGGTGCTCGAGCAAAGTCGGCCCGTCGTACCAGGGCATCCCTTCGCCCCGCTCGACGACGTTGTCGCCGCGCAGCGCCGACATCGGGATCACGGTGACGTCGCGCAACTCCAGCCGCTTGCTCGTCTCACGAAGCTCCTGCTCGATCTCGCGGAAGCGCGCCTCGGAGAAGCCGGCAAGGTCCATCTTGTTGACCGCGACGACGACGTGCGGGGTACCGAGGATCGCCGCGATGTACGAGTGGCGCCGGGTCTGCTCGATCACTCCCTTGCGCGCGTCCACGAGGATGATCGCCACGTCCGCGGTCGAGGTACCGGTGACCATGTTGCGCGTGTACTGCACGTGCCCGGGCGCGTCCGCGAGCTGGAAGCGCCGGCGCGGCGTCACGAAGGAGCGGTAGGCGACGTCGATCGTGATTCCCTGCTCGCGCTCGGCGCGCAGGCCGTCGGTGAGCAGCGCGAGGTTGACGTAGCCGTCACCGCGTCGCTTCGACGTCTCCTCGATGTGCTCGAGCTGGTCGGCGAGGATCTGCTTCGTGTCGTAGAGGAGCCTCCCGATCAGGGTCGACTTGCCATCGTCGACCGAGCCCGCCGTCACGAGGCGGACGAGCTCGGTGGCCATCAGCTGCTCAGAAGTAACCGACACGTTTGCGGTCCTCCATCGCGGCCTCGCTGGCGCGGTCGTCCGCGCGCGTCTCGCCGCGCTCGGTGACCCGGGTCGCCGCGATCTCGGCCACGACGTCCGCGAGCGATTTCGCATCGGACGGAACCGCGCCCGTACAGCTCATGTCGCCGACGGTCCGGAACCGCACCGAGACGGTGAACGGCTCCTCGTCGTCCATCCGCTCGACGAACTCGCTGACGGCGTAGAGCATGCCGTCCCGCCGGAACACCTCGCGGTCGTGCGCGAAGTAGATCCGCGGCAGCTCGAGATCCTCGCGCGCGATGTACTGCCAGACGTCGAGCTCGGTCCAGTTCGAGATCGGGAAGACGCGCACGTGCTCGCCGCGGCGGACGCGGGCGTTGTAGAGGTTCCAGAGCTCGGGCCGCTGCGCGCGCGGGTTCCACTGGCCGAAGTCGTCGCGGAAGCTGAAGATCCGCTCCTTCGCGCGGGCGCGCTCCTCGTCGCGGCGGGCGCCTCCGATCGCGGCGTCGAAGCCATGCTCTTCGATGGCATCGAGCAGCGTCACGGTCTGCAGTTGGTTGCGCGAGGCGCGAGGGCCGGTCTCCTCGACTGCGCGGCCCTGGTCGATCGACTCCTGCACCGATGCGACGATCAGCGTCTCGCCGATCTCGGTCACACGACGGTCGCGGTACTCGATCACCTCGGGGAAGTTGTGGCCCGTGTCGACGTGCATGATCGGGAAGGGGAACTTGCCGGGCCGGAACGCCTTCTCCGCGAGACGCAGCAGGACGATCGAGTCCTTGCCGCCGGAGAAGAGCAGCACGGGACGTTCGAGCTCTGCGGCGAGCTCGCGCATGATGTGGATCGCCTCGGCCTCGAGCTCGTCGAGGTGGGAACGATGAACGGGAGTCTGGACCTGGATCATGTCGTGTGCAGTCCGCACTCGGTCCGGTCGCTGTGCGCCCAGCGGCCCTCGCGGCCGACGCCCGGAAGCGTCGAGTGGGTGTCGCCGATCGAGGCGTAGCCGCGGTCGTGCAACGCGTTGTAGGGAAGCCCGCGCTCGCGGATGTACGCCCAGCAGTCCTGCTCGGTCCAGTCGGCGAGCGGGTTTGCCTTCCAGAGCTCGTGCTGCTCGTCCCAGCCGAGCTTCGGGGCGTTCGCGCGCGTCGACGACTGTTCGCGGCGGATCCCCGTGATCCAGCAGTCGAGGTTTGCGAGCGCTCGGACCAGCGGCTCGACCTTGGCGATCGCGAGGTAGAGCTCGGGCTTGCGCTCCCAGAGGCTCTCGCCGTGCGTCGCGGCGAGGTCCGCTGCGCTCGGACCCTCGAACACCTCGATCTTCGTGTCGTACCGCCGCTCGACCTCGCGCCAGAGCTCGTACGTCTCCGGGAAGAGGTGGTGCGTGTCGATCGCGAGGACGCGCGCGGCGGGGTCGGCGGCGAAGAGCATGTCGAGTAGGACGCTCTCTTCCTTCTGGAAGGAGCAGGCGAGGGAGATGCGTGGGCCGAAGCGCTCGACCAGGGCTTGGACGAGCTCCTCGGCGGAAAGCTCCTCGGACCGCGCGGCGAGCACGGCGACGTCGTCGTGGGCGGCTGTCGTCATCGCGCCGCGGATGGTACCAGTGCGGAGGCCTTCACCTATAACTAGTGCTAATCTCACCGATTAAAGTCTACGGAGTTTGTGGAGATGCCGACCATGCTCAAAACCGTTCTTGCAGCCGTTTTCGCGGTCTTTGCCCTCGCCGGCTGCGGCGGCTCCTCGTCCAACGGTGCGGCGCCTTCGGGGTCGGCTGGCGGCAACGTGCGCCTCGTCGCCTACTCGACGCCGCGCGAGGCCTACGACAAGGTGATCGACCTCTACAAGTCGGGCGCGGGCGAGGGTGTCGAGTTCGACCAGTCGTACGGAGCCTCCGGTGAGCAGAGCCGCGCCGTCGAGGCCGGGCTTCGAGCGGACGTCGTGGCGTTCTCGCTCGAGCCGGACATGACGCGACTCGTCGACATCGATGTCGTCCCGACCGACTGGAACGCCGGCGAGCACAAGGGCATGGTCACCGACTCCGTCGTCGTGTTCGTCGTGCGCGAGGGTAATCCCGAAGGGATCAAGACCTGGGACGACCTGACGAAGGCGGGCGTCGAGGTGGTCACTCCGAATCCGTTCACGTCCGGTGGCGCACGCTGGAACGTGATGGCCGGTTACGGCGCCCAGCTCGAGCTGGGCAAGTCGGAGGAGCAGGCACGCGAGTATGTCCGCAAGCTGTTCGCGAACGTCACCGTTCAGGACAAGAGCGCGCGCGAGTCGCTGACGACGTTCGCCGCCGGCAAAGGCGACGTCCTGCTCGCCTACGAGAACGAGGCGATCTTCGCCCAGCGCCAGGGGCAGCCGTTCGACTACGTCGTGCCCGACCAGACGATCCTGATCGAGAATCCCGTCGCCGCGACCAAGGATGCGTCTGAGGCCGGCAAGGGCTTCGTCGACTTCCTGCTCACGGATGAGGCGCAGAAGGTCTTCGCCGACGAGGGCTACCGGCCCGTCTCGAAGGCCGTCCTCGACACGGTCGACTTTCCTACGCCCCCGTCTCTCTTCACGATCGCCGACCTCGGCGGCTGGAAGAACGTGCAGACGACGTTCTTCGACCGCGAGACCGGCTTCATGGCCGAGGTGCAGCGCGACCTCGGCCAGCCGACCGACGGTTAGAGACGAGCGCGAGCTCGGCGCCGGCTGCGGCGGCAGCGGGCAGGAGACGAACGTCCGGCCGAGCAGCCGGTAGCCGAGCTTGTAGGCCTCGCAGCCGGCGCAGAGGCCCGTCGAGGCGGCGAGCAGCGCGAGCGCCGCAACGACCGCGCCGAGCGCGACGCCGGCCGTCTCCCAGCCTGCGAGGTACGCCGCGGTCGCCGCACCGAGGAAGACGAAGCCGACGAGGTTGGCGAAGCGCGGCGGGCGCGCGTCCTCGAGCGGTCCTTCGCCGAACCGCGGCTGCACCAGCTCGAAGTAGGCGACGCACGTCAGGCAGTAGCGCCGTCCCACGGTCAAGCCGACCGCGAGCTGGCCGGCGAGGACGGCGAGGAGCCACCACGGCCCGACGGTGACGGCCACGAGCGAGACGATCCCGACCACGGCCTGGTTGAAGCGCGGCGCGCGGGCGTCGATCACCGACGTGTCGCGGTAGGGGTCCGCCGCTCGTTCCATCAACCGAATCTAGCCAAACGGCTCGAGCTCGCGCAGGTAGCGGCCCAGGAACGGCTCGAGGATCCGCCACCGGCGCGGGCCGGCCGGGCCGACGACCCCGGCGTGCTCGAGCCCCTTCAGCGCTCGGAAGGCCTCGACCGACTTCAGGTCGCGGTACGGCGACTCGCCCAAGGCGATCCTGCGTGCGACAAGCAGCGCGTGCCGGTGGATCAGGCGAATCTGCTCGACGGTCTGGTCGAGCGTGGCGCGGTCGCCGAGCATCGCCGACCGGAGGCCAAGCTCGACGAGCGTCGCGTCGATCGTCCTGGTGCCGACGAGGATCGACTGGAGATGCGTCTTCTGGGCCAAGAGCATCGTCGTCCGCGGATGCCCGCCTCCGAGCTCGAGCAGGCGTTCGAGCGCCTCGGCGTTGACGGTGCATGCATCGGCGTCGAAGCGGGCCAGCAGTCCCTTCCGCCATGCGTCCAGCTCGATCGGGCGAAGCTCGTAGATGCTCCCGAAGTGCCCAAAGGCCTGCCGGGCACGTCCGAACAGCTCGCGGAGCACGTGCTCGTAGCTGCCGGCGAAGAGGAAGCTGACGTCGGGCGAGCGCTGGAAGATCGCCCGCATCTTCTTGGTCACCGCATCGGGATCCCCGTAGGGCTTGCGCGGATTCGCGACCTCCTGGAACTCGTCGATGAAGAGGACGACGTGCTTGCCGTCCTCGACGGCGATCCGCTGCGGCAGGCCGAGCGCGTACTCGAGGAAGCGCTCCGGGTCGCGGTCGGCGAGGCCGGGCCTGAACGCGATCTCGAGCTCCTCGCCGAGCTCGTCCTGCGCCCGGACGACGACCGTGGTGCCGGCGGCGTCGGCGACGAGGCGCCCGGCCTCGCGGGCGCGGTGGAGGATCCGGTGCAGCCGCGGGCGGTTGGAGATCGTGCCGGCGACGAGGGTCTCGGCAAGCTGCGCTGCGTTCGCGATCCGGAACAAGTCGAGCGACACCGTGTAGTAGCCGGCGCGCTTTGCCCTCGCCACCGCGGCTTCACAGACGCTCGTCTTGCCGGTGCGGCGCGGTCCCGCCACGACGAGGTTGACGCCGGCCAGCAGGCTCGTCGTGATCTCCCGCACGTCCTCGTCCCGCCCGATCATCGCGCCTGCGGACAGCGGCAGGTCGGTGGGGAAGAGATCGGCGCTCTGCGCGCGTGCCATGCGATCAGCTTACTACAGACGATGTAGCGAAACTGTGCCGAATGTGTAGCGGAAGTGTTTCGCTACAAAAAATGTAATAAGACGCTACATGCCCGGTGAGGCACCGGGCACTAGAATGACGCGGCTGTGGCTCGAATCGCCTCGACCGTGCTCGTGGTCGCGCTACTGGCGGCCACCGCCGCGGCGTTCGCGCTGACCCAGGGGCTCAAGAACCAACCGGCGGGGATCTTCGGCACCCAGGTTCCTCGCGACATCTTCTCGCCGGTCTGCGACTGCGGCTCCGACCAGGCGTCGATCACGTTCAAGCTCAGGAACCCGGACCGGCTCGACGTGTCGGTCGTGGACGGCTCCGAGCGGGTGGTCAGCACGATCGAGGATGACCGTGAGCACGAGCGGGGCCTGGTGGCGATCCAGTGGGACGGCCGCGACGACGCGGGCCGGGTGCTGCCGGAGGGCGCGTACAAGTTGCGCGTTCGCCTCCGGGACGACCGGACCACGTACACGCTCCCGAATCCGATCCGGATCGACGTGACGCGACCGCAGCTCGAGCTCGTTTCGGCCGGGCCGAGGGTGATCTCGCCGGACGGCGACCGGCGCCGGGACCTGGTGACCTTCCGCTACCGGCTGAACGAGCCCGGCCGGGGGATGCTCTTCGTGAACGGGACGCGCCGGGTGCGGAAGCTCTTCGCGCGCACCGAGGACTCGATCGTCTGGTACGGCAAGGTCGAACAAGCGCGCGCTCCCAGCGGGCTCGTATTCCGCCCAGGTCGCCGGGGTCGATCCCGCCGGCAACGTCTCGGAGCGAACGCAGCCGATTCGGCTCGTGATCCGCTACGTGACGCTCAGTCGCAAGCGAATCTCGGTCAACGCGGGCGGGGCGTTCGCGCTGAGCATCGAGTCCGATGCGCGTCGCGTGCGCTGGTCGATCGCAGGGCGGAGCGGTCTCGTGCGTCCCGGCCTCCTGCGCCTGCGTGCGCCGCTGCAGCCGGGGCGGTTCACGCTGACCGTCTCGGCCAACGGTCACGTGAGTCGGGCCGCGGTGTTCGTGCGGGAGCCGACGCCCTGAGCGAGCTGGCCCGTCTCGCCGGCCCGCTGGGGTGCGCGGGCCTCGCGTTGCTGCTCGTCGCAACGAGACGCGACCTCAGGCTCGCGGGGCTCGCCGCCTGGGTCCTCGGTATGGCCGGGCTGTGCCTCTACCTCGCGCCGGACGGGCGGACGAAGGCGCTCGTAGCCGCGGGTGCGGTCGGCGTCGTGCTCGCAGCAGCCGGCGGCGCTCTCCTCCTCCGCCGGCCGTGGGTGCTCGCGTTCGCCACGCTCGCCTGCATCCCGATTCGCATTCCCGTCGACGTCGGCACGGAGGACGCGAACCTCCTCCTGCCTCTCTACGCGGTCGTTGCCTCGCTCGTTGCGGCGCTCGGCTGGCAGCTCGTCCGCGGAGACGGCCGCAGCCGCGAGCTCGGCCCGATCGCCTTCCCGCTCGCCGCGGTCGTCGCGTGGACCGGGCTCGCGCTCCTGTGGACGGACGACCTGCGCCAGGGCGCGATCTTCCTGGCCGCGTTCGTGCTTCCGTTCGGACTGCTGGCGATCGGCTTTGCGCGGCTGCCCTTCAGCCGGCGCGCGCTGCTCGGGCTCTACGCGGCGCTGGTCGCGACCGCGCTGGCGTACGCGGGCGTCGGGCTGTACCAATGGATCACGCGCGAGGTGTTCTGGAACCCGAAGCTCCAGGTCGACAACGCGTACGCGCCGTTCTTCCGCGTCAACTCCGTGTTCTGGGATCCGTCGATCTACGGCCGCTACCTCGTGATCGCGATCCTGGCGACGCTGGGGTTCGTTCTGCTCGGGCTGCGTGCGCGTCTGCTCGCCGCCGGCATCGCCGCAATCGCCTTCATGTGGCTGGGCCTTCTCTTCTCGTTCTCGCAGTCGAGCTTCGCCGCGCTCCTCGCCGGCACGCTCGCCGCTGCGACGTTCGTCTGGCGCTGGCGGGCGATCACGGCGCTCGCACTCGTGGCCGTCGTGATCGTCGCGATCGTCTTCGCGACGCCGCAGGTCCGGAGAGAGCTCCTGGAGCAGTCGCGGGCAGGATTGAATGCGGCTACGAGCGGTCGTGCCGGGCTCGTCTCGAACGGGCTCAAGATCGCCCGAGACCACCCGGTGTTCGGCGTCGGGACGGGCGGCTTCAAGCACGCCTACGCCGAGCGGACCGGGTTGAGAGGGGCTGATCCCAAGAAGGCGGCCTCGCACTCGACGCCTGTCACCGTCGCCGCTGAGACAGGGATTCCCGGGCTCGCGTTACTGGCCTGGCTGGGCTTCGCGTCCCTGGTCGCGGCGTACCGAGCCCGCGGCAGGTCGGCTGCCGGCGGCGCTGCACGCGCCGCGGGCCTTACGCTTGGCGCGATCGCCGTGCACAGCCTCTTCTACAACGCGCTCTTCGAGGACCCGACCGTCTGGGGTCTCCTCGGCCTGATCGCGCTCGCGGTGGCCGCCCGCAGCGAGGAGGTGGCGCCGGCGTGATCGAGACCTGGAAGCGCGTCCTCGTGCTCGCCCCGCATACCGACGACGGCGAGTTCGGCTGCGGCGGCACGATGGCGCGGCTCGTCGAGGCCGGGATCGAGGTGCACTACCACGCGTTCTCGATCGCCACCCGCTCGCTCCCGCCGGGCTTCGCTCCCGACACGCTGGCGCGCGAGGTGCGCGAGGCGACCGGCGAGCTCGGGATCCCGGAGTCGCACCTCGCCGTCCACGACTTCGACGTCCGCACGTTCCCGGAGCGGCGCCAGGACATTCTCGAGCAGCTCGTCGAGCTCTGGGAGGAGTTGCGGCCGGACGCCGTCTTCCAGCCCTCGCACCACGACGTGCATCAGGATCACCAGACGATCGCGCAGGAGGGGCTGCGGGCGTTCAAGCGGACGACGGTGCTCGGCTACGAGATCCCCTGGAACAACTTCGACTTCGCCTACGGCGCCTACATCGCCCTCGAGCAGCGGCACCTGGAGAAGAAGGTGGCGGCGCTCGCGCGGTACGCGTCGCAGCAGCACCGCCGCTACGCGAATCCCGAGTACGTCTGGAATCTCGCCCGCGTGCACGGCATCAACGTCAACCGCGAGTACGCGGAGTGCTTCCAGGTCTATCGCATCGTCGCCTGAGCCAGCCCCAGCCGTGGTGCTGTCCTTTGGGCCTTCCTGGAGGCTCTGCGTCGAACGAGAACTCGGATGACCGAGGTTCGTGCGCTCGACGCCAAGGGCGCGGTGATCGAGCGCCGGACTCGCGGGTTCAAGGCGCCTCACTAGGATCGCTGTGGTGGATGTTCGTCTGGCCAACGCACGTGACATTCCGCAACTCATCGCCCTCCGCCGCGCGTTCACGTACGAGGACGACCACGACGACGAGCGCCCCGAGTACGCAGCTGAGTGCCGCAGATTCCTCGAGACGGCGCTCGCAGCCAACACGTGGCGGATTTGGGTCGCCGAGGACAACGGCGTGATCGTTGCGCACCTCTTCGTCGCGTTGATCGACAAGGTGCCGCGTCCCACTCGCGAAAAGCGAATGATCGGCTACCTCAAGAACGTTTACACGGTGCCCGACCATCGGGGTCAGGGCATTGGAAGCAGGCTCATCGTGGCTGCGCAAGAGGCAGCCGCCGCCGACGACCTTGAACTGATGATCGTGTGGCCCAGCGACGACAGCGTCACCTTCTACGCGCGGCACGGCTTCGAGCAGCGGCGTGACCCGCTGATCTGGGATGCGGGCCGCCTGGACCGATGACCGCCATAGGCGGAGTTCTCGTCGTTCTCGCGGCCCTGCTCGCTGGTGTGTCCGGATTCGGCTTGGGGATCGTCGCCGTGCCGCTGCTCTTGCTTGCCGGTTTCCCGCTCCCGTTCATCGTGACCGCGGTCTTGCTGATTTCACTGGCGACTCGAATCTCGGTCGTGTGGCGGCTTCGGCAGTCAATTCACCCGCGTCGGGTCGCGGTGCTAACTGGCGCGGCCGTGCCCGGGCTCTTTGTTGGAGCGCTGTTCTTGGACTCATCCGATGACGACGCTCTGCGGATCATCGTGGGCACGATGGTTGCGCTCGCTGCCATGGCGTTGGCCTTTGCGGAGCGCTACCCGCGAAGGCCACGGCTTCGCGGATTGAACGCGGCCGCTGGCTTTGCGGGCGGCCTGCTCGGAACGTCAACCTCGTTGATCGGTGTTCCGCCAGCGCTACTGCTCACCCGTCGTGCGGTCCCGACCAAGTCGTTCATCGCCGACTTGGCGACCTACTTCGTTGCCACGTCGGCGATCGGATTGGGCGTTCTTGTGCTCAACGGCCACTTCAGCCGCGAGGGAGGGGAAGCGTTTCTCTGGTGGCTGCCGGGGGTCGTCGTGGCGAACCTCCTCGGAACCTCTGCCGCGCTCCGTCTCCCCCTCGAAGCGTTCCGCACGCTCGTGCTCGCGCTCGCATTCGTCGCTGGCCTTGCGACAGCGGCGACATCTGTATGACGAAAGGTTGGTCTCCGATCGCTGACTCGGGAATGTCGCGGCCGCGCTCAGCTAGTGACCCCGGCTGCTCGCCGGAGGACATACGCCTCTGTTACGTAGGGGAAGTTGATCGCCCCCTCACTGGCGGCCGGACCGCCGACGGCGCGTTGCCAGCGGCGGTCGGCGTGAGTGCGGTGCGATCGCCGCGCAGCTGGGTAAGCACTACATCCAAGTCGCGCTGCCAAGGGACGGCGACGTCGCGGAGGGCTTCCAGATCAGTCCGACCGCGCCCGATCGGGGTGGAGCACACGGTGGAACTCGGCGAGCGCGGCGGAGACGTCCGCCCAGTGGAGCGATTGCGCCGCGAGGAGCGCGTCCGATGATCCGGCTCCGAGCGGAAGGCTCTCCGCCGTGGCGTCCACTGGAGTGACAAGAGGGCCAAGCTCAGAGAGGCGATCACGCATCGCGGCAACCGGTTCCACCGCGAGAACCGCCACGTCTCGTTGAACCAGTTGAGCCGTGAGCTTGCCGGTCCCGGCTCCGACTTCCACTACCTGAGCTCGCCCGCCCAGCTCGGACAGGAGCCAGTCGACAGCCGCCTCAGGATAAGGAGGGCGCGCCCGCGCGTAGGTCGCTGCCGCGCGGCCGTATCCCTGTACTGCTGCTGAGTGGACGCCGCGCTCCATTCCTGGTGAGCCTACGACGTTGACGGGCGGATGCGGCCAACCTGATGAGCCTCGATCGAGGCTAGGACTCTGCGGTCGGCGTCTGCGGCAGAGCTCGGTACGTGACGTAGACGAGCGGCGTGTCCGGCTCCCGCTCCTCCTCCGGCTTGCGGCGCGACCGCAGCCAGCGGACGATGAGCTCGGAGAGCTCCTCGACCTCCTCGCGGGTCGCGTACACCATCCAGCCGCCGATGAACGCGGTCTCACGCCAGGCGTCGCTGTGCTCGTCCTCGCCGCGGGCGTGCATGTAGCGGCGGATCGCATCCTCGTCGCGGCTCAGGATCGTGCTCTCGAGCTGCGCCACGGCCGCGTCGTACTCCGGGTCCTCCGCCGGCGCGGAGGAGATCAGGCCGACCGTCTGCGGCTCGCGCTTCCACCACCGCTCGCGCCCCTTGCGGCGGTCGAGCTCCTCGACGATCAGCCCCGCCGCGGCGAGGGCGCGCAGGTGATAGCTCGTCGCGCCGCTCGACTCGCCGAGCTCGCGCGCCAGCATCGACGCGGTCGCCGGGCCGTCGGCGAGCGACTCGAGCATCCGCAGGCGTAGTGGATGCGCGAGCGCGCGCACTTCCTGAGCGCCCAGCGAGCGAGAGGGCCAGAGCGACGGCTTCATCCCCGGGGACCATAAGGCCGCCGGCGGAGCGACGGGTTTAGAGACGACTAAATTCCTGTAGGATTTAGTCGTGGCTAAATTTACTCGCCGACGGCTGCTCGCCGGTGCCGCTCCGATCATGGCCGCGCCGGTGCTCGGGAAGCTGGCTTTCGACGGCGATGCGGAGGCTGCGCAGCGCACGCTGCAGGGTCACGTGCGCGGCCACACGGCGATGGGGCACGCCGCCATGATCGGCGGCGACGCGCCGGCCGTCGGCGGGCCGCACGATCTCCACTCGCTGCTCTATCCGCCCGAGGTGCTGCCGCACGAGCCGGGACGCGTGCGCGAGTACACGCTGCGCGCGCTCGACCGCGAGATCGAGATCGCGCCGGGAGTCTTCTTCCCGGCGTGGACGTACAACGGCACCGTGCCGGGGCCGGTGATCCGCGCGACCGAGGACGACATCCTCCGCGTGCGCTTCATCAATGCCGGCTCGCATCCGCACTCGATCCACTTCCACGGCATTCACCCGGCGAACATGGACGGCGTCTTCGAGGTCGTGCAACTCGGGGGACGAGTTCGTCTACGAGTTCCCGGCCAAGCCCGCCGGCCTGCAGCTCTACCACTGCCACACGACGCCGCTGAAGAAGCACATCCACAAGGGCCTCTACGGCGCGTTCATCATCGACCCGAAGGAGCCGCGTCCGCCGGCGCAGGAGCTCGTGCTGGTGATGAACGGCTACGACACCGACGGCGACGGCGGCAACAACTTCTACACGGTCAACGGCCGCAGCTTCTACTACGCCAAGTACCCGATCACCGTGAAGCGGTCCCAGACAGGTGCGCATCTACCTCGCCAACCTGACCGAGTTCGACCTGATCAACTCGTTCCATCTGCACGGAGAGTTCTTCCGCCACCAGCCGACCGGAACCGGCGACCACTGGGAGTACACCGACACGGTCGTGCAGTGCCAGGGGCAGCGCGGTGTGCTCGAGATCGACTTCACGCACACGGGCAGGTTCATGTTCCACGCGCATCAGTCGGAGTTCACCGACCTCGGCTGGATGGGCTTCTTCGACGTGGTGGAGTGATGGAGGCCCGCGCGGCACGCGGTCGAAAGGGGGGCGACCTCTCGTGGCGGCTGTGGGCGCTCGTGCCCGTCGTGCTGCTCGCTGTCGCGGTCGGTGCGTTCGTCGCCTCGGGCTCGTCGCTCGTCGGACTGATCGGAACGAACCCGCCGCAGCCTGACGAGTTCGACATTCGCCGGGTGGAGTTCAAGCCCGGCGAGATCCGGATTCGGGTCACCAACCCGCAGCAGGACGACCTGACGATCGCGTCGGTGACGGTCGACGACGCGATCGTCCCGTTCGACGTCGACGGCCCCGGCACGCTCGGACGACTGCGCTCGAGCACGATCGTGATTCCCTACCGCTGGGTCAAGGACGATCCGATCAGCGTCGGGGTCACGAGCTCGACCGGGATCGAGACCGTCGAGGAGATACCCGCGGCCGTCGAGACGC
The DNA here is from genome assembly GCA_963765705.1 of uncultured Gaiellaceae bacterium. Lineage (GTDB taxonomy): Bacteria > Actinomycetota > Thermoleophilia > Gaiellales > Gaiellaceae > Gaiellasilicea. The sequence goes on from CAVXXJ010000007.1 coordinate 12,969, forward strand.
CCGGCGTCACCGCCGGCGGCTTCCTCGGCTACGGGATCATCGGCTTCCTCGTCGGCGTCCTGCCGATCGCTCTCGGTCTGCTCTGGCTGCCGTCGCTGCGCCGGATCGAGCAGAAGTGGCTGACGGCGTTCATGGCCCTCACCGGTGGGCTGCTCAGCTTCCTCGGCGTCGAGGCGTTGTTCGAGGCGTTCGAGCTCCAGGCGCTCGTGCCGGGAGCGCTCGGCGGTCCCGGGCTCGTGCTGCTCGGCGTCGCGGGCAGCTTCCTGACGATGACGTTCATCTCCGGCCGCTTCTCGGGGAAGGCCGGAGGCGCGATCGGCGGCGTTGCGCTCGCCACCCTCGTCGCGATCGGGATCGGGCTGCACAACTTCGGCGAAGGGCTGGCGATCGGCACCTCGTTCGCCTTCGGCCAGCTGACACTGGGGTCGTTCCTGATCGTGGGCTTCATGGTCCACAACATCACCGAGGGGCTCGGGATCGCCGCACCCGCGGCCGACGACGGAGCGACCCTGTCGTTGCCGCGCCTCGTCGCGCTGACGCTCGTCGCCGGCTCGCCGGCGATCCTCGGCGCGTGGTTGGGTGGCTTCGCCGCCAACGACGTGCTCGCCGCGCTCTTCTTCGGAGCCGCTGCCGGAGCGGCGTTCGAGGTCGTGGCGGAGGTCGTGCGCTACGTCGCCCGGCGTGATCCTGGCGGCCTCCGCTCCGGCTACGCGCTCGGGGGCTTTCTCGCGGGGATCGCGATCATGTACGTCACCGGCCTGCTCGCGGGGTAGCGTCTCGCCCCAACATGGGGCACTCACACACTCACGGGCACACGCACGGCCTCGTCGACCCGTCGATCGTCCGCTCGCGGGCCGGGGTGAGGGCGGTAGCGGTGAGCCTCGGCGTGCTCGGTGTAACGGCGGCCGCCCAGGCTGTGCTCTTCGTGCTCACCGACAGCGTCGCACTGCTCGCCGACCTGATCCACAACGTCGGCGACGCGCTCACGGCAGTGCCGCTTGCGATCGCGTTCATCCTGCGCTCGGCGCGCGGCGAGAAGCTGGCGGGGCTCGCCGTCGTGCTCGCGATCTTCGTCTCCGCCTGCGTCGCCCTCTGGCAGTCGATCGAGCGGCTCGTGCATCCGGAGGAGCTCTCGTACCTCTGGGTCGTTGCCGCGGCGGGTGCGCTCGGCTTCGTCGGCAACGAGATCGCGGCTCAGGTGCGGCTGCGAGCCGGGCGACGGCTGGTCAGCCCAGCGCTGATCGCCGACGGGAACCATGCGCGTGTCGACGGCTTCGTCTCGCTCGGAGTCGTCGCGAGCGCGATCGTCGTGGCGCTGGGACTCGAGCTCGCCGACCCACTGATCGGCCTCGGGATCACGCTCGTGATCCTGAAGATCACCTTGGACTCCTGGCGAACCGTACGCGCGCGCTGAGCGTGCGCCGCTCCTCCGGCAGGTAGAAACCGAGGAGAAGCAGGGCGACCGGATAGGCGGCGACGAGCGCGAGCGCGGCGGCCAGCGGGACGTCGAGCAGCTTGCCGGCCGCGGTGAGCGCGACCGCCGCGCCCGCGGCGGTGAGCACGCGGCGCCACTGATACGGGGTCGGGTAGACGCGCTGCGCGTACCACGCCATGCCGAGGAACATCGCCGAGTACGCGGTGGCGGCGGCGATCGCCGAGCCGATCATCCCGTGATCGGGGACGAGCGCGAGGTTGAGCGCGACGCTGACGAGCGCTGCGGCGCCGGTGATCACCCAGTTGAACTTCGTCCGCTTCGCGCGGCCGACGCCGATCGCCATGACGATGTATGCAGCGTAGGCAACGCCGCCGAAAGCGAGCAGCGCGACGACCCGGCCGCCGGCGTAGTAGTCGGGCCGCGCCAGGAGCCGCACGAGCCAGGGCGAGAGCAGGCCGAGTGTGAGCGCGAGCCACGACGCGGCTGCGACGAGGTACGTCAGCACGTAGGCGTACGTCCGCTTCGCCTCGGTCTCGTCCTCGATCGAGTACGCGAACGCCGGCCACGCGGTGCGGAAGGCCGTGATCAGGAGCACCATCGCCGACGAGATCCGGACGCCGATCTCGTAGCGCCCCACTTCCTCGAGGCCGGCGAAGTGGTTGAGGAAGAAGCGGTCTCCGAGATTCATCGCGATCAGCGCCAGCGATGCGGGGACGAGCGGGACGCCGAAGCGGTTCATCTCGCGCAGCAGCGGCCGTGAGAACGAGAGGCCGAGCTGAGCGCGCCGGTAGCCGAGGAGCGCCAGGTAGACGGTCAGCGTCCCGAGGAAGTTGCCGACGATCAGGCCGAGCGCGCCCTGGTCCCAGACGACGATCAGCAGCAGCGTCGCCGCGACCGTCACCGCGATGTTCGCGAGGCTCGCGAGCACGAACAGGCCCGAGCGCTCCTCCACCCGGAAGACGGCCGTCAGCTGCTCGTAGTTCATCTGGGCCCAGATGCCGACGAACGCCGCGCGCACGAGCCAGGGATCGGTGAGGCCGAGCGCGTCGGCGATCGGCTCCGCGAGGAGGACCCCGGCGGCGAGCCCGAGCGTCGCGCTCGCCATCGTGAACCAGAACGAGGTCCGCAGGACGAGCAGCCGCCGCTCCGGATCCTGGGAGTCGAAGGTGAACCGGAAGAACGCGCTCGAGATCCCGGCGCGCAGGATCGTCACGAGGACGGCGGAGAGCGCCACGAGCAGGCCGACGGCGCCGAAGTCCTCCGGGGCGAGATATCGCGTGTAGACCGGGAGCAGGAAGACCGCGATCACGCGCGAGACGATCCCGCCGAGCCCGTACACCGCCGAGTGCTTCCCGAGCCGCCGCATCTGTGCTGCGAGCGTCATCTAGAGACGAGCGTAGAGGTCGAGCAGGCGGTCGGTGACCTTCTCGAGGTCGTGCACCCGCTCGACGTAGGCGCGCGACGCTGCGCCGAGCTCGCGGCGGCGTGCGGCGTCGGCGACGAGGGGACGGAGCGTCTCGCGCAGCGTCTCGGCCGTCGCGGAGACGATCGGAACGCGGGTGCCGAACGCCTCCTCGGACCGGCGCAGCGCCTCCTCGTGGAGAAAGGTGACGACCGGCTTTCCGAGCGCCATCGCCTCGATCGCGAAGAGGCCGTACCAGCCTGCGTTCAGCTGGTCGACGACGATGTCCGCTGCCTTGTAGCGCTCGAACGCCTCGTCGTGGCGCAGGCCTTCGACGAGCTCGAGGTCTGCGTCGAGCGCTTCGACCGCCGCGACGACGTGCTCGCTTCCCTTGCGGCGTCGGGACGAGGGAGCATGGACGATCAGCGGCCGCTCACGGTCGGACGGTGGCACGGGGGCGATTCGCGAGAGGTCGACCCCGGGAGGGATCACCTCGGCCTCGGGCACCCACCGGATCGCGTCGTAGCTGCCGACGATCTCCGCGTCCGCCTTCTTCCCGTATGCGAGCTGCTCGGGCGTCTTGCCGCGGATGTCCGAGCCGAGGTAGTGCATGACCGACTTCTTCCGTGCCGCGCGCAGGATCGGAAACTGGAGCGACTGCGGCACGAGCGTGAGTCCGAAGTGGAAATGGAAGACGTCCGTCCGGGGCAGCAGCCGTGCGAGCGCCGCCCACTGCCTGGCCTGCCGGCGTAGCAACGGACTGTTGGTTGGGATGTCGAGCGACTCGTCCGCCTCGGGGTGGAGCTTGTAGCGCTCGAAGACGACGAGTCGCGCGTCGACACCGCGCCGCCGCAGCGCCTCGGCATTCGTCCACGGAACGCCGGCCGTGTTGACGGGGCAGAGCGTGACGCGCAGGCGGGCGGGCATCCGCGCGAGGATACGCGGGCGGCAGCCCCCGGAACGCCGAAGCCCCGCACGGGGCGGGGCTTCGGGAGCTCGGGTGAGGCAGGTCGGCCTAGTGGTCGTCCCAGTCGAACTTCTTCCAGTTCCACTTGTGCCAGTCGTGACCCGGGTTGTTCCAGTGCCGGCTGCACGGGTTGTCGTGGTGACCGGCGTCCGGGATGCACTGGTTGTTGTACTTCTCGAGCGTCACCGTCCACGCCTTGACCTGGTTCTTCTCCGCGTAGGAGAGATAGCTCGAGGCGTTGTGTGTCGCCAGGAACGCGTCGGCTGCGGCCATCGTCGCCGCGATCGAGGAGACGTCCCGGCCGGAGGCCGCGTTCAGCTTCGCCGCCAGCTGCTCGGTCGCGAGCAGGTCGACGACGTTCGTCGAGATCCACTCCTTGAAGAGGATCGACATGCCCTGGAGCGTCGTCGTGACGTTGACGCTCTTCGGGCCGCCGGCCGTGCCCAGCGTCTGCGGCAGCAGCGTCTTGAAGTAGTTCGGGCCGAGCAGGCCGACGAACTTCCAGACGAGCGAAGGCAGTGCGCACTTCGGCGGGGGCGGGGGCGGGCAGGTGACCGTGACCGCAACCGCGGTGCTGGCGCTGCCGGCCGTAGCCGTGTCGACCGTCGTGTAGGTGGCCGTGTTGTCGACCGTCTTCGAGCCGCACTGTGCCGCGGTGTAGGGACCGATCGTCTTCGTGTAGGTGAAGGTCTTCGGGCCGTCGGCCGCGTTGACGGTGCCGAGCGTGCCGCCCATCGAATCGGTCACCGTGACGGACTCGTCAACCAGGTTCACGGTCGGGTTGCTGAAGTCGAACGGCGTCTTCAGGCTGCGTTGGTTGCCGTTCACCTGCTGGGCCCGCATGTGCGCGTCGCGCGGACCGCTTGCATCGGGCAGCGGTGCGGCGTAGTCGCAGTGGAGACTGTTCGTGTCGAGGTCGACCGGGAACGGCGAGGGAACGCACGTCACCGGCGCCGCGAGGTCGTCCGGCTGGATCGTCACGTTCACCGTGTTGACGACGGGAGCCGGATCCGGCTGCGGAAAGATCTCCTCCGACATGTGCACGTGGCCCGAGACGGCCCAGTCACTGTCGACCGATCCGGTGGGCGTCGCCGTCACCGAGTAGCTGACATTTGCCGTCGCACCCGGCGCGAGTGTCACAGACGCCTGGCTGACGCTCTTCTCGATCTTCCACGAGTACGTCCGCTTCAGGCTCGTGTTCGCGGTCATCGTCACCGTCCATGCGAGCGCGGACGACGCGACGAGCAGCGCAACGCCCGCCGCAGTGCAGAGCACGAGCAATTTCCTCGTACGTGTACGTGTCATTCGATCTCCCTCTCCCCCAAGTCGAGATCGCCCCTGTGAACGACCCCCGGCCGCCTCACGGCGGGTTTTCGGGTCTCAGCGTGTTCGGAATGGGCGCAGGGCGCCACCGACCTTCGGCTAGGAAAGGCGACGACTCGGTACGCGGCCCGGGAGACGAAGAAAGGAGCGGCGCCGGCAGTTGTTGCACCGGCGCCGCTCCTTGGGTGTTCAGTCAGATCGAGCCTGGGGCTAGCCGCAGTGCGCCACCCCGAGGAGTCCGTTGTTGTAGTCGTCGAGCGACGACATCCACGCGTTGACCTGCGCCTGCTGAGCAGCCGAGAGGCCACTCCAGCTCAGCGAGTTGTTGTTCGCCAGGAACGCGTCGGCGGCGGCGATCACGCTTGCAACCACCGAGCCGTCTGCGCCGTCGGCACCGCTCAGCTTGGCGCCGAGCAGCTGTGCGTAGAGCTTGTTGATCCCGTTCGACGCCGCCTTGACGCCGTTCGAGCCCTCCATCTTCAGGAGGCTGGTGGACTTCGCCGCCGTCGTGACGTTGATGCTCTTCGGACCGGCGGCAGTACCGAGCCAGATCGGCAGGAGCGCCGTCACGACGTCCGCCTGCGGGCCGAAGCCGGCGTGGGTCTTCCAGTAGCCGATCGTGTGCGTGCAGCCGGCCGGAGGCGGCGGCAGGCACGTCACGGTGACGTCGACATCGGCGTCAGCCGAGCCCGTCGCGCCGGAGTCGTTCGTGAGGAACGACGCCGTGTTGTCGACCGTGTGCTGACCGCACTGAGCCGCCGTGTACGGGCCGATCGTCTTCGTGTAGGTGAACGTCTTCGGGCCGCCGGCCGCATTGACCGTGCCGAGCGTGCCGCCCATCGTGTCGGTCACGGTGACCGACTCGTCGACCAGGTTCACGGTCGCGTTGATGAAGTCGAACGGCGTTTTCACGCTGCGTTGATTGCCGTTCACCTGCTGAGCCCGCATGTTGGCTTCGCGCGGGCCGCCCGCATCCGGCAGCGGTGCGCTGTAGTCGCAGATGAGGGTATTGATGTCGAGGTCGACCGGGAACGGCGACGGAGTGCACGCCACCGACGCCACGACCGCGTCCGGCAGGATCGTCACGTTCAGTGTGTTGACGACCGGGGCCGGATCCGGCTGCGGGAAGATCTCTTCCGCCATCGTCACGCGGCCCGAGACGGCCCAGTCACTGTCGACCGAGCCGGTCGGCGTCGCCGTCACCGAATAGGTCACATCTGCCGTCCCACCCGGCGCCAGCGTCACAGACGACTGGCTGACACTCTTCTCGATCTTCCACGAGTACGTCCGCTTCAGACTCGTGTTCGCCGTCATCGTCACCGTCCACGCGAGCGCGGACGACGTGACGAGCAGCGCTACCCCCGCGGCGACGCACAACGCGAGCGGCTTCTTCAGATTTCTCTTTGACATTCCTCTCCTCACCCCGTTTCGGGTCGTCCGTTCGGAACGACCCCATTGGCCGTGCTGGCGGCCCACGTTGGGAGACTGGCGCGAATCCGGAGTAGGCGCTACCTACTTTCGACCAGTTTTGACCAGTTTTTCCTAGCCGTTGCCAGCTAGGCGAACAGGCCTGGCGTGCTCAGGCGTCCCACTCGAGCTGGTCGAAGTACCGCAGTGCCGTCCGTCCGGGCCGGACGCGGCCGCGGAGCGCGACGAGCTCCTCGTCCGAGATCTCGCCGAGAGCTCGCTTGACGCCGAGGTACGGGAGATTCAGATCGTCCTGGTAGACGATCGTCGAGATGCGAGGGTTGATCTCGATCACGTGCTCACCGACGAGCTGGATGTTGAAGAACCATTCGATCGCGAGCTCATCGACGAGCATGTCGGCGATCGCCATCAGCTCGTCGTCCTCGAGCGTGACGAAGTACATCGCGAGCCCGGCGCGCATCGCCTCGCGCGTCTTCGGGTGGCCGAGGACGACCCGCTTACCGTCCGCGATTCCGTCGATCGTGCGCTCGCCGCCGGTCGCCAGCTCCATCACGAGCAGGTCGGGACCGCCCTCGTCCGGGAGCAGCTCCACCGCCTCCTCGAGCCGCATCGCGACCGAGCCCGGCCGCTCGTTCAGCAGCTGGTGCGCCCGGTCGACCGTCGGATCGAGGATGCGGAAGCCGCGCGAGCCGGAGGAGAAGACGGGCTTGAAGCAGACGGGGCGGTCCGGATAGCCGAGCTCGCGCGCGGCCGCCGCGACCTCGGCGGCGCCGTTGACACGCCGGAAGTCCGGGCCCCTCACGCCGAGGCGCTTGAGCAGCGCGTAGGTCTCCGCCTTGTCGTTCGAGCGGTGGATCGTGTCGGGGCTCGAGACGAGCACCGGTACGGGGAAGCGGTCGCGGTGCGCGGCCAGCCCTTCGAGGTCGAAGGACGACTGCGGCAGCACCACGTCCACTCCCTCCCGCTCGACGACCTCCAGCACGGCGTCGGCGAAGCCCGGGTCGGAGCCGGCGGGGACGAGGTGGAACGCGTCGCAGAGATGACGACCGACCGAGCGCTCGCTCATGTCCGTGCCGACGAGTCGCACTGTTCTCTCCCCGTTCGCGCGCAGGCCCTTCAGGAGCGCGGCGGTGCCGGGCGCGCCGGAGGCGCTGACGAGGACGGTGACGTCCTTCACGAGAGGTCGATCCGGTCGGCCGCGAGCTGGTCGAGGCGACGCTCCTTCTCTTCCTCCAGCATCGCCCGCATCGTCTCGCCCATCCGCGAGCCCGGGTAGACCCAGATCTCGGGGTGCGTCAGCAGCTGCAGCCACGGAAACGCTCCGGCGCGCAGCTCGTCGTGCGGGCAACCCGAGCGCCAGTGCTGGTTCGAGTCGGAGCGGTACGTCTCCGGATCGAACCACGGTTCCTGCATGACGTTGATCGCGCCTTCGACCGGCGCGCGCATGTACTCGGGGTCGGGGTTGTGCCAGGCGACGACCCGGTCGAAGCGGTCGTCCAGGTCGAGACGCGGGTAGACGGCGTGCAGGCCGACGCGGTGACCGAGCTCGCGCAGGCGCTCGAGCGCTCGAGCGCCCTCGTCCGAGGAGAGGTTGTAGAAGACAGACCCGGTCATCAGGAAGTACGTCGCCTGCGCGCCTGCCTCCGCTTCCAGCTCTGCCATCCGGAGCGCCGCGTCGAGGGAGAGATCGACGTCGTGGCGGAGGATCAGGTCGCCGTCGCGAGGCGCGTCCTCGAAGAACGCGAACCGGTAGCCGCCCGCCTTCGCCGCGTCCAGCAGCTCGGCGTAGTGGTCGAGGTCGAACGCGCAGCTCACTCGATCTCCACCTCGAGCAGGCGCGCCGCGTCCTCGGCGCGCTGGAGGGCTTCCACCGACGTGTCGGCGGTCGCGATCACGTAGCCGCGGCGGTCGCCGTCGAGCCGAACGGGTCTGATCGTCTCGCCGACCTGGAGGTAGGTGTCCGCCTGGACGACTCCCTCGGCGGCGAGCACGGGCTCCAGCGAGCCGATCGAGAGCACCTTGCCGGTCGGCAGCGGACCGGGCTGGGCGGTCAGAAACCGGATCGCGAGCGGCTGCTTGAAGCGTGGCAGCACGAGCTCGTCGGGGATCGTCTCGCCGAGCGCCTGCCGCAACGCAACCTCGACGAGATCGACGCCGACGGCGTGGCGGACGAGGTCGGCCATCTGGCCGCCGGGGATGCGGGCGGCGACCTCGACCACGCGCACCGAGCCGTCGTCGGAGACGATCAGCTGCGGGAAGGCGATCCCGTCGCGGAGGCCGAGCGCGTGCACGGAGTGAACGGCGATGCGCTCCGCCTCGGCGAGCACGTCGGCGTAGATCGAGGCGGGGTAGACGTGGATCCAGCCGACGCCGAAGCCGATTCCGGGCGGGCGCAGCCTGTCGGAGAGGGTGAGCGGGAACGCCTCGCCGTTCCTCGCGATCACGATCCCGTTCAGCTCCAGCCCGTCGTGGAACCGCTCGACGATCGCCTCCTCGGTCGGGGACTCGGCGAGCGCCACGTGCAGGTGCGCGTCCAGCTCGTCCTGCGACTCGACGTAGAAGATGCCGCGCTGCCCGCCCGAGTCGGCCGGCTTCAGCACGGCCGGCACGCCGACCGTGTCCAGGGCCGCGCGCGCGCTCAGCAGGTCGCGAGCTCCCGCAAAAGCCGGCTGGGGAACGCCCGCGTCGGCGAGCGTCCGGCGCATCGCGATCTTGTGGGTCATCAGGTAGGCGGTGTCGGCGCCGATTCCCGGCAGCCCGAGCGCGTCGGCGACCGCCGCGACGACGGGGACGGCGCGGTCCGCGGACACTGTCAGCACGCCGTCGACGGCATGACGGCGTCCCACCTCGGTCACCGCCTCGACGTCCGTGAAGTCGACGGCCTCTCCCTCGTCGGCAGCCGCGAGACCGGGCGCGTCCGGATTGCGATCGACGGCGACGACACGGAGGCCGAGCTCCTTCGCACGCAGGATCGCGCGGCGTTGGTGGCGGCCTGCGCCGACGAAGAGGACCGTGCTCACGTCGCGCGCGATGCTATCCCGCGACTTCAGAAGCCGGTCGGAAAGACCGGCGCGATCCGGTCCCACCGTCCCGAGACGCATGCGTTCGCCCGCTCGAAGCCCGAGCGAACCTTTCGGCCGCGGAAGTCGCCCTCGAGCACGGCGACCTCGGGGCTCGAGCCGGGGATCTCCTTGCAGCGCTTGGGTGGCGTCACCTTGCCGAACGGATCCTTGACGGCCGTCAGCGCCGCGCACGCGGCCTCCGGGTCCGGATGGTCGCCGCCGGTCGGCTCGCACCGGAGCCGCCACGAGACCGAGTCGCCGCCGGCGCCGTTCGGCCAGAGGGTCAGCTGCAGGTCGATCGCCGAGTCGCCGGCGTCCTCGGCTCCGCCGTCGCCGCAGCCCGCGAGGGCGAGCGTCAACACGGCCAGTGCGGCCAGCGCCGCTGCCGGTTGCCTCACTCCGATGCGGCGCCGTCGAACCCGGGCAAGAGGAAGCTGACGCGCTTGGAGCGTGCGATCTGGCAGCCGTTCGTCGCCGAGAAGATCACCCAGATGCTGCGACCCTTGTACGCGCCCGTGACGAGCGCCTGCTGCGGTCCGCCGTACTGCTCAGTGCAGATCGCGCCCTGCGGAACGGGCGTGAACGGCTTCGGCATCTTCAGCAGCTGCGTGCAGGCAGACGCCGTTTTCGGCAGCGAGCCGCGAGCTGGTCCGCATTCGAGTGTGTAGGTCTTGCTGCTCCCTTCACCGCGGCCTTCCGGCCAGACGGTGATCTTCAGGTCGGCGGGAGCGGGCTCCGCGTTGCGGGCTGCGGTGCCGACGCCACACCCCACGACGGCGGCCAGAAGGCTCGTGACGAGGGCGATGCGCATGTCGGGTGGAAGGGTAGCGCGCCGATACACTCGCCGCGTGCTTCAAGGGAAGCGAATCCTCATCACCGGCGGCGCCGGTTTCATCGGCACGACGCTGGCCCGCCGCCTCGTCGACGAGAACGAGGTCGTTGCGGCGGACAACCTCCATCGCGATGCGCTCTCGGGGACGCCGCTCGCCGAGCATCCGAACTTCACGTTCCACCAGGCGGACGTGCTCGACCTCGACGCGATGCGCGACCTCGCGCGCGGCTCGACGCACATCGTCCACTGCGCCGCGATCGCCGGCGTCGATACCGTGCTCGAGAGCCCTGTGCGCACGATGCGCGTGAACGTGATCGGCACGTACAACATGCTCGAGGCGGCGGTCGCGACGCTCGACAGCCTCGAGCGCTTCATCGACTTCTCGACGAGCGAGGTCTTCGGGACGCACGCGTTCCGTGTCGAGGAGGGTCAGGTGTCGACGATCGGCTCCGTGGGCGAGGCCCGCTGGACGTACGCGGTCTCGAAGCTCGCCGGCGAGCACATGGCGCACGCCTACCACGACGAGCTGAAGCTCCCGGCGGTGACCGTGCACCCCTTCAACGTCTTCGGCCCGGGCCAGATCGGCGGCGGCGCGATCCGCGCGTTCATCGAGGCGGCGCTGGCCGGGCGCGACCTGACGATCCACGGCGACGGCTCGCAGATCCGCGCCTGGTGCTACGTCGACGACATGGTCGAGGGCTGCCTGGCCGCGCTGGAGGTGCCCGAGGCCGTCGGCCAGGCGTTCAACATCGGCAACCCGCGGGCGACCGTGACGATCTACGACCTGGCGCAGCGGATCAACCGGCTCGCGGGCGGCACGGGCGAGATCACGTTCCAGCCGCTCCACTACGCAGACGTCGAGCTGCGGATCCCCAACGTCGAGAAGGCGCGCGAGGTGCTCGGCTTCGAGGCGAAGGTCGACCTCGACGAGGGCCTCGAGAAGACGATCGCGTGGTATCGAGAGAAGGCGCTGGAGCCGGTGACGTGATGATGCCTCGTCGGCGGGGTGTGCTGGGCGCTGCGAGGCAAGGACGCAGGGAGCGTCCATATCGGCCATATGGGCGCGACTGAGGACGCCGCATCGCGGCGCCCAGCGCGGCCCGACGACTCAGCGTCTCATCGCGTCACCGGCTCTGCCGTCCGCCTAGCGTTTCCCGACCTCGGCGAGGCGGAGCTCCAAGCCGTCCGCGAGGTATTCGAGTCGGGTGCGCTGACGATGGGGCCGAAGGTGGCGGAGCTCGAGGAGCTCGTCGCTGCGGCCTGCGGTGTCGAGCACGCCGTCGCCGTCTCGAACGGGACGGCGGCGCTCCACCTTGCGGTGCTCGCGCTCGGGATCGGCGAGGGAGACGAGGTGATCGTTCCCGCGTACACCTTCCCGGCGACCGCGAACGTCGTGCGGCTCGCGGGCGCGACGCCGGTGCTCGTCGACGTCGATCCCGCAACCTTCAATCTCGACGTTGCGAGGGTGTACGAGGCGGTGACGCCGCGGACGAAGGCCGTCCTCGCGGTCCATCTCTTCGGCCGCCCGCTGGACTGGGAGGAGCTGCAGAACGCGGTGCCGCCGGACGTCCTGCTGCTCGAAGACGCCGCCGGCGCGCTCGGTGCTCGCTGGCGCGGAATGCCCTGCGGCGGCCTCGGGACGACGGGCTGCCTGTCCTTCCACCCGCGCAAGATCGTGACGACCGGCGAGGGCGGCGCGGTGACGACAAACGACGGCGAGCTCGCGGCGTCGATCCGCCGCCTGCGCAATCACGGCATCGATCCTGGCGCAGACATCGTCCAGCCTTCGACGAACTACCGGCTCGCGGACATCCTCTGCGCGATCGGGATCCCGCAGCTGCGCCGGCTCGAGGAGCTCCTCGCCGAGCGGACCCGGATCGCCGACGGCTACACGGAGCGGCTGGCGGGCGTGGTCGAGGTGCCCGGTGCGGACGAGGGCGACACGCACGGCTGGCAGGCCTATGTGATCCGGCTCGACCGCCGTTTCGAGGCGATGGAGACCCTGCGGGCCGAGGGGATCGAGGTGCAGATCGGGACGTACGCGCTCCAGCACCTTTCCGCGTACCGCGACCAGGGCCCGTTCTCCGGCGCGGACGAGGCGTTCGAGCGCGCGCTCGCGCTGCCGCTGCACTCGAGGCTGACGGACGCCGACCTCGACCGCGTCGCCGAGGGAATTCGCCGCTTCGCTTGACAAGCCAGGGTTGTAAGTGAATACTTACTACCCATGAGCGCAACGATCCGCAGACAGACCGCGGACGAGCGCCGCGAAGCCGTTCTCGAGGCTGCGGCGCGCGAGTTCTCGCGCAAGGGCCTCCACGGCGCGTCCACCGACGCGATCGCGAAGGACGCCGGCATCTCGCAGCCCTATCTGTTCCGGCTCTTCGGCACCAAGAAGGAGCTCTATCTCGCGACGACTACGCGCAAGATGGAGGAGACCTACCAGGTCTTCGAACGGGCCTCGCGTGGCAAGAGCGGCGAGGAGGCCCTACGGGCCATGGGTGAGGCGTACACCGGGTTGATCGAGGACCGCGAGCGGCTCCAGCTGATGCTGCAGTGCTTCGCCGGCTGCGAGGATCCCGACGTGCGGGAAGCCGTGCGCCTCGTCTGGCGCGACCTCGTCGAGCTCGCCGAGCGGGCTTCCGGCGCGTCGCCCGAGGCCATCAGCGCCTTCTTCGCGAAGGGGATGCTCCTGAACGTGCTGAACGCGATGCGGCTCTTCGAGGATCCGACCCCGTGGGGCGATCGCCTGATCGCGGGTTGCCGCTCGGACGAGCTATGAACGTAACTACTTACTTCAGAACGGAGCAGTGATGTCGGCCAGGACGAAAACCATCTGGACGTTCGTGATCACCTCGATCGCCCTCTTCATGGTCACGCTCGACAACCTCGTCGTGACGACGGCGATTCCCGTCATTCGCGAAGACCTCAACGCCTCGCTCGAGAACCTCGAGTGGACGGTCAACGCCTACACCCTCACTTTCGCAGTCCTGCTGCTGACCGGGGCCGCGCTCGGAGACCGCTTCGGCCGCCGCCGCGTCTTCGCGATCGGCATCGGCGTCTTCACGCTCGGCTCGATCGCCGCCGCGCTCGCTCCGAACGTCGAGGCGCTGGTGCTCGCCCGCGCCCTCCAGGGTCTCGGCGGCGCGATCGTGATGCCGTTGACGCTGACGATCCTCAGCGCCGCGGTGCCGAAGGAGAAGCGCGGCTTGGCGCTCGGAGCCTGGGGCGGGATCAGCGGCCTCGCGGTGGCGTTCGGCCCCGTCGTCGGCGGCGCCGTCGTGCAGGGGCTCTCGTGGCAGTGGATCTTCTGGCTGAACGTGCCGGTCGGCGTCGTCCTGATTCCGCTCGCGCTCTCGCGCCTGCAGGAGACCTACGGGCCCGGCGGCAAGCTCGACCTGCCAGGTCTCGGGCTCGCCAGCGCCGGGCTCTTCGGGGTCGTCTGGGGCCTGATCCGTGGGAACGGCCAGGGCTGGGCGAGCCCGGAGATCGTCGGCTCGCTCGCCGTCGGCCTCGCGCTCGTGGCGGCGTTCGTCGCCTGGGAGCTGCGCACGGCCGCGCCGATGCTGCCGATGCGCTTCTTCCGCAAGCCCGCGTTCGCGCTCGCGAACCTCGCGTCGCTGTTCATGTTCTTCGGCATGTTCGGCTCGATCTTCCTGCTCTCGCAGTTCTTCCAGACCGTGCAGGGCTACTCGCCGCTCGGCTCCGGGTTGCGGATCCTGCCGTGGACGCTCGCGCCGATGTTCATCTCCCCGATCGCAGGCGCGCTGTCGGACCGGATCCCCGGCAAGACGCTCGTCGGGATCGGCCTCTCGCTCCAGGCGGCCTCGCTGGCCTGGATGGGAATCGTCTCGACGCCGACCGTTGCCTACTCCGAGCTGATCGCACCGTTCGTGATCGCGGGAATCGGCATGTCGCTCTTCTTCGCCCCGATGGCGCACATCGTCCTCTCGGCCGTGCGGCCGGAGGAGGAGGGCCAGGCGTCCGGCGCCAACAACGCGATTCGCGAGCTGGGCGGAGTCTTCGGCGTCGCCGTGCTCGCCGCAGTGTTCGCGAACCTCGGCGGCTACGAAAGCGGCCAGGCGTTCAGCGACGGCATGAACCCGGCGCTGATCATCGGCGGCGTCGTGGTCGCCCTGGGAGCCGTGGCGGCGTTCGCGATCCCCGGCCGCCCACGCAAGACCGAGTCGGGTGTGTCGATGGTCGAGGCGGCCTAGGCGAGGCACGGCTCAGGCCGAGGCGGGGCGTCGCGGCGACGAGCGCTGCGGCGACCAGGGCGAGGGCGGCGAAAGCCACCCGCAGCCCGACCGCCTCGGCGACCGCGCCGACGATCGGCGGGCCGACCAGGAAGCCGAGGTAGCCGATCGTGGTCACGGTCGCGACCGCTGCACCGCGGTCGCCGGTGCCCGCACGCCGGCCGGCGGCGCCGAGCAGGGCGGGGGCGGCGACCGAGACGCCCGCTCCACCGAGGAAGAAGGCGGCGATCGCGACTGGTGCCGTGGGTGAGAGCGAGGCCACGACGAGCCCCACACCCGCCACCGAAGCCGCGCTCGCGAGCAGCAGCGTGTCTCCGAGCACGCGCTCGAGCCACTGTCCCGAGAAGCGGCCGAGCATCATCGCGAAGGCATAGCCGGCGGGGCCGAGCGCGCTCACCACCGGCCGGGAGTCGAGCTCACGCTCGAGGAAGAGGGCGCTCCAGCTCTCGATCCCACCCTCGATCAGGAACGCGGCGGCGCATGCGATCCCGAGCGGAATCGCCACCCGGTTCAGCCGCGGCCTGCGTGAGCCGGCCGCCGCCGGCCGGCGGCCGACCCGCTCGTGGCCGAGGTTGACCGCCGCCACGGCGAGCACGACGGCGGCGACGGCCGCGAGACACGTGAGCCGGCTCGCGCCGCCCTCGCGTGCGAGGCCGACTCCGATCGCGCCGGCGACCACGCCGGCCGAGAAGAGCCCATGCGCGGTCTGCATCAGCCGGGTGCTGCGCTGGGCCTCGAGCTCGGCGACGGCGCCGTTCATCGCGACGTCGACCGCCCCTGTCGCAACGCCCAGCAACAGGAGCGCCGCCGCGAGCGCCGCGACCGACTCGGCGAAGGCCGGAAGTACCGCCGCGACCGCGAGCCCTGTCAGCATCGCCGGCAGGACGCGCGGGCCGCGGCGGTCGAGCACTCCGCCCGTGACCAGCATCGTCGGCAGTGCGCCGACCGCGACGAAGAGCAGCGCGAGACCGAGCTCCCCCTTCGTGGCACCCACCGCGGACTGGATCGCCGGCACGAGCGCGGCCCAGCCGCCCCAGACGACGCCGAGCGCGAAGAACGCGGCGAGCGGCCCGCGGCGCCTCACACGCGCTCCCAACCGGGTGGCAGCTGCGGGATCGGCCACGAGGGGTCCGGCCGCCAGTCTTCCCAGCCCGTCGGGAACGGCCACTCCTCGAGCACACGAGCCGCTTCTGCCCGCACCGCAGCCGCGTCGAGCAAGCCCACGGCTGCCGCCTGTTCCAGCTCGTCCTCGTCCTTCCAGCGGTAGCTTCCGTCGGGCTGGACGATCAGATCGAGCTTCTCGTCGAACGTGTCGAAGCCGAGCGGGGTCCGGCGCAGCGGCTGCTCGAAGTTGACGTACCAGTGGTCGAACCTCGCGTTCTCGTCCCAGAAGACGTAGATCGAGTGCCGCCTGCCGGGACGTGCGAGGCAGACCGAGTCGCGGGTCGGCGTCGCGTCCTCGAGCTCCCACTCCTCGCCGGGGATGCGCAGCCCGCCTGCGGGAACCTTTGCCGGCCCGCCGGCGGGAAACCAGAGCGCGATCAGCGCGTCGGTCTCCTGGACGATGCGGCACGCCTGCACGCGCCACACCCGGCCCCGGTGCACGTCGCGCCAGGCCGCGTCCGTCACGCGTCTTCCCAGCCGGACGGGAGATCGCCGCCGTTCCACCCCGGGTCGGGCTGCCAGTCCGCCCAGGCCTCGCTCCACCAGCGCCGGCCCGCGTCGAGCTCGGCGGCGACGCGAGCGCCCTCCGCGCGGATCGCGGCGACCTCGGACTCGGTCCAGCGACCGAGCCGAATCCAGCCGTCGAGCAGCTCCTCGTCTTTGAACCGCCAGGCACCGCCCGGCTCGATCACGATGTCGAGCTCGTGATCCTGCGTGTCGACGCCGATCGCGGTGCGGCGGAACGGCGCCTGCAGGTTCAGGTACCAGAACGCGAGCGTCCGCGTCGGGCCGCGCCAGAAGAGCCAAACCGCGTGCGCCTCCTCCGGGCGCTGGAGCTGGAGGACGCCGTGGCCGCTCCAGCGGTCCTTCCCCTGCCACGGGTGGCGGCCGCCCGGCCAGTCGCCGTCCGGATATGCGAGCTCAGAGCCTTCGGCGACGTACAGCGCGAGCAGGTCGTCCGAATCCTCGACGACGACGGTGGCCTGCCCCAACCACGGTCGGCCGAGACAGATCTCGCGGCGGACGATCGGGTCGCCCGGTTGCCAGCGGTACGCTCCTTCCCCCAATGTCCGAACCCGCCCTTTCCGTCGTCGTGACGCTCCTGAACGAGGAAGGCTCGGTCGCGGAGCTCTACCGGCGCACCGTATCGGCGCTCGACGGCAAGCCGTTCGAGTTGATCCTGGTCGACGACGGCTCGACGGACGGCACCTGGGCCGCGGTCGAGCGGCTGCATGCGGCCGACTCTCGTGTCCACGCCGTGCGCTTCAAGCGCAACTTCGGCCAGCACCCGGCCATGCATGCCGGGCTCTCCAGGGCGCGCGGCGAGATCGTCGTGACGATGGACGGCGACCTCCAGAACCAGCCGGAGGACATCCCGCGTCTCGTCGCGGCGGTCGAGGCCGGCGCCGACGTGGCCAGCGGCCGCCGCACCGCGCGCGACGACTCGTGGGGCCGGACGCTGCCCTCGCGCTTGATCAACGGGATGCTGCGCCGCTTCACCGGCGTCTCGATCTCCGACTTCGGCTGCGCCTTCAACGCCTACCGGCGCGCCGCGGTCGAGCCGATGCTGCCCGCGATCGGGAAGCAGAAGTTCACGAAGGCGCTCATCCTCTCCGGCGGCGCCTCGGTGGTCGAAGTCGACGTGGGCCACGCCGCCCGCGCCGGCAGCTCGCGCTACTCGCCGCTGCGGCTGACCCGGCTCGCGCTCCACGTCCTCGCCGGCTTCTGGCCGCAGCCGATCCAGTGGATCGGGATCGCGCTCGGCGTCGTCTGCACGCTGCTCGCGAGCGGCCTCGCGGTCTACGGCCTCTGGTACTGGATCGACCGCTCCGACTTCCCGGGGCCGCTGCTCGGCGGCGTCGCCGTGCTCTTCGTGCTCGGGATCCAGGGATTCCTCCTCGCCCTGGTCGGGGAGTACCTAGGCAGAATCCAGCGCGAGGTCGACGGACGGCCTCTCTACACGATCGAAAGGGAGCTTTGAAGAAGCGCGTTCTGGTCACCGGCGGGGCGGGGTTCATCTCGTCGAACTTCATCCGCCACCTGCTGGCGCACACCGATCACGACGTCGTCTCGCTCGACGCGCTCACGTACGCCGGCAACCTCGAGAACCTCGCGGAGGTGATGAGCCACGAGCGGCTCTCCTTCGTTCACGGCGACATCCGCGACCCGGAGCTCGTCGCGACGCTCGTCGCCGAGGTGGACGTGATCGTGAACGCCGCCGCCGAGTCGCACGTCGAGAAGTCGATCGAGGAAGGAGCCTCCGAGTTCGTGACGACCAACGTCGAGGGGACGCAGATCCTGCTCGACGCGATCCGGCGCACTCCGGTCGAGCGTTTCATCCTGATCAGCTCGAGCGAGGTGTACGGGACGGCGGAGTACGCGCCCATGGACGAGGAGCACCCGCTCAACCCGCGCTCGCCCTACGCCGCCACGAAGGCCGGCGGCGACCGGCTCGCCTACTCGTACTACGTCACCTACGGCCTGCCGATCGTGATCGTGCGCCCGTTCAACAACTACGGGCCGCGACAGCACCCGGAGAAGGTGATCCCTCGGTTCATCACGCAGGCGCTCACCGGCGAGCCGCTGACGATCCACGGCGACGGCCACGCGAGCCGCGACTGGCTCTACGTCGACGACGATGCCGAGGCGATCGAGGCGATCATCGCGGCCGACATCGACGGGCTCGCCGGCGAGGTCGTGAACGTCGCGACCGGAATCGACATCTCGGTGAACGACGTCGCCGACTCGGTGCTCGCGGCGGTCGGCAACGACGTGGAGAAGCTCTTCGTCGACGAGCGGCTCGGCCAGGTCGACCGCCACATCGGCTCGACCGACAAGCTCGAGACGCTGACCGGCTGGCGCGCGCGGACGAGCTTCGAGCGCGGGCTCGAGCAGACCGTCTCGTGGTACCGCGAGAACGAGGGCTGGTGGAAGGCGCTCCGCACTCGCGACAGCGTCTCCTCGTCCTAGGAGCAGGGCCCGCGCAGATCGGGCTCCTGCGCGCGGCACGCCAGCGCGACCTCTTCGTGATCGCAGTCGACCGCGACGCCGCGGCGCCCGGCTTCGCCTACGCGGACAAGCGTGCGCTCGTCTCGACCGAGGACGAGCCGGGCATCGACCGCCTCGCCCGCGCGGAGAACGTCGACGCGATCATCTCGCCGGGAGCCGACTGGCCCGTCGGCGTCGCCGCGCGCATCGCCGGGCGCCTCGGCCTCCCGCACCCGATCGACGGCGCGACGGCGGCGCTCGCGACGACGAAGTCACGGCAGCGGGAGCGCTTCGCCGCCGCCGGAGTCCCGCAGCCGCGGCTGCTGGAGGAGCCCGTGCCGCCGTGCGTCGTCAAGGCGCCCGACCGCCAGGGGCAGCGGGGGCTGACCTTCGTGCGCACCGAGGCCGAGCTGCCGGCCGCGATCGAAGCAGCGCTCGCCGCGTCCCGAAACGGCGCCTACATCGTCGAGGAGTACGTCGACGGCCCCGAGGTGACCGTCAACGCTGTCTCGGTCGACGGCGTCTTCCACCCCCTCACCGTCACCGACCGGCTGACCGCCGACCCACCCGCGTTCGGGGTCGCGCTGGCGCACGCCTGGCCTTGTGTTTCTGAAACACAAAGTCCGATTGGGGCAGCTCGCGCCGCCGCCGAGGCGCTCGGGATCCGGAACGGCCCGACCTACACGCAGATCCGGATCGGATCGAGCGGATCTCGAGTCGTGGAGCTGGCTGCGCGGCTCGGCGGCGGCCACGACGCGGAGCTCGTCGAGGCCGCGACCGGTGTCAAGCTGAACGACCTCGCGCTCGACTTCGCGCTCGGAAAAACGCCTTGTGTTTCAGAAACACAAAGTCGCTCGTCTTCACAACCTGGCGGCGCCTGCGTTCTCTTTCTCGTCGCGCCCGAAGGGGAGCTGCACGCGGTCGAGGGGCGTGAGGAGGCGCACGCGGCCGAGGGCGTGCTCGACGTGCGGATCTACCGCGAGCCGGGGCACGTCTTCGGGCCGCTGCTGCGTGGGGCCGACCGTGCGGGCGCCGTGATCGCGGTCGGCGACAGCCGCGACGATGCACTCGCGCGCGCTCGGGCCGCGGCGGACGAAATACGCTTCTACACCAGATGAAGGTCGTCGAATGACCCGCGAGACCCAACTGGGCTTCCAGCCCCCTGCGATCGGCGAGGAGGAGATCGAGGCCGTCGCGGACGCGCTCCGCTCCGGCTGGCTGACCACGGGACCGCGCGCCGCTCTGCTCGAGGAGCGGATGGCCGAGTACCTCGAGGTCGAGCACGTGCTCGCCGTCGCCTCCGGCACCGCAGCTCTGCACCTCGCGCTCGTCGCGCTCGGGATCGGACCTGGTGACGAGGTGATCACGACGCCGATCACGTGGCCGGCGACCGCGAACGTGATCGTCCACACCGGCGCCACGCCCGTCTTCGTCGACGTCCGCGAGGGTGATCTCAACATCGACCCGGCGCTCGTCGAGGCGGCGGTGACCGAGCGGACGAAGGCGATCATGCCGGTGCACCTCGCCGGCCAGCCGTGCGACATGGACCCGATCTGGGCGCTCGGAGTCCCCGTGATCGAGGACGCCGCGCACGCGGCCGAGAGCGCGTACCGCGGCCGCAAGCTCGGTGGGCTCTCGGAGGTGACCTGCTTCTCGCTCTACGCGACGAAGAACATCGCCGCGGGCGAGGGAGGTCTCATCTCGACGAACGACGACGCGCGTCGCGGAGGCGGTTCGCAACCTGCGCCTGATGCGCCGCGGCGACGGGTCGCTCTACGACATCACGGTGCCCGGCTACAAGGCGAACCTGTCCGACGTGCTCGCGGCGATCGCTCTCGTCCAGCTCGACAAGCTGCCGGCGCACACCGAGATCCGGGAGCGGCACTTCGCGCTCTACGACGAGGGGATCGTCCGCATCGACGGGCTCGAGCCGCTCGAGCGCGACCCGCGGGACACGCACGCGCGCCACCTCTACGTCGTCCGCGTGCAGGAGAGCTTCGGGCTCACCCGTGACGAGCTGCAGCAGGCTCTCGCCGCCGAGCGCATCTCGACCTCGATCCACTTCCTGCCCGTGCACCGGCTGACGTGGTACCGCGAGCGCTTCCCCGGCCAGCCGTCCCTGCCGGTCGCCGAGCGGGCCGGCGACGAGATCCTCTCGCTGCCGCTCTCGCCCGCGCACTCCGACGACGACATCGCGGACGTGCTCGAGGCGCTGGAGCGGATCCGCGACCGGGCCGTATGAAGCGGCCGCTGCGCGTCGTCGCGACGGTTCTGCTCACCGGTCTCGCGGTCGCATACCTCGTCTGGAAGATCGACGTCGGCAAGACAGCCGACACGCTGGCAGAGACCGAGCCCGCCTGGTTTGCGCTGGCGGTGGCGATCATGATCCTGACGGCGCTGCCGATGGCGCTGCGCTGGCAGTGGCTGCTGGCGGCACGCGGCGTGAACGACTCCTTCCTCTGGCTGACGCGCTCGTACTTCGTCTCCTACGCCGCCAGCCAGGTGCTGCCGACCTCGATCGGAGGCGATGCGGTGCGTGTCGTGGAGACGTCGCGGCGTCATCCCGGGCGCGTCGGCGACCTGACCGCGATCGTAGTGCTCGAGCGAGGGCTCGGCGGGGCAGCGACCGTCCTGCTCGGCGCGATCGGGTTCGTGCTCGCGATCGGGCGCTACGACGTCGGCGCGTACCTCTGGCTCGAGCTCCTGTTCGTCCTCGGCACGATCGTGCTCGCCGTGCTCTTCTTCGCCCGCTCGGTCCGGCCGCTGCTGCTGCGCTCGCGCCCGCTCCTCGCCCGAATCGGCCTCGAGCGCCCGCTTCGCGCCTTCTACGAGGGCGTCCATGCGTTCCGCTCGCACGGCGGGCTGCTCGCCACCGTCTTCTCGCTGACGTTCGCGCTGCAGGCGATCCGGGTGCTCTCGATCTGGGCGGCGGCGAAGGCGGTGGGGATCGAGCTCTCGCCGCTCGTCTTCTACGTGATGGGGCCGCTCTTCTTCCTCGTGCTGATCGTCCCCTTCACGCTCAACGGCTTCGCGGTGCGAGAGGCGTTCTTCGTCAGCTTCCTCGGCCAGCTCGGGGTCGACCCGGAGGCAGCGTTTGCCGCCGGCTTCCTCTTCTTCCTCGTCACCGTCGCGATGGCGCTACCGGGAGTTGCGATCCTGCTCTGGGAGGGAGTGCGCGGCGGAGCGACGCCAACTCATGCCTGACGCCAGCGCCGTCGTCGTCACGTACAACGCGCTGCCGTGGATCGAGCAGTGCCTCGAGAGCGTCCGCCGCGAGGAGACGATCGTCGTCGACAACGGCTCGAGCGACGGCACCGTCGAGGTCGTCCGGGAGGTCTTTCCCGAAGCGCGGCTGATCGAGCAGGAGAACCTGGGGCTCGCAGCCGGTTGGAACGCCGGCATGGCCGTGGCCTCCGGCCGCTACTTCCTGATCCTGAACGCGGACGCGTGGCTGACCGAAGGCGCGCTCGGACGTCTCGTCCGACACGCCGACGCCCATCCGGAGGCGGCGGTCCTCGGCCCGCGCCTGCTGAACACGAACGGGACGCTGCAGCGCTCGGTGCGCGGCTTCCCGACGCTCTGGCGGCTCGCGACCGAGTACCTCTTCCTCCGCAAGCTCGCGCCGCGGACACAGCTGCTGAACGCGTTCTACGCGGGCGGGTTCGAGCACGACGTCGCCCGCGACGTGGAGGTGGTGATGGGCGCATGCATGCTGGTACGCCGCGAGGCGGTCGAGCAGGTCGGCCCCCTCGACGACGCGTTCTTCCTCTTCAGCGAGGAGACGGACTGGTGCTACCGCTTCCGCGAGGCCGGCTGGAAGGTGCGCTTCTACCCAGGGGCCGAATGCGTGCACGTCGGCGGTGCGTCGCACGGCGGTCGCATGCTGCGCGAGAACGTGCGCGGGCACCTGCGCTTTCTCGCCAAGCACCGCGGCGTCCGCTACGCCGAGCGCGCCCGTCGGCTGCTGGGCTGGGGACTGCGGCTGCGCGCTGCCGTCTACCGGGACGAGCGCGGCCGGATGTACCGCGACGTCGCCGGCTGGCTCGCCTCCGGACGGGTGCCGGAGCTGCTCGACCGATGACGCTGCTGCGCCTGGCGCTCGCGACCGGGATCCTGCTGCTCCCCGGTGCGGTCGTCGCTCGTGCGTTCGGGCTGCGCGGCGCGTCGGTCACGCTGGCCTGGTCGCTTGCGCTCCTGTTTGGAGCGCTGGCGGTGACGTTCGCCGTCGGCGCGTCGCTGAGCCTGACGCTCGTGCTTCTGCTCGGAGCCGGCGTCGTCGCGCTGCGGTTCGCGCGCCGCGCTCCCCGACCTGAGCGGATGCCCGGCCGCTGGTGGATGTTGCGCGTCGGGATCGGGCTCGGTGTTCTGCTCTGGCACGTCGCGGGCGAGATCGGCGGCGACGGTCTCTTCCATCTCGCGCGCGTACGCAAGCTGGACGAGTTCGACTCGCTCTCGCTCGACTCCGTGAACGAGTTCGCCGACGGCGGGCTGCACCCCGGCTACGCGTTTCCACTCTGGCACGGCTTTCTGGCCCTCGTGGCGCGAGTCTCCTTCCTCGACCCCGCAGACGTCGTCCTGCACGAGGCCTCGGTGCTCGCACCGTTCGCCGTGCTGGTGGCATACGAGGCGGGTTACGCCCTCTTCCGCCGCGTGGGGCCGGCGGTCGCGGTCGTCTGCGCCCAGGTCGCCGTGACGGCGCTCGCCCCTGCGCACGGCGGCGCCTACACCGCGCTCGGTCTTCCGGCGACGATGTCGAGGCAGTTGCTCGTGCCGGCGTCGCTCGCGCTGGCTTTCGCCTATGTCGAACGGCCCTCGCGCGGCCTGCTGGCGTCGACCGCCGCGGCGGGTCTCGCCCTCGCGGTGATCCACCCGACCTACGCGATCTTCCTCTGGCTGCCGTTCGCTGGATTCCTGGTCGTCCGTTCGCTGGTACGCCGGGACGAGTCGAGAAGGATCGCAACGGCGCTGGCGGCGCTCGTCGTCCCCGCCGGCTTCTTCTTGGCCTGGCTGATCCCGGTCGTCCGGGACACGGCCTCGCACGCACCCGGGAAGGACGAGCTGCAGCGGGCCTTCGACCAATACGAGGGCCAGCTCGACGTGTTCTCGGAGACGAGCTACCGCTTGGCGCCTGAGGTCTTCGGTCGCGCCGGCGCGGTCGCGGTCGCGGCGCTCCTCCTCGTGCCGCTCGCCGGGCTCGCTCTCCGTCGGCGTTGGGCGGCCTACGTCCTCGGCGGGTTCCTCACCGTGGCAGCCGTGATGCTCGTATCGCTTCTGTTCGTCCCCTTCTCCGACCTGGTCTCGCTCTCGCAGTCGCGGCGCGCGGCAGGCTTCTGGCCGCTCGCGTTTGCATTCGCGGCCGGCCTGACCGTGCTGGCGGCGATGCTCCGCGGCCTGCTCCTCCCGGTGGCGCTGCTGGCGGGAGTCGCTCTGCAGGTCGTCTACCCGGGCGAGTTCGATTACCGGCTCGAGCACGGTGGGCCTGCGCTCGTGACGTGGTTCGCCGTCCTCGGCGGAGCTGTCGCTCTCGTCTGGGGGCTGATCCGCCGGCCCGAGGTGGAGCGGCCGACGAAGCTCGTCGGTGCGGCGGCCGTGCTCTTCATCCTCCCGATCGCGGCGCACGCAGCGTGGAACTGGAGCCCGTCGGACGCGCGTCCGGCAAGTCCGCTGACGCCTGGGCTACTCGACGCGCTTCGGGAGGATGTTCCGCCCGGCGACGTCGTCTATTCGGATCCGGAGACGAGCTATCGAATCGCCGCCTTCGCACCCGTTTACATCGCCGTCGCGCCGCCCGGCCACGTTGCGGACACGGAAGAGAACAGACCGTACGAGCGGCGCGACGAGGCAAACCGCTTCTTCGAGACCGCCGACGTCGAGATCCCTCGCCGCGCGGGTGCAGAGTGGGTCGTCATCGACCACAGCCGCTTCGAGGTCATCCCCCAGCTCGACAGCGTCTACCGCGACCGGCGCTACGCGCTCTACGTCCTGCCGTAGCATCGAGACCGTGAAATTGCTGCTCGTCACGCTCTACTGGCCACCGGCGGGCGGCGGCGGCGTTCAGCGGCCGCTCAAGTTCGCGCAGTACCTGCCGGCGCTCGGGATCGAGACCCACGTGCTCGCACCGGACGACTCGAAGTGGATCCACGAGGACGCCGACCTGCGCGTGCCGACCCAGGCCTGGGTGCACCGCGCCCGCTACCTCGGGCCGAAGGGCCGTAAGCCCGCCGAGGAGCTGCACGGCACGGAAGGGCTCGAGCGCGCGATCGTCCAGGCGCGGCTCGTCTCGCGCCGGCTGCTCGTCCCGGACGAGAACGTGAGCTGGAACCTGACCGCGATCCCCGCCGCGATCCGGATCGCGAGGAAGGAGGGGATCGACGTCGTCGTCACCACCTCGCCGCCGAACTCGATCCACTTCGTCGGCGCTGCGGTCAAGAAGGCGACCGGGGCCACGTGGGTCGCGGACCTGCGCGACTCGCTCGTGGCGCACCCGCACCGGCGCTCCGAGAGCATGGCGGTGCGCGCGAAGGAGAAGGTCGACCACGGCGTCGCGCGCCTCGTCGCTCACTCCGCCGACGCGATCACCTGCGTCTCGGATGCGATCGCCGAGGAGGCCCGGGGCTTTTCGCCGAAGGGGAAGGTCGTGACGATCTCCAACGGGTGCGACTTCGACGACTTCGCCGGGCTCGACTACACCCCGGGCGACCGGTTCCGGATCACGCACACCGGCAGCTTCTTCGGCAAGCGCGACCCTCGCCCGTTCCTGACCGCCCTCGACGAGTCGGGGCTCGACGTGCAGGCGCGGTTCCTCGGCGACTTCCGCTCCGCCGACCGCGAATGGGCCGACGCGCGCGGGCTCGGCGACAAGCTGGAGCTGATCCCGTATGCGCCGCGCCAGGCCTCGCTCGAGCTCCAGCGCGACTCGGAGGCGCTCCTGCTCCTGATCCCCGACGCGGGTGGGCGCGGCAAGGGCGTGCTCTCCGGGAAGGTCTTCGAGTATCTCGCGGCCGAGCGCCCGATCCTGGCGCTGGTTCCGCCCGACGGCGCGGCGGCCGACCTGATCCGGGAGACGGGCGCAGGCGTCGTCGCGCCGCCGGACGACGTCGAGGCGATCAAGGCCGCGCTCGCGGAGCTGCACGAGCGGTTCGCCAACGGTGGCCTGCCGGCGACCGATATCCCGGAGGAGACGCGCTACCGCCTCTCGCGCCGCGCCCGCGCCGAGGAGCTCGCGGAGCTCGTCCGCTCCCTGTGACCGGTTCAGCGACCGGCGCGCGGCCCGGCCCCGTCGTCGACACGCTGTTCTTCGCCACCGTCTTCACGGTCACGTTCGCGAAGCTCCAGTGGGAGGTCGCGGGCACGCTGAGCCTCTCCGACGTGCTCACCGGCGTCTTTCTCCTCGCCCTGGCCGGCGCTCGCCTCGGAACGGGCGACCGGCGGCTCACCTGGGGCGCGGCCGCGGCGGGGCTCTTCTTCTTCGCGTTCCTGCTCGTCTACCTGATCGGGTTCTTCAACCTGGATACCGAGCAGGCGCTCGCCCAGTGGGCGAAGGGCATGTTCAAGTTCCTGCTCCACTTCCTCTTCCTCGTCGCCGGGATCGCCTACCTCGCGCGGCGCAGCGCCGGCTTCTACTGGGCGACGCTGACCGTCTTCCTCAGCGGCTTCGTCGCGAACGCGCTCTACGGGATCGTCCAGCTCGGCACAGCGGAGGTGCTCGGCATCAACCTCGACCAGTCGCTGCTCTCGCCGATCACCGGCGGCGCGAGCCAGATCAACATCTACGGCGCGATCGAGGGGGCGAGCGTCTTCCGGCCGAACGCGCTGACGGGCGACCCGAACCATCTCGGGATCGAGCTCGTGGTCCCTCTGCTCGTGCTGCTGCCGATCTACCTACGACTCGAGCGGGGACACCGGCTGCGGGTGCCGCTCGCGCTCGTGCTCGCGTTCCTGCTCCTGGTCGAGCTCGCGACCCTGTCGCGCTCCGGCCTGCTCGGGCTCGGCGCCGGCCTGCTCGTCCTGGTGTTGCCGTACCGGCACAAGCTGCTCACGCCTCAGCTGCTCCTGCCGCTCGGTGCTGTCGCGGCGACGCTCGCCGTCGTCCTCGCCGCCCGCTGGCAGTTCTTCGAGCAGGTGCTCCGCTCGCGCATCGACACCTCGGCGAACGGCACGTCCACGCACCTCGACGTCTACGGCTTCATCCCGGACGTGCTCTCGTCGAACCCGCTCTTCGGGCTCGGCCTGAACAACTTCTCCGTCTACTACGAGTTCGTCACCGGCCGGACGAACTTCGGGCCGCACTCGTTCTACGTCGCGACGCTCGTCGAGACCGGCGTCGTCGGGACGGCGCTCTTCGTCGCCTTCCTCGTCTACGTCTTCCGGCGGCTGGGGCGGCTGCGCGCGATCGGCCGCGCACTCGGCTCGGCTCGGATCCGCCCGCTCGCATGGGGGATGACCGCCGCGCTCGTCGGCACGATCGCCTCGAACGCCTTCTACCTGACGATGTCGTTCTACTACTTCTTCGCGTTCGCGATGCTCGCGCTGGCGGCGCCGATCGTCTTCGCTCGGCGCCTGTGAAAGTCGCCGTCCTGACGACGTCGTATCCGCGCCACGCCGACGATGTCGCCGGCCACTTCGTTCGCGACGCTGTCGAGGGCGTGCGTGCCGCCGGGGTCGAGGTCGAGGTCGTCTCGCCGGCGTCCTTCCGTCACTTCGGAATCGCCTACGGCCACGGCATCGTCGGGAACCTGCGCCGCCGGCCGTGGCTCGTGCTGCTGGTGCCCGCGTTCCTGCTCTCGTTCGCGCGCGCCGCGCGCCGGGCCGCGCGCGACGCGGATCTCGTACACGCCCACTGGCTCCCCTCGGCGCTCGTCGCGCTTGCGACGCGGAAGCCGTACGTGGTGCAGCTCTGGGGGACGGACGTCGAGCTCGCGCAGCGCGTGCCGTGGCTCGCGCGACCCCTGCTTCGTCGGGCGCGGTTCGCAATCGCATCCTCGGAGTTCCTCGCCGGCGCGGCGTGGGAGCTCGGTGCGCGCGATGTCCGCGTCGTGCTGCCGCCTGTGGAGATCCCGGACGATGTCGGCGAGCCTGCTGATCCTCCACACGTCCTCTTCGTCGGCCGGCTCTCGCTGGAGAAGGGGATTCTCGATTTCCTCGCGGCCACGGAGGGCTTGCAGCGGGTGATCGTCGGCGATGGACCCCTCCGCGACCGCGTCTCCGAGACGGTGGGCTTCGTCCCGCCGAGCGAGGTCGGCCAGTACTACGAGCGAGCCGCAGTCGTCTGCGTCCCGTCGCGCCGCGAGGGGTACGGGCTCGCCGCGCGCGAGGCGATGGCGTACGGACGGCCGGTGGTGGCCACGCGCGTCGGCGGGCTCGTGGACGCGATCGAGGACGGCGTCACCGGTTTGCTCGTCGAGCCGGGCGATCTCGGCCCGGCTCTCGCGGCGCTGCTCGAGAATCCTGAGCTGCGAGGCAGGCTCGGTAACGCTGCACGCGGCCATGCCGTCGCTCTCTTCGCGCTCGGTGCAACCGCCGAGGCCCTCGTGTCAGCGTACGAGGCCGCGCTCCGATGAGGATGGGCCTGTACGTGCACGCGCTGCGCACGGCCCGCGGCCGCCAACTGCGAGCGCGCGCCCTTCGCCCGCTCGCAAGGCATCGGTTCCCGACGGAGCCCGTACCGTCCTTCGAGCCCCCGACGGGGCCGATCGACCTCTGGCGCTCGGACGCGTTCGCGACCACGCCCCTGGCGGGCAGTGGGAGCGAGCGGCTGCGCGGCTTCCACGCGCAGTACGGCGAAGACGTCCTGAAGCTCGGCCGCGAAGGGGACGGAGCAGGCGTTCGCACCGTGATCGGGGCGTGGATCGAACGCCACCCGCCGCGGTCCGGCGACGCCTGGCATCCGTACACGATCTCGACGCGTGTCGGCAACTGGCTGGCGGCGCTTGCGCTCGTCCCGGGGGGAGGGTCGGGAACCATCGAGCGGAGCCTCTGGCGCCAGCTGCTACACCTCGAACGCAACGTCGAGGACGACATCCTCGGCAACCACGTGATCCGGAACGCCCGGGCGCTCGTCCTCGGCGGCCGCGCGTTCGGCTCGGCTCGGCTCTTCGAAGCCGGCGCGGCTCTGCTGGAGCGGGAGCTGCCGGAGCAGGTCCTCCCGGACGGCGGCCACTACGAGCGCAGCCCCGTCTACCACCTCGTCGTGCTCCGCGACCTGCTCGAGGTCGATGCTGCCGCGCCCGGTGTCGTGCCGGCGGATGTTCTCGAGCGAATGCGACGGTTCGCCGCGGCGCTCACTCGGCCAGACGGCAATCCCGCCCTTTTCAACGACGGCACGCTCGACCTGGCTCCGAACCTCGAGCTGCCCTCGCCCGACGACCTCTCGGTCTTCCCGGAGACCGGCTACGCCGTGATCCGCACGCCGGAGCTCTGGCTCGCCTTCGATTGCGGAGCACCCTCGCCAGCCTTTCTACCTGCGCACGCGCACGCCGACGCGCTCTCGTTCCAGCTGTGGGTGCACGGCGCTCCGGTCGTTGTCGATCCCGGTACGTACACCTACGAACCCGGCCCGGATCGGGACTGGTTCCGCGGCACGCGCGCGCACTCGACCGTGGCCGTCGACGGCGACCAGTTCGAGCTCTGGGGCGCATTCCGGTCCGGCCCGCTGCCGAGCGTCGAGCTGCTCGAGGCGTCCGAGCGCGGGCTCGTGGCCGTGGTCACTGGGAGAACGGGCGTGCGGCACGAGCGTCGCATCCATGTGGACGACCACGAGCTGACGATTCTCGACCGCCTCGAGGGCGGGGGAATGCGGACGCTGGAGAGCTCGCTGCCGCTCGCACCGGGTGCGGCGTCGGAGGCGACGGCAACGGGCTTTGCGCCAGCGACCACCGAGCAGCGCCGATTCTCCGAGCGGTTCTTCGAGCAAATCGCTGCGCCCGCGCTCGTCGTGCGCGAGAAGCGACGGCTTCCGGCAGAGGTGGGCTGGAAGATCCCGCTGGGTTGACCCGACAGGGCTATCCTCGCGCGATGCCGTGGCGCGTCATGCACTCGGACGGAAAGCCGATCCCGGCTGCATTACGCACCGACGACGTCGGCCGAGCGGGGCAGCAGCTGCGCGTCCTGCTCCTGTCGCAGTACTTCCCGCCCGAGGTCGGCGCGACCCAGTCGCGGATGCAGGCGTTCGCCGAGTACCTGGCCGCCCGCGGCCACGAGGTGACGGTGATCTGCGAGTTCCCGAACCATCCGCACGGCGTCATCCCGGCCGAGTACCGCGGCCACCTCTACGAGGACGACCGCTCGAACCCGTATCGAGTGCTGCGCGTGTGGGTGAAGGCGAGCGAGGAGAAGACGCAGCGAACGCGGATGCAGTTCTATCTCTCCTACATGGGGCTGGCGACTGCGATGGCGCCGATCGCTGGGCGGGCCGACGTCGTCGTCGCGACGACGCCACCACTCTTCACGGGCGCAGCCGGGCTGGCGCTCGCGCGTCTCAACCGGGCGCCCTTCGTGCTCGATGTGCGCGACCTCTGGCCCGCCGCGGCGGTGAGCTTGATGCAGATCTCGGACGGGGCAAGCCGGACGCTCGCAGAGTGGCTCGAGCGGCGGCTCTACCGAGGAGCAGCCGCCGTCGTCGCGGTGACGCGGCCGTTCTGCGAGCACGTCGACGCAATCCGCGAAGCCGCGCCGCGCACCACACTCATCCCGAACGGGACGCTGGAGCTGTTCTTCGACGCGCAGGACCTCGGTGGCCGCGCGGCCCTAGGCGCTTCGGACGGTGACTTCCTGGTCACATTCGCCGGCACGCACGGGATCGCTCAGGGCCTCGATACGGTGTTGGACGCCGCGCGGCTACTCGAGGGCGAGGCCAGGTTCGCCCTCGTCGGCGACGGCCCCCTGAAGGCCCCGCTCGAGCAACTCTCCGTCGAGCGCGGCGTGAGGAACGTGACGTTTCATCCGCAGGTGCCCCTCGTCGAGACACCGTCCCTCCTCGCCGCGAGCGACGCCTTGCTCGTTCCCCTGTCCGCGCATCCGACCTTCCGCGACTTCGTTCCGTCGAAGCTGATCGACTCGATGGCCGTGGGCCGGCCTGTGATCCTCTCTGCGGCGGGAGAGGCAGCCCGGATCCTCGATGTCGCCGGGGCCGGCGTCGTGGCCGCGCCGGAGGACGCAGAGGACCTCGCTCGAGCGGTGCGCTGGTTGCGGTCGCACCCGCAGGAGGCAAGAGCGATGGGGGAGCGCGGCCGTGCCTTCGCGCGGACGATGCTGCGCTCGAGTCAGGCGGCGCGGCTCGAGGAGTTGCTCCTCGACGTTACTGTGCGGGTGTGAGCGAGACGCTGAAGGAACGGGTTCGCGCCTACTGGCAGGCGGAGCCGTGCGGGACGTCGACAAGCGCCGCTGAGCCAGGAACAGCCGAGTTCTACGCCGACGTCGAACGGAGACGATACGAGCTGGAGCCGTTCATCCCCGCCTTCGCGCAGTTCGAGCGATGGCATGGGAAGCGGGTGCTGGAGGTCGGTGTCGGGCTCGGCACCGACTTTGTCCAGTTCGTCCGCGCCGGAGCTGTCGCGACGGGAGTCGACCTGACGGAGGCGTCGATCGAGGCCGTGCGCGAGCGGCTGGCGCTCGAGGGACTCGAGGCCGAACTGCGCGTCGCGGACGCGGAGAGCCTGCCCTTCGCCGACGCCGAGTTCGAGCTCGCGTACTCGCTGGGGCGTGCTCCATCACACGCCGGACACCAGCCGGGCGCTCGCCGAGCTGCGCCGGGTGCTCATGCCGGGAGGCGAGGCGAAGGTGATGCTCTATTCGCGGCGCTCCTGGGTCGCCCTCGGGGTGTGGCTGCGTTACGGCCTGCTCCGCGGCGGCCGTGGCAGACGCCGACCGACCTGCTCGCGCGGTGGATGGAGAGCCCGGGCACGAAGGCGTACACGCAGGCCGAGCTCGATCGAGCTCTTCGCCGGCTTCTCCGAGGTGCGCTACGAGCGGTTCGTGACGCCGTACGACCGGCGCGTCGGTGGCCCGCTCGCGGCCATGCTGCCGAGCCGTTTCGGCTGGTTCGTCGGGATCACTGCCGAAGCGCTAGACGAGCTCGGCTCGTCGAGCGCGCGTGGGCCTCTCGGCTCGGCTTTCCGGTAGAGGAACGCCGTCACGGCGATCCCGGCGAGGATGGCGGTGTGGCCCAGCGAGAGCGCCGCGGCCGCTCCTGCGGCGCCGTGATCGGGGATGAGCACGAGGCTGAGTGTGAGCACGAGCGCGACGCCACCCGGCCAGACGCGCGAGCAGCGGGCGGGGATGCCCGATCGCGGCCAGGAACTGCGACAGCACAGCCGCCACGGCGAGCGGCGAAGACCGAGGGCAGCATGATCTGGAGGACGCGGGTGGACAGCGCGAACGTCTCGCCGTAGAGGACGCGGATGATCGGGCCGGCGAGGATTGCCGCCAGGACGCACGCGACAGCCATGAACGCCGCCACCCAGAGGGCGGCGCGAGCGTCCGCTCCCAGCGGGCGCTGGCGTCGCGAACAAGGTGCGGAGGAGGATCATGCCGACGGCCTGCGGCAGGAGCGTAGGCACGTCGGCAATCTGCATCGCGATCGAGTAGAGACCGAGGTCCGCCGGGCCGAACTCACGCCGCAGAAGAAAGATGTTCCCGCGCAGCGCGACAAACGCGAGCAGCGTGATCAGGTACGCCTTCGTCGCGTAGCGAAAGCCGACTAGAAGCAACTCGACTGAAGGCGAGAGCGATCAGCCGAGCGTAGCGGCCGATCAGCTGGGCGGCCGCGATGCACGCGCCGAGCCAGACGGCGACGGAGACGGCGACGAAGCCAGCCGCACCGAGCCCGAGCGAGGCCTGCTCCGATGAGCGCGGGCAGCAGAACAGCGCGGGACGCCGAACTCGAGTGCGTTGAACGGCGCGGATCTGGCCCCGGCCGACGAGGATGCTCGTCGCCGAGCATGTAGAAGAGGGAGGGACGGACGAGCGCCGCCGCGAGCCAGAGAAGTGCGCGGGCGTGTCCTGCAGCATCCCCGCGGCGTGTGCGAACAGCGCGATGCCCGACGCCGATCCCGCCGCCGAGGCAGAGCGGAGACCCAGATCGAGTTGGCGAGGAGCTGCGGCGTGCGGTCAGGGTCGCGCGCCGCGAAGTACGTGTTGCTCGCCGGCAGGCCGAGGTTGCCGAACTGCGCGATCAGCGCGGCGAGCGTGACGATGAAGAAGTAGTCGCCCCTGCCGCTCTGCCCGAGGAACCTCGCCGTGACGATGCTCGTCGCGAGCCCGAAGACAGTCAGGCCAAGACGCGTCCCCGCCGTGAGGGCGATCTGCCTAAGCACGCGGGCACACTAACGACCACATCCGCGCGTCAGGCAGAGTAGGTCCCGTGGTCGACCTCGAGAAGTTCCGACGGATCTATCGCGGTGCCGTCGCGGACGTCGCGCCGACCATCGGCTCCGGCGGAGCTCGAGAGGATCGCGGCGCA
Organism: uncultured Gaiellaceae bacterium; assembly: GCA_963765705.1. Lineage (GTDB taxonomy): Bacteria > Actinomycetota > Thermoleophilia > Gaiellales > Gaiellaceae > Gaiellasilicea. The sequence goes on from CAVXXJ010000007.1 coordinate 46,281, forward strand.
CGACCGCCCACTTGCGCAGTGGGATCCAGCTGGAGTACATGCGGCGCTCCGAGGAGCGCTACGTGCGACGCGCTACGCCTGCTCGAACCCCGAGCGTCGGGCGGCGAGCCGGTTCTCGAGGTCGGCGGCTTCCTCGGCGTCTTCCCGCTCGCACTGGCTCGCCTCGGAATCCATGTGACCGTCGCGGAGCGGTATGACCTCTACGACGGTGCTCTCGACCCGGTGCGTGATCTTGCTGAAGAGGCCGACGCGCGAATCTGGGACGTCGATTTCACGGCGCGCCGACCTCGACGGCGGAGCCGTAGCCGGTCGTCGTCAACATGGCGATGGTCGAGCACGTGGCGGGCTCGCCGCGGGCGTTGATGACCAATCTGCGCCGCTGCTGCTCGGGCTGGCTTCTGCTCGAGGTGCCGAACCTCGCCTACGGCTACAAGCGCTGGCAGCTGCTCCGCGGCCGCACGATCCACCCGCCGTTGCGCGACGTGTACGAGTCGGCCGTTCCGTTCACCGGCCACCACCGCGAGTACACCCTTGGCGACCTCCGCGAGTTGCTCGAGCTCTCTGGCTTCCGCCTGGAAGAGACGACGGCGTTCAACTACTCGCTGCAAGGCGATGTGCACACGCGGATCAGGCCGCACGACGTGCTCTCGCGGCTGCTGCCGCGCTGGCGCGAGACGCTGATGGCGGTCGCTGCGCCGGCTTGAATCAGCCGCAGACGTTCTCGAGCCGCTCGAGGATCGCCGCGACGTGGGCGTCCCACGTGTACCGCTCGAGCTGCGAGCCGGCGCGCGTTCGCTCCGAGGCGCTCGGCGCCAATCCGGCCGGTCGACGAGGTGCCGGATCCCCGCGGCGAGCTCCGGCTCGCTCCCGGGCGTCGCGAGCAGCGCCAGAGCCGCACCCGGTTCCGCGACCGTCGAGCAGGTCGGCGACGTGCACGGACGGGCTGCAGCACCTCGCCGATCTGGTCGAGCCCGAAGCGACGATCGGAAGGCCCATCGCCATGTACTCGAAGAGCTTCGTCGGCGAGCCGAAGAAGCGCGACCCGTCCGCGTTCGGGACGTGCGGTGAGAGCGACGAGGTCCGAGGCGGCGAGGTACGCGGGCGCGTCGCGCCTGGGGCGACGAGGCCCGTGAGGTGTGGAATCGGCCCGTGCCGCACCGTCGAGGATTCCTCGACCTCGGGCATGCGGAGCCCGTCGCCGACGAGCAGGAAGTGGACGTCGCGCTCGCTCGAGCCACGCGGCGACGCCTCGGCAGAGCGCGCGGATCGCGCGAGCGAGGACGTCCGTGCCGTGCCAGCGTCCGAAGGTGCCGACGAACGTCGACGACGGTTGCGTCCAGCGGCGATGCCGTGACTCGTCGCGCACCCCGCGGCCGGCGTCGTCGAACCGGGCCGGGTCGAACAGGCTCGGTGTCGACGCAGTTCGGATGGATCGACGAGCCTCGCTGTTCGTCGAAGCCGCGCGCGAGCAGCTCGTCGCGGAGCACGTCCGAGACCGTCACGACGACGTGCGCGTGGCGCAGCAGCGCCTCTTCAGCTGCTCGCGCGAGCGCGCTCGTAGCGCAGCGGCTGGCCCCAGTGCCGCGCCACCCACACCTCCGAGCCGTTGTACTCGAGGACAAACGGCAGACCAGTCTCGCGGGCGAGCTGGGCTCCGGTGTAGTTGCCGAGCGAGAGTCGTTGGTAGAGGAAGCGATGACTGGCGGGGTCGACGTGGCAGCGCAGCTGCTCCGTCGCCGACCGCGAGAAACGGTATTGGTTCAGCTCCGCGGGGAGCCCGAACGCGCGGGGCGCACCCAGCCGGATGAAGCGGGCGCGCTCGTCTACGAGCGGCTGGGGCGCGACGGCAGCGACGTCTACCTGCAGCCCGGAGTGGAGCAGCCCGTTCACGACGCCGGCCACGTGCCCGACCGATCCACCTGCCTTGAGTCCGAACCAGAGGTTCGCGTTGACGTACATCACACCCGAACCCCCGGAGAGCCGCCTCGGGCCGGCGGACGCCGCGGAGAGCTGGGTCGTCTCCGCCTCGGCGCGGCGCGCAGCAAGCCGGACGGAGGCCGTTGCCAGCGCGAGGTCGAGGATCGCCCGGAACGCGTCACGCTTCCGCACGGCGACTGTCGTGCCGTCGTTTCGAACGACCGTGATAGATCCGGCGCCGGCGCCGACGGCGAGAAGGATCAGGACGGGGAGCAGCGCCGCACTCGACTCGTCCTCGAGCAGAAGCGCGAACGGGCGACCGCGGTGGGATCGGAGCGTGCGCAGCAACTTCCGGCGCGGCAGGCGGCGTAGCGACGAGACGTCGAGAGTCTCGAGTTCTCCGCCGAGAGCGTCTCGCGCGAGCTGGGCGAAGGACTCGGAGATCCGATAGGTCGCAACTCCGACGTGGTGCTCAGCCACGGCCGACTAAGTCCCGCCGAATACACGCGAAGTACCAGGTTGCCACCAGAGCGGGAGGAATCCGGTCTGCGGCCCGCAGCGCTGCGGGCAGGAGTCGTGGGAAGGCACGGTACGCGTACTGGCTGAGCTCGCCGCCAAAAAGCGATCCGTTCTTCCAATCGACGACCCCGAAGCCGGTCGCGTCGAGCAGATCGAGGAGGCGGCGCCGCGTGAAGAACTGCACGTGCCCCGACTCCTCGTTGTAGGCGAGCTCCTTCGCTTCGGCCAGCCTCGCGCCCCGGCGCGCCAGCCGGCCCACTCTCCTAATCGCCCAGAGAAACGGCCGCAGCATACCGTGGCGCTGCAGCCACTGCTCGAGCTCGTAGGGTCGAGTAACCGTTCGGCACGGACACGAGCAGGAGTCCGTCCGCCGAGCAGCCCGTGGGCTGTCTGCGCAGGCCGGAAGGGTTGTCGACGTGCTCGAGCACGTCCGCCAGGACTACGGCGTCGTCGGTGGAACCGAGGTCGAGGTCGCGGACATCGCCCACAAGGAAGCGGGCATGCCGATACACGTTGGCGGCCTCGGCCGCTGCGATCGATTCAACGTGGAAGTCAATACCCGTCACATCGTGTCCCGCCTCGGCGAGCGGCAGCGAAACCACGTGGCCGTTGCCGCACCCGAGCTCCAGCACGCGGAGCCGGCGGTCGAGGCTGCGGCGGCGATGCTCGAGCGCGTCGAGGAAAAAGCCGGTTTTCTTCCGGTGGCCGTGTATGTCGAGTCCAACATGATCCAGGAAGCGGGATTCGCTCATGCGTGCGGCTCGAGCACAACGGTCAGCGGCGCAAGGTGCCCGCCTCGGCGGAGGCTAACGCGGTGTGCGGGAAGCCGCACGCCATAAGCGGGGAAACCCACGACTCTTGCACCGAGCCCTCCCAGTCGGTGGGGTCGCTCCAGGTGAGGCGAAACGTCCGGCCCGATGCGGTCAGCAGCACCAGCCCAGGCCCTTCGACGCGCGCCTCGACGCCCACCGCGAGGTTGTAGCCGACGACGAGCTCGTGTTTACCCTGACCCTCGAAGGTGTCCTCAACCGTCAGCCGATGCGCGTCTGCGTCGAGCTCGATTGTCCGGACCGGCGTCACCGGAGACGGCAACCGCCGGTAGCCCGCGTGGGCGGCGCGGAGCGACGGTGTCGGCTCGGATTGCCAGGCGCGCAGCTCTGGTAAGGCGTCGTACCTGAGCTGCCAGAGGCTCGGCGGCGGGTAGAAGCGGTTCTGTTCCTCCCCGTCCACGACCGGCGTGTTGTGGAAGCGTGTGCTCCGGAAGCGGTTCCGCCACTCGACCGACGCCGTGTAGACGAACGACCCGCAGTCGGAAATGAGCGGGACGTCGTCGAGCACGCCTCGAGTGAGAGACAATCGTTGTGGCCGTGCCCGCCGCGGCCGGCGAGCCCGACGGGGCCGCAGTCGACGAAGACATGGTCGCCGCCGCTTCGCAAGACGGCGAATCCTCCTGCCTGAAGAGCGTCGATGCGGGCGGTGCGGTGTCCGAGGCGGCGCCGCCGCATCGGCCCCAAGCAGCCATGCGGCCTCGCTGCTCGGCCCCGAAACCGGGACGTCCGCACCCCAGGCCGCCGCCATCATCGCCGCAAGGTAGCGGTGGTCGCCCAGTGGCTGGCTCCCGAGCGGCAACGCTCTTGCATCGTCTGCGTCGCCCCAAAGTGGTGAGGAGCCGTCCAAACGCGTGTACGTCGCGGCGAACCGGCCCATCGCCTCGAGCCGCTCCAGGTACGAGCCGGGCACAGGCAGCCCGAGGCGGCGCCGCAGGAGCGCCGGCAGAAGGAAGAACTCCGTTACGAGCCGGTGGTACGCGGTCGACATCTCGAAGTCGACGCCGTCGGGAGTCACTTGCCGTGGCAGCTCCGCGACAAGAAGCGACCAGCCGGTCTCCGCCCACCGCGCTGGCGACCGGCCAGAGCCAAAAAAGAGGCCCGCGAAGACGAGCGCGGCGGCATCGGCGTCGAGGTGGTTGCCGTTGACGTCGGACAGCTCAAGATTGCGGCTGACGAAGTCTCCGTGCAGGTAAAGGGCGCGGAGGAAGCGAAGCCGGAAGCCGGCATTCGCCCAGGCTTGACTGTCGGCGAGAGCGTGGAAGAGCCACGTGAAGGTAAGGACGCGGATCGCCGCCTCCATCGGGCTTGCCCAGTTGACGCTCTCCCCATACGGGTTCTCGGCGATCCACTCGTCGAGCGTGTCGCGGACGGTGTGTGCGTGGCGCTCGCCGCCGTCGAGCAAGTAGGCCTGGCCCGCGGGCAGGAGCCACTGCAGCCGCGAGATCTCCCACGGCACCTTCACATCGCTCGGCCGGTCGAGCTGCGCGTACTCGAGCTCGCGCCACCACGCAGGCGGCCACGTCGTGCCCGAGACGACGTCGGTGTGCCACGCGGCTGGCCGGCCGAGCCGGAACGGTCCGGTACCGAGCAGGTCGAGCTCGCGCTCTGCGGCCAGCGCCGCGGCGGCGAGCACGCGATCGCGCTCGCCCGGTGCGGCAACCTCGAACTCCTCCGCGTCGAACTTCGGGAGGAGGAACGGGCGCGCCCGCAGCCGTGCCCAGGAGCTGTCCAGTGTGTCGTCGCCGAGCGCGGCGAGCAGCGCTCGCTCGTCAAGACGTCGGCGCGCGCGGGCCCTCGGTAGCGCTCCGCTCGCACCGTCACCTCCGCCCAGCTCCTTCGCAGTACGAGGCGCGGAGGCTTCGTCAGCGCCTTCCGCGCGAGCACGAGCGCCCGCGGAGCCACGCGCGCTAGTGCGCCGGTTGACGGCAGGTTACGACGATGTACCAGCCGCCGATGCGGCCGAGCGGGTCCGGCATGTCCGGGTTGCGCGGCAGCTGCGCTCGTCGCTGCTCGATCGCGGCATTCCTGTATCCCATCGCCTTCAGCATCACGAGCCGCGACAGCGTACCAGCCTCTCGGCGTCTGCTCCCGCGGACTCCGGGCCTCCGGTGCGACCCGTCCGCTCTACGCGCGCCGGATCCAGATCTGCCGGACGCTCCACCATGACCATCCAGTCTGAAAGCGCCAGTTCGAGAGGATCGGCCGCACCAACAGCGGCTTGGTCAGCTCGAATGGGACGATGAGATCGTGCGAGCCGAAGCCCGGTTGCCCGTACCAGTAGTGCGCGTTGCCCAGCCAGGTGTCCGCGTCCGCGTTCAAGACGCCGAGGTCGAGCCCGCCCTCGCCTACCGTCACGTCAGCTCGGAGCTCGTACGCCCCTGGAGAGAGCAAGACCCTCGGGCCGGTCAGCTGATACTCGGAACGACCCGTCGTCGTCGTGAGCTCCAGGGCTCCTTCGGCCGTCTGCGTCGCGACGCCTTCGATTGGCGTCCAGTCCGGCGCAACCGCACCGACGAACTGCCATCGCGCGAACGCGTCGTCGCGCGCCGGTGTCCGCAGTGCGCTGGCGTGGTCGTGCCAGAGATCCTCCGAGGTCACGGCCTCGGCGGAGCGCGGTCCGACGATGTCGGCGAATACCGACACGACGATCACGAGCGCCACAGCCAGCCAAGGGGCCGGTGATCGGAGCAATCGGCGCGTATCCAGGCCGACGCCACCGCGCTCGCGCCAGGCGCGAGCGCGCGAGCGGATCTCGGCGGGCAGCACGGTCAACGTCCAGCCGACCAGGAGGAGCCAGAGCGTCGCCCAGGCGCCGAGCCACGCCAAGCTGGTACTCCGGCACGGCATGGTCAGGAGCGGCGGCGGCAGGCTCAGGAGCAGCATCGGAGAGGGGATCAACAGCCAGCGACGCCATTCGTGCCGGGCGGGCCCGATGAAGAGCGCCAACGGCGCGAGCAGCAAAACGATCCCGAAGCGATCGCGAGCCGCGTCGAGACGTGAGCCCGAGCTTCGCCACGATGTTGTTCAGGACGAACCGGGGTTCTCGCGAGGAGATGCGGAAGTACTCGTCGCGCAGGATTCGCTCGTAGCGGCGAGAGGTAGACCGCGGAGGGGTCCTGGCGCCGCACGAACTCGGCCGAGACCGTGTCGTTCCACTCGATCCCGTACCGGTTGGGCAGGTATCCGAGGCCGATGTACGCGTTGTGCCAGAAAGGATGCCGCGTCGGATAGCGCTCGCTCAGGCCGGGGTCGCCGACGCGCGTGGTCCCGATACTCCCGGGCGGCTGTCAGAACCCCCGCGAACGTGAGATACGCGAGGAAGAGCGCGGAGCGCCGAGAGGGCGAGGTGCGATGAGAGACCGCCTACGGAGCAGGCGACGAGGAGCGCGCTGAGAAGGATCGGCAGCCCGAATGGATTCGGATCGAGCTCGCGAAGCTCCCGATCGCGACCAGGCCTGCAAGCGAGTAACGGCGAGAACCGGCCCCACCGTCTTGTACACCAGCAGGACGAGTGGGATCGCGAGCAGGATAGCACCAGGCGCCGATCCAGTAGATGTCGGTGTCCGCGAAGAAGTCGAAGTGGAAGACGATCGCCGCGGGGGCGAAGAGCGCAGCCGCGATCGAGCCGAACAGGGTGTAGAAGATCAGCGGGCTCACGAGCGCGAGCAGCGCGAAGAGCAGGATGTAGAGCCACTTCAGAGCCTCTTCCGGGGAGTCGAAGTCCGGCGGACTCTGCAAGGAGCGGCAAGAACGAGGTACAGCCCCTGGTCGTCTGAAACCCCACGGGGTCGCAGCCGTCTAGCGGCCGTGCCGCGTTGTATCCGTCGGGGCATCCGAGCAGAGGGGGCCCGCCGGTCTCGAGCGCGCGGATCGACTCGCTCGACGTCCTTCGGAGCGCGTTCCCATCAGGGTCGGCTGATCTGGGACGGACACGTCGAGCCGTTGCACGCTGAGTCCCGCCAGGAGGAGCCCGTAGAGCAGCAGGCCGATCCGGATCGCCGCCGGCGCGGAGAGGCGCGCGAGCAGCCCTGCGGTCGGAGCTGTCGAGATGTCGGTCACGGTGCCGGCTCGACCTTGGCTGCTGCGACGACGTACTGGGCGCCGAGCGGGAGCCGCCCAAGTCCGCGCTCGATCGTGCGGAATGCCCGGCCGCGCCAGGGGAAGAACGCGAGATAGCGTGACTCGACGGACTGCAGTCGGGCCTGCCGCAACAGGCCAGCGCGTCTCCGCTGGTGAGAGCAATTCGACGCCCTCGTCGAACTCGCACCGCGACACGGCGAGACGCGTCAGCGGGTTCAGCAGGGTTGTGCTCGTAGACGGCAACCACCCCGCCTGGGCGGAGCACGCGCGCAAGCTCGGCAGCGGCAGCCGCCCGCTCGCCGGGCTCGATGTGATGGAACACGCATGACGCAAAGGCCAGGTCGAACGTGTGGTCCTCGTACGGGAGCGTGTTGCTGTCGTAGTGCCGGTAGTCGAGGTCCGGATTGGCCTTCGCGGCGGCGTCGAGGAGCCCACTCGACACGTCGACTCCCGCAACGGTCCCGACGTAAGGCGCGATCAGTGCGTCGAGTGTCCCGGTGCCGCAGCCGAAATCGAGCATGCGCGCATGCTCCAAATCTGCGAAGCGGCGACGCGCGAGGGCGACGATGTCCGCGGCCTTCAGCTCGGCGAAGAACGCGGAGTCGGTCCGCGCGAACGCGATCGCGCGGTCGACCTCGTTCGAGTAGCTGTCCTGGTAGCGGTCGAAGCTCGCGCCCATGTGGTTGCGGAGTCTAGGGACCGCGCCGACCGGCTCGGCCGAGCCCGGCGCCAAGCAGTTGGGCCAGCTGGTCGCGGCGCACGGCGTCCACGCCGAGGTCGAGTAGCGTCGGTCGGCCGCGCAGATCGGTCCACACATGTGAGCGGAACGAGAGGGTGCGTGGCTGCAAGCGGCCGACCGGGCTGCTCGCGAGCGCGACGCGCAGGGGTCGACGCAAGACGCGCCGCCACGTCCCGAGCACCGACGCAACCGTCGTCTCCACCTCAGAGGCGAAGATCTTCGTGATCGTCTCTCGCGGCCCGCCGTTCCGCCGGGACTCCTCTCGGCGCTCGACTGCGGCGGCCACCATGCGGCCCGCGTCCGCGGCGAAGAGATAGTCGCGAATCGTGTCGAGCGGAACGTAGATCGAGATCGGCTCTCGTCGCAGCGCCGCACGACCGACGTGCGCGATCAGGCCCTGAGGCTTCGAGAGGTTCTGTCCTGGTCCGTAGAGGTTCGACAAACGGCCGACCAGCAGGTCGACCCCGCATACCTCTGCGAGGTCCGCGAAAAGCTGTTCCTGGGCGAGCTTCGCGAGCCCGTAAGGCGCAACCGCGCATACGGGCGAGCTCTCGTCGAACGGGGGCTGGGCTGGGCTCCCCGCATAGACGCCGCCCGCCGACGAGGTGAAGAACAAGGTTCCCGCGCGGGCGAGCTCGGCGTTGCCGCCCAACCGCTCACCGACTCTGCCTAGGAAGCCGGTCAGGGTGGCCGTCTCCTCGGCGAGCGCGGCCTCCGACGTCGCCACGACACCGGCCCCGGCGCACCACACCAACCTCCAGGGACGGCCCGACGCGGCAGCTTCGTCGAAGAGCAGCATCGCCTCACGATCGAGCGCGGCGACCGCGGAGGCGGTGTCGTGCCACGCGACGTCTGCCGCCGGTCGCCGGATCTCGACCTCGCGACCGTGGGCGGCGAACGCAGACTCGACATGCCTGCCCAGCAGGCCACCGCGCCCGACGACCCACGTGAGCCCCGGGGTCACTGTCCGCCGTGCGACGCGGGCTGGGAGCGGTCGGGCTCGACCTGGTCCGCCAAGGGCGGCTGGGCGACGCGTCCGAGAGGTCCTCCGTCCGGATCACTTACGACGAGATAGAGGGGTTTGCCCATAGCGCTCCTCGCCGCAATCCCCAGGTACTCGGCGACGATGCCGAGCGAGAGAAGCGTTCCGCCCCCGACCGCCAGAAGGACGACCATGACAGACGTCCAGCCCTGGACTGGAACGTCGTCCGTGACTCGCGCCCAGACGACCCAGCCCATCAACGTAAAGGCGGCGACGCCGAGCAGCGCGCCGAAGAGCGCCACCAGCCTCAGTGGACGCGTCCCGGACGTGAGCACCATCCTCCAGAAATGCGACGCCAGGTGTCGTGCGGAGTACCCGGAGGGCCGGCCGCGCTCGTCGCGCATCGCGACGGGGCACGCTGCCGTGCGGTTGACGACCCACATCAGCGCAACGTCAAGGTAGACACCCTCGCCGCAATAGGCTGCGAGCCCGCGTCCCGCCTCCCCAAGTACGAGCCGGAAGCTGTGGAAGTGGCTTAGGCCGCCAGCACCGAGCAGCCGTGCCGTCCCGTGCGCGATCCGGCTCGCGGCGTTCCGGAACCAGCTGTGCGGAGGCTTGTTCGTCGGCCGCGCGTACACCAGCGGCGAGCGCGTCGACAGCGCCGTGTCGAGCATCGTGCCGATCGCTCCGGGATCGTGCTGGCCGTCCTCGTCCATCGTCACGATCCAGTCCGCGCTCGTGCTCGACATCCCAGCCAAGGTTGCGGCGTGCTGGCCGTAGTTACGCGCCAGCCAGACCGGGCGCACGTAGGCGTGCCGGCCCGCGAGCTCCCGGATCACGAGGTCGGAGGAGTCGGGACCCGCGTCGTGCACGAGGACGACCTCGGTTACGCGGAAGCGAGCTCCGCCGGGCGAGACCTGCGGCTCCACGTACGTGTCGAGTTCGTCGACGAGCGCCGGCAGCGTCTGCTCGCCGCGGTAGACGGGAACGACGATCGCGACGCTGTGCTCGACGCTCGTCTTCGCCTCTGGAGTCATCGCGTGGCGTTCGGGAGCGAACCATGCAGCTGCCGCTCGACGGCGAAGCTGATCCGCGTCGCCTGCAGTTGCTGCTCAAGCGGGATCGGCCACGGGCCGCCTTCGCGCAGCGCGCGTGCCAGCGCCGCCAATTCTTCAACGTGGCCCTTCTGGATCGTCGTTCCGTTCCAGCCGGAGCCGCCGCCGTCGATCGAGAGCGACTTGTAGTCGTCGAGCGAGAGGACGCGGCCGCCGGCGAAGACGTCCAGCCGCTCCTTCGGATGGTCGCGGTGGCCGAGCGCGGTATAGGTGAGCGTGCAGACCGAGCCGTCGGTGTAGCCGATCGTGGCGACGAAGTTGTCGTTGCCCGCCCAGTGCCTGTTGCCGGACCCGATCGCCTGCGCTTGCACGGAGGTCTCCTCGGCGCCGGTGAGAAAGTCGAAGACGTCGTAGACGTGGCAGGCCTCGCCGATGTTGCGGCCGCCGCCCTCGGGCCCGTGCACCCAGTGGTCGAGCGGGATGTAGCCCGCGTTCATCCGGTAGTTGGCGACGAGCGGCGAACTGCGGTCGGCGAGCAGTTCGCCGAGCCTCGCGGCGGCGGGCGAGAAGCGCCGGTTGAAGCCGGTCATCAACAGCGGTCCGTCGGAGACGGTCGGCGTAGAACGCCTCGATGGCCGCGAGCTCACCCTCGTCGAGCGCGAGCGGCTTCTCGACGAAGACGTTCTTGCCGGCCTCGAGCGAGCGGAGTGTCAGATCGGCGTGCGTGTCGTGCCGGGTCGAGATCAGGACGAGGTCGATCGCGTCGTCCGCGAGTACCTCGTCGAGATCCGTCGTCGCGTAGCCCGCCTCGGCGCGCGCGGCGACCGCCTTCGCGTTCGCCCCGGTCCGGCTCATCACCGCGCGTAGCTCGTAGTGCTCGCGCAGCTTGATCAGGTTCGGGACGTGCTGCCCCTGCGCGAAGCTGCCGGCGCCGACGAGCGCGACTCCGATCTTGCCTGGCTTCGGCGCGAGCGTCCGTAGCCGTGTCGTTCTCTCCGCCGCGTCCGCCCGCTCGGGATACGAGAGCAGCACGAGCAGCGGCTTCGACTCGCTCGAGCCGAGCGCCTCGTAGGCAGCGCCCGCCTCGTCGACCGGATACGTCTCCTGGCCAAGCCCTTCGAGCGAGACGCGGCCGTCGGCGAGCAGGCGCAGGTACTCCTCCATGTTCCGGTTCTCGGTCCAGCGCACGTATCCGATCGGGTAGTCGCTGCCTTCGAGCTCGTAGACGTCGTCGTAGCGGCCGGGGCCGTACGAGGTCGAGATCAGGAAGTCGAGCTCCTTCTCGTACATGTCGGAGCGCTGGAGGTGGAGGCCGACGTCGCCGACGAGGACGACGCGGCCCTTCTTGCGGCATGCCTGCATCGCCTGGCGCACGACCTCGTCGCTCTCGGTTGCAGCAGTGATCAGGACGGCGTCGGCGCCGAAGCCGTCGGTCAGCTCGTGGGCACGTTGCGGGAAGTCCTCGTCCGCGCCGACCCCATGCGCCAGCCCGTGCGCGAGCGCCTTCTCGATCCGGCTCGGGTCGAGGTCGGTGCCGATCACTCGAGCGCCGCTCGCGTGCAGGAGCTGGACCGCGAGCTGTCCCGAGGATGCCCAGCCCGACGACGGCGACGGTCTCGCCGAGCGTGGGCTGGACGCGGCGCACACCCTGGAGGGCGATCGCACCGAGCGTCACCGTCGAGGCGGCGCCTGTGTCGAGCCCGTCGGGGACTCGGACGGCGAGGTTGACCGGGACGTCGATCAGCTCGGCATGGTTCGCGATCCCGGCGCCGGCGCAGGCGACGCGGTCGCCGGCACGGAAGGCCTCGACCTCGTGGCCGACCGCGACGACGATTCCTGCGGCGGAGTAGCCGGTCGGCAGGCCGGCCGCGAGCATCCCGCGCACCCGCTTGTAGGTGCGTGCGAAGCCCTCGTTCTTCGCGATCTCGAGCACGCGCTTGGCGTGATGCGGCTGCTTCAGGGCGCGCCTGTAGAGCGGAAGACCCGACATGCGGACGCTCGACAGCTCAGTCCCGACCGACACGCACGAGTGCTCGACGCGGACGAGAAGCGAACGCGGCGACGCGGTCGGCGCGGGCACGTCCTCGACGGCGACTCCGCCGCCGCGGATCAGCACCTGCTTCACGCCACGTACTCCTTCCACCAGAGCGCGAAGTTGAGCAGGTACCAGACCTCCGGTCCGCGCTGCTCGTCGACGAGCCGGATCACCTCGTCGCGGTCGAGGAAGTCGGTCTGCGCGCAGAACTCCTCGAGCTCGCGGCGCGCCCTGTCGCCGAGGCGGTCGAAGAACCACTCGTAGACGGGCACGCCGAACCCCTGCTTCGGGCGGTCGATCAGCTCGTCCGGGATCACGCCGCGGACGGCGCTGCTTGAGGATGTGCTTCAACTCACCGTTCCGCGTCTTCACGTCCTCCGGGATCCAGAGCGCAAGCTCGACGAACTTGTGGTCGAGGAACGGCACGCGCCCCTCGAGGCTGACGCCCATGCTCATCTTGTCGACGCGCATCAGCAGCAGCTCGGGCAGCCGCATGTTGAGGTCGATGTAGCTCATCCAGGTCAACGGCGACTGCTCCCAGGCCTGCTCGTCGAAGCGCTTGCGGATCGGCTCGATGGCGTCCCACGAGCTGAGGCCCTCGAGCTCGCGGCGCAGGCGCGGCGAGAGCAGGCGCTGCTTCTGCGTGTGCGTGAAGGCCTCGGCGCCGCCCCAGAAGATCGGCTGGTCGTCAGCCGCCGCGGCGCAGGAACTCCACCTCGCGCCGCTCGCCTTTGCCCATCCGTGTCGCCGCGGCGACTGCCGACGCGCTTCAGACCCGACGGGCACCGGCAAGTCGTCGTAGCGCTGGAGGTTGCGGTAGACCTTCCAGGTCGGGTAGCCCCAGAAGAGCTCGTCGGCGCCCTCGCCGACCTGGGCGACGATGACGCCGTTGTCGCGCGCGAGCTTCGAGACGTAGTAGACCGGCACGCACACCGGGTCGGCGATCGGCTCGTCCTGGAGCTGCACCATCTTCGGCAGGAAGTCGAGCAGGTCGTCGACGGTGAGCAGCCGCTCGTGGTGCTCGGCGCCGACGCGCTCGGCCATCTGCCGCGCGTAGTGGAGCTCGTTCTTGTAGCTCTCGTACTCGCCCTCGTAGCCGATCGAGAACGTCTTCACCGGCGCCCTCCTCGCCCTCGGAGAAGAGCGCGGCGTTGGTGCTCGAGTCGATGCCGCCGGAGAGGAACACCCCGACCGGCACGTCGCTGACCTTCCGCAGCTGGACCGACGTGCGCAGCTCGTCGAGGATGCGCTCGGCGATCTCGGCGTCGGGGACGCCGGTGAGCGGCGTCGGCGTTCCCGAGGCGTCCCAGTAGCGCTGCTCGCGGATTGCGCCGTCGGCGGTGACTCGCATCCACGTCCCGCCGGGCAGCTTGTTGATCCCTCGAAAGAGCGTCCGGGGCGCCGGGGTGGTCAGGAAGGAGAGGTAATGGAAGAACGACTCCTCGTCGACCGCCCGCTCCTGGTCCGGGTCCTGGAGCAGCGCCTTGATCTCGGAGGCGAAGACGATCCGGCCGTGGTGGACGCTGTAGTAGAGCGGCTTGATGCCGATCCGGTCGCGGACCAGCCAGAGCTCCTGCGAGCGCGCGTCCCAGATCGCGAACGCGAACATGCCGCGGAAACGCTGGATGCAGTCGATGCCCCACTGCTCGAAGGCGTGGACGATCACCTCCGTGTCCGAGTGGTCGGTCCGCCAGCTGTGGCCGCCCAGCTGCTCGAGCTCGGCGCGGATCTCGGCGTGGTTGTAGATCTCGCCGTTGAAGACCAGCTGGATCGAGCCGTCCTCGTTCGCCATCGGCTGCATCGCCGTCGTCGGAGAGGTCGATGATCGCGAGCCGGCGAAAGCCCAGTCCGATCTCGCCCTCGTCATCGACCCACGTGTCGCCGCCGTCCGGCCCTCGGTGCACGACCATTTCGCGCATCTCTGTGATGTACGGCTCCGTGACGACGAAGCCGTTGCCGCCGAACCGAAGAGCGCCGACGATCCCGCACATCAGGCGAGGGCCTCGGCCCGGGTCTCGTCTCGCTCTGCGAGGAACGCGTAAAGCACCGCCGCGGCGCGCTCGCCCGCGCGGCCGTCCCAGAGCGGGATTGGCTCTCCGCGCTTCGGCGTTTCGAGCCTGCGTGGAATGGACGCGATCTCTGCCGGCGTCGCGCCGAGGACTGTGTTCGTACCGAGGCGCACTGTCACTTCCCGTTCCGTCTGGTTTCGCAGCGTGAAGCAGCGCACACCCAGCGCCGAGGTCTCCTCCTGCACGCCGCCGGAGTCCGTGAGCACGAAGCGCGCTTCCGCCTCGAGCCCGAGGAAGTCCAGGTAGCCCAGCGGGCCGCTGAGCAGTACCCCTGCGTCCGTGAGTCGGCGAGCGTGACCGAAGCCGGCGAGCTGTTCGCGTGTCCGCGGGTGCACAGGGAAGATCACCGGGCACGTCTCCGCCAGCGCGATGAGCCCATCGACGGTCTCGGTGAGGAGGGCCTGGTCGTCGACGAGCGCGGGGCGGTGGAGCGTCACGAGCCCGTATCCGCCTGGCTCGACACCGTGTTCGCTCCACGGCCGCCGGGCGCGCGCGGTTTCGACGTGGGCAAGCACTGAGTCGATCATGGTGTTGCCGACCAGATGCACGTGATCGCCCGCAATTCCTTCCCTGGCGAGGTTCTCGATTGCTTCGTCCTGGTGTGCGAGCAGCACGTCCGAGAGATGATCGGTGACGACGCGGTTGTGCTCCTCCGGCATCTGAGTATCGCGGCTGCGCAGCCCTGCCTCGATGTGGGCGACAGGGATCCCGACCTTCACCGCCGCGAGCGCCGCGGCGAGCGTGGAGTTGACGTCCCCGGGGACGACTACGAGAGACGGCCGCCGTTCGATTAGCACCTGCTCGACGCCGACCAGGGCCCTCGCCGTCTGCTCCGCGTGCGTGCCGGATCCCACTCCGAGGAACACGTCCGGAGCGGGCAGTCCGAGCTCGTCGAGGAAGACCGAGGACATCTCCGCGTCGTAGTGCTGCCCGGTGTGAACGAGGATCGGCTCGAGCCCCCGTTGGAGCGCCTCGAGGGCGCGGTAGACCGGCGCCGCCTTCATGAAGTTGGGGCGCGCCCCAACCACGAAGCAAACGGCGTCGGACACGCGTCGATGCTAGCGACTCAGCGCGTCAGCAGCACCACGCCCGAACCCACGAGGGCGAGGCCGACGACACGAAGCGGCGTGAGCGGCTCGTTGAGGAAGATCGCCGCACAGACAGCAACCCCTGCGTAGGTCACGCTCAAGAACACAGGAAACACCGTCAGGACCTCAAAGCGTCGGAGTGAGAGCAGGAAGGTCGCGAAGCTGAGCGCGTAGCTCGCGGCACCGGCGTAGAAACGCGGGTCGGAGAGCGCTTCGGCAGTCGTCGCGTCCGCGAGCGAGCTTCGGAGAAGAATCAACCCCGCCGTTGAGAGCACGGCATAGACGATGAGATACGCGGCGAACGTGGTTCGAGCCTACAGCAGGTCACTACACTCGCTCGCGTGCTCGCTCTGAAAGCGCTGTTCTGGGTCTCGCTTGGCGCGCTCCTCTGGACTCACCTGGTGTACCCGCTCGGCGCCGCCGCGCTATCGCGCGTTCGCTCGCGCGCCGTGCGAAAGGCGGCGATCGAGCCGACGGTCACCGTGATCGTCGCGGCCTACAACGAGGAGCCGGTGATCGAGCGGCGGCTCGAGAATCTCCTCGCGCTCGACTACCCGGCAGACCAGCTCGAGATCGTCGTTACCTCCGACGCGTCCACCGACCGGACGCATGAGCTCGTCGGGCGCTTCGGTGACCGAGTGCGGCTGCTCGTCAACCCGCGCGGAGGGAAGGTGGCCGCCCAGAACAGGGCGGTGCGCGAGGCGTCCGGCGAGATCGTCGCGTTCTCGGACGCGAATGCGACGTGGGCTCCTGACGCGCTGCGGCAGCTCGTCGCGAACTTCGCCGATCCCGACGTCGCGTACGTGTGCGGCCAGCTCGTGCTCGAGGCGGCCGACGGCTCGAACCGTGAGGGGCTCTACTGGCGCTACGAGATGGTCCAGCGCCAGGCGGAGTCGCGGCTGGGATCGGTCACGGGCGGCAACGGCTCGATCTATGCGGTCCGTCGCTCGGACTACGTCGAGGTCGATCCGAAGTGGGGCCACGACCTCTCGTTTCCGTACCGGATGGTGCAGGCCGGCCGCCGCGCGGTCTACGAGCCCGCCGCGCGCGCTTCCGAGAAGCCGACGCCGTCGAACGAGACCGAATACCGGCGCAAGGTCCGCATGTTCGAGCACTGCTGGGAGATCACGCTGCGGGGCTCGATGCTGAAGCGGCTGCCACCCGGCTACCTGGTGGAGGTGATCTCGCATCGGATCCTGCGGTACGGGAGCGGCATCCTCCACGTCGTCCTCCTCGCGACGTCGCTCGCGCTCGTCGGCGAAGGGCTCGTCTACCAGGCCGTGCTCGGCGGCCAACTGCTGCTGCTGGCAGCGGCGGCTGCCGGCGTCGGTATCGCCCGCTACTACGTCCTCGTGACCTGGGCGACCGTCGTCGCGCTCTGGAACTACCTGCGCCGCGGCGTGCCCGCGACGTGGGAGGCGGCGGAGGGGACGCGGTGAACCGCTCGCTCGACGTCGCGATCGCCGGTGCGGGGCTTGCGCTGGCGAGCCCGCTGCTGGTCGTGGCGGCGGTGGCGGTCAAGCTCGGCGACGGCGGCCCGGTCCTCTTCAAGCAGACCCGCGTCGGCAAGGACGGCCGCGACTTCGAGCTCCTGAAGCTACGGACGATGGTCGTCGGCGCGGAGACGAAGGGCGCGGGCTACGCGGTCGACAAGGGGGACAGCCGGATCACGCGCGCCGGCCGCTTCCTCCGCCGGACGTCGCTCGACGAGCTGCCGCAGCTCTGGAACGTCGTCCGCGGCGACATGAGCCTGATCGGTCCGCGCCCGACGCTCCGCTACCAGGTCGACAAGTACACGGAGCGGCAGCGGCGCCGCCTCGACGTGCTCCCCGGGATCACCGGCTGGGCGCAGATCCACGGCCGGGCGGCGCTCTCGTGGGAGGAGCGGATCGAGCTCGACGTCTGGTACGTCGAGCACCGCTCGCCGCTCACCGACGTCTTGATCCTGCTCCGCACGCCGCTCGCCCTCTTCGGCGGCACGTACAAGGGGGAGACTGGGGGGTGGCGCTGAGCGACCTCCACTCGCGCCGTCTCGACCAGATCGTCAGCGGCGCGCTCCTCGCACTGCTCGGGACGATTGCCCTCTGGAACGCGTTCACGTATCCGCCGATCGGGGGGTTCGACGCGGCCGAGCACATCTCGTACGCAGAGTCGCTCTTCTCCGGCGACGGCCTACCGGACGGCGGCGCGTCGTACACGCCGCCCGGCTTCTACGTCCTGGCCGGCGCGGCGACCGAGCTCGGCGAGCTGACGCCACTCGACGAGCCGGAACGTGGAGCACTGCTCCTGAACGCGTTCCTCACCCTCGGCACAGGGGCACTCGTTCTCGTTCTCGGCCGCCTGCTCTTCCCGGGTCGGCCGCTGCTGCGCTGGGCGTCGCTGGCCTTCTTCGTCTGCTGTCCCGTCGTCCTGAAGACGGCGGCGATGTTCCACCCGCAGCCACTCGTGATGTTCCTCTCGGCACTCGCCTTCGTGCTGTGCATACGAATGATCGTCCGCGGCCGCTACGGCGTCGCCGACTGGGCGGTCCTCGCCCTGACGCTCGCTGCGGCTCAGCTCGTGCGGTCGGTCGCGATCTGGACGGTCGCTCTCGTCCTGGTCGCCTTCGTCGTTGCTGCGGTCGCGCAGCCGGCGCACCGACGTCGGATCAGAAACGCCCTCGCCGTCATGGCCGCAGCGATCATCCTGCTCCCGCTGCCGTGGTATCTGCACCTCGAGTCGTCGGGCTCGAATGCAGTCTTCGGCCGCGGGCTACCGATCGCGTCGTTCGAGAACTACTGGCCGGCCGCGTTCTACTTCAGCTCCGGGCTCCCCGACGTGATCGTGGCGCCGACGCGCGATGACTTGCCGCCGCGGTTCTTCCCGCTCCTGTACGCGGATACGTGGGGCGACTACTTCGGGATCTGGTCGTGGGGAGCCCCGCGACCCGAGCTGGCCGACGTGAACCGACGGCTGATCGTCCAGAGCGTCGTCGGGCTCCCGCTCACCGCCCTAGCGGTCGCGGGCTGGCTGGCGCTCCTCGCGCTCGGGCTCGCACGCTGGCGAGCTACGCCGGAGCGGTTGGTTGCCGGGCTCGTTCCGCTCGCCGGGCTCGCTGCGGTGCTCTACTACGCGACGCGGGGCTCGAACAGCGACGGCGACCTCGTCAAGGCGATGTTCATGCTTCCGGCCGTGCCCTTCTGGGCCTTGTCGTTCGGGTTCTGCGTCGAGGCTCTCTACGAGCGGAGCCGTCGGTTCGCACTGCCCGTGCTCGGCGTGCTCGCACTCTGCGGGCTCGTGTCCCTGTCGTACGCGACCTTCGCCTTCGTCTCGTGAGTGACTGGGCATACGTTCGCGGCGGACTGGTCGCGGTTGCACTGCTGGTCACCGCCGCCCTGGTCGGGTGGGGAATCCAGACCGCCGTCTGGGAGGACCCCGGGTTCGAGAAGACTCAGCGCTGTCTGGTGAACGAGAAGGGCGCGAGGTTGTCGGCACCGCGCGACCCGATCGCGCGCACTGCCGAGCTCGGCACGCTGGCGACCGTGGTCGAGACGAACGGCGTCACCGTCTCCGTCGCAGCCTCGGAGACGAGTGCCGAGCGGGTTGCCGCCGCGTACCGCTCGGTCGGCGGCGATCTGGGCGAGCGTCTGGAGGTGCGCGGCAGGACCGTCTACCTCTGGGAACGGCCGCCGTCGCCGACACAGCGTCAAACGGTCTACGACTGTGCGTACTAGGGCGTCAGTACGCTTGCGGCCGTGACCGCGGTCCTCTTCACCTGCGCCGGGCAGCGCGTCGACATCGTGTCGGCGTTCGCGCGGGCCGGGGCGACGACGATCGCGACCGACCTCGACGCGCTCGCGCCGGCGCTCTGGCACGCCGACCACCAGGCGTTCGTCCCACGCGTCGACGACCCCGGCTACATCTCGGCGCTCGCCGCGCTGGTCGCCGAGCACGACGTGCGGCTGATCATCCCGCTCACCGATCTCGATCAGGTGCTGCTGGCCCGCTCGCGGGACGAGCTCGCGCCCGCGCTGGCGCTCGTCCCGGAGCCCGAGGTGTGCGAGCGAATGGGCGACAAGTACCTCGCGCACCTGTTCTTCGAGGAGAGCGGGATCCCGACCCCACGCAGCTGGCTGCCCGACGACGTTCCGGACGATGCGCGGTTCCCGCTGCTCGTGAAGGTGCGCGAGGGTTTCGGCTCCCGCCACATCTACCGGGCGCACGACCGTGCCGAGCTCGAGTTCTTCCTCGGCTACACGAAGGTCGACTCCTTCGTGCAGGAGTGCTGCCGGGGCGACGAGTTCTCGGTCGACCTCTTCTGCGACCTCGAGACCCGCTGCCTGAACGCGATCCCGCGGACGATGATCCAGTCCAAGGGCGGCGAGTCGATCAAGGGCGAGTCGATCAAGGACTGGGAGCTGATCGAGCACGCGTGCCGCGTCGCCGAGACCGTCGGCATCGTCGGCCCGGCGAACGTCCAGTGCTTTCGAGAGCCGGACGGGTCGCTGCCGGTGACCGACATCAACCCCCGCTTCGGCGGGGCTTTCCCGCTGCCGCTCGCCGCGGGCAGCCGCTACCCTGAGCTGGCGCTGGCGCTCGCGAACGGTGAGCGGCCCGAGCCGACGCTCGGCGAGTTCCGCGCAGGGGTTCTGATGACGCGCTTCTTCTCCCATCTGTGTCTGACAGCCGGTGACGGCGGTAGCCTCGTTCCGTTCGCGGAAGAGCTCCCAGAGCCGGTCGCAGGCGAGCCCGGCGAGGCGTGACCCGCCTCATCGTCGCTGGCGTGGCCCTTCTGGGCCTGACGGCAGCGTGCGGCGGCAACACCGAGGTCGCGCCGCCTCCGCCGCCCTACACGGCCCCGGTCGATCCACCCGAGGTACGGCCGCTTCCGCCCGCGCCGAAGCCGAAGCCGAGACCGGCGAAGGTGCTCGTCACCGTCGTGGACGGCGACACGCACTCGCGCGTCCGCGGTGCGCGCGTCGTCATCGGCAAGCGGGCGGGATACGCGAACACGCGCGGCCTCGCTTCGGTGAAGATCAAGCGGCGGGCGGCGCTGCCGGTCCGCGTCTCCAAGCCCGGGTACGCGACGCGCACCGTGCGCATGCCTTTCAAGCAACGCCGCGAGGTGACCGTCCGCCTCTTCCGCGACGCGCTCCAGTGGACGATGTACGGCGCGAACAATCGCCGGACGCAGGCGCATTCCGACATCAAGCTCCGGCCACCCTTCAAGGTCGTCTGGTCCCGCGGAGTGGGCGCCCTCCTCGAGTTTCCTGCCGTCGTCACGGAGGGCGTCGGCTACGTCGGCAACTACAAGGGCCACATCTACGCGCTCGACATGCGGAACGGCAAGGTGATCTGGCGCTCCCGGCCGCGCGGCGGCAAGATGGCCTCCTCGCCCGCAATCGTCGGTGACGACCTCGTCGTGCACGGCATGGACGGGATCGTGCGCGTGCTCGACCGGAGCAACGGCAAGCTCCGCTGGCACTTCCGCGTCGGCTCGCCGATCGAGTCGTCGCCGATCGTCGTCGGCGGTCTCGACTACTTCGGCGCCTGGAACGGCCGCGTCTACGCGCTCGACCTGAAGCGGCGGAAGCTGCGCTGGAGCTATCGCACGGGCCACAAGATCACGTCGAGCGCGGCCATCTCGGGCAGGACGCTCTACATCGGCGACTACGGAGGACGCCTGCACGCGCTCGCGACCCGCACCGGCAAGCGCCGCTTCTCGCGGTCGGTCAACGGCCGCATCTACGGGACGCCCGCGGTCGCGGCCGGCCGCGTCTTCGTCCCCTCCTCGACGGGCAACAGCCTCACAGCCTTCACGACGAGCGGCCGCTATCTCTGGCGCGTGCGGACCGGCGGCTACGTCTACTCGTCCCCGGCGGTCTGGGCCGGCCGCGTCTTCTTCGGCTCCTACAACGGCCGCTTCTACTCCGTCTCCGCGAGATCGGGCCGGGTGCTGTGGAGCGTCGGCGCGGGCGGGCCGGTCTCGGGCGCCGCAGTCGTCGTCGCCGGCGTCGCCTACGCCGGGTCGACCTGGGGGCGCATCACCGGCGTCGACGCGAAGAGCGGCCGCGTCGTCCTCAGGTTCCCCCATGGCGAGTACGTCCCCGTGTCGGGCAACGGCGGGCGCCTGCTCCTGCACGGGTACTCGCGGGTCTGGGCGGTCGAGCCGCGCGGCGTGAAGCTGCAGTGAAGCGGTGGCTGATCGGCGGCGCGATCGCGCTCGTGCTGCTCGTGGGCGGGGCCGTCGCGGGGTACGTCCTCTACAAGCGCGAGGAGGCCAAGGACGTGCGCGGCTCCTCGACGGAGGAGTTCGTGACGACCGAAGAGGAGGAGCCGCTCCCACCGCCGCCGCAGCAGGACAAGCTCGAGGTCGTCTGGTCGCGGAACGGCTACGACGTCGAGCGGAACCGCGTCGGCCCATTCGATCTGCGACCGCCCTTCCGGCGGGTCTGGACCTTTCGTGCGCGCAACCTGCTCGAGTTCCCGCCCGTCGATCGCGTACGGACGCCTTTACTTCACGAACAACTCGGGCGTCATGTTCGCGGTCAATGCGAAGACCGGCAAGCGGGCCTGGAAGATCCCGATCGGTCGCTGCGTCGCGGCCTCGCCGGCGGTCGCGGACGGAACCGTCTACCAGTCGTTCATGAACCGGCCGCCGTGCAACAGCAAGGCGAAGCCGGGGCGGCTCGAGGGCGAGGTGATCGCGTTCGCGGCGGGCTTCGGGAAGATTCGCTGGCGGACGCGGATCGGCCCGACGGAGTCCTCGCCCCTGGTGGCCGACGGAGTCGTCTACGTCGGCGACTGGCGCGGCCGCGTCTACGCGCTCGACGAGGCCACCGGACGCGTGCGCTGGACGTTCCAGGGCAAGGGCCGGATCAAGGGCGCCGTCGCGAAGTCCGGCAACCGCCTCTACGTCGGCACCTACGACGGCTACCTCTACGCCCTGCGGGCGACGACCGGGAAGGTGATCTGGCGGACGAGATCGCAGGACCGGCTCGGGGGGCGCGGGTACTTCTACTCGACACCGGCGGTCGCCTACGGCCGCGTCTACATCGGCTCCACCGACCACAAGGTCTACTCGTTCGGCGCGGCGAGCGGCAAGCTCCGCTGGTCGCAGGGCACGGGCGGCTACGTCTACGGCTCGCCCGCCGTCTGGCGCAAGACGGTCTACGTGGGCTCCTACAGCGGCCGCTTCTATGCGCTCGATGCCGCCACCGGCGACATCCGCTGGCGCTTTCGCGCGAACGGGGACATCTCCGGCTCGGCGACGGTGCTGAACGGCGTCGTCTACTTCTCCACCTTCAAGGAGCGCACGTACGCGCTCGACGCGCGCACGGGCAAGCTGCTCTGGACCTTCGAGGACGGCAAGTACGGCGGCGTCGTCGCCGATCGCGACCGGCTCTATCTCGTCGGCCACGCGCGGGTCTATGGGATGGTTGAGAAGTGAGATACGTCGTCACCGGGGCGGCCGGCTTCATCGGCTCGCACCTCGCGGAAACGCTTCTCGCAGCGGGTCACGAGGTCGTCGGCGTCGACTGCTTCACCGACTACTACGAGCGCTCGCGCAAGGAGCAGAACGCCGCCTCGCTCGACGTGCTCGAAGCCGATCTGGCCGTCGCGCCGCTCGAGCCGATCCTCGCCGGTGCCGACGGCGTCTTTCACCTCGCCGGCCAGCCGGGCGTGCGGGCGAGCTGGGGCGAGACCTTCCAGCTCTACCTCGACCGGAACGTGCGCGCGACGCAGCGGGTCTTCGAGGCGGCTGCGGCCGCCGGCGTCCGCGTCGTCTTCGCGTCGTCGTCGTCCGTCTACGGCGACGCCGAGACCTATCCCACGTCGGAGCACGTCGTCCCGCAGCCGATCTCCCCGTACGGGATCACCAAGCTCGCCTGCGAGCACCTCGCGGTCGCGATCGGGCGGGCGCGCGGGCTCGACGCGGTCGTGCTGCGGTACTTCACGGTCTATGGCCCGCGGCAGCGGCCCGACATGGCGTTCACGGCGATGCTCGAGGCGCTGGTCCGGGGCGAGCGCTTCCGGCTCTTCGGCGACGGCAGCGCGGCGCGGAGCTTCACGTACGTGGGCGACGCGGTGAACGCCACGATCGCGGCGATGGAGCGCGGCCGCGCGGGAGAGACCTACAACGTCGGCGGTGGTGACGAGGCGACGATGAGCGAGGCGATCGCCCTCGTCGAGGAGCTCTCGGGACGCGGCCTCGACGTCGAGCGGGTCGAGGCTGCGGCGGGGGACGTCAAGCGCACGAGGGCCGACGTGAGCAAGGCTGCCGTCGATCTCGGTTGGGCGCCCGAGACGGCTCTGCGCGACGGGCTGGCGGCGCAATGGGAATGGGCCTCGGTAGAGTCGCCCGCGTGACTACGCCTGTAGATCCGGACGCCGAGCGCGAAGTCGACCTCCGGTCTGTCTGGGAGCGGATCGCCGCGCGCTGGTGGCTGCCGGTGCTCGGCACGGTTCTCGGCCTCGTTGATCGGGTTCGCGCTCGCCCTCGGCGGCGGGAAGGTCTACGAGGCGGAGACGCTCATCCAGATGGGCCAGCCGTTCTCGCCGAACGGCGGCGCGCCGGTCGCGAGCTTCATCACGAACGGGCGCGCAGTTGCCGAGATCATCCGCTCCGAGGCCGCGCTCGAAAAGGCTGCGAGGGCTTCCGGGCTGAAGGTGCGTGCGCTCCGCGGCAATGTCACGCTCCCAGATCGTCGGTGCGAGCGGCCCCGGCGCTCGGCCGACCGGAGCGCCGCTGGTGACGATCAAGGTCGTGGCCGCGCAGCCACTCAAGGCGGAGAAGGCGGCCGACGCCCTCGCCGCGGAGGTCGATCGGCCCGGACGGCGGCGGAGTACGTCGACACGAAGATCAAGGCGTTCAACGACCAGCTCGAATCGATCCAGGAGCAGCTGAACACGCTCGTGCCGCGGATTGCATTGCTGGAGCAGGCGGTCACGGACGACGAGCTCGCCGCGCTCGACAAGCTCGTCCTCGTCAGCTCGCTCGACAACGCGCAGGCGCGACGGGGACAGCTCCTCGATCTCCAGTCCGACGTTCAGCAGCAGCTGGCGCTCGCCGAGAACGTCGAGAAGACGCAGGTGATCGAGCCGGCGGCCGCAGTCAAGACGACTGCCCGGAGCGGCCGCAACGGCGCGCTCGTCGGTGGCCTGATCGGCCTGCTGCTCGGCTGCGCCGCGGCGCTCCTCGCGGATCCGTTCCTGACGCGCCGCGCCCGCACCTCCTAGGGCGATGGTCGACGGGAAGCGCGTCGCGGTCGTCGTTCCCGCCCACGACGAGGAGCGGCTGATCGCAACCACGCTCGCCGGGATCCCCGAGTTCGTCGACCGGATCCTCGTCGTCGACGATGCCTCGCGCGACGGAACGGCCGAGCTGGTGCGCTCGTCCGACGACCCGCGCGTCGAGCTCGTCAGCCGCGACGAGAACGGCGGCGTCGGCGCGGCGATCGTGACCGGCTACGAGCGCGCGCTCGCCGAGGACCTCGACGTCGTCTGCGTGATGGCCGGCGACAACCAGATGGACCCGGCCGACCTGCTCACGCTCGTCGAGCCGGTCGCGCGCGGCGAGGTCGACTACGCGAAGGCGAACCGCCTCGTCAGCGGCGAGGCGTGGAAGCTGATCCCGCGCACGCGCTACCTCGGCAACGCCGTCCTCTCGCTGCTGACGAAGATCGCCTCCGGGTACTGGCACGTCGCCGACTCGCAGACCGGCTACACGGCGATCTCGCGCCCGACGCTCGCCCGGCTCGACCTCGAGCGGATCTACCGTGGCTACGGCTTCCCGAACGACATGCTCGTGCACCTGAACGTCTGGAGCGCGCGCGTCCGCGACTTCCCGTCACGGCCCGTCTACGGGGTGGGCGAGCAGTCGGGGATCAAGCTGCGCAAAGTCGTGCCGCGGATCTCGTGGCTGCTGCTGAAGGGCTTCTTCTGGCGGCTGCGCGAGAAGTACGTGATCCGCGACTTCCACCCGCTCGTCTTCTTCTACGCGCTCGGGATCCTGATGACCGTCGCAGGCCTCCTGCTCGGCCTGGTCGAGCTCGTGCTGCGGCTGAAGGGGAACGCGATCACGACGCCGACGATCGTCCTCGTCGCGCTGCTCCTGATCTCGGGCAGCCAGTTCACGCTGTTCGCGATGTGGTTCGACATGGAGTCGAACAAGGATCTCCGCTAGCCGGCGACGACGTTGATCGTGATCCGGAAACGGGTCCCGTCGCGGCGCGGGCCGGTGATGACTGTCGAGCCAACGCGCTCCGCGCGCAGCTCCCACTCGGTTGTGGTGGTCGGCGCGAACGTCTCGAGGCGGAGCACGAGGACGGAGCGGCCGACCTTCTTCACTTCACCGCGGAGCCGCGAGGGGACAAGCAGGGCGCCCGTGCGGCCGAGGCGCATCGTGTACGTGCGGCCGTCGCTGCGCTCGCTGAGGACGTGCTTGCCCGACGTTTGCGTCGTCGAGGCCGGCTCGTTTCCGGCCGCGGCCGTGCAGGCGAAGCCGAGAACCGAGGCGCAGACGAGTGTGGCGAGCCTTGTGACCATAGTTACTCCCTACCCGGAACGAGCGCAGGATAACCAAGGAGGGGGCCGTCGCGCGACCCCCTCCTTTTCGCTTGTTTCAGCCGTTGATCCGCTCCAGGATGTCGCGTTGCGCAAGCAGCTGCGCCTTGGTCGAGGCGGGATTCAGGCGTACCGCCTCGGCTGTGGCCATCACCGTTGCGAACTGCGTGTCGGCGGTCCCGTTGCCGTCGGCGTCGACCAGCTCCGTCAGGTCGAACGCGCCGTTGGCGAAGTTCAGCCACGCCGTCAGCAGCTGCCGGTCGAGCAGTTGCGTCCCGTCGCCGCCGTTGCCGCTCACCTTGAGCACATCGAATGCGGCTGCGACCGTCGAAGCGTTCCGTTCCTCGTTGAAGACGAGGCTCAGGAAGCCCGCGATCTCGAGATAGCAGACCCGGACCGCCTCTTCGAACGCGGTCGGCCGCGGCCGGTACTGCGTCTGCCAGTAGCCGGCGCCGCGGGACAGGTCCGCGTTGCCGGCGACGATTACGGCGACCGTATCCAGCGGCGCGGAGCCGCCGTCGTCGTCGTTCGAGTCGAACCCGACCTGGTACACGCAGGCGTCCGTGAAGGCGTGCGGCTGCGTGTCGGTCACGTCGCGCGGGTTGATCTGCGGGCTGGGATCCGGGTCGGCCGTGTTCACCGGTGCGTTGTTGAAGTACGTCGTCGACACATCCGGTGCCGGTGCGCCGTCGTCCCAGTCCCACGTCAGCGTCAGGTCGTCGCTGCCCGGGTCGGTCGAGCGTCCCGTGAACGAGACCGAGTCGCCGATGTGAACGACGACCACCTGCTGGCCGTTGACGTCGACGGTGCCGGTCGCCCCTTCGTCGATCGTCGCGGTCGGATTGACGTTCGTCACGGTGACGTTCGTCGAGTTGCAGTTGCCGCTCGTGTCGTCGTCGGCGGCGCACACGGTGACCGTGAAGATGCCGTCGTCGCCGTAGACGTGTGCCTCCGAGTACGTGATCGTCTTGAACGGGCGGACGCTCTCGGTCGCTCCGGTGAGCACCTGCGGGCCCGTGCCGTCGCCCCAGTCGATGCTGGCCGTGAGCGGCGTCTCGAGCCAACCGGCGTCGCTGACGACCCCGGAGACCGTGACGGAGGTGTTCTCCACCTTCGGCCCGTTGTTGCCGATCGAGACCGTCGGCGCGACGTTCGTGACCGTCACCGTCGTCGAGTCGGTGTCGGTGATCCCCGAGTCGCTGTCGGTGACCTGCAGCCCGATCGTGAAGACGCCGTCCTGGCCGACCGTGGTGAAGCTCGGGCTGACGCCGGTGGCGTCGTCGTAGCCGCCGTCGTTGTCGAGGTCCCAGGCGTAGGTCAGGCTGCCTGCGGAGCCGTCGGTCGCCTCGGTGGAGCCGCTGCCGTCCAGCGCCGCGTCGGTGCCCTCGGGCGTGACGTACGGGCCGCCGGCGTCGGCCTCGGGGATGCACGCCGCCGGCACGTCGGTGGCGACGTCGTTGTAGGAGTTGGCCGACTCGCCCATCTCCCTGGCCGCGAAGATCCGCCAGAGGAGGCACGTGTTCGCGCCGCCGTTCGTCACGATGTCCGCGGCGATGATCCCGTCGCGGGCGTCGAGGAACGTCGGATCGTCGGTCGTCGCCTTCATCCCGTCGAGCAGCAGCTGCGCGGTCTCGTCGATCCCGAGCGCGACGCGGATGTCGTAGATCGCCGACGCCCAGATCTCACCGTTCGGGTGCGGTGAGTCGGCCGCCGGATTGAAGTCCGAGTAGACGAGCGGGCTCGACGCATAGTTGACGCTGCGGACGCCCGTGTTCGGGCTGTCGGTCACGTATTCGCCGACGACGCTGTCGCCCCACTTGAGATACGAGATCGCGTCGCTCCAGCCTTCTCCGAGCGAGCGCGACTCGAACGGGTTGAGCGAGTCGTCGCCGTCTCCGACGAGCCGGTTCGAGACACCGTGCCCGTATTCGTGGGCGATCACGTCGCCGTCCATCGAGCCGTCGGCCCAGGCCCAGTTGCCCGCGTCGTCGAACATGTACATCTGCATGCGCGGGCTGCTGCCGTCGCCCGGCGTGTTGAAGTTGGCGTTGTTGCGGCAGCGGATGTCGACGTCCGGATCGGGCTCCTCGTCGACGCAGCCGAAGTCCCAGCCGTCCTGCGCCTCGGCGTTGACGGGGTCGCCGTCGTCGCCGCCGCGACCGAAGTTGTCCACCTGGAAGTTGCCGGATGCCTCGTCGAAGCCGTAGCCGTACAGCCAGTCGTGCATCACGTTCGTGTAGTAGAAGAGCTGCGTGATGATGGCGTCGAGATCCGCGTTCAGGCTCTCGTCGTCGGCGTCCTCGTCCAGGCGCCAGTCGTCGGTGAACGCGAAGTCGAAGTGCTGGTCGGCGTCGCTCGGCTGGTAGCCGAGCACGTTGTCGTTTGCGAGGTCGCGATAGGCCGTGACGTTGTTTCCGGCAGTCACTGTGCCGCTGACCCACGAGCCGTCGAGGCCCGTGAACGGTGTCACCTGCCGCGTCGCACCGGCCGCGATCGGGGTCTGCTCCCGATAGACCGTGCCCTGCGGGCCGGAGTGCTGCGCTCGGTTCGTGCGCCGGAGCACAGCACCGGTGCGCGCGTCGAGCACGGTGCGGTGCCAGTCCGTGCCGGAGATCTCGACGTCGGTCGCCCACGCGGCGATCAGCCGCTTGCCGCCGTCGGCGGCGTACCAGACGCGTTCGGCGGTCAGAGGCGCCGGATTGTCCAGACCGTCGGCGATCGTGTTCTTGAACGCAAGCTTGTCGCCGCGGCTGACGAGCGCCCTCGGCGCCCGGCCGAGGTCCTCGCCGGAGAGCTCCGCTGCACGAGCGAGCGCGCCGGTTGCGTTGAGCTTGCCCGAGCCGGTCGCGTAGCCCGTCGCCAGCGAGCCCTGGACGGAGACGATCGTGCCTCTGCGGTCGAGCAGGAAGACGAGGCCTGATCCCTCGACCTCGACTCCGTCGATGCGCTGGCCGAGCCGGACGTGCCGTGCTCCGCTGCGCGCGGACGTGTACGACCGCACGACCTCGAGGTCGGAGAGCTGTGCGTGTGTGAGGCCGTACTCCTTGCGGTGCGCCGCGACGTAGTCGAGCGCGATCCTGTCGGGTGCGACGCTCGCCGCGGCCGCGCGGGCCTTGGCGGGCGGTCCGGCCGCCGGAGCGGCGGCGGCACCGATTACGGAGAGGAAGGTCAGCGCGAGCGCGACGCCCCCTCCGGCGAGTGTGAGACGCAAGCGGCGTGTGCGCACGGCCATCCCTTCCCTGAGAGTTGTGACGGACGCAGCAAAGTTACGACGCCGCGCCGCGCCATACAACTGGCCGAGGGATCAGAAAGTGCCCGCTCGAGGCCCGCGCACTCGACAAAAGTCCTGCGCTGAGGCTCTTAGGCGGCGACCGGGACGATCTCGTCGCCGCGAACCTCAACCACTGAGCTCCCGAAACTCACGAGGTAGGTCGGGCTTTCTCGCGCGAACTTGCCGATGAGGTACCCCTCCGTCCCGGGGCCGATATCGCCGTGGCGCTCGACCAGTCGGATCGTCCCCGTGCGAAGGTAAACGGGCTCGGTGCGTGTGACTGCGTTCATGTAGTTCCAACCCTCAGCGGGCCGTTCGAGTTACGGCAGAACGGCTAAAAGCGGCCGCGGAAGAGCGCCAGCAGGAGCAACAGGAGCAGCAGCAGGAAGAGCAGCTTGCTCACGAAGATCCCGCCGCCGACGGCGAGGATGAGGATGATGACGAGCAGCAGGATCAGCATGGGGTACATCCTCTCGCCTCTCGCGCTTTCGTAAACGCGAACACCCAGGGAGCCCGTCAGGAGCACGACTCACGTGTGCGCGACTGCGCGGCCCGAGCCGATGCGGGGGAGCGCTCGAGCAGCTCGATCTCCCCGATCTTGCGGCGGTTCGGGAAGCGGGCGACGACGCCTGGCAGCACACCAGGCTCGGACCGGAACATCCGGCCCACCACCGCCAGACGCACGCCCTCCGCGTCGGTGACCGACAGGACACACGCGGTTGTGAGCGAGCCGGATGCGAACCGCACGAACGAGGTGTCGACGAGCTCGCCGGCCAGCGGACGATCGGCCAAGTGCGCGACGATCGGCAGGTCGGACACGATCGTCTCGCCGGGTCTCGTGCTCGCGGCCACGGCGTCGGCGGCGGCGTAGACGTCCGGATCCGGAGCGGCCAGGAGACCGACTCGTTTCCACTGCTGTGCATAGCCCGCGGCGAGCACGACGGCCACGAGCAGTGTTGCGACGGCGCGTGCGCGACGCGACCACTGCAAGCTCCCGAGCGCTGCGCCTGCCGCGACCGCGCAGGCCGCCGAGAGCAGCACAAAATGGTGGTCGAGCAGCGGCCGGTGCCAGACGAGGAACGCTGCGGAGGCAAGAGCCCACAGCCAGACGGGAACGAGAAGCCTCGGCCGGGCGCCACGTGCGAGCCACGCAGCGGCACCCGCGAGGGCGATCACGGTGAACACCGTTCGCGGATGAAACAGCTTGGCGACCTTCTCGGCGTTCTCTCCCAGGCCGCCCTCGAACGCGCGCGCGTCGGTATGAAACGCGACCGCGTCCTCATAGAGAGCGCCGATCGTGCCGGCATAGGCGACGAGCAGCGCCAACGTCACCGCGGCGCCGCCGAGCAGGAAGCCGCCGAGGACTCGCCGGGGTGGTCGGAACGCGACGAGCAATCCCGCGGCGGGCACGAGCGCCGTCACCGCGAAGAGCTTCACGGAAACCGAAGCGGCGATCGCGCATCCCGCGCACACGGCGAGGGCCGTCGAGTCCCGGCGAAGCGACCAGGCGAGCAAGCCCAGGCCGACGAGTGCGATCGCGACCGCGGGCGAATCGGCGGCGACACGGAACGACTCGGTCGGATACGCCGGCGCCGCGAGGAGCGCTGCGGCCGCGATCAGGCCGCCCGCCGCGCCGCTGAGCGCGCGTCCGAGCGCCCACGCGCCGGCAACGCCGATGATCGCGACCGCGAGGAACAGCGCCCTGTCGGCGTCGACCGACTGCCCGGGCAAACCCGTCGCGAGCCGCAGGAGCAGGTAGAAGCCCGGTGGCTGGGACGCGAAGACGTCCTCCCCGAGGCGCTCGCCGCGGTCGAGAGCATCGTTGCTCGCGAGGTAGACGCCTTCGTCGTAGTTCGGGCCGGCATCGAGGCCGCGCGAGAAGAGCAGCGCGGCGAGCAGGAGCACGCCGCTCAGGCCGGCGCCTTCGCCGATCCGACGCGTCAGGACGGATGTGGCCACTCAGCAGCTTTCTCGCGCAGTCGCGACCTTCCCCCTCGAGCGGAGCGCTTCCGGCGTCAGGATCGCCTCCCGCACCGTTCCCTGGATGCGGCCGAGCTTCGGCACCGGGTAGTTGCCGCCCTTCTGGCGGCCGAAGAAGTAGTCGAAGCCGAACGTGACCGTCAGCGTCTGCTTCGGCTCGACCTGGCTCACGAGCCGGACGAGCGTCGGCAGGCGGTTGAGCGGGATGTCCGTGTGGACGTTGGTCTCGACCGTTTTCGCCAGCGAGCCGAAGTTGCGTAGCACCTGCACGGGGTCGAGTTGGTCTGCCAGCGCGCTGAGGAAGCAGCGCTGGCGGCCCATCCGCGTGTAGTCGCTCGAGTCCTTGCGAGAGCGCACGTAGGCCAGGGCCTCACGGCCGTAGAAGCGATACGTGCGGCCGGGGACGACGTCGATCCTCGGCTTCGGCTCACCCCAGGCCGGCCGCGTCACCTCGTCGACGAGCCGCTCCCTGACCTCGATCTCGACCCCGCCGAGCGCGTCGACGAGGTCGGCGAAGCCGAGCAGGTTGACGAGCGCGTAGTAGTCGACGCGGATCCCGAGCAGGTTCGAGACCGCCTGCTTGAGCACGCTCGCACCCTCCGCGCCGCCGCCGTTGAGCCCGTAGAGGGCGTTCAGAGGCTCCTTCGAGAGCTTGCGCTGCCGCCCGAGCGGCACCTGGGCGAGGTTGCGCGGAACCCCGAACGCCGCAGCGCGGCCGGTGCCGTGCTGGACGGCGGCGAGGATGATCGTGTCCGTGCGCGCTCCGAAGTTGCCCGGTCCCTCGTCGGTGCCGAGCAGCAGGATCGTCGTCCACGGCTTCGAATCCTTGGGCTTGGCATCCGAGAGCACGCGCACGGAACGCTCGAGCGGTGCGACCTCGCCGGGTCCCAGCCGCTCGACGAGCGCGAGCTCCCACGTATCCCGCGCGACGTACTGCGGCAGCGGCGGCAGCTCGGTGAAGAGGAGCCCGCGGTCGCGCATGACGTCCCCCGGCTCCTCGTCCGCGAAGACGCTCTCGAGCACTCCGTAGCCGCGGACCGTGACGTAGCCGGCCGCGACGTGCGGGGCTGCGGTCAGCGCGGCGAGCGCTGCGAGCCCGATCGCCCAGCCGCCGCGCGACGCGTCGAGGACGGCGAACAGCCGGAACGCGAGCAGCAGCAGGTTGGCCGCCAGCACGGCCGCGACGAGCTTGCGGTCGACCCCGACCTCGTCGGCGAACCGGGCGGCCGCGACGAATGCCAGCAGGCTTGCCGCAGTGAGCCCCAGCAGGACGAGCCCTAGCCGACGCGACCCGGCGTACAGCTGCCCGGCCCCTGGGATCACCATCGACAGAGCCCCGGCTAGGAATCCTCGGCGCGAGGGCGCGGCCATGGCCTCCAGTGTACGAAGGCGCCCCGAGGTATGAAGAAATCGTTTGGATCCGCCGTGCCCGCCACATCCCTCGCTAGCATCCGCCCGATGCCAACTTCAGTCGTCACGGGCGGTGCCGGCTTCCTCGGCTCACATCTCTGCGACGCGCTCCTCGAGCGCGGGCACCGTGTGATCTGCGTCGACAACCTCGAGACCGGCTCGCTGCACAACGTCGAGCATCACCGCGAGGAGTCGTTCCTGTTCCTCAACCACGACGTGATCGAGCCGATCCGGATCGACGAGCCCGTCGACTTCGTCTACCACCTTGCGGCGCTCGCGAGCCCGATCGACTATCTGCGGCTGCCGCTGCACTCGCTCAAGGTGGGCTCGTACGGCACCCACCACGCGCTCGGCCTCGCGAAGTGGAAGCGCGCCCGCTTCCTCCTCGCCTCGACGAGCGAGGTCTACGGCGACCCGCTCGTGCACCCGCAGCCGGAGACCTACTGGGGCAACGTCAACCCGATCGGTCCGCGCGGCGTCTACGACGAGGCGAAGCGCTACGCCGAGGCGCTGGCGATGGCCTACCACCGGCAGCAAGGCGTCGACACGGCGATCGTGCGCATCTTCAACACCTACGGTCCCCGCATGCGACCGCACGACGGCCGCGCGATCCCGACCTTCGTCCGCCAGGCGATGGAGGCGAAGCCGATCACCGTCTTCGGCGACGGCTCGCAGACGCGAAGCTTCTGCTACGTCGAGGATCTGATCCGCGGCCTGATCGCGCTGGTCGAGAGCGGCGAGCACATGCCGGTGAACATCGGCAACCCGGAGGAGTTCACGCTGCTCGAGCTGGCCGAGAAGGTGATCGAGATCTGGGGCACGGACAGCGAGATCGTCTACGAGGCCCTGCCCACCGACGACCCGAAGGTGCGCCGGCCGGACATCACACGCGCCCGGCAACTGCTCAGCTGGGAGCCCGAGGTCGGTCTGGACGACGGCCTCCATCGCCTCCACTCGGCGCTCGCGCAGGAAGCTGTCGTTGTCTAGGCGCATCGCGCTTCTGGCGGCCGCTCTCCTCGCGACCGCCGCTTTGTGCGTGCCCGCGGCGAGCGCGTCGCGCTTCCTGCAGGTGGGGCTCTTCGACGACACGCAGTTCAACTACGGCAACCCGGATCAGGTCTTCCCGGTGCTGAAGCAGCTGCGGGTGCAGGTGATCCGGGTCAGCCTCGTCTGGGGCGGCGCCAACGGCGTCGCCAAGCGCCGTCCGCTCAATCCCGCGAACCCCAACGATCCCGCCTACGACTGGTCGGTCTACGACCGCACGGTCAGCTACGCCCAGCAGTACGGGATCAAGGTCGTCTTCTCGATCATCGGGACGCCGCCGTGGGCGAACCGCGCCGCCGGCGTCAACGTCGTGCCCCGTAGCGTGCTCGACCTCGAGCGCTTCGCGACCGCGGCAGCTCGCCGGTACAGCGGTACCTTCGCCGCGCGCGACGGACGGATCCTGCCGGCCGTGCGCAGCTGGCTCGCCTGGAGCGAGCCGAACAACCCAGCGTTTCTCAGGCCGCAGTACCGCAAGGTCGCCGGCAAGTTCGTGATGCAGGGCGCGATCGACTACGCGAAGATCTGCAACGCCGTCGCCAAGGGCGTTCGCAAGACGACCGTCGGCGCTTCGAAGGTCGCGTGCGGCGTCACGGGCCCTCGGGGGAACAACAATCCGAACAGTTCCCGCCCGGCCGTCTCGCCGCTCGCGTTCCTGCGGGCGATGAAGAAGGCAGGCGCGACCGGCTTCGACGCGTACGCGCACCACCCCTACTACGGCGCGCCGCGCGAGACACCGAGCACGCCGCCGCCGCCGGGGATTCACGGGAATGCCAACACCGCGGTCACGCTCGGGAACATCAACGACCTGGTCAAGGAAGTGACGCGGCTGTACGGGAACAAGCGCATCTGGATCACCGAGTACGGCTACCAGACGAATCCGCCCGACCGGATCGTCGGTGTCTCCCCGGCCAAGCAGGCTCGCTATCTGACGCAGTCCTACGCGATTGCGAAGAAGCACCCTCGGATCGACATGTTCATCTGGTTCCTGCTCCGCGACGAGTTGCGCGGGAGCGAAGGCTGGCAGTCGGGTGTCCTCACCGCGGGTGGGGTCAAGAAGCCTTCCTTCGCTGCGTTCCAGAAGCTGCGCGGCTAGCCGGAAGAGCTCGACACTGGACGTCGAAGAGTCCAACGACGTGTCCGAGCTCGATCGCCTCGACGCCTCGTACCAAGCTCACCACCGCGAGCGACGGGCCGGCGGCGAGTTCATCTTCGTCCCGGAGCGGATTCCGATCTTCGTCGCCGCTGTCGGCGGGCCGGGCCGCGCCGTGCTCGATCTGGGCTGCCGTTCGGGAGCCGTCACGTCGTACTTCCTCGCGGGCAACGACGTCACCGGCCTCGACGTCGACTCCGAGGCGCTCGCAGTCGCGGCCGAGCGCGGGATCACGCCGGTGCGCGCCAGCGCGGAGGACCGACTGCCCTTCGACGACGGATCGTTCGACGCAGTCGTCGCGGGTGAGTTGCTCGAGCACGTTCGCGACCCGCACGAGGTCGTCCGGGAGACGAAGCGGGTCCTGAAGCCGGGAGGTACGCTCGTCGGCTCCGTGCCAAATGCGTTCCGGCTCCAGAGCAGGCTGAGCTTCCTCGCAGGCAGGCCTCCCGAGGACGATCCGACGCACCTGCACATGTACTCGCCCACTCACATGCGGCGACTGCTCGTCGACTTCGAGCGGGTCGAGCTGCACTTCGTCGGGGGCCGATACCGGCGGTTGCACCCGCGCCTCCTGGCGCGCGATCTCGTGTTCACCGCGACGTCGCCTCCATGACTGACTCGGCCGGCTGGCCGGGTGAGGAGCGTCGCCGCCCACGCATGAGCTCGGCCACATGGGTCGTTCGATCCGCGCTCGCGGCGTGGCTCGAGGAGGCGGCGGGGTCGATGTCGCGCGCCGGCGGCTACCGCGTGCTCGACGTCGGCTGCGGCGTCAAGCCGTACTACCCGTTCTTCGCGAAGCATGCGAGCGAATACGTCGGCGTCGACGTCGTCGAGAATCCGGCCGCCGAGCTGCAGGGCTCGGTGGAGGCGCTTCCCGTGGAGGACGGATCGTTCGACCTCGTCCTGTGCACGCAGGTGCTCGAGCATTGCGACGACCCGGCCCAGGCCGTCCGCGAGCTTCGTCGCGTCGTCGCGCCGGGCGGCCGCGTGCTGGCATCCACACACGGCGTCCAGGTCTACCACCCGTCACCGCAGGACTACTGGCGCTGGACGCACGCGGGTCTGCGCCGCCTGTTCGCCGAGAACGCGGAGTGGGCGTCGCTCGCCGTCGTGCCTGCGGCGGGCACGGCCTCGACCCTGGCGATGCTGCTCGCCACGTACACCGAGATCGGACTGCGCCGCTCACCGCTCGCTCGGGGCCCCGTCTGGCTTCTGAACCGCACCGGAGCTGCTCTCGACCGTCGGGTGGGATCGCTTCGCGAGCCGATCCCGGGCTCCCTGATCGCGAACTTTCACGTCGTCGCCGACGCAGCGTGAGGCTCTTTCGCCGCAACGCGCTCGGCGTGTACGCGGTCTACGGCGCCTCGATGGTCTCCGGTCTCGTCGTGACGCCGATCGTGCTGCACACCCTCGGCGACACGCAGTTCGGCATCTGGGCGTTCATCGGCTCGATCACGATCTACCTGGCGGTTCTCGATCTCGGCCTGGGCCCGTCCGTCGTCCGCTTCACGGCGGAGGCGCGCGGACGCGGCCAACCCGAGGAGACGAACGAGATCGCGTCGGTGGCACTGGCCCTCTACGGGGTGATCGGCGCCGCCACGCTCCTCGCTGCCGCTGCGCTCTCCTGGCTCGTTCCGTTGCTGATCGACACGCCGGCCGACCTCGTCTGGGACGTCCGCCTCGCCACGTTCTTCGTCGCCGCCTCGCTCGCGGCCAGGTTTCCGCTCGGGCTCTTCTACAACCTGCTCGGCGGGCATCAGCGCTTCGACGTCCAGAATCTCGGCAACCTGGTCGGGACGGTGCTCTACGCCGTCTTCGTCGCGATCCTGATCCCTCGGGGCGGGGGACTGGTGCTGCTCGGCGCGTTGACGTTCGCGGTCACCATCATCCGGCTGGGCCTGCCGCTCGCGTGGCTACGACGTGAGTTCCCCGAGCTGCGGCTTCGTCGTGAGCTCGTGACGCGAGAGCGCGTGCGGAACCTGGCGTCGGTCAGCTGGAGCAACTTCCTGGTCCATGTGGCGAGCAAGGTCGTCTTCTCCACGGACGTCGTGGTCGTCGGGATCGTCCTCGGCCCGCGCGAGGCCGCGATCTATGCGATCGCGTCGCGGCTCTTCCAGCTCGCGTTCGGGCTCGCGAGCGTCGTGACCTCCCTGCTGTACCCCGCCTTCGCGGAGTACGCCGGCGCCGGCGACCAGGATCGGCAACGGCGACTGCTCCTCTCCGGCCTGCGCGGCTCGTCTGCCGCGGCGCTCGTGCTCGCGCTGCCGCTGCTGATCATCCCGGACCAGCTGATCACCGCCTGGCTGGGCGAGGGGTACGCCGACTCGGCGCCGGTGCTCGCCTTGCTGGCGCTCGTCATCCTCGTCCACCAGCCGGTCTGGTTGCTGACGCAGTACCTGATCGCGCGCGGCCGTCAGCGCGAGATCGCCCGGCTGCTGATCGTTTGCGCGTCGGCGAACGTCGCGCTGTCGATCGTGCTCGCGACGACTCTCGGCACGTGGGGGGTCGCGCTCGCGACGCTGCTGAGCGACATCGCCGTGCTGGCCGTGGCGGTGCCCGTGGCGGTCGCGCCGGAGGCGGGAATCAGCGGCAGGGCCGTCGCCGCTGCCGTTGTCAGGCCGGCGTTGCCCGCGCTCGTCGTGGCCGCGGTCGTGCTGGGCGCGGCGTGGGCTGCGGGTACCGACACGCTCCTGGAGCTTCTGCCCGTCGGCGTCGCCTGGGCGGTCCTCGCCGGCGCCGCGATCTGGCGATTCGGGCTCACCGTCGAAGAGCGCCGCTCGTTCGCGCGCCAGGTCGGGGCCGGCAGGGCCGCCGCCCCGCTGCCCGACGTCTAGAGCACTTCGCGGTAGACCGAGACCGTTCGCTCGGCCATCCGCGCGACCGAGAACTCCTCGCGCGCCCGGAGCCTTCCGGCTTCGCCGAGCCGCGTTGCCCGGCCGCGGTCGGCCAGGACGTCTCCGAGTGCCGCGGCGAACGCGACGGAGTCGCCGGGATCGACGAGATGCCCCGTCTGGCCGTCGAGCACCACCTCCGGCACGGCGCTGACGCGCGTCGCGACGACGGGGAGCCCGGCGAGCATCGCCTCGAGCAGCACGATGCCGAAGCCTTCCCAGCGCGAGGTGTGGACGAAGACGTCGGCGCGCTCGAGCCAGTCCCGAATCTCCGCGTGCCCGGGAAGCAGGACCGCATCACCGAGGCCGAGCCGCGCGACGAGCGCGCGGGTCTCGGCCTCGAGCGGCCCGCTCCCGAGGATCGCCAGGCGTGCGTGCGGCTGCAGCTCGTGGACGAGCGCGAACGCATGCAGCAGCGTGGCGTGATCCTTCTGCGCGATCAGGCGGCCGACGGCGAGGGCGAGCGGCGCCTCCGCGGGAAGACCGACCTCGAACGGCGTCGGGTTCGACGGCGCCGAGGGCAGCTCGTCGAGGCCGTACCGGATCGTCGTGAGCTTCGCCGGGTCGTGGCCGGCCCGCTCGAGGAACACGCGCACCGCGTCCGAGATTGCGATCAGCCGGCGCGTTCGGCGCGCGAAGGCGCGGTCGACATACCGAAAGGGGCCGAGCAGATAGCGGTCGTCGTTGTGGCGGGTCGAGATGTGGCGGACGCGCGCGGACGCGGCGGCGATCGCGCCGTAAACGTCCGCATGCACGAGGTGGGTGTGGAGGATGTCGGGCCGCTGCTTCCGGACCGACCGCAACACGTCCCTGGCCATCCGCGGGCTGACGTCCGGGCCGCAGCGGAGCCGCTCGTACGGCACTCCGAGGGGCTCGAGACGCTCGTAGAACCGCGAGGCGTTGCTGCCGGGTACGTCGAGGCCGAGAAATCGGGCGTCGACGCCCGAAGCCCGGAGCGCCGGAAGCAGTGCGAGCAGGTGGTTCTCGGATCCGCTCACGCCTGTGAGCTTGTGGATGTGCAGGACCTTCAACGGGAGAGAAGGCTGCGGTAGAGCGCTTCGACCTCGTCGGCCATTCGGCCCGTCGCGAAGCGCTCGCGGACATCCGCGCTCCCGGTGCGCCCGAACCGGGCACGAAGCTCGGGGTCGCGGGCGAGCTCGGTGAGACGCGCGGCCAATCCGTCGATGTCGCCCATCGGCACCAGGAACCCGGTCTCACCGTCCGTGACGACCGTCGCCGTTCCGCCGACGTCTGTCGCGACGACAGGACGCTCGGCGGCCAGGGCCTCGATCGCGACCACCGGAGCACCCTCGTTCGCCGACGTGAGCAGGAACGCGTCGAGGGCGGGGTACCAGGCTCTCAGGCCCTGCCGGAAGCCGAGGAAGCGGGTGGCGTCGAAGACGCCGAGCTCGCGCGCGAGCGCCTCCGTCTCCAGCCTCTCGTCTCCGTCGCCGAGGATGACGAGGACCGCGTCGACGTCCCGATCGCGGAGCGAGCGCAGGGTCCGGATCAGGTCGAGCGGACGCTTGATCGGCGTCAGCCGTCCCGCCCAGCCGACGACGAACGTCACGTCGTCGACCCCCAGCTCTGCGCGGACGCGAATGCGCGCCTGGTCGTCGGCGTCGCTCCACGCCGGCAGATCGAACCCGTACGGCACGATCGCGAAGCGCGCGGCGGGCGCCACGCCGAACGCAACGAGGTCGTCACGGACCTGCTCGCTCACGGCGATCAGGACATCGGCCGAGCGGGCGAGGACTCGTTCGGCGAGCCGAAAGACGCGCTCGCGACCGACGTCGAAATAGCCGCTGAGCACGTGGCCGTGGTACGTGTGGACGACAGAGCGCGGTCGGTTGTTGCCGGCGACGAGTGCAGCGATCCGACCCGTTGCGCCCGCCTTGGACGTGTGCGTGTGGAGCACGTCGAGTTTCGCCTCCAGCAGGATCCGGCGGATTGCCAGGATCGCCCCCGCGTCGGCCCGGACCGAGAGCTCACGCTGTAGCGCAGGCACCTTGCGCACGGGCAGGGCCAGC
The DNA here is from genome assembly GCA_963765705.1 of uncultured Gaiellaceae bacterium. Taxonomy (GTDB): domain Bacteria; phylum Actinomycetota; class Thermoleophilia; order Gaiellales; family Gaiellaceae; genus Gaiellasilicea. The sequence continues at coordinate 85,916 of CAVXXJ010000007.1, forward strand.
TCGTCCGCGACGTACTCCATCGACTCCTCGCCGGCGGCGAGCGTTCCGGTGACGACGATGACGTCATGGCCGCGCCGCTGCTGCTCGTGTGCCAGCTGGAGCACGTGCAGCGCCGCCCCGCCGACGTTCAGGCGGGCGATCACGTGCACGATCCTGAGCGGCCGCGCCGTCATGACGCTGCCGCAGAGCGCAGGATGGTCGGGGTGGCGGCCACGATCCCGAGGGTAAGCCAGAAAGCTGCGGTCAGGGGCGCGCCACCGAAGAACCCCTCACCTGCGAGCGCCCCGACGACGGCGGCGAGCCACCCGAGCGGCACGAAGGCGACATCGCCCCATGCGTTCGTGCGCGGCGCCCGGAGACCGGCGCGGATCGCCTGCGCGACGGCCAGCGCGAGGGTGAGCAGCAGGAGTGCGCCGCCGACGAGCCCGAGTTGGAACAGGACCTGGTCGTAGGCCTGCTGGGGAATGAACCGGCCGTCGGCGGGTGGAAAGTAATGGGCAGGCTGGTCGGCGAAGCGCTCGCGAGCATCGGGCAGGTACCGCGCGTAGTCCTCGGGCGGCAGCTCCCCCTGCCAGCCGGTTCCGAGCACCGGTCGGTCGAGAAAGACGCGCCCGCCGACGTAGACGAAGATGAGACGTTGGCTCCAGCTCGCCGCGTACTGTCCTGGCGTCTCCGGCTCCGGCCCGAACCACGCTTGCAGGAAGCCGAGCTCGCCGCTCCGAAGCGACAGCGTCCCGGCCGTCACGGCGAGGGCGACCCCCACCGTGGCGAGAACCGCGCGGCGTCGGAGGGATCGACGGGCATGCGCGAGCGCCAGGACCGCGATCACGACGAGATAGAGCCCGATCAGGCTCGCAAGCGAGGCGCCGAGCATGAGGCCGAGCCCTCCGGCCGTGAGCGCGACGATCACGCCGAGCCCCACGCGGCCCGAGCCGGCATGGAGCCGCGCAAGCCCGACAGCGAGGGCAAGCGACGAGACGGCCGCGAGGTCGTGCTCGCCGAGAAAGGACCCCTGCCGCCCGGCGGCGCCGACGAATCCCACCACTCCCCAGCAGACCGCGACCACCGTGTAGACGACGATCAGCTCCGCGAGAGCGCCGAGCCGCTCGCGTGTGTCGAGGAACGCCGCGGCCCCCAGTGCGAGCGCCGCGAGCTCGGCGAGCTTCCCGGCGGCAGTCACCGCAGTCGCGCCGTTCGGGATCGAGGACGCGACGATCAGGAGCGCAAACGCCGCGGTCGCCGCCAGCAGCCATGGTGAGGGCAGCAGCCGCCGCGCTCGGAGCCTCAGCCCCGCGAGCGCCGCAGTCGCGAGCAGCGCGACGTCAGCAGGCCCGATCGAGACGGTCGTGCCGGCGGTTGTGAAGTCGATGCTGGGTAGGTCGCTGGAGCGAAGGAGGCACAGCAGAACGGTGACGAGGAAGACGGAGAAAGAGGGGTCGCTCGCCGGCCGCCGCAGCGCTCGTGAAAGCGGGCTGGGCATCGGGAGAGACTATGATAGGCGCCGTGGTCCGGTGCGCGGCGCGCCGGTTGACGCGCATGCGCATCGCTTTTCTCACAGGAATCTGGCCGCCGGACGTTGGCGGCCCTGCGACGCACGGGCCGGACTTCGCGCGCTTTCTGGTGGCGCGCGGTCACGCCGTCCGCGTCGTGACGATGGGTGACGGCGAGCCGGCCGAGCGGCCGTGCGAGGTCGAGGTCGTCTCGCGCAGGCTGCCGTTTCCACTCCGCTACGGCCAGGTCGCGCTCCGGGGCGCGAGAGCCGCCCGGGCGGCCGACGTCGTGTACGCGACGGCGACGTACGCGGCCGCCGCAGCCGCAGCCGCCGTTGCGCGCCGTCCGCTCGTGGCGAAGCTCGTCTCCGATCCGGCGTACGAGCGCGCGCAGCGCTACGGCCTGTTCGCCGGAACGCTCGAGGAGTTCCAGGGAGCGGCATCGGCGCCGGTGCGCGCGCTCAAAGCCGCTCGGACGCGCGCCCTTCGGAAGGCGACGACCATCGTCGTTCCAAGCGCCTACCTCGCCGAGATCGCGCGAGCGTGGGGGCTGTCGGAGCAGCGTGTGCTCGTGCTCACGAATCCGGCGCCGCCGCCCAGGCAGGTCGAGCCGGAGCCGCTCGAGCCCGGAACCTTCGTCTTCGTCGGCCGGCTCACCCGGCAGAAGGCCCTCGGCGTCGCGATCGAAGCCGTCGCCCGCGTCCCCGCAGCGAAGCTCGTCGTCGTCGGGGACGGGCCCGAGCGAGCCGAGCTCGAGCGCGTGGCGGCCTCCTCGGCGGGTGCTTCCCGTGTCCGCTTCCTCGGTCTGCGAACCCGCGACGAGACCCTGCGCATCGTCGCCGGCGCCGAGGCGGGCCTCCTCTCGAGCGACTGGGAGAACCTGCCGCACTCGGCGGTGGAGGCGCTGTCGGTCGGTGTGCCCGTGGTGTCGACCGCCGTCGGTGGAGTGCCGGAGGTCGTGATCGACGGTGAGAACGGACTGCTCGTGCCGCCCGGAGACGCGGACGCTGCTCGCGGCTGCGGTCCGACGCATCCTCGGAGGAGCCCGGCCTACGGGACCGGCTCGCCGCGGCGGCGAAGCCGTCCGTCAAGGCCCTGTCGAGCGACGTCGTCTACGGCAAGCTCGAAGCTCTGCTCGTGGAGGCCGTGCGATGACCGAGCGTCCCCGCGTCCTTTTCGTCGGACGCGCGCGCTACCGGCTGCCGCTGCCGGTGTGGCTGGCGAAGAAGTGGGATGCCTTCGAGGAGGAGCTCGACTACCGCGTTGTCGGAGCAGCGACCGCCGACAGCGGGCCGAGCAACGACCGCTTCAAGCTGTCGCGGCCCGCTCGGCCACGGCAGCTCGACGGTCTCCTCTTCTACCTCCGACTGCCGCTGCGGCTACGGCGCCAGATCCGCACCTTCCGCCCGCATGCCATCTTCGCGTCCGACCCCTTTCTCGCGGCGGCGGCGCTCGCCGGACGGTGGCTTGCCCGCCGGCGCGTACCAGTGGTCGTCGAGGTACACGGCGATTGGCGGACCTTCTCGCGTCTCTACGGCTCGCCTGCGCGCCGGTTGATCAGTCCGCTCGCCGACGCGATCGGGACGGCCGCGGTCCGGCGCGCCGATGCGACACGGGCGGTCTCGAGCTTCACCGCGGCGTTGGTCGCGGAGGTGCGAGGGGTGCCGCCGAGCGCGGTGTTCACGGCGTTCACCGACCTGTCGGCGTTCGCCGAGCGCGATCCCGTCGCGCTGCCGGGACGGCCGACGGTCACGTTCGTGGGAGCGCTCGAGACCTACAAGAACGTCGGCGGGCTGGCTGCCGCCTGGCGCCTCGTCGCACCCAAGGTGCCGGAGGCGGCGCTCGTGATCGTCGGCAGCGGCTCGCAGCGGGCGGTGGTCGATGAGCTCGTGGCGGACTTCCCCGGCCGCGTCGAGCACCACGAGTGGCTCGAGCCGGGGGCCGTCTCGGAGCAGCTGGACGCCTCGACCGTGCTCGTGCTGCCCTCGTTCCCGGAGGGTCTCGGCCGCGTGATCATCGAGTCGTTCGCGCGGGGACGCGCGGTCGTCGCGACCGACGGCGGCGGCATCCCCGATCTCGTGACGAACGAGGTCGAGGGCCTGCTCGTGCCTCCGGCCGACATCGAGGCGCTCGCCGTCGCCCTCGAGCGGGTGCTCGCCGACCGGGAGCTCGCCGAGCGGATGGGGAAGGCGGCGCGGGTCCGTTACGCCGACTGGCATTCGACGCCGGGACAGCTCACGGGCGAGATCCGGGCGCTCGTCGAGGCCGCGATCGCCGGAACGGCGCGCTGACGGTGCGGCTCGTCTTCGTCACCCAGACGGTGGACGCAGACCACCCGGTACTGGCGCAGACAGTCGATCTCGTGCGCTCCCTGGCAGCACGTTGCGAGTCGGTCACCGTCATCTGCGACTCGGTACGACGGCACGACCTGCCCGGCAACGTCGGATTCCGGACCTTCGGCGCCCGCACGCGCATCGGGCGCGGCGTGCGTTTCGCTCGGGCCGCCGCCGCGTCGCTGCTGCCGCGGCGCACACGGCCGGATGCCGTCGTCGTGCACATGGTTCCGCTGTTCGTGCTGCTGGCGGCTCCGTTGACCAAGCTGCTGCGCGTCCCGATCCTCCTCTGGTACACGCACTGGCACGCCGGACGCTCGCTGCGGCTGGCGACGCCGCTCGTGGACGTCGTCCTCAGCGTCGGCAGCGGCTCGTTTCCGCTCGCGACCCCGAAGTTGCATGCGACGGGGCACGCGATCGACGTGACGCGGTTCACGCCGTCCGACGAGCCCCAGGCGGAAGGCCCGCTCAGACTCGTCGCGCTGGGGAGGACGGCACGCTGGAAGGGCTACGACACGATGCTCGCCGCGCTCGAGCTCGCCACCGAGCAGGGCCTCGATGCGCGGCTCGAGCTGCGCGGCCCGCAGCTGACCGCGGACGAGGAGGCACACCGCCGCGAGCTCGAGGCGGTCGCCGCCGCTTCGGACGCCTTGCGCGACCGGGTCCGGATCGAGCCGCCGCTGGCGCGAGACGAGATCCCGGCACTGCTGCGAGCGAGCGACGCGCTCCTCAGCGCCACGCAGCCACGCACGAGCGAGACCCTCGACAAGGTCGTCTACGAGGCGGCGGCGTGCGGCGTGCCGGTGATCGCGAGCAACACGGCGCTCGACGAGTTCCTCGCCGGCCTTCCCGTCGAGCTCCGGTTCCGCGCGCGCGACGCGGAGAGCCTCGCGCAGACGCTGCTGGGCTTCTCCGCAGCCGGGCGGCACGCTCGCCGCGACGCCGGAGTCGAGCTGCGCCGGCGAGTCGTCGCGCAGCACTCCGTCGAAGCGTGGGCGGATACCGTCGCGGAGATCGTTGCCGCCCAGACTCGCGAGTAACATCCTCGCCGTGGCGACGCAGCCCACGGATCCGGTTCTCCCCTCCCGTGACCGCGACGTCCGCGCTGCCCGGCCGTACGTCTTCCTGCGGGCGCCGTTGCGCACGTTCGTGCGGCGGCTGCTCGGAGTCACGACGCTGGCCCTGCTCGACGCCGCCGGGCTGGCGCTCGGCCTCTACGTCGCGCTCGTGCTGCGCAGCTTTGCGTACGGAGATCCGGTTCTCTGGAGCCTGCTCTGGCGAACGGAGTCCGAGGAGTGGCTGCCGTTCCTCATCCCGATCACCTTGCTCGTCTTCTGGCAGGCGGGGCTGTACGCCACGCGTGAGCGGCGTGCGGGTCTCGGGCGGGTCGCGTCGTCGCTCCTGCTCGTCGCTGCGATCGTCCTCGCCTTCGGGTACGGAACGGGCTACGACTTCAACACCACGGGGCTGATCCCGACCGCATTGGTGGTATGCGCGATCACGATCGGCCTGCTGCGCGCAGCCTACGACTCGTTCACGCTCGAGCTGCAGCGGCTGCTCCACGCCCGCAAGCGGGCGCTCCTCCTCGGCACCGGTGAGAGCCTCGCGACGCTCCAGCGAATGTTGTCCGGTAGGCGAACCGGGATCGCCTACGAGTTCGTCGACGTCGGTGCCCGCGCGTGACGGGGAGTTGTCGGAGCGCATCGCGCGCACCCGCCCCGACGAGGTGATCCTGAACGAAGGCGACTTCAGTGAAGAGGCGGTCCTCGAGATCGTCGAGACGGCGCATCGGGCCGGCGTCAAGGTGCGCATCGCACCAAAGACGACCGACTTGCTGCGCCAGCGCGGTGAGTACATCCCCGGCCAGGGAGCGCCGCTCTTCGAGCTGCGGCCGCCCGTCTTCGCCGGGACGGACTGGGCCGTGAAGAAGACGTTCGACCTCGTCGTCAGCTCCCTCGTCGTCCTCGTCGGACTGCCGTTGTGGCTGCTGATCGCGCTGGCGATCAGGCTCGACTCGCGCGGGCCGATCCTCTACCGCGACTTGCGCATCGGCGTCGGCGAGCGTGAGTTCGGCATGTTGAAGTTTCGGACGATGGTGCAGGGCGCCGCCGACCTGCAGGACGACCTCGAGGAACAGAACGAGGCGGAGGGCGCGCTCTTCAAGATTCGTGGCGATCCCCGCGTGACGCGCCTCGGGAAGATCCTGCGCAGGCTCTCGCTCGACGAGCTGCCGCAGGTGCTCAACGTCCTCGGCGGCCAGATGAGCCTGGTCGGGCCGAGACCGCTGCCGGTGCGCGACTACGACCGCCTCGAGGGCTGGCACCGCAGGCGCTACAACGTGCTCCCGGGAATCACGGGGCTCTGGCAGATCTCGGGCCGCTCGTCACTCAGCTTCGACGACCTCGTGCGGCTGGACTTCTACTACATCGAGAACTGGTCGATCTGGCTCGACATCTCGATTCTGGTCAAGACGCTGCCCGCGATCATCTCCGGGCGCGGGGCATACTGACGAGCCCGCCCGGCGGCCAGAGCACGCTTCGGGCGTGGCCCAGGGCGGCGTCGAGGAGCAGCGGCGTCATAGCCAGGCCGGTGACGAGCAGCGTCAGGATGGTGCGGTAGCTCGAGTTCTCCAGGTCGTTCTCGATGCGGTGGTTCGAGATCCAGTACGTAGCGACGAGGCCGCAGAACGCGAATCCGAGCCAGCTGGCGGCGTAGAGCCCAGCGGGGCGGCGCGCTGTGAGCAGCGCGGCAGCGACGCCGAGGACGATGACGATCAACGAGGCGCCCCACGAGTCGGCGACCGTCATCTCCTGCAAGAGCTCGCGGGCGGCGGGGAGGATCCGGTCGGCGCGCTCCTGCAGCAGGCCGGGATTCAGCAGGTCGGCGAGGTCGTAGTCGACGGTCTTCAGCCCGTTTGCGGCGGTGTAGATCTGCCAGGGCGCGGCCACGGCGACGAACGCCGCCACCGCTGTCAGTGCGTTGCGCAGGTTCCGCTTCATGGCCAGCGTCGCGAGGATGAGCGCGAGAGCCGCCGCGGCTCCGAAGAGCACGCCCTCGTTCTTCGTCAGCGCAGCGGCGCCGAGGAAGACGGCGAAACAGGCGAGCAGCCACGATCGACCTGCGGGATCGGAGAGCCACACGCCTCCCGCCACCACTCCGAGAGCGGTCAGGAACGAAAGCGGAACGTCGGCGTAGTTCGTCGTCAGCTGGTATGCGACCTGCGACGAGGCGAGCGTCGCGAGCAAGGCGACCCCGGTCACGAAGGGGTGAGCGACGTGGCGAAGGAGCACCCACAAACCCAGGATCGCCGCGCCGACGAGCGCCACGACTTGGACGTCGAGCAGCGTCACGTCGAAGTCTCCGACGGCACGCATCGTGGTCGCTTCGAGCGCCGGGAGCCCGAGCGGATAGGTCGGTGCCCCGTAGAAGTCGCTCTGCAGAATGTCGGCCCCGCCGGAGGGATGGTCGTAGAGAACGCGTGCCTTCGTCGCCCAGAGCACCCAGCCGTCCCATTCCACGAGCGGCTTCGCCATGACGCTCCGGGTCGCCGAGACCAGGAGCCACCCGATCGCGATCGCCGGGACGGCGCCCAGGATTCGGTCGAGCCGGGAGCGCCGGGTTGCCACTCGAGCCGCTGTTGGCCTGTTGCGGCGCAGGCGCCAAACACCCGCGCCCGCTGCCGCGACGGCGAGCAGCGCAACGACCGTGGGCGTCACGCCGATGCCCAGGAGCGACCCGTACGTGCTGAGGATCATCACGGCGGCGAGTCCGAGCGGGAGCCCGACCAGGGCGTCGACGTAGGTGGCCGGCCTCCTGTCGAAGACGCCGAGCAGAGCGGCCAGGCCGATCCCGAGGACCGCGTAGGTGACGTTCGCCAGCGCGATACCGAGCATGGCCTCGCTCACTCAGGCAACCCTGGAGACGAAGAAGAGCTGCAGCCCTGCGCGCGTCTGCTTCGAATATCGAAGCGGGAGCACGCCGGGGTCGGCGTCGTAGGACAGCACCACGGTTGCGTCCTGCGGTCGCCGGACCTCGATCGCCGGGGCGAGGTAGAGCCGCGCAACGCTGCGCACGATCGTCGCCTTGTCCGCGTTGCCGAAGCCCTCGTTGGTCACCTGGACGTAGAAACGATCGTCCTCTCTGAGCAGTTGCCGGTAGAAGTCGAACACGTCCATCCGGGTGGGTATCAGCGCTCCGAACGCTTGTGCACGCTCGGCTGCGGTCATGCCGGTGAAGCGGCTGCGCTCCGCGTCGAGAGTCCGTGACGAGTCGGCAACGCCGGGGATGACCGTCGCCGCGAGGCCCGTCACGGCGGCCGCCGCCGTGGCGAATGCGATGGTCGCCTTCACGCCGCGGGCGAGTCTACCGGAGAGCTCTGGCGCGTTTCAGCGCGAGGGACGTCTGCTCCGGGTCGCGCGGGCGTGCACCCCGAGCGCGAAGTAGCCGACCACGATGAACGGCAGGGCGTTGAGTGCATGGAGGACGAGCGCGAACGAGAGCGCCTGCGTGCGGTCGACGCCATACGCGGCAAGGGCGACGACGGTCGCCGCCTCGAACGATCCCAGGCCTGCCGGCGCGGACGGCACCGCGAGGACGAGGTTCGTCGCCACCAGGACGAGCAGCGCCATGCCGAAGCTTGCGTCGATCTCGGTTCCGAGCAGCAGGAGCCAGGCTGACGACGCGAGCGCCAGCCAGGACGCCCCCGTGACGCCGATTGCCACGAGCGCGAGCTTCGTCACCCTGAGCGCTGCCAGTCCGGTGACGGCGCTGCCGGCGATGCGCTCCACACGTTCGGCGTCGACCCCGGGGAGGAGGGCGAGCGGTCGTAGCAACACGGATGCGCCCCGAGTCCCGAACCTCCGAACGACGAGTCCCGCGACGGCGAGCGAGGCGACGAGGGCGGCGCCCAGCACGAGCACCACCGTCAGCCAGTCGACCGGTGGCAGGAAGGGTGTGGCCAGGGCAAGCAGCCCGATCAGGACGACGAGGTCGTAGGCGCGCTCCAGGACCACGGTTCCCAGCACCTCGGCCCGTGAGATCGCCGTCCTGCGGCCGAGCACCTGGATCCGCACCACCTCGCCGGCGCGGGCCGGGAGGATCGTGTTGAAGAGATAGCCGACGAGCAATGCGTTCAGGACGGGGCGAAACGGCGGGCGCGACGCGTGCTCGAAGAGCAGTTGCCAGCGCCACGCTCGCAGGACCACGCCAAGGGCGAGAACCAGAGCGGCGGGGAGGAGGTAGACGAGCCGCAGGTCTGCGAGCGCATCGCGAAGCTCCCCCAGGTCGACGTCGCGGAAAGCGAGGTAGCCGAAGAGCAGCGAGACGACCAGGCCGACCCAGCCGACGTGCCTCCGGATCCGGCGCCGCGCGCCGGACGAGGCAGGCTCGGGCTGCTCAGTCTCGGACCCGGACACGCAGGAGCACCCAGATCGCCTTGAACCCGTCTCGCCAGGTGATCTTCTTCCCTTCCTCGTACGTGCGCCCGTAGTAGGAGATCGGCAGCTGGTACACCCGCAGCTTCTGCTTGCAGATCTTGGCCGTGATCTCGGGCTCGATCGAGAAGTCGTTCTGCCTCAGGTCGAGGCCCCGGAGGACGTCGGTGCGGAACGCCTTGTAGCCCGTCTCCATGTCGCTCAGCGTGGTGTTGTAGAGGATCCCCGTGAGGAGCGAGAGAAACCTGTTGCCGACGAGGTGCCAGAAGAAGTACGCCCGCTGCGGCCGGCCTCCGCTCAACCGTGAGCCGAAGACCACGTCGGCGACTCCGCGCTCGATCGGCGCGATCAGCGCCGGAACGTCAGCCGGGTCGTATTCCATGTCGGCGTCCTGGATCACGGCGATGTCGCCGTCGATATGCGGGATTGCAGCTCGGATCGCGGCGCCCTTGCCCGCGTTCGCCTGAGTGATCACGACCAGACCGTCGTCGTCCGCCTGCCGCGCCTGCAACAGCTCAGCGGTGCCGTCGTTCGAGCCGTCGTCGACCACGATCACCTGGCGGTCGAGGCCGAGAGCATCGACGGCGTCGAGCACGGCGAGGATGGTGCGCGCCTCGTTGTAGGCAGGAATGAGGAAGGAGACACGCACGGCGAAGCGAGCAGGCTACCGCACCGCATTTACGGCGCCTTCATCTACCCCCCGTAGACTTTCACGCGTGAGACCGCCGAAGATCCTCGCCGTCGCGTCGGCGGTCGACCTCGACTTCCGCTACGGCTGCACGCCGGCGTGGTGGCAGCTCTGGAAAGGCATGTACGAGGTCGGCACCGACCTGATCGTCACGCCCTACCGCGGCAAGCCGGTCGAGTCGCCCTGGTGGCGGACGGCGCCGAACCCGACCCGGGTCGAGGGCGAGAGCTACGCCGCCGTGCGCGGCGGGCTGGCGCGGCTCAAGGGCGACAAGTACCTCCGCCGCGCAGAAGAGACCCCCGAGGACTCGGCCTTCGACAAGGCTGCGCGCGAGGCGATCTGGCGCTGGGTCACGCCTCGCTGGCGGCGCCATCTCGTGAAGGTGCTCGAGCGCGAGAAGGACGTCGATGCCGTGATCGTCTTCACCGTGCCGATGGCGCACTTCCGCGGGATCCCGACCTACCTGCGGGAGCGGTTCGGCATTCCGGTGATCTTCTACGACGGCGACGTGCCGATGAGCCTGCCGGAGTTCGGCGGCATGGACACCGGCTTCAACTACTACCACGGCGCCGATCCGTCCGAGTACGACCTCGTCGTCTCGAACTCCGAAGGTGGGCTGCCAAGCCTCCTCGAGCTGGGCGCGCGCCGCGCCGAGGCTGTCTTCTGGGGCGCCGATCCCGAGTTCTTCGCCCCGCGCCAGGTCGAGAAGCTGCACGACGTCTTCTTCTACGGCTACGGCGACAAGTTCCGGCGCGACTGGATGGCGGCGATGGTCGGCGAGCCGAGCAGGGGAGCCCCTGACATCGAGTTCGCGCTCGGCGGCCGCGACTTCCAGGGAGACACCGGCCGTGCGTGGCTCGTCGGGGACGTCCCCTTCAACGTCTTCGCGCACGCGATCTCGGCGTCGCGGATCAACCTGAACATCACCCGCCGGTCGCACGCGAGCGTCCCGGCCTCGTCGTCGTGCAGGCCGTTCGAGCTCGCCGCGGCCGGCGCCGCGATCGTCTCGAACCCCTACGAGGGCATCGAGCGCTGGTTCGAGCCGGGGCAGGAGCTGCTCGTCGTCAACGACGCGGACGAGGCGCTCGCGGCCTACCGGGAGCTCCTGGCCGACCCGGCGCAGGCCGAGGCGATGGGCGCGCGAGCCCGCGAGCGCGTGCTCGACGAGCACACGTACGCGCACCGCGCACGGCAGCTGCTCTCGCTGGTCGGACTGGACGCCCCGGCGGTTGCACGTGCCTGAGAGCCGCCGCGTCGCGATCGTCCCGGCCCGGAACGAGGAAGCGGCGGTCGCACGCGTCGTCGAGGAGCTCCGCGCCTTCGACCCCGACCTCGACGTGCTCGTGATCGACGACGGATCCGACTGACGCGACGGCCGAGACCGCGGCAGCCGCCGGCGCCGTGGTCGTCCGGCTCCCGTACAACCTGGGTATCGGCGGCGCCGTCCAGACGGGGTTCAAGTACGCGCTCGAGCACGGCTACGACACGGTGATCCGGTTGGACGGGGACGGCCAGCACGACCCGCAGGAGATCCCACAGCTGCTCGGACCGCTCGCTCGCGGCGAGGCCGACGTCGTCGTCGGCTCGCGGTTTGCCGACGGGCTCGGCGACTACCGGCCGCCCTTCGCGCGCCGGGCTGGGATCCGCTGGTTCGCGCACCTCGTCTCGCTGCTGACGCGCCAGAAGCTGACCGACACGACCTCCGGCTTCCAGGCCGTCAACGCCAAGGCGATCCGGCTCTTCGCCGCCGACTACCCGCACGACTACCCGGAGGTGGAGGCGGCCGTGATGGTCGTCCGTCACAAGCTGCGCATCGTGGAGGTGCCGGCCAGGATGCGAGGCCGCGAGACGGGTGCGTCCTCGATCACCGCGGTTCGCTCGTTGTACTACGCGATCAAGGTGACGCTCGCGCTCTTCGTCGGCATCTTCCGGCGCAACGTCGTTCCGCTCGAGGAGGGATGAGCCCATGACCCCGCTGTACGTCTCGATCGTCGCCTCAGCCGCTTCGATCCTGCTGATCCTCGTCGTCCTCGAGTTGATCCGCAGCGGACGGTTGCGCGAACGCTATGCCCTGCTCTGGCTGGCGACCGGCACCGTCCTGCTCGTCCTGTCGGCGTGGCGTGGCGGCCTGAACACGATTGCAGGCTGGCTGGGGGTCACGAGCTATCCGCCGGCCGTGCTCTTCGCGGTCGCGACGCTCTTCATCCTCGCCGTGCTGCTGCACTACTCGACGGTGATCTCGAAGCTGGCCGACCAGAACGTGATCCTCGCGCAGCGACTTGCGCTGCTCGAGCAGCACGTCAACGACGACCACCCGGCGAAGGGCGCGTCATGATCCGCGTCGAGTGGGCGGGCTGACGACGAAGACGTCGCCCCCGGTCGGGTCGTCGAGCCAGTTGGCTCCGACTCCGATGCGGTAGAGCGCACCCTCCGGAGCAGAGTCGTCTGTGAAGCGGTTCGCGCGCGTCGTGCCGAGCACGAGCATTTTCACGCTGCACTCCGCTGCGCCTCCGTGCCCCGCGCAGTCGAGCGGCTCCGGCGCGGCGCCGGTTCGGAAGACGCGGTAGAAGACGGAGGTCCGACCAGTGTCCCGGGCTTTCCAGGTCAGGGTGGTCGAAGTGCCCTCGACGGCGACGGTCGGTACCAGCGCCCGGTCGACGGGCGTCAGGATCCCGTCGACGAGCACCGCGCGCTCGTCTGGTTCGATCGGCTGGGCGAACGCCACCAGGCCGATCGGCACGGCCGCGAGCAACGCCGCTCCGGCGACCAGGGCTTTCGCGCTGACCGATCCGGTGTACGCCTCCGCGCGAAAGCGGCGGAGCGCGGTCGGCACGAGCGTGGGAATGAACGCGAGCATGAGCAGGTACGCCGGAAACGCAGGCATCAGAAAGCGGAAGAAGCTACCGCTGTCGATGCTCGAGTCCGCGGCTGCGCCCTTGACGATTGCGATCGCGAAGAACCAGCCGGCGAGCAGACCTGCCGCCGGCAGCGACCGTCGCGCGATCGCCAGGGTGCCGGCGAAGGGCACCCATTGCAGCAGCCGGGCGCTCCAGAACCACTCGCGCAGCCCGGCCATGTTCGCCTTGAATCGGTCCAGGTCGACGGTCTCGAGGTAGTGCTCGACGCTGAACGCGGCCAGCTGAGGGCCGGCGGCGAGACGGACCTCGTCGAGGGCGAACAAGGGAATCGAGCCCAATCCCCGCGACTTCCACAGCGCCAGAGCGATCAGCTCCGGAACGACCCCCGCCGTGAACAGGAGCGCCGCTCTCGGATGGCGCGCCAGGAGGAACGCCAGGCCGGGCCCGGCAACGAAGAGGACGTTCGCTGGCTTGAGGCCGATCGCGAAGCCCGTGAGGACGCCGGCGAGGATCGCATCGACCGGCGCACGGGTCGAGAGCGCGCGGAGCACGAACACAGCCGCTCCGAGCAAGCACACCATCGAGGGATAGTCCGCCAGGCCTGTCAGACCGAGTGCCTGGGGCAGAACCTGGTCGACGAACCGCTCGTGGTAGTCGTCCCGAAACAGCGTGATCGTGAGGTACGGAAGGACGATCCAGAGCGCTGCGGCCCACAAGCCCGCGACCCACCCGGCGAGGTGCCGTGCGATCGAGTAGACGCAGGCGATCGCAGCGGGCGCCAGCACGAGCATGTTGAACGCGATGATCGGCGGCATCGCGGACACGAAGTCGCGTCCGGTCACGAGCGTGATCGGTGTCAGGACTGACGGCCAGCCGTAGCCGACACGAGTCGGCGGCAGCTCTCCGTGCCCGAGGAGCCAGCCCGAGGTCGTGTACCAGATCTGGTCGCCGCCCTGGTACCAGACCCACCCGTTGTGCTGGACGGAGAGGGCGAACGCCGCCACACACGACCACTGAAGAAGAACGAGCGCCGGCAGGACGACGCGCGGGCGTGACAGCCAGTCGCTAAGCAGCGGCATGGACGTTTGCGCGATACCAGGCCACGGTGCGCTCGATTCCCTCGCGCAGCGGCGTGCGCGCGCGGAAGCCGAACAGCTCCTCCGCGCGGGAGGCGTCGAGCTGCCGGCGCGGCTGGCCGTTCGGCATCGACGTGTCCCAGACGATCTCCCCCTCGAACCCGGTCACGTCGGCGATCGTCTCCGCGAGCTCGCGGATCGAGGTCTCGACGCCGGTGCCGAGGTTGACCGGGTCGGCGCCGTCGTACCGCTCCGCGGCGAGCGCGAGCCCTTCGACGCAGTCGTCGACGAAGAGAAACTCCCGCGTCGGCGTGCCGTCGCCCCAGAGGACGACCTCGCCCTGCGACTCGATCATCTTCCGGATCAGATCGGGAATCACGTGGGCATTCGTCGGATGGAAGTGGTCGCGCGGGCCGTAGAGGTTCGCCGGCAGGAGGTAGATCGCGTTGACGCCGTACTGGGCCCGGTACGCCTGGCCGCCGACGAGCAGCGCCTTCTTCGCGACGCCGTAGGGAGCGTTCGTCTCCTCCGGGTAGCCCTCCCAGAGATCGTCTTCGCGAAACGGGATCGGGCTGAGCTTCGGGTAGGCGCAGACCGTCCCGGCGACGACGAGCTTGCCGACCTCGTGCAGGCGGCTCTGTTCGAGCACGTGCGCGCCCATGACGAGGTTCGCGTACCAGTACCGGCCGGGGTTCGCGCGGTTCGCGCCGATGCCGCCGACCTCCGCCGCGAGGTGGAAGACCAGCTCGGGGCGCGCGTCCTCGAAGAGCCGTCCCGCGGCCTCCATCGACGTCAGGTCGTAGTCTCTGGCGCCTGGCCGCAAAGACGTCGTGACCGTCGGCTTCGAGCCGTTCGACGAGGTGGGAGCCGAGGAAGCCGCCGCCGCCCGTAACGAGTACCCGTGCCACCCGGCTAGCGTAGTGCGTCAGTCAAGCAGCCCGGTGCTGTAGGCGTCGTAGGTCGTCGCGAGGGCGTCGCGAAAGCGTCGCGGCGACGGGCCGAGGGCGGCGTTCACGCGTCGCGCGAGCGGAACGGGCAGCGGGCCGACTCGCTTGGGCAGCAGCGCGTAGCTCGCCGGCTCGACCCTGGTCGACCCGGCCTTCGCGGCGAGGCCGCTTTCCCGAAGCAGCGCGTCCACTTCCTCCCGCGTCCAGAACTTCATGAAGTTCGGAGCACGGAAGCGGTGCGGCTTGAGGCGGGAGTGGAGGCTCGCAGGGTTGCGCGCGTTCGGGAACGAGACGTCGAAGACGAAGTGGCCGCCCGGCTTGAGCGTCCGCGCGATCTCTGCGACCGCCCGCGCCACGAAGCCCTTGCCCATGTGCAGGAAGACCGCGCTCGAGAGCGCGATGTCGACCGAGTCGTCCTCGAGCGGCAGGGAATCCGCGGATACGCAGATCGGGTACAGGCTCGCCTGCGGGTTGCGGCCGAACCGCTCGTCGTACCCAACGAGCTCGCGGAGCATGTTCTCGGCGATGTCGACCGCGTAGTAGCTCGACCAGGTCGTGCCGCGCGCGTTGGCGAGGTAGAGCGGGATGCGGCCGTAGCCCGCGCCGATCTCGAGCACGGACTCGAAGTGCTGCCCTTCCGGGAGGCGGTTCCAGAGGGGCGACGTCTTTGCTGTGAGCGCGGTCAGGTCGACCGGGCCGGACGACCCGCCGGCGATCGCGGAGCGAACGTGGTCCTCGGCCGCCTCGTCCTCCCAGCGACGGCGGTAATCGGAGGCTCCGTCGTCTCCCTGCCGGTGCAGGATGCCGTCGTGGTCGACGAGCTCGTCGCGTCGGAGGGTCGTCACACCGCGCGGGCGCGCTCGTCGGCGGTGAGCCAATCGACACGGCCGATCCAGCGCTCGCGGTTCTCCGCGTACCAGGCGATCGTCTGCAGGACGCCTTCCTCCCAGGACACGAGCGGCTTCCAGCCCGTCTCGCCGTGCAGCTTCTCGTAGCCGACGCGCAGCGCCATCACGTCGGTGGCGCCGGGCCGGAGCCGGGCGGGCGTCGTCACGATCTCGCGGTCGTCGGCCCAGAAACCGTGCTCACGGCCGACGCGGAGGATCAGGTCGGACCAGTCGGCCATCGAGATGTTCTCGCCCTGCCCGTAGACGTAGACGTCGCCCGCAACTCCGTGCGCCGCGACGGTGAGGTGGCCGCGAACGCCGTCGGTGCAGAAGCAGAAGTCGCGCAGGGGCTCGAGCGCCCCGAGCTCGACCTGCGGGCGCGTCAGGGCCTGGGTGATGATCGTGCCGGTGACGTAGCGCGGGTTCTGCCGCGGGCCGTAGTTGTTGAACATGCGCGTGACGACGCCCGGAACGCCGAAGGCGTCGTGGTAGTTCATCGTCAGGAAGTCCGCTGCCACCTTTGCGGTCGCGTAGATCGACTTCGGGTTGATCGGCGAGCGCTCGTGCAGGATCAGGCTGCCCGCGTCGTCGAAGTCGTGGTGGTGAGCGACGGACTCGTTCACGTTGCCGTACTCCTCCGACGTGCCGGCGGTGTCGAACTTCTCCAGCTCGAGCCCCCAGTCGACAATCGACTGGAGCAGGTTGAGCGTCCCGATCGTGTTCGCCATCACCGTCTCGTAGGGCCGGTGCCACGACTCTCCGACGTGCGCCTGCGCGCCGAGGTGGAAGACGTAGGGCTTGTCGGAGACCGTGTCGCGCAGCTCCTTGACGAGGTAGTCGATCGACGTCTTGTCGGTGAGGTCGGCGAAGTGCACCTTGAGGCGGCCGCGGAGGTGGCCGATGTTGTTCACCGCGCCGCTCGAGGTCGCGCGGACGAAGGCGTGCACGTTCGCGCCGAGCTCGACGAGGGCGTCCGTGAGGTGCGAGCCCATGAAGCCGTCCGCGCCCGTCACGAGCACGGTCCGGCCGCCGTAGACGTCGCCGAAGTCGCGGGCGAGCGCGTCGAGGTCCGACGTCGTCCAGATCGAGTCGCTCATTCGGCGCCAAGGGTATCGGGTAGGGTCGCCCGCGGAGCATGCGACCCAAGCTCGCCACACTGTCCTTGCTCGAGCGGATCGCAGGTCTGGCACGCCGGCTAGGGCTCGGTCTTCTCGTCGACAGGCTGGCGCCGCTGGTGGCGCGTCCGTTCGAGCGCTTCGAGCTCGAAGTCGACGGCGTCCGGCTCGCCGGGACCGAGCTCGCGCACCTGCACTACGTCCGTGAGCTGATGGAGGACGGCCGGGAGCATACGTTCGTGCGGTTACTGGCGGAGGCGATCCCGGCGGGCGGCACCGTGCTCGAGGGCGGGGCTCACCTCGGCTTCGTCACCGTGCACGCGGCGCGGGCCGCCGGCCCGGGGGGACGAGTGATCACCTTCGAGGCGAATCCGACCGTGCTCGATGTGCTCCGCCAGAACCTGGCCGCAAACGGCGTTGCGGATCGTGTCGAGGTCGTGCCGAAAGCGCTCGGCGAAGGTGCCGGCCGGACGCGCTTCTACGTCAGCGGCGGCGGCGAGATGAGCAGCCTCTTCACGCCGGCGGTGGCGTCCGTGCCGGTCGAGGTGGAGATCGTGCGGGCCGACGAGGTCGTCTCCGCGCCCGTGGACGTGGTCAAGCTCGACATCGAGGGCGGCGAGCTTGGGGCGCTGCGCGGGATGCAGAGCCTGCTCGACGCACCCCGGCCGCCGCACGCGCTCTTCCTCGAGTGCAATCCCGAGCTGCTGGCGCGCGCGGGCACGAGCGCCGAGGATCTCCTCGCGTGGCTTGCCGCCCACGGCTACGAGGTCGAGTGGATCGACGAGCCGCGTGGCCGAACCGCTCCGCTGACCGAGCCGTGGACCGAGGCCTACGTCAATCTCCGCTGCATGCGCGTGGCGTGAAGCCGGAGGGGTATTTCTCGAGCGACCGCGCCGAGCTCGTCCGGCGGCTACCGACTCCGGTCGGCAGCGTGCTCGATGTCGGGTGCGGCGAGGGGCGGACGGCGGACGCGCTGCGCCGAGCCGGTGCGACTCGGATCGTCGGCATCGAGCTCGAGCAAGCCGCGGCCGCGGCGGCGGCCGAGAGCTACGACGAGGTGCGGCACGGGCCGGTGGAGTCCGAAGTCGACACGATCGGCGGGCCCTTCGACACGATCCTTCTCTACGACGTCCTCGAGCACCTCGTCGACCCGTGGGAGGTGCTGCGCAAGCTGCACCAAGTCGCCGCCGCCGGCGCCAGGGTGCACGTCTCGATCCCGAACGCGAGGCACTGGACGCTCCTGCGCGACCTGGCCCTCCGCGGGACCTTCGGCTACACGCCCGCCGAGCACCGGGATGTGACCCACCTTCGCTGGTTCACGCGGCGGGATCTCGCCGAGCTGCTCGAGTCGACGGGCTGGGCCGTCGACGGAGTCGACTTCGGCGCGCTGCGGCCGGTCTCCAGGCTCGCCGCGCGACTCACCCGGAATCTGAGCGCCGAGCTCCTGGCGTATCAGCTCTCGGCGCTCGCGCGTCGTCGTTGAAGTGCGCCGGCAGTCCGCCCGTCAGGCGGAGCCGCAGCTGATGAGCCTGGCGTCCGAGCGCGTCGGCGAAGCCGACGGTCGCGAGCTCGAGCGGGGCGGGGCCGTCGGCCGAACGCAGGCCGCGCGCGCGGGCGCGGAGCCGTTCGCGGATCGGCGCCGCTTCGCGCCGCAGCAGCAGGTGCACGCCGAGCACCGGCCAGTCGAGCGCGGCGATCTGCGCCTGCCGGAGCGGACTCCGGCCGACCCGGTACTTCGCGAGCACGTAGCCGCGACCGAAGGCCTCCAGACGGCGCGCTGCGGGCGTCGCCGCCCCGACGGTCTGCCCGTGCTCGTGCAGCGCTCGCGCGCCCGCTGCCAGGACGCAGCGCCAGCCTGCGCGGCGGAAGCGCAGCGCGAGCTCCACGTCCTCCCAGTAGGCGAAGAGCGCCTCGTCGAAGCCGCGCAGCTCCTGGAAGGGACGCAATCTGTAGGCCGCCGCTCCGCCGCAGGGCCCGACCGGGTCAGCCGCGTTGTCGAGCTCTGCGACCGGGCGGTTCCAGAGGTAGTCCCAGGAACCGAGCGTCGTATCCAGCTCGATCCCGGCCGAGTCGACGAGCTCCGGGGCCGATGCCTGGAGCAGGACGCCTGCGACCATGCCGACGCTCTCGTCGGCGAACGGCGCCGTGATCCGTTCCAGGAACTCGCGGCTCGCAGACGACGTCGTTGTTGACGAGCACGAGGAGATCCCCGTCCAGCCCCAGCGCTGCACGGTTGATCGCGGCGCCGAAGCCGAGGTTCCGGTCGTTGCAAACGAGGCGCACGTCCGGGTGGTGCTGCGCGACCGCCTCCGCGGTACCGTCCGACGAAGCGTTGTCTACAACGACAACAGATGCGGGCGCGGTCTGTCCGGCAAGGCTCTCGAGTGTCCGCAACAGCCGCTCGCGGCCGTCGAGTGTCGGGATGACGACCCACGTCTTCACTACGGTTGACCCTACGTGACCGTCGACGGACAGACCGACGTCCTCAGGACGGCCGAGGCGGGGGGCAAGGTGATCCGCGGCGGCGCCCTGCGCGGCGCCGGCTACGCGGCCGGGATCCTGTTCGGGGCGGGTACGTCGGTCCTGCTGCTCCGCCATCTCGGTGTCGAGGACTTCGGCCGCTACGGGATCGTCATCGCGTTGCTCGGGATCGTCTCGGCCGTGACCGACGCGGGCCTGACCGCGGTCGGCAGCCGTGAGCTCGCGATCCTGCCGGCGGCGGAGCGCCCGGCGCTGCTCCGGAACCTCGTCGGGCTGCGGATCGCGCTGACGCTCGCGGGCGTCGCGGCGGCCACCGGCTTCGCGGCGCTTGCGGGCTACCCGGGAGTCGTAGTCGCCGGCACGGCGATCGCGGGTCTGGGCATCCTGCTTCTGAACACCCAGTCGACGCTGATGATGCCGCTGTCGATCGAGCTGCGGATGGGCGCGATCACGCTGCTCGAGACGCTGCGGCATGCGCTCACGCTCGTCGGGGTCGCCGTGCTCGTCCTTGCGGGCGCCTCGCTGCTCCCCTTCTTCGGCGTCCAGATCGCCGTCGGGGTGGCGGTGCTCCTCCTGACGCCGCTCTTCGTCGTCGGCGTCGTCGGGATGCGGCCGGCGATCGACCGCGGCGCGGCGAGGGCGCTGCTGCGCGAGTCGCTGCCGCTCGCCGCCGCCCTCGCGATGAACGTCGTCTATCTGCGCCTGCTGGTGATCCTCGTCTCCGTTCAGACCGATGAGTTCGAGACCGGGCTCTTCGCGACGTCCTTCCGCATCTTCGAGATCCTGCTCGGGATCCCGACGCTCGTGCTCGCCGTGGCTCTGCCACTGCTCGCCGTCGCGGGTGCCGAAGACCGCCGGCGGCTCCGCTACGCCCTGCAGCAGATGACCGAGGCGGCTGTCGCCGTCTCGCTCCTGCTCGTGCTCGTCACCCTCGTGCTCGCCGAGCCGGCGATCGTGCTGCTCGGGGACGAGCAGTATCGGGATGCGGCGCCGATCCTCCAGGTGCAGGCCTTCGCGCTGCTCGGGATCTTCCTCAGCCAGGTCTGGACGCTGGGGCTCATCTCACTGCGGCGGCAGCGCGACGTCGCGGTGGCGAACGGGATCGTGCTGGCCCTCGTGCTCGTCGTCGGAGCCGTGCTCGTTCGGATGTACGACGGGATTGGAGGCGCGGCCGCGGCCGTCAGCACCGAGGCGGTGCTCGCGGTGCTCATCTTCTGGTTCCTCGCCCGGGCGGATCGCGACGTCCGACCCCGGCTCGGGTTCCTGCCACGTCCGCTCGTCGCCGCCGCGGCCGGGGCGCTCGTCACGCTGCTGCCGCTGAGCCCTTGGCTCGTCGCGCCGCTGGCCGCCACCGTGTTCATCGCGGTCGGCTTCGCCGTCCGGGCCGTGCCGCCGGAGATCGTGCCGGCGCTGCGCGGGCGGGATCCCCAATGAGTCGCCCGCGCGTCATCCTGCTGCGGGGACACAACGCCAATCCGTGGGACCTGCGGCCCTGGGAGCTGCTTCGCGACGAGCTCGACATCTCGGTGCTCGTGACCGGCTCGAATCGGTACGACCTCGAGGATCTCGCCCTGCCCGTCGTGCGGGGCCGGGCGCTACGGGACCGGCTGCCACGCGGCCGCTGGGGCGATCTCGCAGCTCAGGGCCCGGGCGACCGCTACCTCGATCTCGAGCGCCATCTCGCGGGCGTGGACATCGTTCACTCCGCGGAGCTCGGGGTCTGGTTCAGCGGTCAGCCGGCCGCGTTGAAGGAGCGCCTCGGCTTCCGGCTCGTCCTGACGGTGTGGGAGACGATCCCGTTCCGGGACACCTTCCGGGCCTTCAGGGGACGCGGGTATCGCAGCGACGCTCTTGCCCATGCCGATCTCTTCCTGGCGGCGACTGAGCGTGCGCGCCGCTGCCTGCTGCTCGAGGGCGCCGACGACACCAGGATCGAGGTGTCCTATCCCGGAGTGGACGTCGAGCGATTCCGCCGCGCCCACGCTGCTCCCGGTGACGCGCACCTCGTCGTCTCGCCCGGCAGGCTCGTCTGGGAGAAGGGCCACTACGACGTGATCCGGGCGCTCGCCACCCTCGAAGAGCCACCCCGCCTGTTGATCGTCGGCGACGGGCCGGAGCGAGGTCGCCTGCTTCGGTACGCGGCGGACCTGGGCATCGGAGATCGGATCGAGATCCGGTCGGTGCCGTACTCGGAGATGCCGTCGGTGTTCGCAGCGGCGTCGTGCGTGGTGCTCGGAAGCCTCCCGATCCCACTCTGGGAGGAGCAGTTCGGCATGGTGCTCGCGGAGGCGATGGCCGCCGGCGCTCCGGTCCTGGCGAGCTCGAGCGGAGCGATCCCGGAGGTGGTCGGCGGCAGCGCCCAGCTCTTCGCGCCGGGAGACTGGGTCGAGCTGGCGCGGCTCCTGTCCAGCGGGCCGCTCGCCCGCCCGGCCGGCGAGCGTGTCGCGCACGATCCGGAGCTCCTGCGCCGCTACTCGCTCGACGCGGCGGCAGACCGCCTGCGCTCCGCGTATCAGCGTCTCCTCTAGATTGCGCGCGTGACCGACCCGCGCAGCAGCTTCTACCGCCGGGTCCTCGGGAGCCTGCTGGCCGAGGGGGTTCTCGATCCCGGCATGTCGGTTCTCGTCAGCTGCGG
Organism: uncultured Gaiellaceae bacterium; assembly: GCA_963765705.1. Lineage (GTDB taxonomy): Bacteria > Actinomycetota > Thermoleophilia > Gaiellales > Gaiellaceae > Gaiellasilicea. Next base: position 107,858 of record CAVXXJ010000007.1, read on the forward strand.
GGGCACCGCGGACCGCGATGCGCTTGCCGGCGCCGGCTTCACGAACGTCACGATCACGAACGTCGACACCGCCGGCGACGACGGCGCGCTGGCGCCGTTCGCCTGGAAGCACGAGGACGCCGAGGCTCTCACCTACGAGGACGACTCGTTCGACGTCGCGATCGTGAGCGCCGGCCTGCATCACTGCCGCTCGCCGCACCGGGCGCTGCTCGAGCTCTACCGCGTCGCTCGTGTCGCCGCCATCGCGCTCGAGAGCCGTGACAGCCTGCTCATGCGTCTGGCGGTCCGGCTCGGCGCCGTCGACGACTACGAGCTGGCGGCCGTCGCCGCGCACGGGTTGCGCTCCGGCGGCGTCGCCAACACGGGCACGCCGAACTTCGTCTACCGCTGGACGGAGCGCGAGGTCGAGAAGACACTGGCGTCGTTCGCGCCGCACGCGCGTCATCGCATCCGCTTCTTCCGCGAGTTCGAGCTGCCGGCGCCCGTGGTCGAGACGAACCGTGGCGTGAGGGCAGGCGTGCTCCGGCTCTCGCGACCCGTCGTCGCCGCGATCACGCGCGTGCTGCCCGGCCAGGCGAATCTCTTCGCCTTCGTGATCGAGAAGCCACGTCTCCCGGACGACCTCCAGCCGTGGATGCGGGTCGCTGACGGCCAGGTCGTCCCCGATGCGGACGCCGTCGGCCGACGCTACGAGGTATCCGGTTGAGCCTCGAGCGGCACAAGGAGGACTGGGAGCGCCTGGCCGAGGTCGACCCGCTCTGGGCGGTGCTGACGGCACCGGACCAGAAGGGCGGCGGCTGGGACGTCGACGACTTCTTCGCCACCGGCGAGGCCGAGATCGCGCACGTCCTCGCGGTCGTCGAGGGGCTGGGACGGCCGGAGACACGCGGTCGAGCGCTGGACTTCGGCTGCGGCGTCGGACGGCTCACGCGTGCGCTGGGACGGCGCTACGAGACGGCCGTCGGCATCGATATCTCGGAGGCGATGATCGCGCAGGCACGACAGCTGAACGAGGCGTTTCCGCAGTGCGAGTTCCGCCTCAACGCTTCGTCCGACCTCGGTCAGTTCGAGACCGGCTCGTTCGACTTCGTCTACTCCAGCATCGTCCTCCAGCACCTTCCGTCCGCCGCCGACATCGAGCGCTACGTGACTGAGTTCCTGCGCGTCGCCGCCCCGGCCGCGATGGTCGTCTTCGGGATCCCGACGCACATCTCGTTCCCGTACTCGCTGCAGCCCCGTCGCCGCGTGTACGGGCTGCTCCGCCGGCTCGGCGTCTCGGAGGAGTGGATGCTGCGCCGCACGCCGCTGACGCCGATGCGAATGACCGTCGTCGCGGAGGCGGCCGTGAGAGAGCTCGTCGAGAAGCAGGGTGCGACCGTGCTGCACGCCGAGCCGATCGACGCCGGCCCCTTGCGCGCGCTGCGCTACTACGTCGCGGTGAGCGCGCCGTAGACGGCTTCGTGCCGGCGCGCGGTCTCTTCCCACGTGAAGCGGCTTGCCCGCTCGAGGCCGGCCGCTGCGAAGCGCTCGGGCGCATCGAGCACGCCGGACACGACGGCCGCGATGTCCTCGATCTCGTTCGGCTCGAACAACGCCGCGGCGTCGCCGCACGCCTCGGCAATCGCGGGAACATTCGAGGCGGCGACCGGCGCGCCTGACGCCATCGCCTCGAGCGGGGGCTGGCCGAACCCCTCGTAGAGGCTCGGGAAGACGAGACAGGCCGTGCGGCGGTAAAGGGATGCCAGCTCCTCGCCGGAGACGAGCCCGCGCACCTCGACGCCCGCCGGGACGGGTCTCCCCTCGTGGCCGCCACCCGTGAGCACGAGCCGCAGCTCCGGCCGCTCCCCGCGTAGGAGCGCGAACGCGTCGAAGAGCCGTGCGTGGTTCTTGTGCGGCCACGGCCGGGCCGGATACAGCAGGAACTGCTCACGCTCCTCGTCCCCCGGCCGGAACCGGTCGTGGTCGACTCCCCACGGGATCGCGTGCACCCGCTCCGGCGGCAGGCCGAGCAGCTCGATCGCCCGGCGGCGGACGAACTGGCTCGGCACGATCACCGCGTCGGCCCTGCGCGCCGAACCCTCGTGCGTACGGGCGCGGAAGAGCCGTTCCGCGCGCGAGAAGAGCTCGGGGTGGTCGAGGTGCTGAAGGTCGTGCACCGTCACCGCGCTCGGCGCCTCGAGCGGCGGCAGCGCGATCGTCAGCGGGTAGTGGACGGCGTCGAGCGTGCCGAAGCGCCGACGCAGCCTTCCGGGCCGGACGGCCGCGAGCCCCATCGCGAGCGCGCGCTCGGGGACGCTACGCGCGAGCCGGTACTCGGGCACCGGCACCTCCGGGAGCCCTTCACCCGCTCCTGGGGCAGCGGGTGGCGTGAACGCCGTGTAGTCGAGAGTGCCGACCTGGGCGAGGCCCCGGCAAAGCCCGCGGGCGGATGTCTCGGCGCCGCCGACCTCGCCGGGGACGAGCGTCAGCAGGCTGATTCCCACGCGCATCGCAGGAGCCTATCCCGGTCGCCGGGTACAATCCTCCGATGCCCGATCAGAGCGAAGAAAACGTCGATCATGCAGGGATTTCGTCGAATGGCGACGTCGATGTCGCCGCGCTCTTCGAGCAGCTGAAGCAGGAGGTGCGCCGCTCCGGCGCCGCGCCGGGCGAGGTGGGGGACGACGACGACCGGCAGGCCGCTCGCGCGGAGGCCGAGCGGCTGTGGCCCGTCTCGGCCGACCGGAACCTCCGGCTCCGACCCGGGGTGCGGGGCGGAGCCGGCACGCCGGTCAAGGCCGTCTTGCGCAAGCTGATGCGCTGGTACGTCGAGCCGCTGGCCTACGACCAGCGCTCCTTCAACGCGGCGGTGCTCCGCCTCGTCGACGATCTCGATACGCGGATCGCGCAGCTCGAGGCCGAGCTGAAGCAGCGTCGATGAGGATCGCCGTCTGCGCCCCGCAAGTGCCGTTCGTTCGCGGGGGCGCCGAGATCTTCGCCGACAAGCTCGTCGACGAGTTGCGCGCGCGCGACCACGAGACCGAGCTCGTCACCGTGCCGTTCAAGTGGTACCCGGGCACACGCGTCCTCGACCAGTCATTCCTCTGGCGCCTGCTCGACCTGACCGAGTCGGACGGGCGCCCGATCGATCTCGTCGTCGCGACGAAGTTCCCCTCCTACTGCGTGCGGCATCCGAACAAGCGGGTGTGGGTGCTGCACCAGTTCCGCCAGGCGTACGAGCTGGACCGAACCGATCTGGGGCAGTTCGACGAAGAACCTGTAGACCGGGCGTTGCGGCGCTCGGTCCAACGTTTGGACCGAATCGCGCTCGGAGAGGCGAAGCGCCTCTTCGCGACGTCCCACAACGTGGCCGACCGGATCGAGCGCTCGACCGGTCTCGTGGCCGAGGTGATGCCGCATCCACCGCAGGCGCTGCCGTACCGCTGCGAGGAGTACGGCGACTTCGTCCTCTCCGTGAACCGGCTCGACCGCTCGAAGCGGATCGACCTGCTGCTCGAGGCGGCCGCTCTCGACCCGTCGCTCCGCGTCGTCGTGACCGGCGATGGGCCGGACCGGGAACGGCTCGAGTCGATCGCGCGCCGAGCACGGGCTGAACGGCCGGGCGGAGTTCACCGGCCGGATCGGCGAGGCCGAGCTCGCATCGCTCTACGCCCGCTGCCTCGCCGTCTACTACGCGCCCGTCGACGAGGACTTCGGGATGGTGCCGTACGAGGCGTTCCTCTCCGAGAAGCCCGTTCTGACGACGACGGACGCGGGCGGGCCGCTCGAGGTCGTCGCCGACGGTCGCACGGGCCTCGTCACCGCGCCGGATGCGGGCGAGCTCGCGCGCGCCGCGGGCCGCCTGCGCGAGCACCCGGACGAGGCGCGCGCCTTCGGGCAGGCGGGCCGCGAGCTCGCCGCGAGCGTGACCTGGGACAACTGCATCGACAGACTGCTCTCGTGAAGGTCGCGTACTACTCGCCGATGCCGCCGGAGCGGTCCGGGATCGCCGACTACAGCGCTCTCCTGCTGCCGGCGCTGCGCCGGCGGATCGACGTCGAGGTCGCGCGGCGAGGGCGCAAGCGCCCGGTGCGCGGAACCGACGTCGCGCTCTACCACGTGGGCAACAACCCCGACGCGCACGGCTGGATCGTGGACTCGCTCCGAAAGAAGCCGGGTGTCGTGGTACTGCACGACTTCGTCCTCCACCACCTCGTCGCCGGCCTCACAGTCGGTCGCGGCGACGGGCACGGCTACCTCGACGCGATGGAGCGCGAGGGTGGCGTCGTCGGCCGCCTGCTCGGCCATGGCGTGCTCGACAAGCGAATTCCGCCGCTCTGGGAGAGCAGGCCGGAGGACTTCCATCTCGCGGGCGAGGTGCTCGGGCTCGCAGCGGGCCTGATCGTCCACTCCCGCTACGTCGAGGAGCGGGCGCGCGCCGCGGGCTACGAGGGGCCGATCTGGCGGATCCCGCATCCCGCGTGGGAGGTGCCGGCCTTCGTCGGCGCCCGCACTCGAGGGCAGCCCGCTGATCGGCTCCTTCGGGAACGTGAACGCGAGCAAGCGCATCCCGCAGCTGCTGGAGGCGTTCGCCCGCCTGCGCCGCGAGCGTCCGGACGCCCGGCTGCTGCTCGTCGGTGCGGTCTCGCCCGGGTTCGACCTCGATCGCCGCCTGCAGCGGCTCGGCCTGTCCGAAGAGGGCATCGTCCGGGAGGCGTACGTCGAGGAGGACCGCCTCTGGGCGCTGATGGCCGCCTGCGACGTCTGCGTCAACCTGCGCTCGCCGACGATGGGTGAGACCTCGGGCAGCGTCATCCGCCAGCTCTCGCTCGGCAAGCCCGTCGTCGTCAGCGACGTGGGCTGGTTCGCAGAGCTACCCGACTCGGCTGCGCTGAAGGTGCCCGTCGGCGAGGGCGAGACGGACACGCTCTACGCGGCGCTCGAGCTGCTCGCTCGCGACGAACGGGCACGGTCGGCGATGTCGGCAGCGGCGCTCGACCTCATCCGCCGCGAGCACGACCTCGAGCGGACCGCCGAGCTGTACGCAGCAGCACTCGAGCAGGCGGTCGGCGGCGAGGCAGTCGCCGACGCCGTGCTCGGCGACGTCTCGCGGGCTGCGGCGGACGTCGGGATCGAGCCGGGCTCGGCCGAGGCGGCCGAGCTGGCGGTGCGCCTCGCAGAGGTCGAGCTTGGTCGATAGGTTGCGCGCCGTCCCGGCGTGGGGCTGGCTCGCCGCGATCGTCGTCTGCTCCTTCGCGCTGCGAGCGTGGCTCGCCCGCGAGATGCTCGGCCCGTTCATCATGGTCGACGAGCTGATCTACTCCGAGCTCGCGCGGAGTGTCGCGGCGGGTGAAGGCTTCCAGGTACGCGATGTGCCCGCCAGCGGCTTCAGCCTCGTCTACCCGATCCTGATCAGCCCGGCCTACGCGCTCTTCGACTCGTTGCCCGACGCGTACGCCGCGGTGAAGACGTTGAACGCGCTCTTCATGTCGCTCGCCGCGGTGCCGGCCTATCTGCTCGCGCGGCGCGTGCTGGCGCCGGGTCTGTCGCTGGTCGCTGCCGTGCTTGCGGTTGCGCTTCCGTCGATGGTCTACACGGGCACGGTGATGACGGAGAACGTCTTCTACCCGCTCTTCCTGGCTGCCGCGCTCCAACTCGTCCTCGTGCTCGAGCGGCCGACCTGGAGGCGGCAGGTCGGGCTGCTCGGATTCGTCGGCCTCCTCTTCGCGACGCGGGTACAGGCCGTCGCGTTCCTGCCCGCGGTCGTCGTCGCTCCCTTCCTGCTTGCGCTGCTCGGACGGCAGCCGCTGCGTCCGACGCTGATGCGCTTTCGCGTCATCTATGCGCTGCTCGGCGGCAGGCGCGGTGCTCGTCCTCGGTGCGCAGCTCGCCCGCGGCCGCTCTCTCTCGGACCTGCTCGGCGCCTACTCGATCGTCGGCGAGCGCTCGTACGACGTCGGGACGGTCGCGCGCTTCTTCCTCTACCACCTGGCCGAGCTCGACCTCTATCTCGGCGTCCTGCCCGTCGCTGCGCTCGTGCTGCTGACAGTGACAGCGCGGCGAGCGGAGCCCAATCTGGCCCCGTTCCTCGCCGCCGCGCTCTCGCTTGTCGGTCTCGGTGCTCCTCGTCGTCGCCGCTTTCGCCTCGGAGTTCGCGAACCGGATCCAGGAGCGGAACACCTTCATCGTCGCGCCGTTCTTCCTGATCGCCCTCCTCGTGTGGGTCGACCGTGGACTACCGCGGCCGCGCTGGGCCGTTCCGGTGGCGGTGGGGTCGTCGCTGCTGCCGCTCGTGATCCCCTGGGAGCGGTTCATCGAGCCCGGTGCGATCTCGGACACGCTCGCACTGCTCCCGATCTGGAGCGCCTATGGCTCGCTCCTCTTCGACTCGATCGACGCCACGGTGCTCGCGGGCGGCGTCCTCGCCGCCGCACTGCTCTTGCTCGTGCCGCGCCGCTGGGCGCTCGTGCTCCCCGCGGTGACGCTGCTCTTCTTCGCGGCCATCTCGCACAACGTCTGGTTCGGCGAGCACGGCTTCCGGCAGGCATCCGTGGGCGCGCTCTTCACGGGGATTCGGGTCGGTCAGAGGGACTGGATCGACAGGGCGGTTCCGCAGGGGGCGACGGTCGCGTTCGTGTGGAGCGGTGTGTCGGACCGGTTCGCGGTCAATCAGAACGAGTTCTTCAACCGGAGGGTCGGGCCGATCTACTTCATCGGCGGCGCGACTCCGGGCGGGCTCGCCGAGACCGAGGTCGCGATCGACGAAGCCACGGGTGAGATCCGAACCAAGGACGGACAGCGCCTCGAACCGAGGTATGTGCTCACCGAGGACGTGATCTCGCCCGACGGCATCGTGCTGGCCCGCGACCCGGGCCTCGGGATCACGCTCTGGCGTGTGTCCGGCCCCCTCGTCGCGACCGCGACCCGAGTCGACGGTCTGTATCCGGGCGACACGTGGTCGGGCCGCAGCGTCACCTGGACACGCGAGCGCTGCCGCGGCGGCACGCTCACGGTCTCGCTGTCGAGCGACCCGCAGCTCTACGACGACGTTCAGGTCGTGACCGCGTTCGAGGCCGGAAAGGTCGTGGGCCGGCGCCGGATTCAACCCATCGGCACGGCGGAGTTGCGGGTTCGCCCGACGCCCGTGCGCGGCACCTGCCGGGTCGTCTTCCGCGTGGCGCAGACGAAGGTCCCGGGCGGCGGCGACGATCGTCAGCTCGGCGCGCACTTCAACACGTTCGACTACCGGCCGTGAGGATCGCGTTCGACGTCAGCCCGCTCTCTCACCCTCGCACCGGCATCGGCAACTACGTTCAGGGCTCGCTCGCCGGCCTGGCGGAGGCCGCCGCCGGGAAGCACGAGGTGATCGCTTTCGCTCCCACGCGCCCGAGGGGCCGCCGGTTGATCCGCGAGGCGCTCGCCGACGTTCCGGTCGAGCTGCGCACGCTCGTCGTGCCCTGGTCGCACGCCGTCCGCATGGGCTGGAGCCGGCTCGGCCGGCCGTCGATCGAGCGCTTCCTCGGCCGCATCGACGCGCTCCACTTCAGCGACTGGCATGGTGCCGCCGCAGCGAGCCGGGATCCGTTCGACGATGGTGCACGATCTCGTCCCGCTCCTGCATCCGGAGTGGGTGACGCCGCGGACGCGCTCGATGCACGGCTACAAGTACGCGCGCACCGCCGAGTGCGATCTCGTCTTCGTCAACTCCGCCTACACGGGGCGCGACGTCGAGCGAGCATCTGGGCGTTCCGGCCGACCGCATCCGCGATTGCGCATCCGGGTGTCTCCGCGGAGTACACGCGCCGCCGGCGCGCGATGCCGATCTCGGCCGGCCGTACGTGCTCAGCCTCGCGACGCTCGAGCCGCGCAAGAACCTCGCCACGCTCGTCGATGCGATGCGGCCCCTGAGCGGCGAGCTCGCGCTGGCGGTCGCGGGCGCGGCAGGCTGGGGCGGCGCCGAGCTGCCCGACGATCCGTCGATCCTGAAGCTCGGCTTCGTCGGCAGCGCGGAGGTGCCGGCGTTGATGCGGGGCGCGGAGGCCTTCGTCTACCCGTCGCTCTTCGAGGGCTTCGGCATGCCGATCGTCGAGGCGATGGCCTGCGGCGTCCCCGTCGTCGCCTCCGCGCACGCGTCGATGGACGAGGCGTGTGGACAGGCAGCCGTCCGGGTCGATCCGGCGGACCCGGAAGCGATCGCGGCCGGGATCCGGAGGCGCTCGAGCGGCGCGCCGAGCTCGTTGCTGCGGGACTCGAGCATGCGGCGCGGTTCAGCTGGCGGGCGTGCGGCGAGATCCATCTGCGCGCGTTCGAGGAAGCGGCATGAGAGTCGGCTTCGACACTGCGCCGCTGCTCCAGACGCGGGCCGGCACGGCGCGCTGGGTGGGTGGCCTGCGGCGCGGCCTCGAGGCACGCGACGACGTCGACGTCGTGCCACTCTCGTGGGGCGGCGCGGGCTGGTCTGACTGCGGTGGCGCGCGATGTCCTCTGGTATCCGGCCCTGCTCCCGCTCGCCGCAGCGCGTGCGCGCGTCGACGTGCTCCACTGCACGATCTTCCGCGCGCCGCCGCGGGCACGCGTGCCGACGATCGTGACCGTGCACGACCTCGCGGTCCTGCGCCACCCGAAGGTCTTTCCGGCCTGGACGCGGCTCTACGGATCCACGGCGCTGCGGCCGATGCTTCGCGCGGTCGATCGCGTCTTCGCAGTCTCGGAGTTCTCGAAGCGCGAGGCGGTCGAGCTCGCCGGTGTCGATCCGGACCGGGTCGACGTCGTCCCGAATGCGCTCGAGCCGGTGTTCCACGCGGACGGGCCGGCCCTCGAGGGCGACTACGTGCTGGCGGTCGGGACCCTGGAGCCGCGCAAGAACCTCGCCCGCGTGATCGAGGCCGCACGGCGGCGTCGGGGTCGAGCTGCGCCTCGTCGGCGCCCCAGGCTGGGGCGACGCGGGCGTGGACGGAGCCCACGTCACCTGGCTCGGCCGGGTCGGCGACGATGAGCTTGCGGCGGCCTACCGGGGTGCGCGCGTCGTCGTCTTCCCATCGCTGTACGAGGGCTTCGGGATCCCGGCGCTGGAGGCGATGGCGACGGGCACGCCGCTCGTGACGAGCCGCGACAGCGCGATGGCGGAGGTCACGGGTGAGGCGGCCGTCCTCGTCGATCCACTCGACGTCGCGGCCATCGCGGAGGGAATCGAGGAGGCCGACCGGCGGCGGGCCGAGCTCGTGCCGCTCGGCCTCGAACGAGCGAAGCTCTACGGCTGGGAACGCGCCGTCGCCGCCGCCGTCGCGGGCTACGAGAAGGCGCTCGGGTGAGGGAGCCGCTCGTCGTCGTCGATGCGGACGTCCTCGGCCGCCGCCGCACCGGCGACGAGACGTACGTGCTCAACCTCCTGCGCGCGCTCGGGCCGCTTGCGCCCGCCGCGGGGTTGCGCATCGCAGCGGTGACGCGCCACCCCGAGCTCGTGCCTGAGGGGATCGAAGCAGTGCCGCTTGGCACGTCGACTCAGGAGCTGCGCATGACCGTCACCCTGCCGCGGCTGCTCCGCAGGCTCGGCGCCGATCTCGGGCACTTCCAGTACGCGCTCCCGCTCGCCGTGTCATGCCCGGCAGTCGTCACGATTCACGATCTGTCCTTCGAGCGTGAGCCGAGCCTGATGGGCCGCAAGGACAGGTTGATCTTCAAGGCGGTGGTCCCTCGCGCCGCCCGCAAGGCCAGGCGCGTCCTGACCGTCTCCGAGCGGACGCGTCGCGACCTGCGCGAGCTCTACGCGATCCCCGACGAGAAGATCGTGGTGACACCGAACGGAGTCGATCCCGTTTTCACACCTGGCAACGGCATCCGCGGCCAGGACTACGTCCTCTTCGTCGGAGCGGTGCAGGAGCGGAAGAACCCGCTGGCGGCGCTCGCAGCCGCCGAATCGGCTGGGCTGCCGCTCGTCATCGCCGGGCCGGCGAAGGACGAGGCGCTCGCCCGGGAGCTCGAGCGCCGTGGCGCACGGATCGCCGGCTACGTAGCCGAGGACGAGCTCGTCGAGCTGTACCGCGGCGCCGCCTGCCTCGTCCAGACGTCCCGGTACGAGGGCTTCGGGTTGCCGGTGCTGGAGGCGATGGCATGCGGGACGCCGGTCGTCGCCGTCCCCGAGGCCGCGCTGCAGGAGGTCGCCGGCGACGCCGCCGTCTGGGCCGACGAGGACGAGCTCGGAGCCGGAATCCGCCGCGCAGTCGCCGACCGGGACCGCCTCGTTGCGGCGGGGCTCGAGCGCGCGCGACTGTTCTCGTGGCCCGAGACAGCCCGGCGCACGCTCGATGTCTACCGCGAGGTACTGGGCCTGTGAAGGTCTCGGCAATCGTCGTCTCGCACGGTCACGCGGCCGAGCTGGAGCGCTCGCTGCCGGCGCTCGCTTCCCAGGTCGACGATCTCGTCGTCATCGGGAACCTGCCGGGAAGCGTCGGGGAGGTGCCCGATGGTGTCCGCGTCGTCGAGAACGCGCGGCCGCTCTCGTTCGCCGCCAACGTCAACGTGGGGATCACGGCCACGACCGGCGAGTACGTCCTGGTCTCGAACCCGGACGCGTATCCGGAGGAGGGGGCCGTCGACGCGCTCGTCCGGTTTGCCGACGCTCATCCGAAGGCTGGCCTCGTCGGCCCGCTCGTGTTCTGGCCGGACGGGACCTGGCAGCCGAGCCTGCGGCGCTTCCCGACCGTGCTCGGGACGATCTGGCGGCGCACGCCGCTGCGGCTGCTGCGCCGGCCGTACGACCACCAGGTCTCCCACTACGGCACGAGGCCGGCCGAGCCCGTGCAGGGCGACTGGCTACTCGGCGGCGCCTGCCTGCTGATGCGACGGAGGATGCTGGAGCAGCTCGGCGGCTGGGACGGCGGCTACCGTCACTACGTCGAGGACATCGACGTCGCCTACCGCGCCGCGCAGGCGGGCTGGGAGCGGTGGCTCGTCCCCGATGCGGTCGTCCGTCACGACTACGCAGCCGTGATCGACAAGCGCTTCCTCTCCCGGCACACGCTCTGGCACCTGCGCGGGATGTTGCGATTCCTGCGTAAGCACCCGGAGCGGCTCTTCGTCCTGCGCTGAGCGCCGGAACCGCTACGGGAGCGGCAGGAACGAGAACGCGATCTGGGCGCCGAGCTGCCGCACGTCGCCGCTGGACGGGTCGACATCGGCAGGCACGAACGTCGGCGAGGCCGTGACGTCCACGTGGAAGGGGATCGTCGTCGGCACGACGACGATCTCGAGCGCGCAGGGTTTGAGCCGACGCCTGACCACGGTGTTCACACGGCCGAGCGCGGGCTGGTTCGCCTTGACGATGACCGTGCCGACCCGCACGACGACATTCGCAGTCGGAATCGCTTCGCCGCAGGCACCCGTTCGCGACAACGCGATCCGCGCGAACCCACGGGTGACGCCTTCGTCCGGCGCATACTGAGAGTAGGTCGCATGCTCACCCATCCAGCCGTCGGTGGAGACGCCGTTCTGGGCGTAGCGGAACCTGACCGGAGGGGTGACGTGGAAGAGCGTCATCCCGCCGTGCGGCTCTCCGACGCGCTCACCGACGACCTCGACGCCGTTACCCGTCACCACCCACTCCACGCCGGGTTTCGGGGCGATCGTGCCGTCCGGTGCGCCGAGGTCGGGCGACAGCGTCGGCAAGGGCGCAGTCCCGTCGAGGCTCCAGATCAGATCGATCGAGCGATTCCAGAACCCGAGCAGCCAGATCGGGTTCGCGTCGTTGATGTGCTGCCCGAGGTAGAGGGTGGGCTCGCCGCCCGTCGCCCGGTCGACCCAGTCGACCGGCTGCGGCGTGCTGCCGTACAGCCGCTCCGCGAAGAGGTTGAGACCACGGGCGGCGTAGACCTCGGTCGTGAGCGCCCAGCTCGCGACGACACACAGTGAGGCAACTGCGATGCCGAGTCCGATCGCCGGCGACCTCACCTGCCATCGCAGCACGAGGACGACGAAGGACACGAGGGCGAGCGCCACGAGTGCGTGGCGGACGTCGATGTGGTCCCAGCTGAAGTTGCGGTTCGCAAGAGCGCCGATCGCGAGACTCGGCGCTTCGAAGTACGGGTACTGGTCGAGCCTGAACTCGGCATTGAGGATCAGCAGCAGCGCGACGAGGAGTCCGGCAGCCAGGCCTGTGAGGCTCGCGACAGACCGAGAGAGCACGGCTGCGGTCGCGGCGAGCACGATCGGAACGAGGTAGATCACGTTTCGCTCCACGACGAGCTCCGAGAACGTCGTCGACAGGTAGGTGCCCTTGATGGCCGCGTAGCCGACGAACCCGACGAACGCTGCCAGGCTCACGACGACGAATGCCCACCCTTCCCTGGTGGCGCGCACACGCCGGGAGAGGAGAGCCGCCACGGTGGCGACGATCGGAAGCACGCCCAGGCCGAGCGTCATGGCTGCCACCGACCAGACGCCCTGATCGATCACGCGGTGCTTGAAGAAACCCGTCGCGACGTACCACGGCTCGGAACGGCGTCCGATCTCGGCGCTGGCGGCGACGGCGAGGCCGAGGCAGAGCAGCGCCGCGCCCATCCAGTCACCCGGCGTCCAGGTCGCACGCCAGCCCGTGAAGCGATCCGTTTCCCAGAGCAGTACGAAGACGCCAACCGCCAAGACGACCAGCAGCACCGCCAACTGTCCGCGCACCAGTGGCGCGACGACACAGAGCGCCGAGGCGATCGCCAGCGAGCGCAGGCTTGGCCGCGCGACCGCCGCCGCGACGGCCCAGAGTGCGGCGGTCGAGATCGGATACGCAAGCGGCTCATCCAGCAAATACGGCGCGTATGCAAGCGGCGGCGCTGCGACTGCCACAATCGCAGCCGCGAGCGCCCACGGCTGCGACACCACGAAACGCGCGAGCGCGTAGGCCGGGAAGATTGCAGTCGTCATCGTCAGCACGCCGATCAGCTTGGCCATCTCCCACGCCTGCTTGGGATCGTCGAGCCACCAGGCAGGGGCGACGAGGTAGGTGTAGAGCGTGTCGAAGCCACTCGGCTCGCCGAGGCGGGAGGGGACGCCGTTCTCAGCGATCCCACGTGAGATCTGCGAGAACTGGATCTCGTCGGAGAAGATGGTCGGCGAGGCGCGGCGAGATGCCTGCCACGCGTAGAGCGCCGCGAGCGAGAGATAGCCGACGCCGAGCACGAGGCGGACGGCTCCGGCGCTCAGCCGTCCAGCAGTTCCTGGTGTCGATGTCACTCCGCCGAGGCTTCCAGCAGCGATCGCGGTTGCCCGATCTCGCGATGGACGAAGCGACAGGCGATCCCTGCAGCTGCGGAGGCCTCGACAACGGCATCGAGGGCCGCGGCTTGTGCGTACGGGATCGTGACGAGGATCTCGTCGGGCCGTGCCGTCCGAATGTGTGCCTCGGCCTCCTCGAGGCTGCCGAGAACCTTGATGCCGACCACTCGCCGCCGCCGCACTCTCGGATTGTCGTCCAGAAAGCCGACGACGCGGCTGCCGGGCGTCTCCGCGAGCTCGCGGGCGAGCGCGCGGCCGGACCGTCCGGCGCCGACGATCAGGACGCGGTCACGACCGCCGCCGCTGACGCCGCCGCCTTCCTGCGGGAGTGCGCGCAGCGCGAGACGGGTGCCCGCGACGAGCGTCGTGCACAGCACCGCGTCGACGACGAAGATCTCGAGTGGGAAGCCTTGCAGTGTGTGCGTCGCCTCGACGATCGCGAGCGTGATCGGCACCGAGACCAGCACGCCCGTCGGGATCGCCATCAGGTCGCGCGCGCCGGCGAACCGCCAGACGCGCCGGTAGATCCCGAGAATGACGAAGAGGGCGTAGCGGACGGCGAGCAAGACCGGCAGCGTCGCGAGGAAGGCGGCGCGCTCCACGTTCGTGCCGGTGCCGTCGACGAAGAGCAGGTAGGAGCCGAGGAAGGACGCGCAGATCGTGGCGAAGTCGACGAGCACCTCGACGAGCCGGCGCGGCTGAGAGATCAACGCTCGCCAGAGTGAGGGCGGCGGCCCGGGATCGGCGCGGCGCGAGCGCTCCTCGAGGTCGCCGAGGAAGCTCGCGAACTGGACGAGGACGACGAACGAGACGAGCACGCCGACCGCGGTCACCCGCGCGTTCGACAGCGTGTTGTACGCGAGCGCGGTGCCGCCGAGCAGCGCCGCCAACAGGGTCAGCGCGGCCACGGCCTGCTGCTCGGAGAGGCCGTAATAGACGAGGCGGTGCGACGAGTGGTCGGTGCCGCCTTGCGTGACCGGCCGCCGCTCGAGGGTGCGCCGCACCGTCACGAGGGTGGTGTCCAGGATCGGGATCGCGAGCACGAGCAGCGGCAGGACGATGCTGGTCAGGGTGGCACCGGCTGTCGTCCAGCTCGAGGCGAGCGCGAGCGACGCGAGCCCGAAGCCGATCACCTGGCTGCCCGAGTCCCCCATGAAGACGACGGCCTTCCGGCCCGGGCGGAGGTTGAACGGGAGGAACCCGACGCACGCGCCGCCGAGTGCGAGCGCGACGACGAGCCCGAGCTCGGCCGAGTCTTGCGCGATCGCGTCGACCGCGAACACCGCGCACGAGACGGCCGCAAGCGACGCCGCGAGACCGTCCATGTTGTCGAGCAGGTTGAAGGCGTTGGTGATCCCGACCAGCCAGACGACTCCGAGGACGGTCGCGAGCACGTCGGAGCCGACGATCTCGACGGTCAGCCCCGACGCGAGCACGATCCCGGCGGCGGTGAGCTGCGCCGCGAGCTTCGCGATCGGGCTGAGCGTGAAGAGATCGTCGACGAGGCCGGCGACGAAGAGCACGGCGCAACCGCCGAGGATCCCCGCGAGCTCGGTGCTCGCCTCGGCGCCGAATGCGACCGCTACGCCGACACCCGCCGCCAGCCCGAGGAAGATCCCCACGCCCCCGAACACCGGTGTCGCGCGCTCGTGCCACCGCTCCCCGGAGGGAGCCGCGACGAGGCGGTCACCAATCCGCGCGCGCAGCAGGACGGTGATGACCAGGGCGGCAACCGAGAGCGCGGCGATCGCGGCGACCGCATTCATGAGAGGACAGGGTAAAGCAGCCCTGTTAGGGCCGTATGAGCAGGCACGACGCCTACACTAGTCCGCCAGGGTGACGATCTACGCCGACCTCTTCCGCTACCGCGAGCTGTTCGGCAGCCTCTTCCGGCGCGACCTCCGGGCCAAGTACAAGGGGTCGGTGCTCGGGCTCGCCTGGTCGCTCGCGCACCCGGTCGTGCTGATGCTCGTCTACCTGCTCGTCTTCAGCGTCCTGCTGAAGATCCAGACGACTGCCGTCTACGACCACTACTGGCTCTTCCTGCTCGCCGGACTGCCCGTGTGGGTCTTCTTCGCGACCTCGCTCCAGTCGGCGTCACGCAGCCTGCTCGAGAACGCGAACCTGATCCGCAAGGTTCGCTTCCCACGCCAGCTGCTCCCGCTCTCGATGGTCGCGACGCAGCTCGTCGGCTTCGCGGTGATGCTCGCGATCGTCGTCGGGCTCAGCCTCGTCTACGTGCCCGAGGCTCGCGACACGGTCTGGCTGGCGATCCCCCTCGCAGCGCTCGCCGTCTGCCTCGTGGCGGGCGTCTCGCTCGTGGTCGCGTCGCTGAACGCGGTCTACCGCGACGTCGAGCACCTGGTCGCGGCGCTCCTGCTGCCCTGGTTCTTCCTCACGCCCGTGCTCTACTCGCTCGAGAGCATCCCGGGCGTCCAGGACCACCCGCGCCTCGTCGATCTCGTCCACTACGCGAACCCGCTCACGCCGGCGATCGAGGCCGTCCGCGACCCACTCTTCTTCGGGCGCCTGCCGCAGGCCGGCGACGCCGTCTACCTCGCCGTGTCCGCGCTGCTCGCACTCGCGCTCGGCGCGTTCGTCTTCAGCCGCGTGGACGACCGCGTGGCAGTCGAAGTCTGATCCGGCCGTCGAAGATCGCCGGCTCGTCGTTCGGCTGGTAAGCGGGAAGGCCCTCGTGCTCTCCCGGCTCGAGTCCGGAGAGGAGCGACGGCAGCAGCAACGGGTGGGCGAACGTTGGATTGCGGCCGCCGCCGGGCGCCCAAGCGCGGAGCGCGCGGTCTCGCGTCTCGATCGACCCGCCGACCGCGGCGAAGCCCTCCGCATGCGCGTCGAGCACTCGACGCGACCAGTCCGGCTCGGGAATCGCCCCAGCGACGAGGTGTGCGGTCGCGACGGCATCCGTCGCCGCGAACGGCTCTTCCTGCGCGGCAAGCGCTGCGACGGTCTCGGGGCTGTTGCCTCCAATGACAACGACAGCGAGACGCCGGTCCGCGATTCGCGGCGCCACGACTGCGTCGAGCTCGAGCGGCCACGATCCGACCTCCGCGAACCAGAAGCGGAACTCCTCGACGAGGTCGAACGCGAGCCGGTAACGCCCCGGTGGCTGCGGCGCGCGGAGGAGCGTCTCCAGCTCGACCTCCTCTCCGGGGGCGACCGGCCGCGGGAGCGCGACGCGCGGGCCGTCCCAGACGATCGCGTTGCCGCGGTCGTCGAGCCAGTGGTAGGAGAGCTGTACGCCGCTCGCTCCGCGCGAGCGCCACGTCGCCGTGCCGTCGTTTCGGAGCGTGACGCGCGCGGAGGCTGCGGCACCCGCCCGGAGCTCTGGAAGGTCGTGGCCGAGCCATCGAACCGCGAGCGGGCCGACCGGAACGGGATGCTCGCCGACTCGCTCCATGACGCAGCTAGCCTACTGCCGCGATGTCCGAGGCTCCCCTTCTCGTCCGTGCGGCGCGTCTCGAGCCGACGGAGCGCACGCCGGTGTGGTTCATGCGGCAGGCCGGCCGCTCGCTGCCTGAGTATCGCGAGATCCGGAAGACGCACACGCTCTTCGAGGTCTGCTACGAGCCGGAGCTCTGCGCCGAGGTGACGCTCCAGCCGGTGCGCCGCCACGATGTCGACGCGGCCGTGATGTTCGCGGACATCATGCTGCCGCTGCTCGGGATGGGCGTCGAAGTCGAGCTCGTCGAGAACGTCGGCCCGGTGATCGCCGACCCGATTCGCAGCCGCGCCCAGGTCGATGCGCTCCGCGTCCCCGAGCCGGAGGAGGCTGTGCCGTTCATCCTCGAGGCGATCGGGATCGTCCGGCGCGAGCTCCGGCCCGACCAGGCCGTGATCGGCTTCTGCGGCGGCCCGTTCACGGTCGCCGGCTACCTGATCGAGGGGAAGCCCAGCCGGGAGTTCCTGAACGTGAAGCGGATGATGTACGCGGAGCCGGAGCTCTGGCACGCGCTGATGGAAAAGCTGACCGATGCGTTCTCGCTCTACGTCCAGGGCCAGGTGCGCGCGGGCGCGGACGTGATCCAGCTCTTCGACTCCTGGGTCGGCGCGCTCTCGCCGGCGGACTACATCGAGTTCGTGCAGCCGTACTCGGCGCGGATCCTCGCGGCCGTCGACGGCCCGACGATCCACTTCGGCACCGGCACCGCGACGCTGCTCGAGCAGATGCGCGACGCGGGCGGCGACGTGATCGGGCTCGACTGGCGGATCCCGCTCGACTGGGGCTGGGAGGCCGTCGGCGAGGAGCGCGGCGTCCAGGGCAACCTCGACGGCGCGATCCTCTTCGGCCCGTGGGAGCGGGTCGAGGCGGCGACGCTCGACGTGCTCGCTCGCGCCGCCGGCCGCCCGGG
The DNA here is from genome assembly GCA_963765705.1 of uncultured Gaiellaceae bacterium. Lineage (GTDB taxonomy): Bacteria > Actinomycetota > Thermoleophilia > Gaiellales > Gaiellaceae > Gaiellasilicea. The sequence goes on from CAVXXJ010000007.1 coordinate 125,467, forward strand.
ACACATCTTCAACCTCGGCCACGGCGTCATGCCCGACACCGACCCCGACGTGCTCGGCCGGCTGCGCGCGTTCGTGCACGAGCAGACCGCGCGCGTTCCGGTATGAGCACCGCGGTCGTCCTGATGGCGTACGGCTCGCCGAACCGGATCGAGGACGTGCCCGCCTACTACGCCGACATCCGCGGCGGACGCCCGATCAAGCCGGAGCATCTCGAGGACCTCGTCGCCCGTTACACGCGGCTCGGGATCGAGGAGTCGAACCCGCTGAACGAGATCACCGAGGCGACGCGCGCGGCACTCGAGGCCGAGCTCGGCCTGCCGGTCTACACCGGCATGCGCCACTGGACCCCTCGGATCGCCGAGGCAGTCGAGCAGGCGCTCGCGGGCGGCGCCGACACGATCGTCGGCCTCGTGCTCGCCCCGCACTACTCGAGCCTCTCGATCGAGAAGTACCGGGCGCAGCTCGAGGACGCCCTCGACGGTCGTGCGGAGCTCCGCTTCGTCGAACGGTGGGGCGACGAGCCCGGCTTCGTCGCCCTGCTCGCAGAGCGGCTCGTGGTGCAGAACCACAAGCACGTCGTCTTCACCGCCCACTCCCTTCCCGCCCGGATCCTCGCGGAAGGCGATCCGTACCACGACGAGCTGCTGACGACGGCGCGCCTCGTGGCGGAGTCGGCCGAGGTCGAGGACTGGTCGTTCTCGTTCCAGAGCCAGTCGCCCACGGGCGAGCCGTGGCTCGGACCAGACATCCTCGACCACCTCGACGAGTTGGCCGCCCGCGGGGTCGAGGACGTCGTCGTCTGCCCGGTCGGCTTCGTCGCCGACCATCTCGAGATCCGCTGGGATCTCGACGTCGAGGCGGCCGAGAAAGCGCGGGAGCTGGGCCTCCGCTTCGACCGGATCGTGCTGCCGAATGCAGATCCCGCGTTCGTGCACGTGCTCGCCGGGCTCGTCCGGCGGGCGACGGCTGTACCGTCTCAGGTGTGAAGACGGGGCAGATCCGCGTCGAAGGGGTCTCGCGCCGCTTCCGCGTCCGCGCGAACGAAGCGCGCAGCCTGAAGGAGCTCTTCGTGCTCGGCGGCCGCACCGATGCCAGCGACGTGCTCGCGCTCCAGGATGTCTCGCTTGCGGTCGAGCCCGGCGAAGCAGTGGGCCTCGTCGGCCGCAACGGCTCCGGCAAGTCGACGCTGCTCCGCCTGGTCGCCGGGATCATCAAGCCGACCGAGGGACAGGTCGAGGTCGGCGGCCGGATCGGCTCGCTGCTCGAGCTCGGAGCCGGCTTCCATCCGGACTTCTCCGGGCGCGAGAACGTCTTCCTCAACGGCGCCATCTACGGACTGCGGCGCGCTCAGATCCGGGAGCGCTTCGACGAGATCGTCGCGTTCGCCGAGCTCGAGCAGGCGATCGACAGGCCGGTGCGGACGTACTCATCGGGGATGTACATGCGGCTCGGCTTCGCGATCGCTGCGCACCTGGATGCGGATGTGCTCCTGCTCGACGAGGTGTTCGCCGTCGGCGACGAGGCATTCCAGCGCAAGTGCTTCGGCAAGGTCTTCGAGTTCAAGCAGCGCGGCGGGACGATCGTCTTCGTCTCGCACGATGCGTCGCAGGTAGAGCGGCTCTGCGAGCGGGCCGTGCTGCTGCAGGAGGGCCGGCTCGCGTTCGACGGCCCGACCCGTGAGGCGATCGTGCGCTACCGGAAGGCGCTCGCGGCGGACGCCGATCCGGCCGAGCGTGCCGCGGGCCTGCGCGAGTGGGGCACCGGCGAGGCGACGATCACCGGCGCGCGGCTGGTCGGCTCCGAAGGGGAGGAGCGGCAGCAGTTCCTCGCAGGGGAGCCGTTCTCGCTGCGGTTGCGGATCGAGGCCGAGAACGGGATCGCTGCGCCGCAGCTCCAGCTCGAGCTGCGCGACGACGGAGGCCTGCTCGTCGCCTCGGACGTGCTCGACACCGGCAGCGTCGGCTGGGCCACGGGCACGCGGGAGCTGCGCTACGACATCGACCGGCTACCGCTCTCGGACGGACGCTTCCACCTTCGGCTCGGCCTCGCCGACGGGGAGGGGGCGCTGCTGCACTGGCTCGACGACGCGCTCGCCTTCCTCGTCTACCCGGCAGGAGAGGAGCGCGGCGGTGTCGTCCGGCTGGAAGGGAGCTGGACCGCGGAGGAGAATTCCGGGAGTCGATGAGCTCGCGCAGCTGCCCCGACTGGCCCGACCTGATGGAGATCGCTCCCGATCTTCAGTTCATGCACTACACCGTCGCCGAGGCGCAGTTGCCCGTCGACGTGCTGACGACGATCGACCATGTCTCGCTCGGCGACGTCGCGATCTGCTGCGACCTGGAGACCCACGTCTTCTATGCCGAGCACACGGATCCGCAGGTGGCCGACGCGCTTCGCGCGACGCACTGGTTCGAGCTGCGCGAGTACGCCGAGCGCGGCCCGGGGACTTCAGCGGCCTAGTAGCTCGGCCAGCGACAGCGTGCTCAGCACGTCGCCTCGCCGGGCGCCGCCGCGGCGAGCCGTCGCGACCGAGAGCGCCATGTTGCCGAGCCCGCGCACGGAGTGTGCATCGGTCGAGCAGACGATCCTCACGCCTGCTGCGAGCGCTTCGCGGACGTGGCCCGCGGCGAGATCGAGCCGGTCCGGCAGGCCGTTCACCTCCAGCGCGACGCCGGTCTCGAGCGACACCTCGAAGACCTGCTCCAGGTCGAGCGCGTTCTCCGGCCGGTGGTTGAGGATCCGCCCTTTCGGGTGCGAGAGGCAGGATGCAGCCGGATGACGCATCGCCTCGACGACGCGGTCGGTGAGCGCTGCCCGGCCGGCGCGCTGGCCGGCGTGGAGGCTGATCTGCACCCATTCGAGCTCGGCGAGCACGTCGTCGGGGAGGTCGAGCGAGCCGTCCGGGAGGATGTCGCACTCGCTCCCGCGAAGGATCCGGAACGGTGCGAGCACCTCGTTCGCGGCGGCGATCTCCTCGCCCTGCCGGCGGATGTCGTCCGCATCGAGCCCGGGGACGACGGTCACGTTGCGCGTGTGGTCGCAGATCGCGAGGTACTCGTAGCCGAGCGCCTGGCAGGCGCGGCCCATCTCCTCGACGGTCGCCTTGCCGTCCGAGGCCGTCGTGTGTGCGTGCAGCTCGCCCCGGATGTCAGTGAGCTCGAGCAGGTCGGGCGGCGCCGGAGGCGCGTCGAGCTCGCGCAACTCCGGTGGAGGAAGCTCGCTCGCCGACAGATCCGGGTGGGCTGCGACCCACTCCGGGGAGCCGATGGCGCGGACGAGGTCTCGTTCCCAGCTCTCCGAAGTGGCGCCGACGATCTCGATCGGGTAGCCCTCAGCTGTGACGCCGACGATGCGTCGGTCGTCGCGCTCGAGTACGGCGACAAGCTGAGGCAGGGCTTCGGCTTCCGGCAGGCGTTCGAGCGGCACGACGACTGCGAAGTGGTTGGAGAGGTCGCAGCCGCGGCGCGGGTCTCCGGCGGGCTCGCCGCCGAGGGCGTCGGCGATCTCGCCGACGAGCGCACGAGCGCGGTTCAGGGTCATCCCGCGGCGCGGACGGGTCGTCGTGAGCTCCGCCAGCCCGGTCTCGATCCGCGCCGCCGTCTTCGGGCCGATCCCGGCCACCGAGTCGAGCCGCCCGGCAGCGGCGGCCTCGCGCAGCTCGGCCAGCGTGCTGATCCCGAGCGCGTGGCCGAGCTCTCGCATCCGCTTGGTCGAGAGGCCGAGCAGGCGGGCCACCCCCACGAGTTCCGGCAGCGCCTGTGCCTCGAGCTCCTTCAACTCCGCCAGCTCGCCGGTCTCCACCAGCTCGCGAAGTCGCTTCTCGATCCCTGGCCCGATCCCGGCCAGCTCGCGCACGCGACCCGTGCGGACGAGCTGGGCGACGTCGACCGGCGTCGAGCGGATCAGCTCGGCGGCGCGCCGGAACGCGCGGACGGTGTAGTGCCCCGACTCGTTCAGGTCCAGCAGGGCGGCGAAGGCTTCGAGCCGTTCGGCGAGATTCGCGTTCTCCACGATTAGAGTCCTAACATGGCGCAGATCGTCGTCCCCTTCCGCGGTGTGTCGGGCAAGCAGCGCCTGGAGACGTCCGACGAGGTTCGGTCGACGCTTGCCCTGGCGATGCTCGGCGACGTCCTGACCGCGTGCGTCGCCACCGGACGCACGCTCCTCGTCACCGCCGACGCCGATGCACGTGCGCTGGCGGACGAGCTCGGCGCCGAGATCGTCGACGACCCTGGAGGTGGCCAGGGACAGGCAGTTGCAGCGGCGCTCGAGCGGGTCGACGGCAAGCCGGTGGTCGTGCTGAACGCGGACATCCCGTGCGTGGTGCCGCACGACATCCGCACGCTCGCCGGCATGGCCGAGCTCGACGCGGTCGGGCTCGTCGAAGCGAGCGACGGCACGACGAACGCGCTCGCGCTCCCCAGGGCCGGGCTCTTCGCGCCGCTCTACGGAGCCGGCAGCGCCGAACGGTTCCGGGACCACGCGAAGGCTCACGGGGTTCCGGCCGTGGCAGCCGTGATCCCGAATCTCGCCGACGACGTCGACACGCTCGAGGACCTGGCGCGGATCGGCCTCCGTGCCGGCCCTCGCACCCAGGCGGCCGTCGGGGGCCTGCTGACGCTGTGAAGGTGGCGCTCCTCTCCGGCGGCGTCGGCGGCGCCCGCTTCGCGCGCGGGCTCGTCAGCGCCGTGAATCCGACCGACGTGACCGTGATCGGAAACGTCGGCGACGACCTCGACGTGCTCGGACTCGCCGTCTCGCCCGACCTCGACAGCATCCTCTATGCCCTCGCCGGCCTGCACGACGAGGAGCGGGGCTGGGGCCGCTCCGGAGAGACGTGGGAGGCGCTCGGCACGGTCTCCGCGCTCGGCGGCGAGGACTGGTTTCGACTGGGCGACCGCGATCTCGGGCTCCATCTCGTGCGGACGCAGGCGCTGCGCTCCGGTGAGCCGTTGTCTATTGTGACAACCAAACTCGTCCGGGCGCTCGGCATCGAGGCGGCGGTCGTCCCCGCGACGGACGACCGGCTGCGCACCTGGATCGACACGCCCGCCGGCAGCTTTCCGTTCCAGGAGTGGTTCGTCGCGCGCGGCCACCGCGACGAGGTCGACGCGGTGCGATTCGAGGGGGAGGCTGCGCCGGCTCCGGGTGTGCTCGAGGCCCTGGCCGGGGCGGATGCGATCGTGATCGCTCCCTCCAACCCGTACGTGAGCATCTGGCCGATCCTCGCCGTCGAGGAGATCCGCGCAGCGCTTATCGCGCGCAGCGTCCCGTGCGTCGCGGTCAGCCCGCTCGTCGGCGGCCGCGCGGTGAAGGGCCCGGCAGACCGTATGCTCGCGCGGATGGCGGGCGGCACGACTCCGGCGCACGTGGCGGGCTGCTACGCAGGGCTGATCGACGCGCTCGTCGTGGATGAGTCCGATCCGGCCGGGCCGCTGACGGTGCGCAGGATCGTCGCCCAGACGCTGATGACCGACCTCGCTGCGTCGCGCCGTCTTGCCGAGACCGTGCTGGGAGCCGCGGCGTGAAGGTCGGTGTCGTCGGCGGTACCGGCAGCTTCGGCCAGGCGGTCGCGAAGCGACTCGTCGACGCAGGCGTGGAGATCGTGATCGGCTCGCGCGATGCCGAGCGTGCCCGCGAGGCGGCCGCAGCGATCGGGGGCGAAGGTGCGTCGAACGACGACGCCGTGCGCGGCGTCGACCTCGTTCTGCTCGCGGTCAAGTCCGAGGCGGCTGTCGACACGGCTCGCGATCTGCGCGAGGCGATCGGCTCGACGCCCGTCCTCTCGGTCTGCGCCGAGCTGTCCTTCGGATCCGGTGGAGTGAAGCCGACCGCCGAGGCGACGTCGATCGCTCAGCGGATCCAGGACGAGCTCGACGCGCCCGTCGTCGCGGGGCTGCACTCGCTCGCGGCGTCGAACCTCGCCGAGGCTCCACCCGAGGAGGACGCGCTCGTCTGCGGCGACGACGCAGCGGCGAAGGAGCTGGCGCTCGAGCTGGCGGCGAAGCTGGTCTCCGGCCGGGCGGTGGACTGCGGCCCGCTCGCGAGCGCCCGCGCGCTCGAGGGCATGACCGCCGTGATCGTCAACGTGAACAAGCGCTACAAGGCGCACGCCGGAGTCCGGATCACCGGCCTCCCGTGACGGCCGGGATCAGGGTCTTCGCGCTCGAGGGCATCCCGGAGGTCGAGGAGGGCGACGATCTCGTGGCGCTCCTGGCGGAAGCCGCCGACCGCGCAGGCGGCTTCGAGGATGCGGACGTGCTCGTCGTCGCGCAGAAGATCGTCTCGAAGTCCGAGGGCCGGGTGGTCGACCTCGAGGGGATCGAGCCGTCCGAGCGTGCGCGCGAGCTCGCGGGCGATCGCGATCCGCGCCACGTCGAGGCGATCCTGAGCGAGACCACGCGCGTGCTCCGGTCGCGGCCGCCACTCGTGATCTCCGAGACCCGGCACGGCTTCGTCTGCGCCTCGGCCGGCGTCGATGCGTCGAACGCGAAGGGAGAGGGGACGCTCGTGCTCCTGCCCGTCGATCCGGACGCATCGGCTGCCCGGATCCGGCAGGGACTGCGAACGCGGACCGGTCGTGAGGTCGGTGTCATCGTCGCCGACTCGTTCGGGCGCCCCTTCCGCCAGGGAACGACCGACGTCGCGCTCGGGGTCGCCGGCATCACGCCCGTGCTCGACCTCACCGGTCAGCGCGACCGCGCCGGCTACGAGCTGCAGGGAACCGAGATCGCGGTCGCGGACGAGCTCGCGGGCGCGGCACAGCTCGTGATGGGCAAGACCGATGGGAACCCGGCGGCGATCGTGCGCGGGGTCGACCTCCGCGGCGAGGGAACCGGCCGCGACCTCTTGATCCCGCCCGAGCGGGATCTCTTCCGCTAGAGGGCCTCGTCCACGAGCGCGGCGAGCCGCTGCCCGATCAGGGGCGCGAACTTGAAGCCGTGGCCGCTGCACGGGGAGCCGACGACGATCCGGCCCCGGCGTTCGAGGAGGAACTCGTCGTTCGGCCTCCTCGTGTAGAGGCAGGTCTCGACGCGCAGCGCTGGGCCCGAGACACGGAAGCGGCGTTCGACCCACTCCACGGTCCGCGCCGCGATCTCCGCATCTGGCCCACCGGGCTCGTTCGGGTCGACCGTCGGTCCCGACTGGTGCAGGCCCGCCTTCATGCCGACTCCCGGCGCTGCGAGCGCGTAGCCGTGGGCGCTGCCGCCGTTCGGCTCGATCACCGACGGCACCGGCTCGTCCAGGGAGAAGTAGGACGTGGTCTCGCGCGTCGGGGTCGCGTCGACGCCCACGAGCGCCGGCGCCCAGGCGCCGGCGGTGACCACCGCGACTCGTGCGCGCAGGTCGCCGGCGACGACGCCGTCATCGTCCTCCTCGACCGACTCGACGCGCGTGTGCTCGCGGACCTGCACGCCGGCCGCGACAGCCGATGCGAGCAGCGCCTGCTGCGCGACGTCGGCGAGGACGAAGCCTCCGTCGGCCTGGAAGAGGCCACTGCCGCCCGGCTCGACGCGAATCGGGAAGCGGCGCTCGATCTCGGCAGCGTCGAGCACCTCGAACGGCGCACCGCACGCCGCCAGCGCGTCGCGGTTCGGCCTCCAGTCGCCGAGGTCGAGCGTCCCCGGTTGCTCCAGCAACGCCCGGCCGCACTCGGCCTCGAGCTCGCGCCAGAGCGGGTACGACTCCTGCGCCAGCCTCACCCAGCGCTCGTCGGGGTACGAGAGCCGGACGATTCGCGAGCCGCCGTGGCTCGAGCCGCGCGTGTGACCCACCTCGAACTGCTCGCAGAGCACGACGTGCCGCCCTGCCTGGGCGAGCGCGCGCGCCGTTGCGAGACCCATGACGCCGGCGCCGACGATCACGACCTCTGCGTCGGGCGGCGAGCTCACGTGTCGGAGCCTAGCTCCGCAGAGCGTCTTACCCGGTGCCGAGCAAGTGGAACAGCTGCGTCGGCGAGAGCCGGCGCGATTCGTCGCCTTCGACGAGGTCGATCCGGAGACCGCGTGTGTGCTCGTCCATGCCCAGCGTCAGCTGTGCCGCGCGGGCGAGGAGCCCGTCGAGGGCGCTGGCGGCGGCGTCTAGCTCTGCAAGCGCTTCGGCGGGCGGAGACTCGGGGATCGAGTACGGGGTGGAGTAGTTCATCATCGTCTGGGTGATCGGCTAGAGGCGCTCGGGCTTGAGGGGTCAATTTTGCGGGTATAGAGCCGATGTCGTGAAAAGGTGACCCCTTCGTCAGCAGCTGCGGGCTCGTTTCTCGAGCCGACCGCGGACCGGTTCAAGGAGCTTCTCGACACGATCGAGGCGATCGTGTCCGAGTACGACCTTCGCACGGGGCAGTTCACCTACATCAGCGAGTACGCCGAGCGAATCCTCGGCTATCCACCCGAAGCGATCGAGAACGACGGCTGGCGGGCGTACGTCGACGAGCGCGATGAGAAGATGATCTCGGACACGGTCGAGCGGGCGCTCGCGAACGGGGAGGACTACTCCTACGAGCACCGGATGCGCGCAGCCGACGGGCGTCAGGTCTGGCTGCACGTCAGCGCCTCGGTCGTGCCCGACGACACCGGCGAGCCCGCCTTCATCCGGACCGTCGCGCTCGACATCACCGCTCAGAAGGACGCCGAAGCCGAACGGGAGCGCTCGCACTCACTGCTGCAGGCGACGCTCGACGCAAGCGCCGACGCGATCTTCGTCGCCGACCTGGCGGGTAACCCCACCGCCAGCAACCGCGCCTGGTTGCAGCTCTGGCAGCTTCCGCAGGCCTTGATCGACTTCGTCGACCACAAGGCTGTCCTCGACCACGTCGCCTCCCTCATGGCCGACCCGAACGAGTTCCGCCGCCGCGAGGCGGAGATCACCGGCCAGGACCGGGCGATTGCCACCCACGATGTGCTCGAACTGGTCGACGGCCGGACGATCGAGAGCCACACGATGCCGCAGCTGCTTGATGGCGAGATCGTCGGCCGCGTCTGGACATTCCGAGACGTCACGGCCCTGAAGCAAGCCGAGGTCGAGCAGGAACGCTCGCACTCCTTGCTCCGGGCGACGCTCGATGGGACGACCGACGCGATCCTGGTCGTCAACCTGGAAGGCCACATCAACGCGTACAACCGCCCGTTCGCGGAGCTCTGGCCGATTCCGCAGTCCGTGCTCGACACGGGCGACGACGCGGCAGCCCTCGGCAGCGTGCTCAGCCGTCTCGCCGACCCGGACGAGTTCGTCAGGCGCGTGACCGAGATCTACCAGGACCCGGAGTGCGTCACGCACGACGTCTTCCAGCTCGCCGACGGTAGGACGATCGAGCGCGACTCCGGGCCGCAACGGCTCGGCGACGCGATCGTCGGCCGCGTCTGGTCGTTCCGCGACATCACCGAGAAGCTGGCCGCGCAACGCGCGCTGAGCGACTCGGACCAGCGCCACCGCGAGGCGCTCGAGAGCCTGCCCCTGATCGCGGCCGCCATCGACGCGCAGGGAGTCACGACCTTCGCCAACGACGCGCTGCTCAAGCTCACCGGCTGGAGCCGCGAGGAGGTTCTCGGCAAGGACTGGTTCGATCGCTTCGACGACAATCCCTACGTCCGCGCCGACTACTTCGAGCGTCTCGAAGCCGGGGAGATCAGGCCGCACTTCGAGAGCATCATCCGAACTCGCTCCGGCGAGCGCCGCGACATCCACTGGAGCAGCACGATGCAGCACGACGAGTTGGGCGCGGTCGCCGGGATCGTCACGATCGGCGAGGACGTGACGGAGCGGAACCGGGCCGATGCCCTGCTGCGCAGCCGCGAACAGCTGTTCCGGTCGCTGATCGAGCACGCCTCGGAAGTGATCACGATTCTCTCCGCCGACGGCACGAGCCTCTTCGAGAGCCCTTCGGTGGAGCGTGTGCTCGGCCGCAAGCCGGAGGAGCTCGTCGGCCTCCCGAGCTTCGCGCTGCTGCACGAGGAGGATGTCGCGCTCGTCGAGATGACGTTCGCCTCGATCCTCGCCGGTGAAGAGACGGAATCGGTCGAGTTCAGGCTTCGCCACCGGGACGGCTCCTGGCGCACCGTCGAGGCGATCGGCCACCGGCGTCGCCAGGACGGCGCGTGGGTCGTCGTCGTCAACTACCGGGACGTCACCGACGAGCGCCAGCTGCAGGAGCAGCTGCTGCACTCGCAGAAGCTCGAGGCAGTCGGACGGCTCGCGGGCGGGATCGCGCACGACTTCAACAACCTGCTGACCGCGATCGGCGGCTACAGCCACTTCCTCGCAGCCGGCTTCGAGGACGACGACCCGCGCCGCGAGGACGCGCTCGAGATCGTGCGCGCGTCGGATCGCGCGGCCGCCCTCACGGGCCAGCTGCTTGCGTTCAGCCGCCGTCAGGTGCTCCTGGCCGAAGTGCTCGATCTGGGCGAGGTCGTGGGCGGGCTCGAGAGCCTGCTCTCGCGGCTCCTCGGCGAGGGCGTCGAGCTGTCGACCGCCGTCGAGCCGGGCTGCCACGTGCGCGCCGACCGGGGACAGCTCGAGCAGGTGATCACGAACCTCGCACTCAACGCCCGCGACGCGATGCCGTGCGGCGGCTCGGTCGAGCTCGCTGTGCGGTGCATGGGCGGCGACGTGGAGCTGACAGTCGCCGACAGTGGCATCGGCATGGATGCGGAGACGATCGCGCACGCCTTCGAGCCGTTCTTCACCACCAAGGGTCCCGGGAAGGGCACGGGGCTCGGCCTCGCGACCGTCTACGGGATCGTCACGCAGACAGGCGGCGAGATCTCGATCGCCTCCGAGCCCGGCGAAGGGTCGACCTTCCGGGTCGTCCTGCCGCTGTCGGCCGACCCCACGGCCGAGCCGGTCGTCCGTGAGGACCGCGCCGCCGAGCCGACCGGCACGGAAGGCGTGCTGGTGGCCGAGGACGAGGAGACGATCCGCCGGCTCGTCGGCGAGGTGCTGGCGCGCAGCGGCTACCAGGTCTTCGCTGCGTCGAACGGCGACGAGGCGCTCCGCCTGCTCGAGGAGCACAGCGCCGAGATCGACGTGCTGCTCACCGACGTGATCATGCCCGGGATGAGCGGGCCCGACCTCGCCCGCGCGGCGTCGAGGATCAAGCCGTCGCTCCGAGTGCTCTTCACGTCCGGCTACACGAGCGAGCCGGACGAGGCATTCGACGATCCCGACGTCGAGTTCATCGGCAAGCCCTTCTCGCCCAAGGCGCTCGTCGCCAAGGTGCGCGACGTGCTCGACGCGGGCTAGCTGCGCGAGGTCAGGGTCGCCATGGCGCGCGCGAGCGTCTGCTCGGCGTTGCCGGTGGCGGCGGAGCGCCTGATCGCGAGTACGTCGTCGAAGGCGCCGAAGAAGAGATCGAGCAGATCGGCATCGAACTGGGTGCCGCGCCCCTGCGCCATCATCTCGCGGGCCTCGTCGATCTGGAAGGCGGGGCGGTAGACGCGGTCGGAGGTGAGAGCGTCGAAGACGTCGGCGACGGCACAGATCCGGCCCTCGATCGGGATTGCGTCGCCCTTGAGGCCTGCGGGGTAGCCGGTCCCGTCGATCCGCTCGTGGTGGGTGAGCGCCATCAGCGCGGCGAGGTCGAGCAGGTCGACATCGGAGCCGGCGAGGATGCGGTGGCCCATCTCGGTGTGCGCCTCCATCACCTGGCGCTCGTCGGCGGTGAGCCGCCCCGGCTTGAGCATGATGCGATCGGGGATGCCGATCTTGCCCACGTCGTGCATCGGGCTTGCGATCCGGATGTCCTCCGCCCGCTCGGCGTCGAGCCCGGCGAGCCTGGCGAGCAGGGCGCAGTAGAGACTCATGCGGACGATGTGCTCGCCCGTCTCCTGGTTGCGGAACTCGGCGGCCCACGAGAGGCGGCGGATCGTCTCCTCGCGGAGGCGGCGCAGCTCGAGGTCGGACGTCTCCAGCTGGGCGATCGTGTCGCGGAGCGCCGACGTGCGCTCGAGCACGGTCTGCTCGAGCTGCTCGCGGTGGCCGCGGTTCTCGATCTCGAGCTGTCGGCGGCGCAGCGCGTTGCCGACGTTGATGATCAGCTCGTTCGGCTTGAAGGGCTTGAGGATGTAGCCGTAGGCGCCGAGGTCGATCGCGACCTGGGCGAAGCGCCGGTCGTCCATGCCGGTGACCATGACGACGGCCGTGTCTGGGTACTGCGCGAGCACCTCGCTCGTGAAGTCGATTCCCGACTCGCCCGGCATGTTCACGTCGCTGAGGACGAGCGCGATCGGGGCTTCCTTGAGCGCTCGACGGCCGGCGGCGGCGCTCTCGGCGGTGACGCAGTCGTAGCCTTGCGCGCCGAGCAGGCGGGCGAGCAAGGTCCGGATCTGATCCTCGTCGTCGACGATCAGGATCCGGTCGCTGGGGGACGGAACGTTCACTCCTAGGTGTATCGGCAAGACCGCGCTGCCAATCAAGCGTCGACGAGCTCGATCCTGTTCCCCCAAGGGTCGGCGACATAGCAGCGCCGGAGACCGAAAATTGCGTCGTCTTCTGTCAAGTGTACGTTCGCCGCGCGCAAACGGTTTTGCAGCTCCTCGTAGTCCGAGACCGCGAACGCGGGATGCGCCTTCCGTGCGGGAGCGAACTCGGGCTCGACGCCGACGTGGAGCTGCTGCGCGCCGACCCGGAACCAGACCCCGCCCCGGCTCCTCAGCGGCTCCGGCTTCTCTATTTCTTCGAGCCCGAGCAGCTCGCCGAAGAAACGGCGCGCGGCGTCCTCGCAGCCGGCGGGAGCAGCGAGCTGGACGTGGTCGATGCCCTCGATCACGCCGGTGAGGCTAGCGACAGCGGGGTTACGCCCCGGGTTACGCCCGACGGTGAATGGTAGGGCGAAGGGGCGCGTCGTACTCTGGGGCCATGGTGAACGCATCAGTCGAGAGGGTTCCGTCGATTACCGATCGGCAGCGGGACGTGATCGTTCTCATCGCCGCCGGCTGCTCGAACGACGAGGTTTCCGAGCGGCTCGGCATCTCTCCCCGGACGGTCAAGGCGCATTGCGACGTGCTGCGCCAGAAGCTCGGCGTCCGTCGCCGGCGTCAGCTCCCGATCGCCTATCGGACCCTGACGGGTGAAGACCCTCTCGCACAAGGCCTCGATCCTCCTGGGTCGAGGGACTGACGGCAGCGCTCCCGCGATCCGGTCGGGTCGCGGGAGCGCCTATTCATTCCGCGGGAACCAAGGTACGCTCAGGGCGGGCTTGCGGCACCCGCCGATGACACATGGGCGACGGCACCGCAACTCAGTCGCACGTCAGGCGCCGCCGGATCATCGAGCGGCCGCGGCTGACAACGCTCCTCGACCAAAGCCAGGGCCGGATCAAGATGCTCGTCGCACCCGCTGGCTACGGAAAGACGACGCTTGCCCGCCAGTGGCTCAAGGAGAAGACCCTCGCATGGTTTACGGGCACGTCAGCCTGCATCGATGTCGCCGCGTTGGCCGCAGGCCTCAGGCGGCGAGTCGCGCGGTTGTGCCTGGAGCGGGCGATGCATTGATCGAGCGAATCCGCGTGACCGCGCAGCCGGAGGACGAAGCGGAGCTGCTTGGCGGGCATGCTCGCGGAAGATCTCGCGAATGGCCGCGCACAGCCTGGTTTGTGTTCGACGACTATCACACCATCGCCGGAACTCGAGCCAGCCGAGCGATTTGTTGAAGACGCTGCTAGTTGAGGCGCCTCTGAACGTGCTGTTGATTCGCGCAGACGGCCGAGTTGGGCGTCGTCACGCAGGATCCTGTACGGCGAAGTCTTGCGAGATGGGTCGCGGACTGCACTCGCGATGACCGTCGATGAGGCTCACGAGCTACTCGACGAGGGCCACGCGAACGTCGATGAGCTATGGGTCTCGCACAGGGATGGCCGGCCGTTCTAGCGTCTCGCATCGATGTCGGGTGCGGCGCCTCCCTGATCTCATAGCCGCGCCGCACCTCTTCGGCTTTTTCGCCGACGAGATCTTCGCACGGATCGATCGACGTGTGCGGCATGTTCTCTGTGCGAACTCGCTCTCTACGACACTGAGGGGCGCAGGCTTGCATTGCAGGGGCTCCGTCCCGAAGCGGCCGAGCAGATCGTCAGCCATCGGTGTGGACAGCCGGAGTCTTGACTGAGATTCACGACGAGCGGCTCGAAATGCATCCGTTGCTCCGAGCGTTTCTGCTGCGCAAGCTTGAGGCAGAGAGCCCACGAGAGTCGAGTCAGAGTCGTTGGAACGCGCAGCGGCGAATCTCATTGGCCACGAGCTATGGGACGAGGCGTTCGAGTTGATTCAGCGCTTAGACCAGGAGCAGTCTGCTTCCAGATACTGATCGCAGCATCAATGGAGCGAATTGCTTGCGACGGGTCGAGGAGCGACCTTGCGCGCTTGGGTGGCGCATGCTCCCCAGAACGCGTCCAACGGTCCGTCTTGCCGACGGCCGAGCTCGCTTTCGTGAGGGTCGGCTACTCCGAGTCGGAGTCACTCGCGGCGCTGGCGGCTCGTGATCTCGGCGATCATCCCGATCATGCGCCGCACGAGCAAACTTTGTGGCAGGTCGGGCTGCTCATGTGGCGTCGCGCGAGCGAGGAGGCCAAGGCGTACTTCCAAACGAGCGCAGCGACGACCGCCCAGTCGCCGGAACTTGATCCGAGAGCGGAACTCGGAGAACTCCGGAGCCGCGATCGAATTGGAATCTGCGACGTCCGCGGCTGGTCTGCTAACTGTCTCGGGTCTCGTATCAGGCGCTTGACCCCGAGGACCAAGTGCTCACTGGCTGATCGGACAGATGGCGTTTGAGACTCGTTTTGGGCTACCTGTGGATCTTGCGTCGGGCCGGGCCGCCCGGCAACTACTGCGTTTTGTCGCGGATCCGGTGACCCGGTCATCATTTAGAAACGTGTTCGGATACGCGCTCGCAGTCAACGGCGCGACGTTTGACGAGGCAACTGCGAGTCATGGCGAGCAACTCGACGATGCAGAACGATGCAGGCTCGAGTTCGTGGTGCCGTACACGCTGCGATCAAAGGGCGATTGTCGGTTGCGGAAGGCACGACTACGTAAGCGCGAGGAGTACCTCGATGAGGCTGATGAGAGGGCGCTCAAGGCAGGAGACTCAGACCGCTTTGACTACAGGCGCATCGGCGATACGGATGCGGCTGTACATCGCCCAAGCCGCGTTCGAGCTTGCGATCAGCCGCGGGCCGCTCGACGCCAGAAGGTGCACGACGCGCTCCATTGCGTGCCGAGCTAACTGGCCTGTCAGGCGCTGGCGTTGGCCGGGATCGGTCGAGGCTCGACAAGCGCGCGTACACTCGCTAACGAGGCCCTGGAGACGTCGATTGGTGTTGAGGCGGGAACGACTCACATGCGGCTCAGGCGCTCGCCGTGCTGTGCGATCCGAGACGATGACCGAGACGCGGTCTGACGCATGCACGCGTTCCGCGCTCGACCGCTGCGGCTCACACGGGATGGTCGAGTGCTTCGTGTCGTGCGTATCGCGGGCTTCCCGGAGTTGATTGTCTGCTTACTTGAGGACAAAGCAAACCATCATGAGTTGGTTCGCATCCTCACGAAAGTCGGCGACGCGGAGCCACTCAATGCAGCGCGCGTACCGTTTCACAGCCCTCGATGATGAGCTTTGTCAGCCGCGAGAGAAGGAGGTCTTGTCGCTGCTCGCGCAGGGGATGTCGAATCCGGCGATCGGAAGCGTGCTCTTCATTAGCCCCGTCACCGTAAAGGTCCACGTGCGCCACATCTTCGAGAAGCTAGGCGTCAAGTCCCGAGCGGCAGCCGCACTGCGGGCGACGCAACTAATCGGCGTTAGTCACGCGACGTTCGCGACGAGTTCGCAAGTCGGGCAGTTCCTCGGCATGCCGTCGAGAAGAAGTCGAAGTCTGCGCGATCGTGCCGAGCCGATAGGCACTCGTCCGCAGTCGCAAGGATGGCTTCGAAAGCCGCCACGACAGTCGTGTCGAATTGGGATCCGACCGCTTGCGCAAGGCGCATCCGCGCGACTCGACTCGGCATGGCTTCTCGGTAGGGCCGGTCCGATGTCATCGCGTTGTACGCGTCAGCGACGGCGATGATTCGCGATAGCAGTGGATCTCTTCCTCGTCCTAGGCCGTCGGGATAGCCGTTTCCGTCGACGCGCTCGTGGTGATGCCTCACAACACGGCGATGCCGCCGTAGTCGTCAACATTTGCAAGGATGCGCTCACCGATCTCCGAGTGCCCTTGCATGACCCTGCGCTCCTCAAGCGTCAGCGGGCCTTCCTTTCTCCAAGAGCCCGGCGGGAAGTCCGATCTTGCCGATGTCGTGAACGAGCCCGCAGATCGGGCCTTTGCTGATCATGCTCGTCAAGCCCCATGCGTTCTGCAATGTCTCTCGAGTAGACGCGACTGCGGCCGAGTGGCCAGCCGTATACTGATCCCTGGCGTCAAGTGTTGCCACGAGAGCCGCTGCGAACGACAGGTTGGCGCTCTCGAGTTGCCGTTTGCAGATGTGAGGCCCTCAGTAAGGTGTCGCTGCTGCTGAAGAAGAGTGTATAGCCGCTGGGCTGCGAGTGCCGGCACGAAGAAGAGCACGTGCGTCCACGGCGAGAGCTCGTTGTATGCGACGGCGAGCAGAGCGACGACCGGTGCGTATAGGGGCACTGCGGCAGCAGCGACCGGAGCGATCGTCCGGGCTGTATCCCATCGCCGTGTCGTGCCTCGGAGCTAGACCGTGAGGAGGCGAAGACCGATGTCGAGCAGCTGTGCAGCGACGGCTGCGCCACGGTCGGCCACAACGAGCGCGAGCGGCTCGATTGTCGATAGTCCGCTTGTACCCAATGGCGACCGCGCCGACCACTGCCGCCGTGATCGCTCGGCTGCGGTGTAGATACCCCACCGCAGGTACGGCTGCGTGAAGTCGCCGAGCATCGATGCGGAAGCGACGATGAGCGCGGCAAGTGGGCCGAAGCAGAACCGCGGCAAACAGCATCGGAAGCAGCTGAGATCGACTCTTCTATGGTCGAGCTCAGCTGAACGCTGCCGCGTTCGGCGACGCAGCGGCCGCCGCCGCAAGACCGAACACCACGAAGGAGCTGGCTCACTGTGCTGGCCGCCGCGCGAGGATCAGAGACGCTGCGGTACCCGCCGCGACGACGGCGAGAGTTGCGGCGTAGACCCAGACTCCGCGAGGCGACGGCTGAAGGCGTGGATCCTATTGACTTGTTAGTCATTTTGAGAGAACCGTGCATATCGCTCTGAAATCTGCTTGCTATATCACCCGAAAGGGGTATAAGCTCGCTCTTGCCGTTAGTTCCTCGAATCAGGAGTTAGAACATGCGCCAGTCAGTTCTTCGCCTCGTTTCCCGTGCCGCCATCGCCGGTGGCAAGCCAAAGGTTGGTAAAAGCCGACAAATCCTCCTGTTTCCCTACCTAGGTAGCCATCCCTCGTTTGGGGGGTTCTCCACAGGTTGTGGGAAGGGTGGATAAACCGGCTTCGCCAAAAGCAGCTTCAGGGTCCGCGCCGAGGGGTCAGTCCTCGACGCGGCTCTGCTGCGGTCACCTGCAGCGGAGGGGAAGACCTTTAGGAGCTAAGCGATGATGCCGCGGCGGTAGCCGACGGCGACCGCGTGGGCCCGGCTGCGGGCCTGCAGCTTCGCGAGCAGGTGGCGCACGTGCGACTTGACCGTCTCCTCCGAAAGGAAGAGACGCTGGCCGATCTCGCGGTTCACGAGGCCGTCAGCGACGAGCTGCAGCACCTCGATCTCACGCAGCGTCGGCTCCTGCTCGAGCTCGCGCATCGGCGCGGCGAACGGGATCACCTCCGCGTTCCCGTTCGGAGACCGCCTGGCAGCTGCCGCTTCGAAGCGACGACTGTGGTCCATGTAACGGGTCAGGATCTCTTTGCGCTCTGCGGCGTCCACGGCCCCGGTATCGGCCTCAAGCACCCCCTCCTTTAGCTCGAATGAGGTACTTCGACCGAGGGACGGAGACGGACGAAACCCCGGCGAATCTCCCGCAGCGCCTCCGGCTCCTCCTCTTCGACCACGAAACGGCTTCCCGCTGCGTGCAAGATGCGCCCCTCGCCGAGCCAGAAGGCGATGTGCGTCGTCGCCTCGCGGCCGTAGACGGCGAGGTCGCCGTAGCTCGGCTCGGCAACCGCGTCGGCCGCGTCCTCCTGCTGGTCGGCGTCCCGCGGGACGATCCGGCCGAGCCGGCGCCACGCCATGTGGACGAGCCCCGAGCAGTCGATCCCGCGCTCGGTCATGCCGCCCCACTCGTACGGCGTGCCGAGATAGGCGCGCGCCTCGTCGACCGGGTCGCCGTCCCGGACCGGCGGCAGCCACTCGCCGGCCGGCTCCTTCGTGAGCGCGGCGGCGGCCACCCAGCCCGGATAGCCGTACGCCGTCGTCACGCTCGCCCAGCCGTCGCGCCGCTCGGCCACCGCCAGCGGCTCGCCGCGCAGCGCCTGCGTCACCTGCTCGGAGGACGAATCCGGCTCGGCGTGGAGCGGCGCCACGTCGACGGCACAGAAGCAGCGCTCACCCACGTCGCGAGCCTACGAGACGGCGGAGCCGTTCGAGCCGCTCATCCCACTCGCCGCCGACGCGCACGATCCAGGCAGCGGCGGCATCCAGCGGCTCGGTGTTGACCCGGTACAGCGTCTCGCGGCCCTGCTTGCGCGAATCGACGAGCCCTGCCTCCCGCAGGGCGGTCAGGTGCTTCGACACCGCCTGCCGCGTCACCGGCAGCTCCGACGCCAGTTGCGTGGCCGACGCCTCCTGACGGGAAAGCGACTCGACGATGTGGCGCCTGGTCGGGTCGCCCAAAGCAGCAAAGATTCGTGCGTCGAAGACGTCGCTCAAGCGTAGGCGTGGGTGAGCGCGCGGAGTGCGAAGACGGCGTTCCAGCCGGGCTCGCCGGTTTCGGTGACGACGACGCGCGTCCCCGTCTCGACCTCTTCCAGCTCGATCGCGACGTGACCCTCGTCCCACGTGTAGGCGACCCGCCTGCGCGTCTCGACCTCCTCGACCACGAGCTCGCGTTCCTCGCCGTCCTCGGAGAACCACTCCTCGAGCTGCTCGGGGTCGGTGAGGGCCTCCCACACCTCCTCGACCGGCGCCTCCAGCACGACCTCTCGGGTTACCTCCACGACAGCCTCCTTCACGTGCAACCCTTAGGTTGCGTATAGTAGTGCAACCGACAAGTTGCACATTAACGGAAGGAGCCGACGTGAGCCCGCTGATCCCGATGGTCGTCGAGTCCGACGGGCGCATGGAGCGTTCGTTCGACATCTACTCCCGCCTGCTGCGCGAGCGCATCGTCTTCCTCGGCCGCGAGGTCGACGACGAGATCGCGAACGTGATCGTGGCGCAGATGCTCTTCCTCGAGGCCGAGGACCCGGACAAGGACATCTGCCTCTACGTCAACTCACCCGGCGGCTCGGCCTACGCGGGCATGGCGATCTACGACGCGATCCAGTACGTCAAGCCCGACGTGAGCACGATCTGCGTCGGGATGGGGATGTCCGCGGCTGCGATGGTGCTCGCCGGCGGGGCGGCCGGCAAGCGAATGGCGCTCCCGAACGCGAAGATGATGATCCACCAGGGCTCGGCCGGCTTTCGCGGCACGCCCACCGACATCGAGATCCATGCGCAGGAGGTGCTCTCGATGACGCGGCGGATGGCCGAGATCCTCGCGAAGCACACCGGCCAGCCGGTCGATCAGGTCATGCTCGACATCGACCGCGACCGCTTCATGACACCGGAGGAGGCGCTGGGCTACGGGCTGATCGACAAGCTGGTCGAGCCGCGCGCGGTCGCCGCCTAGGCGTCCGTCACGTCAGGCGTGGGGAGTGAGGTCCGCCTGTGCGCTCGAATCGAGGCCGTGACGATCGCGCGCGTCCTTGCCGTAGAGCAGCGTCCTGCCGATCCCGACGATCCCGACCGACGCGACGGCTCCGCCCAGCGCAGCCGCGAGTCCGCCAAGGATCGTGCCGACCTCTGCGCTCATGTCGACCCCGTAGTGGCCGGCGAGCCAAACGAGCACGACACCGAAGCCGACCGAGCCACTGCCAGCGACTGTCTTCTCGCCGTCACTCACAGCTACTTCCTATCACGATCGCCGCTGTAGGAAAAGTGGGCGTCCGCGTTCATTCGGGCCCGCCGTGCTCGACCGCATCGCCGACGCGGTGGAACTCGTGCTTGCCGTGGACGATCGTCGCGACCTTCCCGGTGTCCGGGTACTCGGCGACGTCCGGATCGGCGTGGGCGGCGACGATCAGCACGCGGGCGGTCGTCTCGCCGTCGTTCCGGATCTGGTGGCCGCCCTCGGGACCCGCGGGGAACGGCACCACGTCGCCTTCGCCCAGCTGGCGGTCGCCGTCGTGCATGCGGACGGTCGGCTGCCCCCGCAGCACGATCAGCAGCTCCTCCGAGCCGTGGTGGAAGTGGTAGACGAACTGCGTCGAGCCGGGCTGGAGCTCCCAGATCGATGCTCCGAGCCTGTTCGAGGCCGAGCGGATGACGGGTCTCGCGCCGACGCCGCCCCAGTCGGGAATGTCGTCCCACACGTTCGTCGCGTCGCTCACGGCAGCATCATGGAACGTGACCGGCCACGGTGTCGACGAATCGCTCGGTCTCGCCGGTTCGTGCCGCGTCGAGCGGCGGGTCGCAGACGTGATCCGGAGCCAGCAACCCGCGCTCGCCGAGCAGGCTGACGGCGCTGTGGCGAACTTGCTGGCGGTCGACGTCGTCCGCCAGCTCGACCGCGACGACGTCGAGATCCTCGTTCGCGAGCTCCGGGTAGCGGGCTGCCATGCGGCCGATCTGGGGATCGTCGTGGTGCAGGTGCAGCCACGTTCGCGTCGCTGGGTGCAGCGCAGTCGCGCCGACGTAGACGACGCCGGCCGGGCCGATCCAGGCGTAGACCCACTGGCCGTCGCTCTCGAGCTCGCCGTTCCGAACCTGCAGCCGCAGCATCAGACCTCCCAGGCGGCCTCCTGCCGGCCGGGCTCGAAGATCACTTCGCGCTTGCGCGGCTGGATCTCCCCCGCCTTGATGTTCTCGGCGAAGTGGCACTTGACGAGGTGGCCCTCGAGCGGGCGCAGCTGCGGCTCCTCGTCGCGGCAGAGCGTCTCCTGCACGTAGGGGCACCGCGTGTGGAAGCGGCACGCGTGCGGCGGGTTCGCCGGGCTCGGCAGGTCGCCCTGGAGCAGGATCGACGTGCGGTTGCGCTCGACCTCGGGATCGGGAATCGGGATCGCCGAGAGCAGCGAGATCGTGTACGGATGGAGCGGGTTGTCGTAGAGGTCGTCGGCGGGGGAGAGCTCCATGATCTGGCCGAGGTACATGACCGCGATCCGGTCGGAGATGTGCCGGACGACGGCGAGGTCGTGGGCGATGAACAGGTAGGTGAGCTCGAAGTCGCGCTGGAGCTCTTCCATCAGGTTGACGATCTGCGCCTGGATCGAGACGTCGAGCGCCGACACCGGCTCGTCGCAGACGAGGAAGTCGGGGTTGAGCGCGAGTGCGCGCGCGAGGCCGATCCGCTGCCGCTGGCCGCCGGAGAACTCGTGCGGGTAGCGCGAAGCCGCGTCGGCCGGCAAGCCGACCGTCTGCAGCAGCTCGCGCACCTTGTTGCCAAGCCCCTTGCCGCCCCGACCGTGCACGCGCAGCGGCTCGCCGACCATCCGGCCGACCGAGTGGCGCGGGTTCAGCGAGGCGTACGGGTCCTGGAAGATCATCTGCATCCGCCTCCGCAGCGGCCGCAGGTCGCTCTCGCCCATGTGCGTGATGTCCGTGCCGTCGAAGCGGATCGTGCCGCCCGTAGGCTCGTACAGGCGCAGCAGCGCCCGGCCGACGGTCGACTTGCCGCAGCCCGACTCGCCGACGAGGCCGAGCGTCTCGCCGCGCTCGATCGTCAGCGAGACGCCGTCGACAGCCTTCACGTCGCCGACGTGCCGGTCCATGACGAC
Source organism: uncultured Gaiellaceae bacterium (assembly GCA_963765705.1). Taxonomy (GTDB): domain Bacteria; phylum Actinomycetota; class Thermoleophilia; order Gaiellales; family Gaiellaceae; genus Gaiellasilicea. The sequence continues at coordinate 147,394 of CAVXXJ010000007.1, forward strand.
CCCGCTCCGGATCGGGAACCAGACCTTGAGCTCCTCCATCTCGACGAGCGGACCCGCCCCGTTGGTCGTCACGCAGCGCCGCCCAGCCGCGTCCGCTGCCACTCGTCCGCCGGCACGGGGTTGAAGCAGCGGACGTGGTGGCCGGGCTCGATCGGCTCGAGCGGCGGCACCTGCTGGCGCGACTGCTCGACCTCGTAGCGGCAGCGCGGCGCGAACGGGCACTCCGCAGGGGCACTGAGCATGTTCCGCGGCGCTCCCGGGATCGGCTGCAGCTTCTGCCGCCTGCCCGCGTCGAGCCGCGGCACGCTCTGCAGCAGGCCGAGCGTGTACGGGTGACGAGGCTGCGCGAAGAGGCGGTCGGCGGTGCCGGTCTCGACGAACATGCCGGCGTACATCACGTTCACGCGCTCGCACATGCCGGCGACCACGCCGAGGTCGTGCGTGATCATGATCAACGCCGTGTCGCGCTCGGAGACGAGCGCCTTCAGCACCTCGAGGATCTGCGCCTGGATCGTCACGTCGAGCGCGGTCGTCGGCTCGTCGGCGATCAGCAGCTTCGGCTCGCACGCGAGCGCCATCGCGATCATCGCCCGCTGCCGCATCCCGCCCGAGAACTGGTGCGGATAGTCCTTCAGGCGCTGCTTCGCGCTCGGGATCCCGACCTGGTCGAGCAGCTCGGTCGCGCGCGCGTCGGCCTGCTGCCGGTCCATGCCGAAGTGCACCTCGAGCGCCTCGCGAATCTGCCGGCCGATCGTCAGCACCGGGTTGAGCGAGGTCATCGGGTCCTGGAAGATCATCGCGATCTCGCGGCCGCGGATCGAGCGCAGCTGCTCGTCGTTCAGCGAGAGCAGGTCGCGCCCGCCGAACATCGCGGTGCCGTTCGTGACCCGGCCGTTGCGCGCGAGGATCCCGAGCAGGGCGAGCGAGGTGACGCTCTTGCCGCAGCCCGACTCGCCGACGATCCCGAGCGTCTCGCCGGGCGCGATGTCGAACGAGATCCCGTTGACCGCGTAGACGAGCCCGCGCTCGGTGCCGAAGCGAACGTGCAGGTCGTCGACCGTGAGGAGAGGCTCTCTAGCCACGGCCTCGCAGCTTCGGGTCGAGCGCCTCGCGCAGCCCGTCACCGATCAGGTTGAAGCCGAGCACGGAGATGATGATCGCGACGCCGGGGATGATCGCCAGGTGCGGCGCCGTCTGGAGGTAGCGGGTCGTGTCGGTCAGCATCGTCCCCCACTCCGGCGTCGAGGGGTCCTGTGGACCGAGCCCGAGGAAGCCGAGGCCGGCGACGTCGATGATCGCCGTCGCCAGCGCCAGCGTTCCCTGCACGATCACCGGCGAGATCGCGTTCGGGAGGATGTGGGAGGCGAGGATCGAGCGATTCGGGACTCCGATCGAGCGCGCCGCGAGCACGAAGTCGTTGTCGCGCTGGGCGAGGATCGAGCCGCGCATCAGCCGCGCGAAGATCGGCACCTGCGTCGCGCCGACCGCGATCATGATCTGGAAGAGACCGGGGCCGAGCATCGCGACGATCCCGATCGCGAGCAGCAGGCCGGGAATCGCGAGCATGATGTCGGTCAGGCGCATGATCACGCTGTCGACGATCCCGCTGACGTAGCCCGCGATCGAGCCGAGCACCAACCCGATCGACAGGCCGACCGCGACCGAGACGACGCCGATCAGAAGCGAGAAGCGCGCGCCGTAGATGATTCGCGAAAGCTCGTCGCGCCCCTGCTGGTCGACCCCGAACCAATGGTCGGCCGACGGCCCTGGGCAGCAGCTCCCGCCGAGCCGCGACAGATTGCCGGCGCGCGGATCCTCGGGTGCGAGGAACGGAGCGAAGATGGCGCAGAGGACGAAGAGCCCGACGAGCGTGAAGCCGACCAGCGCTCCCGGGTTGCGGCGCAGGCGCGACCACGCGTCGCGCCAGAGACCGGTGCCGCCGCCCGACTCGAGCTGGACTTCCCTGGCCTCGAGCTCCGCGATGCTCACGAGAGCCTGATCCGAGGATTGAGGAGCCCGTAGGAGAGATCGACGATCAGGTTGACCAGCACGAAGACGAGCGCGATGAGGAGGATCCCGCCTTGCAGCACCGGATAGTTGCGTGCCTTGATCGCCTCGAGGAGCCAGCTGCCGATGCCCGGGTAAGCGAACACGGTCTCGGTCAGGATGGCCCCCGAGAGCAGCAGCCCCGTCTGGAGGCCGATGATGGTCGCGATCGGCAGCATCGCGTTCCGGAGGATGTGCCTCGAGTCGACCGTCCTCGGTGAGACGCCCTTTGCCCGAGCCGTTCGCACGTAATCCTCGTTCTGGACGTCGAGCACGGCCGCCCGCGTGATCCGCGCGATGATCGCCAGCGGGATCGAGCCGAGTGCGACCGCGGGCAGGATCAGATGCTGGATCGTGTCCCAGAAGGCTTCGAAGTTGCCCGCCAGCAGCGCGTCGAGGACGTAGAAGTTGGTGGGGTGGTCGATGCTGATCAGCACGCTGATCCGCCCGACGGTGGGTAACAGCCCGAGCTTCACCGCGAAGATGTACTTGAGGATGATCGCGAGCACGAAGATCGGAATCGAGATCCCGAGCAGCGAGGCAACCAGGCTGAACTGGTCGAGGAAGCCGCCGTAGCGTTTTGCGGCCAGGAAGCCGAGCGGGATCCCGATCAGGATCGAGAAGAACATCGCGGCCACCGCCAGCTCGATCGTCGCCGGGAAGCGTTGCTTGAACTCGTCGAAGACGGGCCTCCGGGAGATGACCGAGTCGCCGAAGTCGAGCGACCCGAGCTGCTTCAGATAGGCCCAGTACTGCTCGTGGATCGGGTCATTCAGGCCGTACTGCTCGTTGATCGCCGCGATCGCCTCGGGTGTCGCCCGCTCGCCGAGCAGCGTCGTGGCGGGGCTTCCCGGGAGCGCCCTGATCCAGAAGAAGACCAGGATCGAGACGCCGATCAGGATCGGAATCAGGAGCAAGAGCCGGCGGACGACGAAGCGCAGCATGTCGTCCGCCGGACTCTAGCTTTCTCCTATTCCTCGATCGTGACTGTCGAGAACAGTTCGTTCGTCGTCGGGCTCGCGATGTAGCCCTTGATGTTCGCGCGGAACGCGAGCGCCGGCTTGGAGTGTGCGTAGGGGACGCCTGGCAGCTGGGTCATGATCTGCCGGTTCGCCTCCTGGTACAGCTCCTCGCGCTTGGACTGCTCGGTCTCGATCTCCGCGTCGTTCAGCAGCTTCTCGATCTCGGTGAGCGGCGTCGTCGTCGTTCCCCAGGCCTTCTGCGGGCTCTGGAAGAACGTGCCGATGAAGTTGTCCGCGTCACCGTAGTCGCCGGTCCAGCCGAGCATGCGCAGGTTGCCGGCGTTGCCTTCGTCCGCGCGACCCAGGTAGTCCGGGTTCCATGGAGCGCTCTTCGCGGTCACCTTGAAGCCCGACTTGTTCAGGCTCGCGGCGAACGCCTCGAAGTTCCGCTTCGGATCGGGCATGTACGGACGCGAGACGTCCGTCGGGTACCAGAACTCGAGCGGCACCGGCAGCGTGTAGCCGGCGTCGGTCAGGATCTGCTTTGCCTTCTCCGGGTCGAAGGTGTACTCCGGGACGTCGTCGGCGTAGCCGACGACCTCGGGCGGCATGAACTGCGTCGCCACGACGGCGCGACCGGAGTAGAAGTTGTCCACGACCGCCTGGCGGTCGAGGCCGTACGCGATCGCCTCGCGCACCTTCACGTCGTCGGTCGGCTTCTTCGCGATGTTGAAGCCGACGTAGGCCACGTTGAACGCGGGCCGGTCGATGATCTGCAGCTCCGCGTCGCCTTCGATCGTCTGGATGTCCTGCGGCTCGACCAGGTCGTAGCCCTGGATCTCGCCCGTCTGCAGCGCCTGGAGGCGAGCAGCGTTGTCGGCGATCGGGCGGACGATCAGCTCGTCGATCTTGGACTTCTCGCCCCAGTAGTCCTCGTACTTCTTCAGCACGAGCCGGTCGTTCCGCGTCCATGAGTCGAACTGGAACGGGCCGGTGCCGATCGGATGCTCGGTGCCGAAGGTCCCGCTCGCCGTGAAGACGCCATCCGCGTCCACGGTGCCCTCGTCGGCCTTGAACTCCGTCAGGGCCTTCGGGCTGGCGATCGAGAATGCCTGCTGCGAGAGCGCCGGGATGAACGTCGCCGACGGCTTCGTCAGGGTCAGGACCGCGGTCGCCTCGTCGGTCGCCTCGCAGCTCTTGTAGAGGCTGTCCTCCGGAGCGCCGCTGTCCGGGTTGTAGGTCGCGAAGCCACCGAACACGACCTGCCAGTAGTACGTGGCGCCCGGGTTCTGTAGCGAGCCCTTGAAGTTGTACCAGCGGTCGAAGTTGAAGCAGACCGCCTCGGCATCCAGCGTCTCGCCGTCGTGGAACGTCACGCCTTGACGGATCTTGAACGTCCAGACGGTTCCGTCGTCGTTTGCCTCCCAGCTCTCGGCGAGCCCGGGCTCGGGCTCGGTCGTGCCGGGCTTGAGCGCGACGAGCGTCTCGAAGATCTGCGTGATCACGCGCAGCGACTCGCCGTCAGAGACGAGCGCGCCGTCGAGTGCGACCGGGTCGGACGCACCTGCGAAGACGAGCGTCCCGCCTTCCGTGCCGCCCGTGGCCTCGGTGGTCGCTCCTCCCGTCGTACCTGTCGTCTCGTCGTCGTCGCCGCCGCAGCCCGCCGCAAGGGCAAGCATCGCCACGACGAGCAGCATCAAAAGCCTGTGCCAAGTAATCCTCAAAATGTCTCCTTTCAATCCGGCACCCCCGGGTTCAGCGGGAGTATCCCTGCGTCATGCGCTCCGACGCAAATCCGCACAACGACGAAGGGCGGCCTCAGCCGCACATCTCCCTGCGCAAGACCTGAATCCGCGGAAGCGGATCCAGGTCGCGCAAAGACACCTGAAGGGCGGCTTCGCCGCCCGGGCTCGTTATGCAGCCAGGCTTGCCAGATCACGCAGCGCAGCGAGCCGCGAGAGCGCCTGGCCCTCGAGCTGGCGGACGCGCTCGCGCGTCAGGTCGAGCTCGTGCCCGATCGCCTCGAGCGTCCACGGCTCGCCCTCGAAGCCGAACCGCAGCTCGAGGATTCGCCGCTCGCGCTCCGGAAGCGCGTCCAGCGCGCGGCGGACGCCCTGCTTGCGCAGCGACTCCTCCGCCTCGTCGAACGGGTCGGCGGCCTCGCGGTCGGCGAACAGGTCTCCGAGCTCGCCCTCGTCGTCGGCGCCGACCGTCTGGTTCAGCGACACCGAGGCGTGGGCGGCGCCGAGCGCCTCGTCCACATGCTGGAGCGGCAGGCCGGTGGCCTCTGCGAGCTCTTCCTTCGTCGCCTCGCGGCCCAACTCGACCTCGAGCCGGCGCGCCGCGCGCGAGAGCTTCTGCTGCCGCTCGACGACGTGGACCGGCACGCGGATCGTCCGCGCGTGGTTCGCGACTGCGCGCTGCACCGACTGGCGGATCCACCAGGTCGCGTAGGTCGAGAACTTGAAGCCACGGCGCCAGTCGAACTTCTCGACCGCGCGGTTGAGGCCCAGCGTTCCCTCCTGGATCAGGTCGAGGAACGGCACGCCGAGGCCGCGGTAGCCCTTGGCGATCGAGACGACGAGCCGCAGGTTCGACTCGATCATCGTCCGCTTGGCGATCAGGTCGCCCTTCTCGATCTGCTTCGCGAGCTGCACCTCTTCGGCCGCGTTCAGCAGCTTGTGGCGGCCGACGTCGGCGAGGAAGAGCTGGAGGCTGTCGGCGGCGCCGGTCGCGACGGCGGCCACCGGGGCCGGCTCTGCGTCCGTGTCCTTGTCGGCGTCCTTTTCCTTGTCCTTGTCCTTGCCCGCGCGCGACTGCCCGACCTCGAGCCCGAGGGTCTCCAGCTCGCGGGTGAGCTGCTCCTGCTCCTCGTCGTTCAGGTCGTGCTCGAGCACGAACGCCTCGAACTCCACGGGCTCGATGAACCCGCGCTCCTCCGAGCGTTCCACGAGCGCCTTGACCTGCTCCGACTCAATCAATTCGATCAGCTGGTTCTGCGTCAAAGAGAACGTCAACCCTTTCCGGCCCATCTTCGCTGGGGGAAGCTACAAACTTACGCACCTTATGCTGTTTTTCCTCTTTTTGCCAGAGGTACCGGACCCTGAGGCCTGTCACAAAGTCAAAACGAGGAGCCGTGACTCTCTATTCCGGTGAGGGACGCTGATCGGTTTTTTGCGCGAGGCAGGCTAGCGCGCCTGAGTGCGCCCTCGTAGTGAAAGACGCAAATCGATACTGAAAGTTTGCGCTTTCGTTTCTCTTACGCCGCAGAACGCCTGCTGCCGCTGCGCTTCTTCTTCGGGGCGGGCCCCTTCGAGCGCCGGTCGGCGAGCAACTCGGCGGCCCGCTCGATCGTCACCGTCTCCGGCTCGTCGCCGCGGCGGAGGCTCGCATTCGTCTCGCCGTCGGTCACGTAGGGGCCGAAACGGCCCTCCTTGAGCAGGACCGGCTTGCCGCTGGCCGGGTCGGGCCCGAGGTCGCGTAGCGGCGGCTTCGCCTCCCCGCGGCCGCGGCGAGGCTTCGGCTGGGCCAGAAGCGCGAGCGCGTCTTCGAGCGTGATCGAGAACAGCTGCTCCTCCGCCTCGAGCGAGCGTGAGTCCGTGCCCTTCTTCACGTACGGGCCGTAGCGGCCGTTCTGCGCCGTCACCTCCTCGCCGTCCGCGGGGTCGACGCCGAGCGTGCGCGGCAGCGACAGCAACCGCACGGCCTCATCGAGCGTGACCGTCTCGGGCGCCATCGTCTTGAAGAGCGAGGCGGCGCGGGGCTTCTCGGTCGCGCCCTCCTCGAGCGTCTCCGTCACGTACGGGCCGTAGCGGCCGTTGCGCACCGAGATCTCGCGGTTCCACTCCGGATGGGTGCCGAGCGCCCGGTCGCCGGCCGGCGCCGAGAGCAGTTCCTGCGCCTTCTCGACGGTCAGCTCGTCCGGCGCCATGTCCTCCGGCACGCTCGCGCGCTCCTCGCCGCGCTCGACATAGGGGCCGTAGCGGCCGACGCGGAGGACGATGCCCTCGCCGATCGGCAGCGTGTTCACCGCGCGCGCGTCGATCTCGGTCAGATCCCCGACGAGCGCGTGCAGGCCCGCGTCGCCCTCGGCGCCGCCGTAGTAGAAGTGGCGCAGCCAATCGACGCGCTCCTGGTCGCCTGCGGCGATCCGGTCGAGGTCATCCTCCATCTTCGCGGTGAAGTCGTAGTCGACGAGCTTCGTGAAGTGCTGCTCCAGCAGGCCGGTGACTGCGAAGGCGAGAAAGGACGGGACGAGCGCCGTGCCGCGCTTGAAGACGTAGCCGCGGTCGAGGATCGTGCCGAGGATCGACGCGTAGGTCGACGGCCGGCCGATCCCGCGCTCCTCGAGCGCCTGGACGAGGCTCGCCTCCGTGAAACGGGCGGGCGGCGTGGTCGCGTGGCCCTCGGGCTCGAGCTCGAGCGCGCGCAGTTCGTCGCCGGGCTTCAGGTGCGGCAGCGGCCGCTCCTCTTCCTTCTCGGTGTCGTCGTCGCGGCTCTCCTCGTAGGCGGCGAGGAAGCCGCGGAACGTGATCACGGTGCCGGAGGCGGAGAACTCGGCGTCGCGGCCGCCCCCTCCAGCCGATTCAGCGCTCGTCGCGCCGAGCCTGAGCGTGACGGTCAGGCCGCGCGCATCGGCCATCTGCGAGGCGAGCGTGCGCTTCCAGATCAGGTCGTAGAGCGCAAGCTCGTCGCGGTTCAGCTCTCGCTCGAGGTCCTTCGGCGTCCGGAAGAAGTCGCCGGCGGGACGGATCGCCTCGTGAGCCTCCTGGGCGTTTTTCACCTTGCGCGCGTACTGCCGCGGCGCGTCCGGGATCGAGTCGGCGCCGTAGAGCTCGACGGCCTGCTTGCGCGCGGCCGCGAGCGCCGACTCGGAGAGCGTCGTCGAGTCGGTGCGCATGTACGTGATGTAGCCGTTCTCGTACAGCCGCTGCGCGACGCGCATCGTCGTCTGCGCGGCATAGCGGAGCTTGCGGCTCGCCTCCTGCTGCAGCGTCGAGGTCATGAACGGCGCGGCGGGGCGCCGCGTGTACGGCTTCTCGTCGGCGGAGCGGACGGCGAACGTGACTCCCTCGAGCCCGGACGCGAGCTCGCGCGCCTCGGCCTCGTCGAGGCGGGCCAGGTCGGCGGACTTGAGCGTGCCGTCCTGGGCGAAGTCGCGTCCCTGTGCGACGCGCTTCCCGTCGACGGCCGCGAGCTTCGCTTCGAACGAGCCTGGGTCGAAGACGCCTCGGATGTCCCAGTAGCCGGCCGAGGTGAAGGCGCGTCGTTCGCGCTCGCGCTCGACGACGAGCCGCACGGCCACCGACTGCACGCGGCCGGCGGAGAGGCCCTGCATCACCTTCTTCCAGAGCACGGGTGAGACCTCGTAGCCGTAGAGCCGGTCGAGGATCCGCCGCGTCTCCTGCGCGTCGACGAGCCGCTGGTCGACCGCTCGTGTCTCCCCGAGCGCCTTTTGGATCGCGTCGCGGGTGATCTCGTGGAAGACCATCCGGCGCACCGGCACCTTCGGCTGGAGGACCTCGAGCAAGTGCCAGGCGATCGCCTCGCCCTCGCGGTCTTCATCCGTCGCGAGCAGGAGCTCGTCGGCCGTCCTTCAGCAGCTTCTTCAGCTCGGTGACCTTCCCCTTCTTGTCCGAGTCGACGACGTAGAGCGGCTCGAACCCGTTCTCGACGTCGACGCCGAGCCGGGCCCAGGGTTCTTTCTTGAACTTCTCAGGGATCTCGGAGGCGCGGTTCGGGAGGTCGCGAATGTGGCCGATGCTCGATTCGACCACGTAGTCGCTGCCGAGATAGCCGGCGATGGTCTTCGCCTTCGCAGGGCTCTCGACGATCACCAATTTCTTTGCCATGGCGCGGGACACGTTAGCGGCCCACTGGGATACTCCTTGTGTGTCGCCCCGGCCGAGCCTCATGTACCTCGCGATCGCAGGGCTCAGCTGGCCGCTGCTCTATGGGCTGTTTCGGCTCCGCGCCAGGGGCCGGGAGCACATTCCCACTGCGGGCGGCTTCGTGCTGGCGGCGAATCACAACTCGAACTTCGATCCGTGGCCGCTCGGGCTGACGCTCTTTCCTCGGCGCTACCTGCGCTTCATGGGGAAGTCGGAGCTCTTCTTCCCGCCGCTGAAGCAGATCGCGACGGCCGCGGGCGCGTTTCCCGTGCGCCGTGGACAGGCGGATCTCGAGGCGATGGAGACGGCGACGCAGCTCTGCCGCGAGGGGCATATCGTGGTCATGTTCCCGGAGGGCACCAGGCGCAAGAAGGGGTTGTGGAAGAAGCACGAGGCGCGGGCGCACACTGGTGCCGCGCGGATCGCGCTGGGCGCGAACGTGCCGCTCGTCCCGGCCGGGATCGTCGGCACCGACCGGCTCGGCCGCCTCGCGCAGCTGCGGGTGGCGTACGGCCCCGCGATCCGGCTCGACGACCTTGCCGGCCGCGAGGACGCACCGCAGGTCGCCACCGAACGCTTGATGGCCGCGATCGACGAGCTCGTGCGCTCTGCATGAAGCCGCTCTTGATCGTCGACGGGGATTCGTTCGCGCACCGGTACTACCACGCACTCCCGAAGTCGATCCGCCGTGCCGACGGAGGCGGCGGGAACCTCGTCGACGGGGTAGGCGGCCTGCTGATTCGCCTCTGGGACGAAGAGGCTCCGCGGGCGGTTCTGGCGGCCTGGGACACGCTCACCGTGCCGACCTACCGGCACACCGCCTTGCCCGCGTACCAGTCCGGACGCGAGTTCGACAAGGAGCTGCTCGATCAGCTCGACCTGATGCCACAGCTCGTCGAGGCGATGGGATTCGCCCCGGCGAAGGAGGCCGGCTACGAGGCCGACGATTTCCTCGCGGCCGGCGTGGCGTTCGAGGAAGCGCGGGGCGGCTCGGCGCTCGTCGCGAGCGGCGACCGCGACACGTTTCAGCTCGCGAGCGAGCGGACGACGATTCTGCAGCCGCAGATAGGCGGCGGTGCGCTGGCGCGGATCGGGCCGGCCGAGGTGCGGGAGCGCTACGGCGTCGATCCGCCGCAGGTGCCCGACTTCATCGCGCTGCGCGGCGATCCCTCGGACAAGATCCCCGGCGCGCGCGGCGTCGGCCCCAAGACCGCGGCGTCACTGCTGGCGCAGTACGGCAGCCTCGAGTCGGCGCTCGCCGAAGGCCGGTTCGCGGCAGAGGCGGACGCGCTGCGGCTCTACCGCCACATCGCGACGATGGACAAGGAAGCGCCCCTCCCGCCGCTCGACGACCAGGAGCCGACCTGGGCGCGCGCCGCGGCGCTCGCGGACGAATGGGGTCTCGCCAGGCTCGCGGGCCGCCTGGAGGCGCTGTCGAGCTCCTGACGAATCCAGCCCTGGCGCACCTGCACCCGACAGGAGAGCACCCGGAGCGGCAGGAGCGGCTGCTCGGCCTGAGCGGCGAGACCGTCGAGCGGCGGGCGACGGACGAGCAGCTGGCACGCGTGCACACTCGCGCTCACCTCGCGTTCCTGCAGACGATCGAGGGGCCGCTGCTCGTCGACAACGACACGGTCGCGTCGGAGACGTCGTGGGAAGCCGCCGTTCTCGCGGCCGGAGTCACGCCTGGAGGCGGTCGATCGCGGCGGCTTCGCGCTCGTTCGCCCGCCCGGCCACCACGCGCTCGCCGACCAGGCGATGGGGTTCTGCATGCTCAACAACGTGGCGGTCGCGGCGCGCTACGCGCAGGCGGAGCTCGGGCTCGCGCGGATCGCGATCGTCGACTACGACGTGCACCACGGGAACGGCACCGAGGCAATCTTCCGCGGCGACGACTCGGTGCTCTTCGTCTCGCTCCATCAGTGGCCCTTCTATCCGGGAACCGGCGGACCGGGGACGAGCGACGAGCACGACGCTGAACCTGCCGCTCGACGCGGGCTGCGGCGACGTGGAGTACCGCGCGGCATTCGTCGAGCACGTCGAGCCCACGGTTCGCGCCTTCGCGCCAGACCTTCTGCTCGTCTCGGCCGGGTTCGATGCCCACATCGAGGATCCGCTCGGCGAGATGGAGCTGTCGGACGCCGGGTTCCGAGAGCTATCGGAGCGCTGCGCCGCGCTCGCGCCTCGGATCGCGGCCGTGCTCGAGGGCGGCTACAACCTGCGCACGCTGCCCGGGCTCGTCGCGGCCGCGCACGAAGGGTTCTCTTCGTAGAACGAGGAACGGCCGGCTCTCGCCGACCGTTCTGCCACTAGCTGTCACTTTCGCCACCGCGCTCGGAAGTAATTCCTTGCCCCAATGATCGGCGAAAACAGGGCGCGTCCACATCGCCCCGATTACGTGAATCGCATCCCCCACCGCGGGGGATCGACCAAAAGTCAGCGGCGGGCGAGCGCGAGGCGCTCGAGCGCGTCGCGGCGCGAGGAAACGCCGAGCTTGCGCAGCATGCTCTTGACGTGCGAGCGCACGGTGTGCTCGGAAATGAACAGGCGCTTCGCGATGTCGTCCGTGGAGAGGTGGTCGTCGAGCAGGAGCAGGACCTCGACCTCGCGCGCCGAGAGCGCGTCGGCGATGCCGTTCGGCACGCCGCCGCCGCCGCCGAAGCGTCCGCCGGTGCGGACCTGGTCGAGCAGGCGCCGTGCGACCTCACCGGAGAGCGCGGCCTCGCCGTTCGCGACGCCGCGCAGGAACGCGACGATGCGCTCCGGCGGCTCGCTCTTCAGCAGGTAGCCGGCCGCGCCGCCGCGGATCGCGGCGAGGAGGTTCTCCTCCGTGCCCGAGGCCGTCAGGACGACGACCTCGCAGGCAGGAGCCGCCGATCGCAGGCGTGGCAGCGCCGCCAGCCCGTCCAGGCCGGGCATCGAGAGGTCGAGCAGGACGAGGTCCGGCTGCAGGTCGTGCGCCAGCTGCAGCGCCGCGGTGCCGTCGGCTGCTTCTCCGACCACGTCGAAGCCGCCCTGCGTGAGCAGGGACGCCAGCGCGTCGCGCGTCAGCGGATGGTCATCGACGACGAGAATTCGCTCGGACACTTCCCTCTCATCGGCAGGTCGCTCCCTGCCGATTAGGGGGACGTGCAAAGGAATGTCAAAGACACGTTCGAGTCGTGGCTCGTAGGTGAGCTGCTGCTCGTCGCCCTCCTGGGGTCGGCGACGGCGCTCTTCCTCACCAATCCGATCCTGCGAAACACGTACGAGTTGCCGGAAGGGCGGCTCGTGCTCGATACCGCCGTCGTGCTGGCCGCGACGATCGTCGCGATCCTCGCCGGCGTTCGCTTCTCGGTCGAGGGGCGTGCGCTCGACCTGCTGCTGGCCGCAGGCTTCTTCGTCGCCGGGGTCGGGACACTCGCATTCTCGGTCGCCCCCGTGCTCGGCGGCTCCAACCAGGGCGGGCCCGAGGCCTGGGCTGCGATCGGCTCCCGCGTGCTCGCTGCGACGCTGATCGCGCTGGCACCGCTCGTTCCTGCGCGTCGGATCGTCGCGCGACGGCAGGTGCTGTTCGCCGGAATCACGCTGCTCGTGGCGGCGCTGATCGCGATCTGGCTGCCTCTGCACGGCTTCGGCGCGCGGCTGAGCCTGATCGACGGAGCGGGTGGCTCACGCACGTTCGAGTTGACCGTCACGACGTCGTTCCTGGCGCTGCTCGCGCTCGCGGCCGTGATCGGCTTCGCGATCCGCTATCGCCGACACGGCGAGGACCTCGACAGCTGGCTCGCCCTCGGGGCGACGCTGACGCTGTTCGCGGAGCTGCACTACGTGCTCACCCCGCACGTGTCGAGCGACTTCATCTCCCAGGGCGACTTCCTCCGGTTGCTCTCGTACGGCCTGCTGCTCGTCGGCGTGTGGCGGGCGATCAGCTTCGCCGAGTTCGGCCGCGCCGTCGCCGAGGAGCGCGCGCGTGTGGCGCGCGAGATCCACGACGGTCTCGCGCAGTACCTCTTCGCCGTCTCGACCCACGCGAGCATGCTCGAGGCCGGCGCTCCCCTCGAGAAGACGCTGCCGAAGCTGAAGGAGGCGGCCGCGGCGGCGCAGCAGGAGGCGCGCTTCGCCGTGCTCGCGCTCTCTTCCGCGAGCGGAACGGCTCCGTTCGACGCGGCGCTCCGTCGCTACATCGAGTTCCTCACTGCCGACGGGGTGCTGGAGGTGGACGTCGAGATCGACCCGGCGATCCTGCTCGCACCCGACGAGCAGATCGAGGTCTTCAGGATCGTCCAGGAAGGGCTCGCCAACGTGCGCAAGCATGCGGGCGCACAGCGGGCCGAGGTCTGGATCGGCCAGCGGCTCGGCCGGCGGATCGTCACGGTCAGCGACGACGGTGTCGGCTTCGACGGCGGCGACGCCGCGGCCGGCCAGGGACTGAAGAACATGCGGCTTCGCGCGCAGACGATCGACGGCGGCTTCGCGCTCCGCTCACGGCCCGGGCGCGGCACCGCGCTCGAGGTCGTCCTCAGGGCCTGAGTACGCCTAGCAGGCGCGCGTTACCTGGTGGTACAGGCTCGCCTGGGCGATCAGCCCTGACGCGACGTGGGTCGTCTTCGTATTCATCGAGTAGCGTCCAGGTCGCCAGCGGCGGTTCTTCGCGCAGCCCATCCCGAGCGCCCGCGGCGAGAGGTCGTAGCCGAAGTTGGGGCCACCCTCGGCGCAGTTGTCGACGAAGCCCGTGCGCGACCGCTTGGCGCGCGTCGTCTTTCCCGCCGGCGAGACCAGGTCGATCTGGATCGCGACCCGGAGCGTGCGCCGGTCGAGGCAGCCCTTCTTCCCGTCCAGCCAGACGCCCTTCATCTCGCCGCCGGTGGGGCTGAGGAGGACGTTCGAGACCACCTTCAGGCTGCCGCGCTGCGCCATCCCGTAGGCGGACGGCTGGTCGGCCGCGGTCGCGGCAGAGACCGCCAGGCCGAGAACGAACAATGCGACGAGCGTACGCATTGTCACAACGGTAACGGGCCATTGTCAGGAGATTGCAAATCCTGCGGTCAGCTCGCCGCGGCGGGCCCCGCCCCGTTCCGCAGCAGGTTGCCGCGTCCGGTCGGCCAGGGCAGGCAGTTCGTTCCCGAGCGCGGGACGCTGAACACGTCGATTCCGTGGTCGAACGTCGTCAACACGATCTCGAGGCTCCCGTTCCCGTCGAGGTCTCCGATCGAGGGCGCGGCGGGCACGCCGATCCCGTTTCCGTTCTTGCCCTGGCGACGCAGCCGGATCTCGTGGAGCCGCTTGCCGGCGGCCGAGAGCACGATCAGACGGCCCGAGCCCGGAGCCAGCGCGTAGGTGCCGAAGACGAGCTCGGGCGTGCCGTCGCGGTTGAGGTCGGCAGCGACGACCTCGGAGGCGAACGTCTTCGCGGCGCCCTTCGCGTAGTCGTAGCGCCAAAGCCGCCTACCGGTCGGTGCGACGGCGTAGACGAACCCGTCGGGCACCGAGGCGACGATCTCCGGCCGCGGGTCGCCTGCGATGTCGACGACGGTTGGGGCCGGAATTCCCGAAGGCGGGTACCAGTCGCCGTCCGGGCGCACGGCGGGCTTGCCGCTCAGGGGCAGGGTGACGAAGCCCGGGTGCCGGCGCGCCGACCGAGCCCCACCGTCGTGCGCACCGTCGAGCACCATGAAGGCGTAGGCCTGCGTCTCGTAGGGCTCTTTGAGCTCCGCGTTCGGCAACCCGATCACCTCGTTCCGGCCGTCGCGGTCGAGGTCGGCGATCGACGGCGGCGAGGCCGTCCACTGCAGCCACATCGCGGTGCGTGGGTGGGGCCACGACCCGACGTGCTGGTGGTAGTGGCGATCCTCGACCACCGGGTTGAGCCAGCGGATGAACTGGCCCCAGCCCAGCCGGCGTCCGCTGTGGCGGCTGTCGCGATTCCGGAACCACGGAGACGCGAGCACCGAGGTCCCGTCGTGGTTGAAGACGTTGATCTGGTGGTTGTCAAATGTGACAACGATCTCGAGCTGCGGGTCGTCGTCGAGGTTGCCGATGCCGACGTTCTCGCCGTAGGCGCCGTAGCCGTGGTTGCCCGCGCCGTTGAAGTCGGCGTCGTTGCCCTTGCCGGACAGGGTGTTGAACCGCGGCCACGCGCTCGACGCGGAGCCCTTCGGCCGGTAGACGGAGCCCCTCGCGTCGAAGACGAACACCTGCGAGCCCGTCGACGAGGTGTTGGTCGTCGTGACGGCGACCTCGATGCGACCGTCGCCGTCGAGATCGGCCGCGGCCATTCCTCGCGCCTCCGGGCACTGGCCGCCGCTGCACGTCGACGCCGGCCAGCCCGGCTCCAGCCGCAGGCGCCCACCGCGAAGCTCGTACGCGGCGACGGTGCCCTCGTTGCCGCCGACCACGATCTCCGGCAGCTTGTCGCCGTCGAGATCGGCCACCACGCCAGGGGCGTAGACGCGGCCCTTCGTCGCCGTTCCCTTGCCGAGGAGGCGGCCCTTCGCGTCGTAGACGAACGTGGAGTAGAACGGGGCGACGATCTCGAGTCGGCCGTCCCCGTTGAGGTCGACGAGCCCGGGCGACGAGAACCAGCCCGTCTCGCCGGGAGCGATTGCCCGGACGAAGCGTGGCGCCGCGACGGGCGCCGTGCCGGCGGCCGCGGCGCAGCCGGCGCGTGCCGCCGAGGTGTTGCCCGCGGCTCTCGAGGCGCCGCCCGCGGCTGCGATCGCGATCACGAGGAACGCGGCGAGAACCGATAGGCGCAGCATCTCGGAACCGTACTGGCTCCCGGCGAGGCGACGGTTTGAGGGCCGGACCAGTGGTCCGGCCCTCAGTCATGCAGCAGCTATGAGCCGATCTTCGTCTCGACCGCGACGGGACTCGGGTCGAGGACGAGGTCGTAGTACGCGGTGTCGGTGCCTGAACCGCCGCTGAGCAGCGTGTCGGCTTCGCCGTCGTTGGCGCGCAGGACGTCCGTGCCGTCGTTCGCGGTCAGGCTGTCGGCTCCGGCACCGCCGGTCAGGTCGTCGTCGCCCACGCCGCCGGTGAGCGTGTCGTTGCCGGCGCCGCCGTCGAGGACGTCGTTGCCCGTCCGGCCGTCGAGGACGTCCGCGTCGGCGCCGCCCTCGAGCAGGTCGTTGCCGAGGCCGCCGTTCAGCCGGTCGGCCCCGTCACCGCCGAAGGCTCTCACGGTGGAGAGGTACGACGAGCTCGCTCCGAGTCCGCCGAGAGCCGAGAGCAGGTCGGCGCCGCCGTTGCCCTGCAACTCGAGCAGATACGGCTGCGCGAACTCGACGTCGACGTCGTTGTCGGTGTTCAGCGACACGCCCTTGATGCCGGCCGTGAAGGTGTCGTCGCCGTCGCCGCCGATCACGACGACCTCGTCGGTCGCGTCGCCGAGGTTGACCAGCACTTCGATCTCCGCGACCTGGTTCGTCTCGGTCGGCGCGCCAGGGCCGAGAGCGCCCGTGCGCAGATCGAGGATCAGCCGCTCGGTCGTGCCGGGGGTCGTGCTCGCGCCCTCGAGACGGTTGATCTCGATCTGGGTGACGTTGCTCGTCGTGAAGCCCGCGCAGCGCTCCGGCGTGGCGCCGAACCAGAGCTCGCCGTCGACGACCTTCAGCGTCGCCTCACCGCCGGCCGGGATCCGCAGCGAGACCGCCGTCTGTGCCCCCGGCGCGGGCGCCGGGCCGCACGGAGTCTCCACCGGAGGAGGCGGGGGAGGTGGTGGGGGCGGGGGCGGAGGCGGCGGGGGTGGAGGAGGTGGCGGCGGAGGCGGTGGTGGCGGGGCGGCGGATCGCCGTGATGAGCGTCTCCACACCCACCGGGGTCTCGAGGCCCAGGTCGTAGTACGCCGTGTCTGTGCCGCCTTCACCCGCGACGGGGTCGGCCTCGCCATCGTGCGCACGCAGAATGTCGTTGTTCGAGCCTCCGTAGACGTAGTCGCGGCCCGGCCCGCCCTCGACGTCGTCATTGCCGATGCCGCCGAAGAGCCCGTCGTCGCCGGTGCTGCCGACGATCTTGTCGGCGCCGTTCTGACCGTCGACCTCGAATCCCTCCGTGGGAGCGGCGCCGATCTCCGCACCACCCACGCCGCGGATCAGGTCGTCTCCGAAGCCGCCCTCCACCTTCACGCGTGGCGTCGGACCGACGAACAGGACGCGCGTCCCAGACGTGTCGAGTGAAACGCCGGTCGTGCCGACCGCGATGCTGTCGCTGACGCCGCCGCCGATCACCCTGAGCACGTCGGAGGCAGCGAGCGCGATCCGGAACTCGAGTCCGGAGCCGACGAATGAGCTGTCTGTGGCGCGGCGATCGACCGGTCCCGTCGGGCCATACTGAAAGACCTGGTCGATCGAGACGGTGCTGTGGCGAACCGCGTCTTGGCCGACGACCTCGAACACGTCTGTGTTCGCGACCGTCGCGGCACTGCAGTTCCCACCGAACGCGCTCACGTCGACGTCGGCCACCCTGTAGACGTAGAGAGCTCCGCCGTCGACGTCGGGGCGCCGCGCGATCACGACTGCCGGGACACCCGCCATGTCTAGCTGGGCCGTCCGTGTGACGGCGTCGTACGTGCACCCCGGGTAGTCGCTCCCCGGCGGGGGCGGAGGCGGTGGCGGTGGAGGTGGCGGTGGTGGAGGCGGTGGTGGCGGAGGCGGAGGAGGAGGTGGAGGTGGAGGTGGCGGCGGATCGCTCGAGCCGAAGAGCGTCTCCACGTTCACCGGCGTCTCGAGCCCGCTGTCGTAGTACGCCGTGTCGTCGGCGTTGCCGCCGTCGATCACGAGGTCGGCCACGCCGTCGCGCATGCGCAGGATGTCCGTGTTGGCGTCGCCGAAGACGCTGTCAGACCCCGCCCCGCCGTCGATGTCGTCGTTGCCGGCGCCGCCGCGGACGGTGTCGCCGCCGGCGCCTCCGATGACGATGTCGCGGCCGGTCCCGGCATCCAAATCCACGCCGGCTGTCGGCGGGGTGCCTGTCTCAGGGCTGCCGGCCGCGCTGAGCCGGTCGTTCCCGAAGCCGCCCTCGACCTGGAGCGCCGGGAAGACGGTGCCGGTCAACACGATCCTCGTCCCCACGTCGTCGAGCGTGATCCCGTTCGTGCCGACCGTGATCAAGTCGGCCAGGCCACTGCCCTTCAACTCGAGCGTGTCGGGTGCGCCGTTCGGCTGCAGGCCGAGCCCGATCCGGAACTCGATTCCGGAGCCGGCGAACGAGCTGTCGGTGGCGTGCCGGTCGGCGGTGGTGGGCGACTCGTACTCGAACACGTTGTCGATGACCAGTTCGTTGCGAGCGTCATCGCGCTGGCCGACGACCTCGATCACGTCGGTGTTCGACACCGTTGCGGCGCCACAGTCGTTGAAGAGCGTCGGCGTCCACGAGCTTTGGCTGTACACGAAGATCGCGCCGCCCAGGGCATCCTGCCGCCGACCGATGTAGTTGTGTTGAACCGCCGTCGGCGAAGTCGGGACGGAGTCGGGCCCGCCGAGATCCAGGCGCATCGTCCGCGTCGCGGCGTCATAGCTGCACCCGAAGCTGCCGGAAGAGGGCGGAGGTGGTGGCGGTGGCGGTGGCGGTGGCGGATGGTGGTGGTGGTGGTGGCGGCGGAGGAGGGGGCGGAGGAGGTGGCGGCGGAGGAGGTGGCGGGGGCGGCGGAGGGCCACCGGAGCCGATCTTGGTCTCGGTTGCGACCGGGGTCGGGTCGACGCCGAGGTCGTAGTAGGCGGTGTCGCTGCCCGGGCCGCCGCTGATCGTGGTGTCGGCGGTGCTGTCGACGGCGTAGAAGATGTCGGCGCCGTCGCTGCCGATCATCGAGTCGATGCCCGGCCCGCCGGTGATCGTGTCGTCGCCGCCGTGGCCGCGGATCGTGTCGTTGCCGTCTCCTCCGTCGACGGTGTCGTTGCCTTCGACTCCCTCGAGCGTGTCGTTGCCGTGGCCGCCGCGAAGCTCGTCGTTGGCGGAGTTGGTCGTGATCGTGTCGTCGCCTTCGCCACCGTCGACGATCATGCGGCCGGTGAAGAATGGTCCGATCCCGCGGCCGTCGAACTTGTCGTTGCCGCCCAGGAGCTGTGCCTCGACCACGGCAACCTGCGGATTGAAGGTGACGTCGAAGTCGCCCCCGCCGTCGACCATCAGGCCGTTCTCGGTCGGATCGATCGCGTTGTTGACGTCGGTCATGATCAGCACGACGCGATCGTCCGGATCGCCGAGCTCGGTGTTGAACTCGATGTCGGAGGAGATCGCCGAGGTCTCGATGGTCGCCCCGGGCGCGAACGTGCCGCCGCCCTGGTCGATGACGACCGTCTCGAGCGATCCGGACGCTCCGCGCACGACGACCGAGTCCGTGTTCGTCGTCGTCGCGCCACCGCAGGGTGCCGGCGTGAAGCCGAACCAGATCTCACCGCCGACGACGCGGAACGTCGCAGCCGACCCAAGAGTGACCTCTGCCGTGACCGTTTTCAGGGCAGGGTCGAACGAGCACGACTCCGCCGCAGCCGAACCCGCCTGCGCCAGCGCCGTCACCGCAGCAAGCGCCACGAGCACGAGCAGACACCACAAGCGGCGCGCAGGCGCGAATGACGACACCAACAACCCCTTCCGCAGACGTTTACGAGCTACGGCGCATTCTCGCCGTGCGCGCAAGCGACTTTCACCGTCAAAAGACCAGGCTTGGGGCTAGGACGTCGGCCCGCGAGGGCTTGTTCTAGGCGGCGGAGACCAGCAACGGGGGCCGCGGTTGTGCGCGGTCGACGATGTTGACGAGAGCCTCGATGACCGTCGGGTCGAATTGGGTCCCGGAGCACGTGCGGAGCTCCTCGAGCGCGTCCTCCGGTGACATCGCCTTGCGGTACGAGCGGTTCGTCGTCATCGCGCTGAACGCGTCGCAGGCGCACACGATGCGGGCGATCAGAGGCGTCGCCTCGCCGACGAGGCCGTCCGGATACCCGCCGCCGTCCCACCGCTCGTGGCACGAGCGGACGAGATTGCCGACTTCCCCGAGCAGACCGCCGATCTTCTCGAGCATCTTCTCGCCCTCGATCGTGTGGGTGTTGATGATCGCCCGCTCCTCGTCGGTCAGCTTCCCAGGCTTGTTGATGATCTCCTTCGGGATCTTCACCTTGCCGATGTCGTGGAGGAGTGCCGTGAACTCGGCCTGCCGCCGCGTCTTCGAGTCGAGGCCGAGCTGGTCGGCCACGTGGAGGACGAGCGAGACGACGTCCTGGCTGTGGAGCCCCGTGTACGCGTCGTCGGCCTCGACCACGTCTCCGAGCAGGAGCGCAGTGCCGCGATACGCGTGTGACAGCTCGAGCGCATGGTCGATGCGCGACGTGCGCTCGCGGGCGAAGTAGGCGAGGAGGCCCATGAGCGGCAGGCCGAGCAGGAAGGCGTAGGACTGGGTCAGGGAGGCGTATGCAAGGGCAAGGCCGAGCGGAGTGAGAGCCAGGTCGACGAGCCACGCCGGGCCCAGCGCACGGGCGAGCTCTCGCGGCCCGATGCCCAGGGCGGCGAAGCCGCGCGCGGCCGAGCTGGCGAAGTCGACCGTGAACTGGGCGGCCAGAGCGATTGCGATCAGCGGCAGATGGCCCAGCGTCGGGGACGGGGAGCCGAACGCGGCGAGGACGAGCACCGGTCCGACCGAGTGCCACGCGCTCACCAGATGGAGCCCCGCGCGGCCGATGTGCAATTCACCGCGAATGTGCTCGGGGAGCGTGCTCACGAAGCAGCCGGCCGCGACGAGCAGCGGTACCAGGTGGAGCGGCGCCAGGAAGAGCATCGGGACGAGCACGAGCTGCGTTGGGACGGCGTAGGCGAAGGCGACCTCGAACTGCACCCGCGCCGCGAGGGCGTAGCTGGCGACGAGCGCGATGATGACGCCGAGGCTCGCGTCCGTGTGTGAGGACGGCAGCCAGAGGAGCAGTGCGATCGTGGTCGCGACGAACGCGGCGGCCGTGGCGACCGTGGGGAGGACCTCGCGATCGCCGAGCGCGCGCGCGAGGCGGGCGCGCGACTGCTCTACGAGCCCCTCGTCGTCGTCGGCGTTCGCCGAGCCCTGTGGAGACGGCTCGATGTGCTCCTCGAGCGTTGAAGTAGACACGACGGGGCTATCGGCAGGGCGCACCCATTCCTTGAACGAGGGACGCTGATACCCCAGAAGGGGGAGGCGACCCTCACCCGAATCGTGAAAGTGAGGTACGAGGTTCGTGTGGAGCCTCCTGCGGCAACCCCTCAAGGAGGACGTTAGTGAAGATGCGGTCACCACTCTCCCGGTCCATGGCACTCGGCGTTCTCGTGCTTGCGGCTACGCTCGCCTCGCTCGGCGCGACTGCGACTCCGGCGAAGGCTGGAATCGGGCTCGCCTGTGCGGACGCGACCACGCAGGCGTTCGCTCCCTGGAACGACTTTGCCAACTACTGGTATGCCCCGAACGGCGGCTTCGAGGCCGGCACGAACGGCTGGGCGGTCTCCGGCGGCGCGAAAGTCGTCTCCGGCAACTCGTCGTTCTACACCCACGGCGCGGGTGAGCGCTACTCGCTCTCCCTGCCGAAGGGAAGCAGCGCGACGTCGCCGCCGATGTGCGTCGCCCTCTTCTCGAGCAAGATGCGCTTCTTCGCGGCCAACTACGGTTCGCCGACGTCGAAGCTGAAGGTGCAGGTCATCTACAACGGCGGCGTCGGCGGGTTGCTGTCGTTCATCACCAAGCTGCTCAAGCTCTCCGACGTCGGCTACGTCTCCGCCGGGCCTGACTGGCAGCCCTCGACACCGGTCGGGATGCTCAGCGGCACGCTCCCGCTGCTCACGACGTCCGTGCAGTTCCGGTTCACGCCGGCGGACTCCAACGGCGCCTGGCTGGTCGACGACGTCTATCTCGATCCCCTCATGCACCGCTAGGTTCGGCGACATGCTGGATTGCGAAGGAGCCCCCCAGGGCTCCTTCGTGTTTCCGGGGGCGGGTCGGCGGCTGACCGGCTACTCGAGCGAGAGGTCGTCGATCACGCGCTCGAGTGCGCGATTGGCGGCGTCGAGCGTGTCCCGGCCGATCTGCTCGCCTGCCGTGTCCGCCCAGGTGCGCTGGGCCTTCTGGATCCGGCGTAGCGTGCGGCGCCCTTCGACCGTGAGCCGAACGAGCTTCGCGCGGCGGTGCGCCGGGTTCTCCTCGTAGTCGACGAGACCCTCGCGCTCGAGCAGGTCGGCGACACGCTGAACGCTCTGGCGCGCGAGGCTCCAGCCGCGCGCGATCTGCGCGACCGAGCGAGGTTCGGCCTCCACGGCTGCGAGCACCCGCCAGCGTGCGCTCGACTGGCCGGCGGGCTCGGCGAGCGCATCACCGGCCGCTGCGAGCATCCCCTCCAGCCGAAAGACACGCACGACGAGCTCGCTGAAGGCGTCTCCGAGCTCGGAGCGTTGGACAGCATGCTGTCGTTTTGGTATGCTCATGACAGCATTCTGTCATCCAGCGAAGAGAGGAGCAACCGCACATGGACTGGAAGCTCGAACTGGTGATCATCCCCGTGAGCGACGTCGATCGCGCAAAGGCGTTCTACGAGCAGGTCGGCTTCAACGCCGACCACGACCACACCGTGACGCCCGAGCTGCGGTTCGTGCAGCTCACGCCTCCCGGCTCTGCCTGCTCGATTGCGCTCGGCACCGGCCTCACCGACGCGCCGCTCGGCTCGGCCCGCGTGCAGATCGTCGTGTCGGACGCCGAGCAAGCGCGCGCGGAGCTCGTCGAGCGAGGCATCGAGGCGAGCGACGTCCAGCGTCTCGACTGGGGCGCCTTCGTCTACTTCAGCGACCCGGACGGCAACCGCTGGTCGCTCCAGGAGCTGACCCCGCAGTAGGAGCTCCGCCTGTGATCGGTGGCTTTCTGGGTTGTAATTTGCTTTCCAAGTTGTAAGTGGTGTACGTTCTCGCCGCGTGGGGGGAGGGGGATCCACTCGGGGAGCTCGGCGTAGCGCGCTCGTCTGTGCGCTGCTCGCGCTCGGCGCGCTGCTTGCGTCGGGGGCGATCGCAGCGGCCGAGCCCGTTGCGCGACAGGATGACGCGCCGGCGCCACAGGCTCTCGTCGACGTCGCTCGCCTGACCGACGGCGCCGAAGGGCCCGCGCTCGACGACGGCGCAGCGACCGGCCACGAGGCCGCCGCTGTCGACGGTGAGGTCCTCGCCGCCTTCCGCGAGGACGAGCAGGTGCCGGTGATCGTCAGGCTGAAGGAGCAGGCGAACGTCGAGGCCGTGGCCGCCCAGGCGCGGGCTGCGAATCGCGGCGCCGGCCGCTCGGCACGCGCCAGAGCGGTCGTCGACGAGCTGCACCGGACCGCCGAGGCCACGCAGCCGGCAGTGCGCGGGCTCCTCCGCGCGGAGGAGGCTGCGGGCAGGGCGCGCGCCGTCCGCTCGTACTGGATCTTCAACGGCTTCGCGGCGACGGTGAGCCGGAGCGCTCTCGAACGGCTCGCGGACCACCCGGCGGTCGAGAGCGTCACGCTCGACGCCGAGATCGAGCTGCCCGAGGCCGAGAGCGAGCCGCGGCTGCCGACCTGGGGACTCGAGAAGGTCAACGCGCCGAAGACGTGGGGCGACTACGGCTTCACGGGCAAGGGCGTCGTCGTCGGAACGATGGACTCGGGCGTCGACGGCGGCCATCCCGCGGTCGCGAGCCGCTGGCGCGGCCGTACCGGCGCCACGAGCTCGAGCTGGTACGCCGCCACCGGCGAGAACTACGCGGAGCCCGCTGACGGACACGGCCACGGCACCCACGTGATGGGCACGATCGTCGGCGGCGCGCCGGGCGAGATCGTCGGCGTCGCTCCCGACGCTGAGTGGATCGCGGTCAAGATCTTCCGCGACTCCGGCTCGACGACCTCGAGCATCATCCACGACGGCTTCCAGTGGATGCTCGCGCCGGGCGGCGATCCGGCCAAGGCGCCCGACGTCGTCAACAACTCGTGGGGCTCGGACGCGACCTACACCACCGAGTTCCTCGAGGACGTGCGCGCCTGGGTCGCGGCCGGGATCTTCCCGGCGTTCGCGAACGGCAACAACGGCCCGGGCACGGGCTCGGTCGGCTCGCCGGGCAGCTTCCCGGAGTCGTTCGGCGTCGGCGCCACCGACATCAACGACCAGGTCGCCTCGTTCTCGAGCCGCGGCCCCGCGATCTGGGACGGCGTCCGCTACCTCAAGCCGCAGGTCAGCGCGCCGGGCGCCCAGATCTACTCGTCCTGGCCACGCCAGCTCGGCGAGGGCGACTACAACACGATCTCGGGCACCTCGATGGCGACGCCGCACCTGACCGGCGTCGTCGCTCTGCTGCTCTCCGCCCAGCCGGATCTGAGCGTCGAGGCGACGCGCGAGCTGCTCGAGTCGACCGCGCGGACCGAGCCGCACATGGGGAAGCTCCCGAACGACAACTACGGGCACGGCATCGCCGACGCCTTCGCTGCGATCACCGCCGCTCGCTTCTCCGGCACGCTGACGGGCACGATCACCGGCCCGGACGGCCCGCTTGCCGCAACCGTCTCGATCCCCGAGCTCGGGCTCGAGACGACGAGCGACGCGACGACCGGCTTCTACGAGCTGCGTGTCCGCGAAGGCGCCTGGGACGTCGAGGTGTCGGCGTACGGCTACGTCGAGGAGTCGGCGCCCGTCGTCGTCGCTGCGGGCGCCGACGTGACGCGCGACTTCGCGCTGGCGGCCGCTCCCGTCCACACCGTGAGCGGAACGGTCTCTTCTGCCGGCTCGCCCGTCGAGGGAGCCCGTGTCCGCGTCGCCGGCACGCCGCTCGAACCCGCCTACACGGATGCGGCGGGACGTTTCAGCGTCGAGGTCGCGGCCGGGACGTACGACATCGGCGCCGACGCGACCGGCTACGAGCGCTCCTCGAGGGAGGTCGTCGTCGACGGCGACGAGCGGGTCGACTTCGCGCTCGAGCGTCTCGGGGGAACCGTCGAGGACGACTGGACCGAGTACCTGAGCAACCCTGCGCGTACAGGCCTCTCCGGCGAAGAGCTCTCGGCCGAGGCCCTACGGCAGGCGTGGTCGATCGACCTCGCCGGCCAGGTCGCCTTCGCCTCGCCGGTGATCGCCGAGGGGCGGATCTACGTCGCCTTCGACGGCGGCCGGCTGAACGCGCTCGACGCCGACGACGGCGAGACGCTCTGGACGTTCACGACGGGCACGGCCTTCCGCGGGACGCCTGCGGTCGCGGACGGCAAGGTCTACGTCGGCGGCGGCGACAGCGGCGTCTTCCACGCGCTCGACGCCGAGACGGGAACATCTCTCTGGTCGTACCCGACCGGAGACCGCCTCACGTATGCGGCGCCGACGGTCGTCGACGGCACCGTCTACTTCGGCACCGGCTGGGGCGAGGGCAACGGCGGCTGGGTGTACGCGCTCGACGCCGACACCGGCGCGCTCCGCTGGAAGTCGTTCGTCGGCGCCGAGGTCTACTTCGCGCCGGCCGTCGGTGGCGGCCGCGTCTACGCGGCGAGCTACGACGAGCAGCGGCTGGCGGCCTTCGACGCCGAGACAGGCGAAGAGCTGTGGTCGATCAGCCGGACGGGCGACAGCTTCGCGGCGATGCCGAGCTACGACGCGGAGCAGCTCTACGTTGCCACCAACAACTTCGACACCGGCGCCGGCAGCGTGCTCGCGCTCGACGCGGCGACGGGCGAGCTGCTCTGGGAGGCCGAGGGGCACGGCGACGCCGCGGGTAACGCGCCGATCCCGTTCGGTGAGGTCGTCATCGCCGGCTCGAGTGCGAACAACTGGGTCGTCGCCTACGACCGGGAGAGCGGTGAGCGCGCGTGGGTGCACCCGGTCGGCGCCGCCGTCAGCAACAGCCAGCTCGCCGCGGACGGCGTCATCGTCGGCGGCTCTCAGCAGGATCACCGCGTCTGGGCGCTCGACGCGTACTCCGGCGAGCTTCTCTGGGAGGACACGCTCTCCGACAACATCCTCTCTGCACCGGCGCTCGCCGACGGGCGGCTCGTCGTCGCCGACCGCAGCGGCGTCGTCCGCGCCTACGAGGCGCCGGGCACGATCGTGGGGACGGTCACCGGCGCGTCCGGCGCCCCGCTCGACGCCGAGCTGCGCGTGCCGGAGACCGGCGAGTCCGTGCGCACCAACCCGGCGACCGGGGCGTTCGAGCTGCCGCACCGGCCTGGCACGTACACCGTCGAGGCCTATGCGTACGGCTTCCTCGTCGGCGAGGCGGAGCTGACGATCCGGAGCGGACAGCGCGTCGAGCACGACTTCCGGCTCTCGCCCGCCGCGAGCGGCTCGCTCCGCGGCACAGCGCGTGACGAGGCCGGGACGCCGCTCGAGGGCGTCGAGGTCGCACTCGCCGGCACGCCGCTCGTCCCCGCCGTCACCGGCCCGGACGGGTCGTTCGCGTTCCCGTCGGTCGCCGAGGGCACGTACGAGCTCACCGCGGAGCTCCCGGGCTACGTCACCTTCGAGGAGGACGTGACGGTCGCCGCAGGCGCGGAGACGGTCGCGGCGGTGACCCTGCGCCGCTACGAGATCGCAGTCACCGGCGACCACGAGGGTGCGCTGACTCGGCTGCTCGAGAGCAAGGGCTACCGGGTCGAGGCGACGACGATCGCCGCGATCGCCGACCGCCCCGGCGACTACAAGCTCGTCGTCGCCAACGGCTCGAAGGACGATCCGGGGGAGGCTGTCTTCCGACGCTTCGTCGAGAACGCCGACGCGGCCGAGGTCAGCGTCATCTTCCTCGACACGTGGGGGATCAGCTACGGCTCGCTCCTCCAGCTGTCCAAGTACACGGGCGATCCGCCCACGACCGGCAGCAACTACAACGACGGCGAGGTCAGCCTCGTCGCGCGAACCGCGCACCCGCTGACCGAAGGGCTCGAGCTCGGCGAGCGGGTCGAGGCGCTGGCGCGCGAGACCGAATACGCGTGGTTCGCCGGCTACGGCGGCCGCTCGGTGGCCGACGTCTACGTGGGCGACCTCGGCCGCACCGTCGGGTCGGGGATCGGGTACGAACCGCGGAGCCTGTCGAGCGTCCACGTCCTCCTCTCGCTGCACGCGGCCAGCCCGTGGACGGGCCCGACGACCGGGTGGACGAGCGCGGCCGGGCGGGTCTTCGACAACGCAGTCGGCTACGCACTCGACGCGAGCTTCGGCGCCGTTGCCGGCACGATCAGGAACGCGGACGGCGCGCCGCTCGCGGCGACCGTGACCGCCGTCGAGACGGGCGACAGCACCGTCGCCGCGAGCGACGGCTCCTACCGGCTGCTGCTTCCCGCCGGCACCTACACGCTGCGGTTCGAACGTGTCGGCTACACGACGCAGGAGCTCCCGGTCACCGTCGCCGACGGCGCAACCGCGACGGTGGATGCGACGCTCGTCTCGAGCGGGCTCGGCGCGATCACCGGCCTCGTCACGAGTGCGGGCGGCGGTCCAGTTGCAGGCGCGCGCGTCGAGGTGCTGGCGAGCGGGCTGCCGGCGGCGACCACGGGCGCCGACGGGCGCTTCACGGTCGCCGGCGTGCCCGGCGGCACCTACGACGTCGAGGTCAGCGCCGCCGGATTCGGCTCGGAGCTCGTGGAGGACGTCGTCGTCGCGGACGGTGCCGCCACCGACATCGCCGTCGAGCTCCAGGCGGCCCTGCGCGCCGCTGTCCTCGGCGACTACAACAACACGCTCACCGCGTTCCTGAACGCGAACGAGGTGACGGCGACCGCCACCGGCTGGGAAGCCGTCGCGAACCTCGACGCCTACGACGTCCTGATCCTGAACAACCCGACCGACCCGGGCGAGGCGGCCTTCCTCGGGTACCTCGACGCGATCGACGCCGCCGGCAAGAGCGCGATCTTCATCGAGGGCGCGCTCAGCTCGGCGGGCGGCGTGCGGCTCCTGCGCAAGTACTTCGGCGATCCGCCGCAGCGCGACTTCGTCTCCTCGGACGGCGATCCCTTCTACGAGCCGACGGTGCCCGGCCACCCGCTCTTCGCGGGGTTCTCGTCCGACCGGATCCAGGTGCTCGCGGGAGACGAGTGGGGCTCGTACTTCAACGGCTACTCGGGGATCGAGCTGGCGCGCTTCGGGACGAATGAGCTCGGCGTGGTCGGCGGCGGCGCTGCCTACGAGCCGCGGACGCCGACAAGCGTGCGGCTCCTGCTCGCCGGCCTCGGCGCGAGCTCGCTCGCAAATCCTGCCGCTGGGTGGACCGACGACGGCGACCGCGTCTTCCTGAACGCCGTCCGCTGGGCGGCTGCGCCCGGCCTCTCCTCGCTCGCGGGCCGCGTCGCCGATGCCGGCGGCGAGCCGATCGCCGGCGCAACAGTGCGGATCGCCGAGACCGGCATCGAGACGCAGACCGGCCCGGACGGCAGCTACGAGCTCCCGCATCCCGCCGGCTCCTACACCGCGCAGGTGAGCGCGTTCGGCTACGTCACCCAGAGCCTGCCGGTGACGCTCGTCGCGAACGTCGAGACCCAGCTCGACGTCGAGCTCGCCCTCACCGCCGTCGGCTCGATCGCAGGCACGGTCACGAGCGCGGGCGACCTCTCGCCGGACGCCGAGCCGGGGACGCCGCTCGTCGGCGCCGAGGTGCGCCTTGTTGGCAGGCCGCGGTCGACGACGACTGCCGAGAACGGCTCCTACACGCTCGCGAACGTCGAGCCGGGCTCCTACACACTCGAGATCACCGCCGCCGACCACGTCCGGACGCTCGTGGACGTCGTCGTCGCCGCCGGCCAGACGACGCGCAAGGACGTCCGCCTGCGCGCGTCGCCGCGCGTCGGCGTGATCGACGACTGCCAGCAGACCGCGGGCTGCGTCGACAAGCTGAAGGCGTACCTGACCGAGTGGGGCTACCTGCCCGAGGAGGTCGGCTGGAGCGACACCGAGCGGCTGGCCGAGCTCGACCTGGTCGTCGCCAATCTCGGCGACTTCCCGCGACTCGATCCGGGTGTCGAAGGCTTCTCGGCGTTCCAGGACGCCGCGAACCGTGCCCACGTGCCGGTGATCTGGCTGGAGCAGTACCAGCGCGGCTCGATCCGGCACTTGAGGACGTACGAGGGCGATCCGGCCACGATCGGCGAGGACCGCTCGAGCGGGACGGTGGAAGCCGAGATCCTCGCCGAGCACCCGCTCGTCGCCGGGTTCGCGGTCGGCGAGCGCGTTCCGATCATCGAGTCGGGCGGCGAGCACACGTGGTTCAGCCGACTACTCGGGCACGACCGTGGCCAACCTCCGTAGCGGGCAGCGACGGCGTCCGCGGCGGCGCGATCGCCTACAAGCGGACGGACCGCCTCGAGCGTCGACGTCCTCTTCTCGAGCTTCGCGGTCAGCTTCTACACCTGGCCGCCGGTCGGCGACGAGCCTGCCGAGCTGCTGACGCCGCAGGCCGAACGCCTCTTCCACAACGCCCTCAACTACGCCCTCGACGCGCCCGCGCTCGCCGCCGAGGCACGTGGCACCGTTCGCTCGAGCGCAGGCGGCGCGATCGAGAGCACCGTCAAGGTGCTCGAGACCGGCAAGTCGTACGCCGGCCGCGCCGGCGACGGCACCTTCTTCGTCCCGCTCCAGCCGGGCACGTGGACGCTCGAGGTGAGCGCCTTCGGCCACGCGACCACACAACGTTCGGTCACCGTCGCCGTCGGAGACGTTCGCCAGGTCGAGATCGTCCTTGCCTCCGACGAGCGCGGCTCGATCGCCGGCCGGGTCACGGACGAGGGCGGCGCGCCGCTCGAGGCCGTCTCGATGGCGCTCGAGGACACCGTGCTCGCGACCGAGACGGGCACCGACGGCCGCTACCGGCTCGACAACGTGCCCGCCGGCGAATACGAGCTCGTGGTCCGGAAGGCCGGGTACGGGCTCCAGCGCGTGCCGGTCACGGTCGCTGCGGACGCGACCACGACGAAGGACGTGACCCTTGCCGTCTCACGTGTCGTCGCCGTGGCGGGCGACCACCAGACGAGGATCAGGGACTTCCTGACCGAGAACGGCTACGCCGTCGTCGAGTGGAGCTTCGCCGACATTCAGACCCACGTCGGCGACCTGGGCGACGTCGGGCTCGTGATCCTGAACGGCACCGGCACGCAGCCGACGGCGACGGAGCTCGATGCGTTCCTCGACGCCGCGGCGGCGGCCGGCCGCTCCGTGATCTTCGCGGGCCAATTCGGCAACGGCTCGATCCGGACACTCCGCACGACCTACAACGACCCGACGACGGTGACGACGTCGTTCGCGCAGCAGCAGATCTACTACCGGCCGACAGTCGCGCACCCGATCTTCGAAGGCTTCCCGGTCGGCGAGCCGATCGAGCTGATGCGGCATCCGTCCGGCGGCACCAACAACCAGCAGTACGAGTTCTTCGCCGGCTACTCCGGCACGAACATCGCGAAGCTGGGCGCGCCCGCCAAGGGCGGCGATCTCGGCGACGGCGTCGGCTTCCGCTTCAGCTCCCCGACGAGCGTCCACGTTCTGCTCGCGAGCCTCGGAGCGGCGATCTACGGCGCCCCCGGCGAACGCTGGAGCGAGAACGCGGAGCGGATCTACCTGAACGCGGTCGAGTGGGCGATGGAGGCGGCGCAGGGCCAGGTCCACGGCACGGTGACGTCCGCGGGCCAGCCCGTGTCGGGCGCGCGCATCACCGCGGTCGAGCGCGACCTGAGCACGAGCACGGGCACCGACGGCACGTACCGGCTCGGCGTCCCGAACGGCACGCACACGATCCGCGTCACCGCCACCGGCTACGAGCCGTTCGAGCGGACCGTCGATGTCGCCGAGGACGAGCGCGTCCTCCTCGACGTCGAGCTGACCGCGATCGAGCCGGGTGCGATCGCCGGCACCGTCGTCGACGACGCCTCCGGCGCGCCGCTCGCGGGCGCCGACCTCGTGCTGACGGGGCCTGCCGACGGCGAGACGACGACCGACGATGCGGGCGCCTTCCGCTTCGAGGACCTGCTCCCGGGTGCGTACTCGCTCGAGGTCAGCACGACCGGCTATCTGCCGCAGACCTTCGCCACGACCGTCGTCGCGGGGGAGACGACCACGGTCGACGTGAGGCTGAAGGGGAACGACGTGGCGGTGCTCGGCGACGTCGACGGCGTCCTGGTCGACTTCCTGCGGGAGCACGAGCAGGCCGCCGAGGAGCGCACCTGGGCGGAGCTTCCCGCCGATGCGGCGCGGTACGACGTCGTGATCGTCAACGGCGGCGACCCGTCCGCCGAGCAGTTCGAGGCCGCGATCCGCGCAGCCGACGCGGCCGGCGCGAGCGTGATCTTCACAGGTACGTGGGGCGTCCTCAACGGCGGCCTGCGCTTGCTGGCGCAGCATCGCCCGGCCGAGGTCGCGATCGGCGGCCAGGGCTATCGCGACGGCGCGGTCACGCTCACCGGGTTCGACGGCGCGCACCCGCTCTTCGCGGGCCTGACGGCGCCGATGTCCCCGCTCTCCCCGGACAGCCACTACAGCTGGCTCGACCAGTACGTCGGGCCGTATCTGGCGCGCATCGCCGTCGAGGACGGCGGCGACCTCGGCGTCTCCGTCGCGTACGACTACCGCAGCGCCGAGGGCCTCCACCTGATCCTCTCGGCCGGCGCGGTCAGCGACTTCGTCGGCCCGGGCTACGGCTGGACAGCGAACGGCGAGAAGCTGTTCCTGAACGCGATCGAATGGGCGCGCGACGCCGAGCAGCAGGCTCCAGGCGCGCCGACCCTTGCGACCACGGCTCCGGCCGTCGGAACGTCGTCGCCGGTGACGCTGACCGGATCGGCCGAGTTCCGCTCCACGGTCACGATCCTCCGCGGCGGCGAGCCCGTCGCCACGGCGGAGCCCGCCCGCGACGGCACGTTCAGCGTCGAGGTGGCGCTCAACGAAGGCCCGAACTCCTTCACCGCGGTCGCGCGGAACTATGGCGGCACTTCGCCGGCCTCCGCGCCCGTCGTCGTCACGCTCGACACCACCGGTCCCACACTCGTGTGGTCACCGGCCGATCGCGCGGGCTTCTTCGATCCGTCGCTCGTCGTCAGCGGCACCGCGACGGATCAGCACGCCGGTGTGGCCGAGGTGCTCGTCAACGGCGAGGCCGCCTCGCTGACCCCGGACGGCGCGTTCGCTGCCGACGTCGACCTTGTCGAGGGCGAGAACACGCTGACGGTCACGGCGCGCGATCGCGTCGGGAACGAGACGACCGAGCGCCGCACCGTCGCCTACTACGCGTACACGGCGGCGTGGCAGGTTTCGGGCGAGAACGGCCGCGGCGAGCTGCAGGCGTTCCTGCGGATCCGCAACGCTGCCGGCCAGCTCGTCCAGGTCGACTCGGTCACCGCCGAGCTCGTCGCCCAGAACGGCACCGTCGTCGCGTCCCGGCCGATGACCTACGAAGACGGCAAGTACCACGCCGGTATGGGCAAGCCGGAGAGAGGGACGTACACGCTGCGCGGCCGGATCCTCGTGCGCGGGTTCGACGTCAGATCGATCGGGCCGACGTTCGTGCGGGCCGGCAAGACGGTCACGCCCTAGCCGGAGGTGCGGCGAAAGCGGCTTTGCGATCCGCTGCCCGGACGCGTCCGAGGAGCGTCCGGGCCTGGCGGATCGCATGGCCGCCTCCTGAGCGCTAGCAGACGAACACGACCTCGTTGCTGTGCCCCGACGCGTTGCCGGAGGTGTCGATCGCCTGGAGCGTCATCCTGTTCGGCCCCGTGTCGCGGCAGTACACGAGCTCGTCGCCGTACCCGACTGCGAGGTGCAACCGGAAGCCGTTCACGTAGACGTCGTACATGATCTGGGACTGCGGATCGGTGTCGTCCGTCGACTGATCCCACTCCAGCCAGATCTCCGGCGACGAGGTGTTCGGCGACAGGCGTAGGTTCGTCGGCGTCGTCGGTGGTGTCCGGTCTGTGACGGCCGAGGTCGTGACCGTGACGGCGTTGCTCTGGTTCGTGTTGCCGAAGTAGTCGCGCACGCTCACCTGGAACGTGTACGCCGTCTGCGGCGAGCGGTCGAGCACCAGAGCCCACCTGAAGCCGTTCGGGTACGGGACTCCGTCGACGAGCAGCGTTTCGAAGACCTGGCTGATGTTGTCGGTCGAACCCGTCCAGGCGACTGACACCCGCGTCGGCCAGACTCCGGTCACGCTGAGCGTCGGCGCGGTCGGGGGCGTCGTGTCGGCCGGCGTGGTGTACGTGACTGTGTTGCTGGGGGCCGATCGTTTCCCGCTCGACGTGAGCGCGACCACCGACCAGTTGAACGTCGTCCCCGGCCACAGCTTGATGAACGAGAAGGTCGTCGTCGGCGGATCGACCCTGAAGCAGCCGAGGCCGTCCCGCTGGACGCAATACCACCAGGTGGACGATGCGCTGCTGCCGGCGTCCCAATTCAGCGTGATGCTGAACGGCCCGTTCACCGTGAGGCGGAGGTTGCTCGGGGCCTTCGGCGCCGTGTCGCTCGGCGGGGGCGGCGGCGGAGGCGGAGGTGGCGGCTGTGGCTTCTTGCCCGCGGCGCCCGGGATGACGACGAACGCGAGCGCGAGCACGCTCAGGACGAGGACTGTGCGGCGGACGGACATTGGCTCCTCCCCGTAGCAGACGGTTGGCGGTCGCCCGGTGATACGTCCGGCGCAGGCGAGTGGATTCTCGGTATCGCGTGAGCGGCCATCCGGTGGCGTCCGGCCCCGGCCGAGACGAGCTGGATCACGATCTGAGAGAGTGCAGTCGGAACGTCAATGGCTTTCGACCTCGTCATCGACATCGAGAACGAACCCGGGGCTCTCGCCCGCATCGCCGCCGCGGTGAGCGACGCCGGCGTCAACATCGCCGCAGCCACCTGCCTCGGAACGGGCGAGCGGGCCGAGATCCACATCCTCGTCCCCCACGCCGAGGCGGCCAAGCACGCGCTCGCGATCTCGCATCTCGCAGTCAGCCGCGAGCGCGAGGTGGTCGCGGTCGAGGTCGAGGACCGTCCCGGCGTGCTCGCCGATCTGACCCGCGCGATCGCCCGGGCCGGCGTCGATCTCGACCTCGTCTACGTCGCCACGCGTAATCGCGTCGTCTTCGGCGCGCCCGATCTCGCCGCGCTCAAGGCCGCGCTCGACGTCACGAGTTGACGCCGAGGCGCGGCCGCCTGGTCGGCGGTGGTGACCCACTGACCATGGTTCGCGGCCGG
Organism: uncultured Gaiellaceae bacterium; assembly: GCA_963765705.1. Taxonomy (GTDB): domain Bacteria; phylum Actinomycetota; class Thermoleophilia; order Gaiellales; family Gaiellaceae; genus Gaiellasilicea. The sequence goes on from CAVXXJ010000007.1 coordinate 181,397, forward strand.
GAAACGTACGCGTTGAGCTTCCGAAACCTCATGCAGCTCAGGAGGGCTCCGCTGCGGCTGACTATGACGTGACGCGCTCCACAAGCCGGATCGGATCGGTTCCCGTCGGGGCGTCCGCACCGGAGCGCCGCTCCTCACTTCCGGGCCAGAGTTGATTTCGACCTTGCGATGCTGATTGAGGTGCCCTATCGCAGGGGCCGCAAAAGGGCGTGTTCGTGATGCACGGGTGATGCACGGCCGCTGTTGCCGTTGCCAGCAACGCCAACGGCACCTCTTTGTGCGCAGGTTCATTCCGCCGGCGAAACGAACGCAAGACGCCATACGCCAGTTTGTCTCTTCGGTAGGTCTGTCCTGCCGATCCGGTGGCACAACCGAAGAACCTACCGATCCGGCCGTGAGACAACGCGTAGAGTCCGCGACCGAGCCATGCGTCGGCGAAGCGATCTGGTCGCCCAGAGTACGCCCGTCGCGGTCAATCCACGACAGGCGGACACGGTTACGAGTGGAATGATTGAGCGGTGAACGCAGGGTTGCCGGAGTTGGTTGCCGAGGGTCGCGCCGCGCTGCGGGAGGGAGATGCTGCCGCCGCTCGTCGAGCTTTCGAGGGCGCGCTCGGCTATGGGCGATCCGGTGACGTGCTCGAAGGCCTCGCCCGCGTCTCCTATCTCGAGCTCGACTACGCCGCCGGGATCGAGGCCTGGGAGCAGGCATACGCGCTCCACCGCGACAGTGGCGACTGGCTCGGCGCGGTGCGCGTCGCCCGGATGCTCGCGTACGTCTACGGCACCGTCGTCGGTGACCGCGCCGTCATGAGCGGCTGGATAGCGCGCGCTCGCACGCTTGTGAGGGACGCGACCGAGTCGGTCGAGGGCGGGTGGGTGATCCTCGACAGCGGGAGGTTCGGCGATCCTCACCTCGCGGAAGAGCTCTTCCGCGAGGCGCTGGCCGTGGCCCGCCGCGTCGGGGACGCGGAGCTGGAGTGCGTGACGCTCGCGTACCTTGGCGCAAGTCTTGTCCACGCAGACCGGATCGAGGAGGGCATGGTGCTTCTCGACGAGGCGCTCGCGGCTGTGGCGGGAAGCGAGATCGACGACTTCGTCGCAGCGCAGGAGATCTTTTGCCAGCTCTTCGCGGCGTGCGAGCACGCGCACGACGTCTCGCGAGCCGAGCAATGGATGAGGATCGGATCCGCGATCGCCGAGCGGCGCAATTTGCCCGCCGTCTCGGCGTTCTGCCACACCCACTATGGGGGAATCATGACTGTGGCAGGACGGTGGCCGGAGGCCGACGCCGCGCTGACCGAAGCCGTCCGCCTCTGGGGCCTCGGTCATCGCTCGTTGCGCGGCAGCGCGCTCGTACGGTTGGCGGAGCTGCGAGTCCTACAGGGCCGTTTCGAGGAGGCCGAGCAGCTTCTCGCCGACATCGATGTCAACCGCAGCGCAGACGCTGCACGGCCTGTGGCCTCGATCCAGCTGGCTCGTGGGGAGGTTGCGCTCGCTCGCGACGTGCTCGAGCGAGCGCTGGCGCGGATCGATCCGCGCGCCACCGCCGCGGCGCCGCTGCTTTCCTTGCTCGTGGAGGTGCACTTGGCTGCCGGCGCGCTCGAGAAGGCGGAGACCGCGTCGGAGCAGCTCACGACCTGCGCCACGGCGCACGACAGCGATTACGTCACGGCCGCCGCCGCTCTGGCTCGCGGTCGCGTGTGCCTTGCGGCCGGCAGCGGTGACCCGCAGGCCTGCCTGCGCGAGGCACTTGCCGGCTTCGTGAAAGCACAGACGCCGATTGAGGAGGCGCATGTCCACCTGGAGCTTGCCGTCGCTCTGTCCGATGACCAGCCCGAGGTAGCGATCGCCGAGGCCCGAGCCGCACTGGAAGGATTCGAGCGGCTGAACGCGGCTCGCTCGGCGGACGCTGTGGTGGCGGTGTTGCGGTCGCTCGGGGTCCGAGCCTGGACGACCCGTAAGGACGGCGGACTCTTAACAAAGCGCGAGGCCGAAGTGCTGGATCTCCTCGGTCACGGTCTTTCCAATCCGGAGATCTCCGAGCGCTTGTACATCAGCCGAAAGACCGTCGAGCACCATGTCTCCCACATCCTCGCCAAGCTCGGCCTGCGGAGCCGGGCCGAGGTCGCGGCCTACGTGTTGCGCTCAAAACCAGTGACGAAATAGGCGAGTTCCCCGATGCGCGGGGGGCCGCCGGCAGTCAGGGTCGGCACATGGCCACCTCGAGAGGAGAGACATGAGCGGGACCTACGATGCAATCGTCGTCGGCGCACGCTGCGCAGGCGCGCCGACCGCGATGCTGCTCGCGAACAAGGGGTACCGCGTCCTGCTCGTCGATCGCGCCTCCTTTCCGAGCGACACCTTGTCGACGCACGTGATCCACGCGCCGGGAGTCGCCGCGCTCAGGCGCTGGGGCCTGCTCGACGCCGTCACCGCGACGGGATGCCCGCCAATTGAGACGTACTCGTTCGATTTCGGGCCGTTCACGATCACCGGCACGCCGCATGCACACGGCGGGGGCTCCGCCGCGTACGCGCCACGGCGTACGGTGCTCGACAAGGTCCTCGTCCACGCGGCCGGCGCCGCGGGAGCCGAGGTGCGGGAGGGGTTCTCGGTCGACGAGATCATTGTCGAGAACGGCTCGGTGGTCGGCATCCGCGGCCGCGGCGAGGACGGCACTACGGTCGTCGAGCGCGCGCGCGTTGTGATCGGCGCCGACGGACGCAACTCGCAGGTCGCGAAGGCGACCCGCGCGGACACCTACAACGAGAAGCCGAAGCTCCAGTGGAGCTACTACACATACTGGAGCGACCTGCCGGTCGACGGCTTCGAGATCTACATCCGTCCCGACCGCGGCTGGGCTGCAGCGCCGACAAACGACGGTCTGACGATGCTGGTCGTCGGCTGGCCTTTCGCCGAGGCCCAGGCGTACAAGGCGGACATCGAGGCCAACTACCTCAAGACGCTCGAGCTCGCGCCCGAGTTCGCCGAACGCGTTCGCGGCGCAACACGGGAAGAGCGGTTCGCCGGCGGGGCAAGCCGCAACTTCCTCCGCAGGCCATTCGGCCCGGGCTGGGCGCTCGTGGGCGACGCGGGCTACACCAAGGACCCCATCACGGCGCAGGGAATCAGCGACGCGTTCCGCGACGCCGAGCTCTGCTGCACCGCCCTCGAACAGACATTCGGCGGCGGGCGCGCGTTCGACGACGCCATGTCCGACTACCAGCAGTCACGGGACGCGCAGGTGCTGCCCATCTACGAGTTCACCACCCAGTTGGCGACGCTCGAGCCGCCGCCGCCGGAAATGCAGCAACTACTAGGGGCTGTCTGCGGCAACCCAGACGCTATGGACGCGTTCGTGAGCGTCACCGCGGGCACCGTCTCGCCCGTCGATTTCTTCGATCCCGAGCACATCGGAAGGGTCATGAGCGCAGCCGCGTAATGCCGG
>CAVXXJ010000008.1:0-436801 GCA_963765705.1 uncultured Gaiellaceae bacterium
CAGTCGAGGCTCGTAGTGGTTGCCATACACCAAGCATCCTTGGACATAGCTTATTCCAGTCCAAGTCCACATGGTTCTCGAGGCGATGCATTAGCGAACATACGATAGTCCATATTCGCCTTTCTAACCGATGATATCGATATGGCCTAACTTGTCAAAACAGCCACATGTGGATAGCCGGCCACGTTGCCAGCTACCTATGGGACTTAGCTGATTACCATACAACTCGCCTAGAACTTGCAGGTCCACTCCTAGGTCCCCGAAGTATAACGATTGAGTACCACACGTGACCAAAGTCCAGCCCTCACACACAACACAAGGCATTCAGTACGATGTGGCTTGCAGCCTCTGGCGGTTACCCCTCCTTCTATCAAACCCACTTCAGCATCTACACGCGGGGCTATCATTTGGTCCAGATCTGGGAAACACGATAGGGTTCCCTGCGGAAGATGGTTCTCCACAAGTTCATGGCGCTGTCACAAGCGCTCAGAGGTGTGTTTTTCAAGAACATAAAAGATCGAGTGTCTGCACACAACAGAGCACAATCCAAGCACAACGTGGCCTACCTCTCGAGAGTCGATTATACTCAGTATATTTAGATTCATACGACTTCCCTGCCTGGCTGTCAGGGCCTTGATCAATATCTTCCCCACCAGCCGCATACTTTGTGTCACAATGTCAAGTCAACTTGGTCGATCCGTCCTCCTTGCTCTACTCTGGGCAAATAACGCTCTCGCCCAGGGTGGTTCATTGCCCTGGCTTTCCCTCAGTACCCATTGTTCACTCAACCCCTTGCTTTTGGAGACGAGATTAAGCCAAAACTGTGAGTTCACCTATGAGTTTCCACCCAACATAGTGGAGGCTTCTAATGTGTGCATAGCACTGTACCAAACTCTGATGGCAAAAGTTCCGTTGAGTACTACGAGGTTATAATCAACCCAGTCGATGTACAGATATACCCCAACCTAGGACCGACCCACCTTGTTGGTTACAACACGAAGGTACCTGGACCGACCTTCCGGATGAGACAAGGAACCGAAGCTGTTGTTCGGTTCATAAACAATGGTAAGCTCGTCCCGGTTGATTTTTCTTCCATACTCACATACCTCTAGCCACTCTCGCAAACAGCGTTCATCTGCACGGTTCATACAGTCGAGCCCCGTTCGATGGGTGGGCGGACGACGTCACACAACCAGGCCAGTACAAGGACTACTACTATCCAAACCGACAGAATGCACGAACACTCTGGAATCGACCACCACGCCGTCGACCACACTGCAGAGAATGCCTACTTTGGTCAAGCTGGTTTTTATATTTTATCTGCCACCCCCAAGAAGATGCTCTTGGGCTCCCGTCTGGAGATTACGATCTGCCGCTAGCTCTTGCTGCCAAACGATACAACTCCGACGGCACTCTTTGGGACCCAGAAGCCAATGGCGAAACTGTCAGCGTATTTGGAGATGTCATTCACGTCAATGGCGTTCCATGGCCCTTCCACAAAGTTGAGCCTCGCCAGTACCGTCTGCGGTCTCCCAAGCACTCGGTATTAAGCCGGTCTTACCAGCTGTATTTCGAGTCCAGCGATGCAGTAGGCAAGCAGATTCCTTTCACCGTCTTTGCTTCCGACGCTGGTTTGACCCTACACCCGGTACAAACAAATGACCTTTTCATCTCGGTTGCTGAGAGATGGGAGGTTCTCTTCGACTTTTCTGCCTATGCAGGGAAGAACGTCACTATTCGCAACAGCCGCAAGGTTGCTGCTGACGAGGACTACAACTCTACCGATCAGTAAGTAATGCGTCAGTACCCACACTCTGGAGTTTCGAAGCAGGATAGACATAGCTAACGTTGCACAGGCTTTGTTGTAGGTACTAGCGGCGGCAACGTCAAAGCCGTAACCCTTCCCCAAATTCTGCGAGACGTTCCTTTCCCACCAGCCCATGCTCCAACCGAGTATAATTTCAAGTTCGAGCGTTCCAACGGCAAATGGGAAGTCAACGGATCCGACATGGTCCCAGGTCGACCAACGCATTCTCGCTAAACCTGAACGTGGTGCAGTCCAGAAGTGGTCGCTCACCAATTCTGGTGGTGGATGGTCTCACCCAATTCATATTCACTTGGTTGATCTGCAGATCACCTCTCGCACGGGTGGCAGAGGCGCTCTGATGTCGTACGAGAAAGTGGCCCTGAAGGATGTCATGTGGTTGGATGTGAATGAACAGATCGAAGTCGTCGCTCGATATGCGCCTTGGGATGGAGTCTACATGTTCCAGTAAGTCTCCCAACTCACCATACTACCCCTTACATAGCTCCAAGACTAACCCTTCAAAACCTGCCACAACCTGATTCATGAAGACCACGAGATGCTAGCCGCATTCAACGTCACCGCTCTGGCTGACTTCGGATACCCTGAAACAACTCACTTCATCGATCCCATGGAGCCGCGGTACCGCGCCGTTGACTACTCTGCCTCGGACTACAAGAGCCGCAGCGGGCCGTTCAGTGATGACGCAATCAAAGCCAAGCTGGATTTTTTCATCAAGCTGGACGCTTACAACAAGGTTGACGAGGTGCTGAGATTGCACTTGCAAAATACTGGTCTACACACACTGGCGGAGCTGCAGCATCTGCGGCGCCTTCGAAGGGGCCGGCTGCGTCGGTCTCTGCTACACGGACTGCGTCGGCGGATGATAAGAAGGGTTCGCCCGCTCCGACAACATTCAAGACTTCTACTTCATCGGTAGACAACAAGAAGGGCAAGGCGACTACAAAGGCATAGTAATGTATAGTGTGCTCCTGGTGAGCTTTTTGCTGCGTTTTTGGCGATCGGAGGTTATTTGGATTTAGCAAATTCATTCACTTCATTACCTTCATCAGCTCCTCATGGTCTGCACTTTTCTATGCAAATTCAATGACGTTTGAGCTTAATAATCATCACCCTTCCCTGCTGAAACTCTCAGACTAGAGCAGTGAGATTTACGATGCACGGATGGGTATGGGTGTCATAGGAGGCATGGCCTAGGAAGTTATATTGATCTATCAGCCAGGATCACTGGATTCCGTTTGTTGGTATTGTCGTTCGAAACCTCACTTTCGTTCCAATTCACGTCCTTTACCTCGTCGCTTTTGGTGACATGTCACCATTTGTTATAGTGGTACTCTATTTTGGGTCGCCTATGATTGTCCTTCAGCCTCCCGCCTAAAACAGGTTACCTCAGGTCTAGACTCTCGCATTACTATTGGCTTTCAGTATTCTAGTAGCCAGTAAAATTGCAACCTAACCGCTTTGACAAACATCCCGAGCCTGTTTACAATGAAAACAGGTACCTGGGAAGTAGTCGAGCGCTCGTATAGGGACTGTATTTTGTCAGCTAACACGTTTCAAATATGGATTAGGTTAACATTAAGTCGGTTGTAGAATCTTTTTACAGGCATACAACAGCCTCATTTTACGGTAATATCGCGTCACAGTCATATACTTTTCGAAATTGCTACAGCAGACCTATTGAGCGCATCCGGCTCCTGGACAGATCTGCGTCTTGTTCGCCCGCGCTGTTCCTAGCTCAAGTTATTGGCTTTTATAGCATAGATTCGATTACTGAAAATGAACGTAAATATTTTCGATGGTAAAATAGAACATTGGTGTTCGGTAAGTACGACCGCCTCCGCGGATCATTGTCGCGGTGGTCACTGAACGTCAGTGGGGGGCAGGTGGTCTGTGAGGCTGCTTTTGCTTAATAACATTACACCCTTATCGATTCTCCAGTACTAGAAGGATCTAAGCTTGACGGGGCGGATGTTGTGGGAACAGAGGACGGCGATAGGTTAAAATCACCATATCTGACGCTTTGGGTGTGGGCGTGTGGTAGTCTACATCGGGACTCCAGATCACTCCATTGATCGGTGGCCTTGGGTTTTGCTTGACAAGCAGGCAATTTGATTCGGACTATGTATGTCAGCCGGGTACAGGCAGTACTCTCCGCAAACCAATCGAAAACTGGCTCCTGACCAATATATTGCAGGAAACACTGTCGTTTTGAGTACGTGAAATACTTCTGACTACTATCGATAAACACTCAAAGCTTGATATCCCTATCGTGCTCATCCTGGTAATAAACAGGAATGACCGGAAGCACGGTAATGCTCCTTCTTTCAAACCGAATCTATTTACATCAACTTGCCTGGATTACTGCGGGATAGCTTTGTTGTCCTTGGATTATTTTATGGATGACTGCATTCCTTGATCCCATAAAACAAGTCCCATGAGTGCCGAAATACCGTCAGAGAAGTGGAAAGATGGAGGCGTGTCACACACGTGAATTGAGGCCGTGTCGATGTAAGCCCCCCTCAGCAATGAAGCGATTCTTTAGGTCTAGGTGGACACAACAACGAGCGACTGTGCGATGCAATCGATGGTGTGAATGCTCTACTGTATACCAAAACCCAATAAACGCCTATAATGCTACGCTATCAAAACATGTCTTCTATTCAATGACCGCAATCGCACGCTCTTCCATGCAGCAGGTGCCTCTTCTTGAAGTCCCCCGTATAGTCCGCAAGATGCGTTTGACCGTCCAGTCGCTCACCCTCCTGCGGGATCTTGCCCATCCAACTGACTTCCGTGCCATTGACATCCAGCACCTTGAGATCTTTGCCTTTCTCCCTCAGCTCCTTTGTCACAGCTTCAACATCCACGCCCAGATAGTTCCTGAGGAACTCGCCAACTTCGGTGTTCTCATGGTTGCCCACTAGCGCCTTCGCCTTCTCAGGATCAGACGAGTAGATGTTGACGTCGGCAGCCGAGTGGCCATGGGTGCTCCACCCTGTCTGCGAGCGGCGGGAGATCATATCTGCGTAGGCATACAGAGCGGTGAGTGGAGCGTCCGTAATGGCTTCGACTTCTTCCTCGGTGTAGTCATGGATGCCGAGGCCCTCGGTGATGCTGTTGATGACGAAGATCTTCTTTCGCTCATGTGAGGGTGAGGAGAGGAGGTAGCCGGCGTATTCGCTGGCGAGGCGCTCGGCGGAGTGCGAGGCGTTGGCTAGAGGGGCAGGGTACCAGACGTAGTCGGGGTAGGTGGTGTGGAGCTCTGTAGAGTGTTAGCAGTGTGAGTGCAGGTTGGGTAAGTATTTAACGTACGACGAGCGGTAGCCAGGCCGCCGGTTTCGTGGTCAGAGGTAGAAACCATGACCGTCTCAGTCTTCTCGTTCTTGATAAAGTCGAGCACACTGGCGAAGGTCTTGTCGTAGGCGAGCACTTCATGGACCTGGGCAGCAGGGTCGTTGTGATGGCCGGCATGGTCTATCCTCGAACCTTCAAGCATAAGGAAGAATCCCTTGTCGCTGTCGCGGGTGGCTTCGCTCAAAGCCTTCATGGCGGCCTCTGCCATCTCGTGCAGCGAGGGGTACTTGTCGTTCTCGTTGCGGCGGTCGATCTCGTACGGGATGTCGCCATCAGCAAAGAGGCCCAGCATGGGGAAGTTGACCTTGGCACCGCCCTTTAGGCTGTCGAAACCAGCGCGGTCCGAGACATAGTTGAAGCCGTTCTTGCGCGCGAGGTCGACGACATCGCGGTTGTCGGCGCGGCAGGAGTGGTCGACGGTGGTGTTGGGGACAAAGTGGCAGCGACCACCACCGAACATCAGATCCACGACACGGCCAAGGGGATAGTCGCCGACCATCTGCTCGGCAATGCGGTCCTCTTCCTGGCGCATGTTGACGTGTGCCGCGAAGCAGGCGGGCGTGGCGTCGGTGATGCGTGTGGTGACAACCAGACCGGTCATGTAGCCGGCCTGCTTGGCTGCCTCGAGCACCGTGCCGCAGGGCTCGTGGTCGGGTGTGACTGAGATGGCGCCGTTGTAGCTCTTCTGCGCGCAGGAGAAAGCAGTCGCGCCGGCGGCAGAGTCGGTGATGAGGCTGGACGAGGAGCGAGTGCGCGACTGGCCAATCATGTGCTGGTCGATGACGAGCTGCTCGCTGAAGGGCGCGCCGTTCTGGAACTGCATGAAGCTGCGCGTCAGGCTCAGACTCGTAGGGCCCATGCCGTCGGACACCATGAAGATGAGTTGCGTTTTCCATGGCTGTTGCTGGGCTTGTCGGCTGCTGGAGCTCCCCCGGCGGTCTTCTGGTATACCACAGCGAGCACGACAACGCCTGCCGTTGCTATGACTGCCCAGACCAACAGTCCAATCTCACGCCATCTCTTCCAGGGTGAATCACGGCGCTCGGTGCGCTTGCCCGTTAGGAAGGCGTCTTCCTCTGCGATGTCGCGTTCCTGGAACTCCGAGGACGTCCGGTTGGAAAGGAGAGGGCGACTCATCGTCGGTAGCCGTTGTCGCCGGTGCAGCCGGTGCAGCTGTGGTGGTGAAGGAGTGGCAGGACAGCGGAGTGATGGCATCCAGGCTGATCAGGACCATGGATCCGAAGGCGCCGCCCTGCGCCGGAAGATCGACGCCGCCAAGCCATTCCGGGCCTAGCTCCCTCTGGCGCCCATCATCTGCGCTCGAGGCGTGACTCTCGCGGCCTCCTTCTGACTTGTATCACAAGCAGCAAGTTGTGGGGTAACCGGTCCCGGTAGCAGGGGCAAAGGCCGTCCTGCCGCTGTGAATCTGCACATACGTGCGACGACACCGCAGATGGGCTCGGAGGTGCACAGCTCCCCGCAGCTCAAAAGTGGGTCCAACTGTCGCTCTGGCGTGCACGTGATGACTCCGCTACACTTTTTTGTGAGCAAACACGGCGTCGACCTGCGCACCCACTTTGCCCCCGGCTGCAGCACCACGCCCATGATCGAACGGTAACGCGTAGCAACACCCGACAACATGGCTGCACCCATGGCGCCCTCGATGCTGCCAAAAGAGGAGGAGCCCTCCACCGTCGACCTCGCCAACAATGACGCCGGCACCCCCGCCGACGCGCTCTACGACAAATGCGCGCAGAGATCGCAGGGCACTGTCTTCTTCCAGCGCGACCTGTCTAACATGCAGGTCGCCGACACCATGGCCGAGCTCACCATGCTCCTGCAGGAGCTGTGCGACCGCCATCTCATGAAGCTGATGACGTTTGAGGGAGAGCCTTGCTGGAAGCTGCGGTCGCGCCCAGAAGCCGACAAGTAGGGAATTCCTGCGCCTACCTTTGTCCTGCACCACTAATCCCCGTCCAGGCTGCGACGACTGACACCTGACGAACGCCTGCTCTACCACCACATCGACCAAGTCCAGGCCGAAGGCATCTGGTCCAAGGCCCTGCGCGCCCGAACCAACGTCACACAGCAAGTCCTCACCAAATGTCTCAAGAGCTTGGAGTCGAAAGACCTCGTGCAGTCGGTCATGAGCGTCAAGTTCCCAAACCGCAAGATGTACTTGCTGAAGCACCTACGACCTTCCGAAGACATTGCTGGAGGTCCATGGCAGTCAGAGGGCGACTTCGACACAGCTCTGATTGAGACAATATCAGGCATCGTCGCCCAATATATCGAGAATGAGACATGCATAAAAGTCCCTGGGAACTGGAACGACGACGAGCGGCCACACAGGACAGCTGAGATCGCACACAAGAAGGCGCAGGTACAAGGGATACGAGATATCGAAGATGCCCCGGCAGTGAAACCGTACCACCAACCAAGGGATCCAAACTCGTCCAAAATCGTGCACAAGAGCAGCCCGCAATATCCAACCTCTGCCTCAGTTGCTGTCTGGTTGAACTCGAAGGAGATATTGAGAGGCAAATTCGTACGAGAGGACGACATGGAACAGCTGCTGGAGATGATGGTGCTTGACGGGAGACTCGAGAAGATCTCGGGAACAAACTACCGCACTGTCTTGACTGCGGTCGACACCAAGGTATACAATGGCTTCGTCGACGCTCCGTGCGGCAACTGCCCTGTCTTTGATCTCTGCGGCGACGAAGGAGAAATCTCAGCCAGGACTTGCGTGTACTTTGGGCAATGGTTAGAGACGCAGTCGGAAGAGGTGTAAAACTAAGATCCCACGAGGCATAGCGATGGCGTTCAGGGCTTTGATGCATTTTCGGCTATTATTGAGGGAATACCCAACCATACATTCTTATGACGATTGTCATGTCTCTCTCCTAAATCTCGTCCATTCTGACCCTGGAAGCTCAGACCTTATTAGGATTTCCCACGTTCACTGCCCCTTGACACCAACTCCGACGATACCCTCGAAATCCATAAAAACATGTTTATCATCACCGCCTGCCTCCTCCCTTACAAGCTCCTTCATCGTCTCCCCAACCCCCTGCAACCACTCTTCCCTCTTCTCCTCTGGCCACTGCTTACTCAACATCCGGAGCATGAATCCCATAGTCGTCATGAAAATATCCGGCGTCCCGCAATTCACATTGAACTTCTTCTGCACCACCTCCACCTTCTGCAGCCCCACCTCTTCCAACTGCGCCGTCACAAACGAAATGTCGTTCCATGGGCGCCCATTCGTCATACTCAACCAGAGCTGATTCGAGCTGGGGAGCTCTGGCCCATTGTCCATTTTCGCGTACGTGCGGGCGAGCAAGTCATACCAGGGAAGACTGGCCCACGTGCTCAGCGCCAGCGTGCCTCCAGACGCCAGCTTGGCCGCAAGTTTGGTAACAGTGTCTGGCGGAAGCACGAAGATGGCAAACCCGACGAAGATGTGCGCGAGCAAGTCTTCGTCAACCTGTTCCAATTTCGTCCCGTCGACAACTCGTGTCTCCAACCCTGTCCATCCTTCCTCCTGGCCTCGCGCTTTCAGGTACTCCAGCATCGGCGTACTGATGTCGCCTGCTAGGACTTTCAAGATTCCCCATTGCTCCTTTGGCACAGCAGCGTAGATCTCGGCTTCAACAGCACCGGTGCCGCAGCCGAGGTCGAAGATGGTCACAGGCTTCGTGGTGATGTTGCAAATGCGATCGGCAGTTTCTACCATAATGGCTGCAAATGGTCGTGTAGCATTTTCAGCTGCCTTGTAGCGCTGGGCAACATCGGAGCTTTGCCAGGCAGACGTAATGCTGGGGTCAAGATCGGGCTTGGTGGTAGTTTGGGCAGCCATGATGGGGTGGCAAGGTGCTTGTTTGTTGGTTGTATATGTGACAGCTCCTAAGGGGCGTGGGTAAATAATGTACAGCTCTCCCAAGGTAGGTTGGGTAGTCTTTGCTTTAAATCCAGCTGGCCAAAGAGAGCAGATTAGGCTGCTATATGTACCTCAGACCACTCCCGCTTGAGGATACCCGATTTGGCAGTGCATTTTGAGTGCTTATGGTCTATTGCCCATCCATGGAAAGGCTTACTAAAGCGACTGGAGAAGAAAGAGATTTGTGCACTGGTGGTTAGAGTTGCTTTGGGTTGGTTCGAGTAAGCTGCGTCCCGCGGAGACATTTACGTAGTACGTGTCTTGAAAACGGAGACTTTTTGCGGCTGAGATTGTAAGACTCATAGTGCTCCGCACACAAACTTCGGCCCATCATAAGAGCATATTATAGAAAGATCTTAGTTTGAGTGAAATTTGAGGGGAATAGAAGAGGACTAGGCAATGTAGCTGAACCATATTCTTAACGTCAATGTTCTGGTCCTTGATCAGACCTTCAAGAATGCCTCCGTGAGATCAGCCACACCAGAAACACAGCAGCACACGATACGACCCCATTTAATGCACCCTCAGGCGTGAGCTTACCCCTCCCATCGATCGTGCCTCGGGCCAAGTAATTTGGCGACACGCTTGCCGCGTTAGAACGAGAGGGCCACGAATGCCTGCGTCTTGTAAACACGGTGAAGGGACACACGTGCGGTCGAAAAATAACGTGGTGTAGTGTTATGATTCGTGTCAATAAAACTATACGTATGCAACTTCGAAACTCACGGAACGAATCCTCCATCACGATCAGCCAGCTTGGAGAACTCTAGCATCGCTCTCAGAACAGCAACACCACTGCCTTGCGTCTCGACCGTTCGACCTCGTCCACGGTCGTTCAAGTCGCGGGAGCGGCTCAGATTGGCAGTCTCGTCTTTGTCCCCAGTGATATCGTGGCCCGCCAAACGCTCCTCCTCATCCACCCCGTCATCTGACATGTCAACCACTTCCTCAAAATGCGCCGCATACTCGTCTGGTTTGTTCCTATAATCCGTCGTGTTTGCCTCTCGCCTCAACCTCAGGGCTTCGCCATTGCCCACATCAGCACCCCACCAACTGCCAAACCGGCCTTCCTCGTCCCTCGTTCGAAGCGCTGCTTCGGCGTTGTGTACCACCCATTGTGAATACTCCTTACAGCTTCTAGCATGCAATATACGAGTCTCGCGACGCTGCGTACGTCTTACCCGGGCGAGTAGGTACAGTTGGCAACGGAGCACAGAAGGTCGTAAGATGATGAAAGAAAATCCCCTTAAACGTTTGACCATTCTGATTGCATGTACCGGACGGATCGCACGCTTCAGCGAGAATGCCGTCTGCACCAAGACCAGCCCAGCTGGTGAGAACGTGCTGCTGTGATTCAAGGATCGCCTCAGGCTTCTCGGGTCGACTAGACGCAGGAGCAAAGGAGTGTCCCTCAGTCCAGCCAGTGGCACGAATGACGTTGCGCACGAGCTCGTGGCCATCTTCCAGGTAGGTTTGGTTTCCTGTTGCTTCCCACAGAGCTCGAAGGCCAGATAGAACGACGCCTTGATTGTACGTGTACACCATCTCGTTGCGTTCGTCGCATTCCGTTTTGCTGTGGTTTGTGCGGTAGCCGGATATATGGAAACCATCAACGTAGAGCCCTTGCCTGTTGGTCATGCCGCTGTTCTTGAGCCAGTCGTAGCCATGGATAGCGTTGGTCAAGTAGATGGGATCGTACGAGCTATCACCCTCGATACTCTCGTCGCAATCGCCACGCTCTTGCGCGCGGAGGAGCTTGTCATTCGGCTTTCGATTGTTCTTGTCTTTGCTCCGATCGTACTGCGAAAGAAACGGCGAGCAATTCGCGTCCCCTGGGAAGTGTAGATACATGCCGATACTTGCTGATATGAAAAGCTGGTTGGTGATGGCGTTCTTGTATGGCAGGAGGCGTGGGTTCCATGTCATGCCTCCACCGCAAAGGCGCCAGTCCCAGCCTTTCTCGGCGAGTTCGTAAAAGACTCGCGCGCGGTGGGCAAATGCCGGGATAAACTGACGGGCATGCCATTCAGGGATTGTGAAGTCGCTTTGTGAGCCAGAAGCATAGTGTGCTGCAGAGTGCCCCTCAATAAACTGTATACTCTCGAGCCAACCCAGCACAACCCAGAGAATGTCATCGTACGCTTGCATCCTTATCGCAAAGTGATCTTCGCCGAAGTAGTAGGTCGCAATCTGGCCGAAGTATTTGTTCATCTCATTCTCCACCATTTGCGCCTCGACATCGAGGCTCTTGGATTTGTCAAACGTCCCAGGCATTGTGTACGTGAGTGACCGCGAGAGCGAGGCTAGAGTTGCTGAGACATGTGTGGACATGACCGCGGCAGTCCAGTCGATTGCGGTCGTGTACTTTCCTAGCCATATCGAGAAATATCAGCTTTGCATGGCCTCGAGGCCATTGTGCAGATCCTGGAGTATGTTCGTCGCGAAGGGTGAATACGAGGGCGCATTGAGTATTGGTGTGTGACCCCCAATCTTAGGAGCGCGAAGAGGTGTTTGACGTATATCTTGTGTGCTGGTCTCGTAGACCTGTGTATGTACGCCTATGTCAAGATCAGCGTTGCAGCGTGCGATAATTCAAATGCGACCTACCCGACGATGGTTGGTCTTTGATCTGTGCTGCGGATACAGCGAGCGTGAAAACGCTCAGTGACAGGAATACAGCTGCACATAGTTGCCTCAAAGACATCTTGCGAGATATCATTGTCTTGATCAGTGCGATGCTTGGTGCACTACATGCCTTAACGTTGGGGTTCGAATAGGTACGACAGTGGTCCGGAGTACGTATTAACAATGGAACGCCGCTCCTGCACGAGCGGCGGAATGAATGTGCTAAGTTAAGGGCATCGAATGAATAAAGAAGGGCAGTGAGTGTCTGCGATCGCGGGACTCGAGCATGGTTGAGGGCAGATCAGCCGAATGCATGAGGCGGCCCAAGACCGAGGGCCAAGTGCACCTTTCCATATCCAGACGGGCGCCTTCTGCAGATCCATGGGTCGATCATCCTGGCTGTGTATCATCAAGAGGGGTAGGCGTCATGCTGTTACTACGGATTTACAAAGTGAAGGTGCTGTCGTTCAGCCGGACGCGCTGCTGTCGATTCCATGCGCGACGAGATGGGTTGCGCACAGGCCGGCACTCGAGAACTGCCCCACTCTCGCGTGGGAACCACGCTATGGGGACCTGCGTGTAGCGTTCCACCCCAAGAAAAATCACAACCCGCAATATCTCGTCCACCACAACAGCTGCCGAGACTCTGCAAAGAGCAAAAAAGATAATGAACAGAGTGGGACTCGAACCCACGCAGATTTCTCTACTAGCACCTGAAGCTAGCGCCTTAACCACTCGGCCATCTGTCCAGATTGTACTTTCGATGAAAAGCTGGGTGGCTGTAAAAGCTATATATTGGTAAGATGTTGTCTACTGTGATGCACCTCTTCTTACCTGAAGAAGAGTCGATGGACACTATGTTTGATATAGCTGCGCAGACTCTGCAAGCTTAGTACATGTCTGTTGCGTGAATTAGTCTATGCCAAGCTATGCCGCTCAACGATCACGTTCGCTCAGCTATCTTATCGATACTTGCTTGATATTTTCTTTGAATGGAAAAGTATTCCAGACATATGTTCACATGGAACATATGTTATCATAGTACAAACTGTTAGAAGCGGGAACCTATCGTGCCACATGACCTTGAGACTAGAAATAGGGCATCCCTAAGACTTGACGCCAACAGGCGAGCAAAGTACGTGGGAACACACAATGAGTCTTATAATCTAGCATTTCACTTGATGCAAAAGACAAGCTTAAATGGTTCCAAAACCCAGTTCATGCAGCAGCACCTATCATCCCGAAGCATTACATTTGGAGAGAGGTTGCCTGCGCGGCAGCCTTCACCGGCATTCTCGCCGTGACCTACGCTGTCCAACAATGCAACGCGACATATAATATACGAGCTATTCAAATTGTTTAGAAAGGCTTAATGATTAGATTGACAAACACAGGGCACGGATGAAGTGAGGTGGTGTGGCGACATAATTATTTGCACGTTTTGGGCGGTTGGCTTCAACGCAGAAACACATGCTGGACGTGCACTAAACACCGCGCTTGACGACTGCAACCATCAGGGTCGAAATGAAATGTCAAACAGGGATTGAAAGAAAGCACACCGCTCCATATTTCTACCGAGCGGCGCGCGTGTCCATATCTTGTCGCATATAAGGAAGTCTTAAACAGGGCGAGATGAATGGAGTAACTTTACAGAAGCAGGAAAGGCATCACAAAGATACGAAAGCCAATACAATAAAGTTCTTGCTCAAATTACAATGGCTGGTATACACTATGCACATTTTGTCTGATCTCCAGATATCTCCCGCCCATGCAGTCCTAATGCAAAACGCCTATCGCGTGAACGCCTCTCAAAGTACATAATACATGCCAGCTGAAAACATCTTCCTAAGTGTCCCTACTCAAACTGGTTCTCGCGATCAACCCATACATCCTCCAACTCAGCAAAGTTGTGGAAATGCAGTGGTCGATGTATGCTATCGTAGAAACGAACGGGTGTGTCAAGCCTGACGTGCACGGGCTTCTTTTCCACCGTGCCGAAAGTGCTGCCCATGAAGCTGTAGTTCCAGATGCCGTTGTCAGGCACAAGGAAGTAGCCCCGGATCTTATCGGACAGCAAGAGTTGGCACTTCTCACCAAAGGAAGTGCTGAAGCCAGACGGGTTATCGGACATGGTGTCCTTGTTGTCAGCGCCCCACTTGTAACCCTGAGGTGTAAGAGCCCAGGCAGCGAGCGATACTGAACCAGGAGTAAAGGAGACAGTCATGGAAACGGTCTTCTTGTCCCAGCTCGCGTGCTGGTTCATGAGGCGTGCGTGCTGCGTAACATCGCTGGCTTGCATGTACGGTGGCTCGTTGCCGCTGACGGTGTGGATGATACCGAGAGGCTCGAGGCCGTCGAGGTACTCATGCTGGGGCAACTGCTTGGGTAGCTGAACATCGCGGGGATCTTCAACATCACGTACAACCCGAGGGACTTCGATCCCGAGTTCATCAACGAGATCGGCCCTAGCGCCGCGATCGCCGTCGGTCTGGCCGTCCGAAAGGTGGGCGACCGATGATCCGGATCAACCTTCTCGCCGCCTACGGGCCCACCGGCAAGAAGAAGAAGTCGGCCGCGGCGGCCACGCCCCGGGAGCCGTCCAGGCCTACCTCCTCATGACCGTCCTCGCCGGTGGCGCCGTCCTGGTCTGCCTGGCCGCCTATCTCTACATGGCCGGACAGATCCGCGAGCTGGACAGCAAGACGCGGCGGCCAAGCAGCGCCAGAGAGAGCTGCAGGCCATCAAGAAGCAGGTCGACGAGCTCGAGCAGAAGCGGGCGACCTTCCAGCGCAAGGTCGACCTCATCAACAAGCTCCAGGCGGAGCAGCAGGGACCGGTGCACCTCCTCGACGAGCTCTCCAAGGCGCTGCCCGATTTCGTGTGGCTGTCGAACCTCGACCAGGCCGGCAACCAGATCCGCCTCCAGGGCCAGAGCAACAGCCTGACCTCGGTGGCGGACTTCATCACCGCGCTGCAGGCGGCGGGCTCCGACGCCTACGGCTGCGGCAAGAACAACCCGCTCGACCGTTCGATGTGCTGGTTCCCGGACGTCAACCTCGTTTCGGCGACGGAGGCCACCAACCTCGTGACCTTCGCCTTGCAGGCCAGTTTCAGCAACCCGGAGGCCATCCTGAAGCAGCGGCAGAACGCCACGACTCCCATTCCGGAGAGCGAGTCCGGCGGCGGGGGCACCAGCTCCCGCGCCGCGCTAGGCGGGAGGAGAGGCGCATGGCTGACAACGCCTATACGAAGCTTCCGCTGGGTGGACAGCTCGGAAGCTGCCCTGGGCCATCGCCGCCCTCGTCGGCGGCCTGTTCTGGTACTTCTACTGGTCCGACGCGACCATCGAGAGAGACGACAAGACCACCAAGCTGGAAGCCCTCAACAAGGAGATCCGCGCCCTCGAAGTGACGGCGCAGAAGCTCGGGGAGTTCCAGCGCGAGGTCGCGGCTCCTGGAGAAGAAGCTCGAGACGCTCAAGAGCATCCTGCCTCCGGCCAAGGAGACGCCCGACCTGATGCGCAAGGTCCAGGCCCTGGCCGCGCAGTCCAACCTCACTGATCAACAACTTCACTCCCGGCGGCGACCGTGAACAAGGACTTCTACCAGGAGTGGCCGATCACGATGGGCCTCGTGGCAGACCACCGACAACCTGGCCCTCTTCTTCGACAAGGTGTCGCGGCTGCCGCGGCTGGTCAACGTGAGCAACCTGAAGATCGGCACCACCAACACCCAGACCGCGAGCCAGACGATCAACGTGGGCTCGACGGCCACGACCTTCGTCTACATCGAGAGCCCGCCGGGCGCCGCTGCGCCGAAGCCCGAGGGGCGCGATGAGCCGCGCATCCCTGAAGACCGGCCTCTTCGCCCTGGGGCTGGCCCTGGCCGCCACGGCCGCCCTAGCCCAGGAGCCTTCGCCGTCGCCCTTGCCGGTCTCGAGCGACATCGTGAAGAGCCGCATCGATCAAGAGATCGCGCCGGCGGCGGGCTCGTACGCGTACACGGCGCAAGGGCGCCGCGATCCCTTCGTGTAAGGCGGGGGTTAAACGCGGGCTCGCTCTGTAAGCAGGCGCCTTTCTGAGCTGGCGCCCGCAGCGAAGGCAGTTTCTGGAGTTCGGCTCAGCCAAGCCGTTTCGGTACCAACGCGCCGGGCGGTTGGCGAGTTCACAGACGGGCATGTGCGGAGGATCGTGATGCACGGATGATGCACGCCGCGGGGATACATTTGGTGCGCAGAAGTGGGAAAACCCTGCAGATCACAGGGTTTTCCTTTAGCAGGCCTGTAAGCCGGATTCTTCGTCCAGGGCCTCGTCGAATCGCCAGATTTGGCTTAACCATGCCGGTTCGCGGCGGTCCGCGATTCCGTCGGGAGCCGCCAGATGCCGTCCCGGTGATGCCCGGGTGATGCACAGCCGCTGTTGCCGTTGCCAGCAACGCCAACGGATGAGTGGCGCGCATCTGGCGACCAGAGGCACGAAGCGTTTTCCGTGATGCACGGTGATGCACGCCCGGGCCGGAGAACGCCGCTGGTAGCCCCGGCGTGAATATTGCGCTGACAACTGCCCAGAGCTTGTGCCGGCTCGCACTTGCCGTTAGCGTTGCAGTGCGATGACTATCGTCCATGATCCAGCGTCCGCGTTCGGCTCTGACACGACACTGAGGACCTGCCGGTGCCCGGATATGTCGTAGCGCGCGCTAACTGGAGCGATGAGCTCCGCTCGCCGCCGCCCTGGCCGGGGCCTGGGGGCGGGCTTCCACTGTCTCCAGGCGAGATCCTCAACGATCAGGAGTTGAAGGACTCGGAAGACCACCGCTATGAGGTTTGGGGGGGTGGGCGGGGACGGCCGCGCCACGACGCGGATCCGGCGACTGCAGGTCTGAACGCAGACCTAGTCATCTTTCAGCCCTCGCTCCAAGAGTTGCCGCTCTCGGCCGAGGCATGGCTGCATCGGATCGAGGACGCGCGTGGACCGATCAACCTTGACTTCTACCCGGTGTACATCGAGCGGCTGCCGGTCTTGAATGGACGCGAAATGAAGCCCACAGAGTTCCTCGACCTCGTCCGGGGCCATCTCGGCGACTTCATCGACAAAGATGTCGCTCGGTTCACCTTCTACGATAAGCGATCGCTAAAGCAGTGGGCGTCACCGGATCCGATCGGGGCGGTGATGCGCTTCGACATCGGATCTGCCTCGTGGAACCTGAACGCGGGGATCGAGGGCGCCTCTGTGGTAGTCACGCGGGCGACCGATCTCTCCTGGACGTTCTCGACGGTCCACACAGAGGAAGACCACGGCCATCCGGTCAGCGGTAACCGCGAGTTCGGGCTCGCAACCCAAGCCGACGGCAGCTACGTGCTTTACACTCGCGGCGCCGACCGGGCCACAAGCTGGATCGACTCAGTCCTGGCTGTTGACGTCTTCGGAGGCGCCGATGCCTGCTGGATCAGCTTCCAACGCGGGGCGACGGACTGGGTGAACGAGCACGGCGGCACGGCGACCGTGGGCGAGCGCGTCTGGGAACGCCACGACTGGGACGAGGTCGCTGAGGCCGCGGCGACAGACGATGTCGGGCCAGGCTTCGACATGGAGGCCGATGCGAACTCGCAGAAGTTTGACATGGATGCGGATCGCGCGGACGGGCAGTTCGACATGGATGCCGACCTCGCCGCCCAGGCCGGTGCGGCGGTGGGTCTGGCCGATGTGGCCGACCAAGACCAGGGCTTCGATGTGGAAGCGGACGCGGCCTCGCAGACGTTTGATGCAACCGCAGATGCCGCGAGCGGGCAATTCGATATGGCAGCGGACATCGCCACTCAGGGTGACGCGACGGCGGGCGTTGGACTGCCAGACGAAGCAGGCGACGCCCAGGGCTTCGACATGGAGTCGGATGCGGCCTCGCGGAGCTTTGACGCGGCCGCAGACGGGGGCGTCGGGCAGGTCGACATGCCGGCGGAGATTGCTCCGCAAGCTCAAGCCGAGGACGCGTCGGCGGGAGTGGGCCGGCCGGATGATACAGCCGACGATGACGGTCCTCGATTCGATGTCGAGGCGGATGCGGCTTCGCAGACATTTGATGCGACCGCTGATGCTGAGGGCGGAACGTTCAATGTGGCGGGCGAGATTGACGCGCAGGGCGACACCGAGGCAGGCGCAACCGCGGGGGTGGGGTTGCCCGATTCGGGCGAGGATGGTGCCGCCTCGGGTGTCGGGCTCCCCGACGCCGAAGAGGATCGGGGAGCGGAGGGGGAGGGTGCCGATCTCGATGCGCCTCCGCCAGGCGGCGAATGAGCGGGCCGCGCAGGATCTGAGGAGAGATGGACGGACGAGTGAAACTGGCGCAGGGGATGATCCAGGCCCGAAACTACGGGCCGGCAGCGACCCTGCTCGGTAAGTATCTGCGAGGCAGTCCGAACGACGTGGACGCGCTTTACCTCTATGGCACAGCGCTCTACCGGACAAACCGCAACGCCGAAGCGGAGGGCGTGTTCCGGCGCTGGGCGAATCTGGCGCCAACCAACGCCGATGCGCATTACAGCCTCGGGATCACGTTGGCTCGACTCGGCCGAGATGAGGAAGCGCGTGAGTCATTCCAACAGGCGCTCGTGGCCAACCCGGGCTTCGCGCCCGCCCTTCAACGCCTGAACGAACTTGCGAGCGATAACAAGGCCACCGGCGGCGCCAAGGTCGAGGAAGTAGATATGGATCAATTGACGCCGGGGGTGCTGCTGGTGAGTGGGCACCGACGGCTGAGCTCCTACCTTGGGACGTTCCTATTGGCCGCTCTGGTCGCGGTGGCGGGCCTGCTGTTGCTCACTTCGTATCGCGAGGGTCGGATGCGGTGGCTCGCCGAGCATCTCCAGATTCCCTCGGTCGGATTCTTGCGTGCGCGCTACCAGCAGACCGGCCAGGAAGCACACCGGCGCGAACTTCTGAACGCGATCGCGAACGCGAACGGGATTTCGGAGTTCTTCGACAAACTGCTGATCGGCGCAGCCGTGGCTCTGCTCTTGCTCGCTGCGGTCATGGTCGCGCACGCCCTGATCGCTTCGCCACTGACGCGTTATGACGTCTATGAGCGCCGCATCGATGTGGAGAAAGGGTTGTTGTTCAGACAGCAGCTGAGCGGCTGGCTCTATGAGATCGTCGACGTCGAACTGCGGCAAAGCCCGATGATGACGCTGTCTCGAAACGCCGAGGTTCGGGTGTACCTGCCCCAAACCGCGGCCAAGGCGTCACGGTTCCACGACCGAACCCGACTAAGGATCATCGGTTTTGGCAGCTTCAAGCACCAGCGACATTTGTGGCACGAAATCCGCGACTCCGCTCTCAAACACCGTCGCGCGATGCGCAAGTGGTACCTGTAACGCCGTGACCGGGGCTCGCCTGCGTCAGCGAGTGTGCGACTCCTGCACCACCCGGTCTCCCCCGACTTCACTCGCAAGCGCCGAATCACGGTCGATTGGCACCCGTCGGCCACGCCGGAACTCAGCACTACGTGAGCCTCATCGATCGCTTGGTCGGAGCGAGCGCGACACCAAGTCATCAGCGGTTGAATCACAGTGGTGCGTCAGCGGAGAACGGCGCGATGAGTTCCGCTAGTCCTCAAGCCTCTGCCTCCTCAACTTCCTAGAAAACCATCCGCCTCAGAGCTGCGCGTTCACCTCGCGGACGAGGGACGACCCCCAGATCGGATGGGGCGAGCCGAGCTCGTCCCACCCGTCGGCTAGATCGGTGGACGCCGATTCCGAAGAGCCAGCCAATGCATCCGAAGAAGTCTCGCCGGATGCCGACGGACCGTCAGGGTCCGCGCCATTCCCCATGCAACACCCAATTTCCTTCGGTCGTGGCGCACATACACCCAGCCGCCTTCGGCGCCAATATGTGAGCCCAAACACCCGATCGACACGCTAAGTGGGGGCGCTGAAGGCTGGTCTTGACGTACCTCCGGTGAGGAGTATCGTCTCGTTCGCCACCAACGAGGAGCGCCGATTTGGTGCAAGAGAGCGGAAACCTCCGGCAGTTTACAATCGCCGTCGTCGCACGACTCCAACCGTGCAGGCCGGACGCGCTCGTCAGCCAATTGCGCCAGGCTGGCGCAAGCGAAGCGCTAGCCAACCGAACGATCCTCGAGCTGATCCGGGACGGCCACCTGAAACGCACGGGCTTCGGCGAGCTTGTCCTGCCCGGCCAGCGCGGCTCCAACTCCGGCTTCGGCTACCCGATCGTCGTCAAGCTACTCGGCAGCCTGCTCTTACTCGCCATCGTCGTGTTTATGGCCTGGGTCTTCTACAACCTCGCTACCCGGCGTGACGCAGGACCTCCACACAGCATGCAAGCGCGCGTCGTCGCCCTCCGCTAAGGCTTTTTGGATGGGCCGCGTGGAGGCTGGCTGTCGGGGCTCGCCCTAGGCTCCCGGCGACTACCAGGCAAACGAGCAGAACTGCGCCAGCTGTACGCCACCAACGTATCCGGGTAGTAACTCGGCTGTCGGTGCCGCCGCTTACCCGTCGGTGGCGGTCGTGATCTTCCCGGCGCGAGGCGGCCGTCACCGGTCAACGCTTTGCCTGCCACGATGAGACGCAACCCGTCGTTCCGCGGTCGCGGGCCGGAGTCCTCCAGCTCGGGCCGTAATGGGCGTCCGTCGGTGAGGATGCCGGTGAGGACCGCCGTGCCGTCGGCCGAGATCCCGCAGCCGATGTCTGCTCGCCCGAAGATCCAGAGACATTCAGCGGGAACGTTTCGCGGTTCTGTTCCCGCCGTGGGATAGATAGTCCCCAGGCGGGACGGCTGCGTCGTGGGTACAAGGTTCGCGATGTCTACGCGCTGATGGGGCGTACGACTCGTGCGGCGGCGCCAAGGTCGGAGGTCTCGAGGCGCGCACCGTCCTCCCACGCCTCCAACTCATCGATGCGGAAGAGGCATCGGCGCGAGCCGGGCAATCGGCGGTGTGGGCTCAGTCCGAGCCGGGTCAATTCATGCACTGTGCGTTATGAGCATCGGAGTCGAGCAGCGACCTCTGACGTGATGAGGAACGGCGTCGTCGCGGCCATGTGGCACCTCCCGAGTGTGTGATCCCTTTGGGGGACGGTGTCAGGACTTCGCCGCTCAAGCAGCGAAAGCCGATGCTCGCACGAGACGACGGCTTCACGCGGGCACGGCCTAGACCGTTGCGCCCTGCGCTCTCGGCTCAACGCCACCGACGAAGGAGTTGGCGCTCGGAGCGTGGGAAGGACGGGGGTCAGTCCTCCGCCGTCTGTAAGCAGGCGCCTTTCTGATCTACCGATCACGGCGAGGGCCACCGCGCGGCCCTTTCGCTCAACCAAGCGGTTCGGACCGAACGCGACGTTCTCCGACGGCACGGCGCGTGCTCGATCCTGAGTTTCCGTGATGCCCGGGTGATGCACGCACCCGCGAGGCGTCCTGTGCCCTCAAATGGGAAAACCCTGCAAATCGCAGGGTTTTCCTTTAGCAGGCCTCTAAGCCGGATTCTTCGCCCTAGCGTCGACTGTGGCCACAGATTTGGCTCAACCACGCGGTTGAGGCTCGTCGAGCGATTCCGCCAGATGCCGCCAAATGCTGTACCCGTGATGCACCGGTGATGCACGACTTCCGTTGCCGGTGTCAGCAACGCCAAGGTCTTGCTAAACCGATTCTTACAGTGCCAGACGGCTCCGGATGACTGCGCATGTCACGCATGTCAAGCCGTACCCACGTGCCCCGACGGAAGTGTTGTCGGACACTGACCTTGACGCCCAGCTTTCCGGTCGCTCCCTGGGCTCCGTAGGCCCGGGGGTAGACCGGCGGGGATGAAGAGCTCGACCGCCCGGCTAACCCGCAGCGGCCCGTCAAGCACTTCGGGCTGACCCAGCGGAATCTGCAGCATCGACATCGAGCAGCGATCGGGTCACTCGAAACACTTGACGACCCGCGCCATCAGCGCCTCCGTACACCAGGTATGGCCGTGGATCGCCCAGCTACTGCGCGTCGCACGCTCGGCTGGCACGATCCGTCTAAGCCAGCCAAGACGCGCTAGCTGACTAACCGCCGGACAAAGAGCTGGGAGCATCGAGGAGATGAGATGACCGCGAGCCGGACGACAACCGAAGCCGCGCCGCTTGTGGATGAGGAGCTGCGCCTGATCGACGCCTACTGGCGTGCCGCCAACTATCTCTCCGTTGCACAGATCTATTTGCTCGACAACCCGCTGCTGCGAGAGCCGCTCCAGGTTGAGCACGTCAAGCCTCGCCTGCTCGGCCACTTCGGCACGGTGCCAGGCCTCAACCTGCTGTATGCCCACCTGAACAGGCAGATCCGTGCGCGCGACCTGAGTGCGATCTACATCACCGGGCCAGGCCACGGTGGGCCGGCGCTGGTAGCCAACGCGTACCTCGAAGGCACCTACGGCGAGCTTTACGCGAACATCAGCAGCGACGAGGCGGGCCTGAAGAAGCTCTTCCGCCAGTTCTCGTTCCCCGGCGGCATACCCAGCCACGTTGCTCCGGAGGTGCCCGGGTCGATCCACGAGGGCGGCGAGCTCGGGTACGCACTCGTACACGCCTTTGGCGCCGCTTTCGACAACCCGGATCTCCTGGTTGCCTGTGTCGTCGGCGACGGTGAGGCCGAGACGGGCCCACTTGCGGCGAGCTGGCACTCGAACAAGTTCCTTAACCCGAAGACCGACGGCGCCGTCCTGCCCGTCCTGCACCTGAACGGCTACAAGATCGCCAACCCGACCGTTCTCGCCCGCATCCCCGAGCAGGAGCTCACCGCCCTGTTCGAGGGGTACGGCTGGCGGCCGCTCCTCGTCACCGGAGGCTTCGACGGCGAGGACCCGTTGCGCGTTCACCAGCGCTTCGCCGCCGCCCTCGACGAGGCGCTCGACGAGATCCGCGAGATCCAGCGGCGGGCCCGCGAGGAGGGGGACCTGGCGCGGCCAGCCTGGCCGATGCTGATCCTGCGCACGCCAAAGGGCTGGACGGGGCCGAAGGAGGTCGACGGCAAGAAGACGGAGGACAGTTGGCGCTCGCACCAGGTGCCGATGGCCGCCGTGCGTGATAGCGAGGCCCACCTGCGCCAGCTCGAGCAGTGGCTGAAGAGCTACCGGCCAGAGGAGCTCTTCGACGACCGAGGCCGTCTCGTGCCCGAGCTTGCTGCGCTCGCGCCGGATGGCAAGCGGCGGATGAGCGCGAACCCGCACGCGAACGGCGGCGTGGTGATGCGCGACCTCGTCCTGCCCGACTTCCGCGACTACGCGGTCGAGGTCGAGTCACCTGGGACGAGGACGAGCGAGGCGACGCGTGTGCTCGGCGGCTTCCTCCGCGACGTGATTGTCAAGAACCCGCAGAACTTCAGGCTCTTCGGCCCGGATGAGACGGCCTCGAACCGTCTCGGCGACGTCTTCTCCGTCACGGGTCGCACCTGGAACGCCGAGACGCGACCGGATGACGAAGGGCTCAGCCCGGACGGGCGGGTGATGGAGATCCTCTCCGAGCACCTCTGCCAGGGCTGGCTCGAGGGCTACCTGCTGACCGGCCGGCACGGGCTCTTCAACTGCTACGAGGCGTTCATCCACATCATCGACTCGATGTTCAACCAGCACGCCAAGTGGCTGAAGACGACCCGCGACATCCCCTGGCGCCGCCCGATCCCGTCGCTCAACTACCTGCTCTCTTCGCACGTCTGGCGCCAGGACCACAACGGCTTCTCGCACCAGGACCCCGGCTTCATCGACCACGTCGTCAACAAGAAGGCCGAGATCATCCGTGTCTATCTGCCGCCGGACGCGAACACGCTCCTCTCGGTTGGTGACCACTGCCTGCGGAGCCGCAACTACGTCAACGTCGTCGTCGCCGGCAAGCAGCCGGCACTCAACTACCTGCCGATGGACGACGCGATCATCCACTGCACCCGCGGCCTCGGGATCTGGGACTGGGCCTCCTCCGACGGCGGCGGCGAGCCGGACGTCGTGCTCGCCTGTGCCGGCGACACCCCGACGCTCGAGACGCTCGCGGCCGCGGCCCTGCTGCGCGAACACCTGCCCGAGCTCAAGGTACGGGTGATCAACGTCGTCGACCTGATGCGCCTCCAATCGGAGACCGAGCATCCACACGGGCTCTCAGACTCGGAGTTCGATGCCCTCTTCACGTCCTCGCGTCCGATTGTCTTCGCCTACCACGGCTACCCGTCGCTCATCCACCGCCTCACCTACCGCCGCACAGGCCACGCCAACCTCCACGTGCGCGGCTACAAGGAGGAAGGGACGACGACGACACCGTTCGACATGGTGATGCTCAACGACCTCGACCGCTTCCACCTCGTCATCGACGTCATCGACCGCGTCCCCGGCCTCGCCGACCGCGCCGCGCACGTGCGCCAGGAGATGCAAGAGCGGCGTCTGCGCGCCCGCGCCTACACGCGCGAGCACGGCGACGACGATCCCGAGATCCGCGACTGGACCTGGCCGCACTGAACGTCCTCGTCGTCAACGCCGGCTCGACCAGCCTCAAGCTCGCGCTCGTCGACGAAGACGGCAACGCACAGACGGTGGCGTCGATCGAGGAAGTGCCTGCCGATGTCGAGGCCGTCGGCCACCGCGTCGTCCACGGCGGCGACCGCTTCCGCGCGCCGGTGCTGATCGACGAGACCGTACTCGCCGAACTCGACGCGATCAAAGAGCTTGCGCCGCTGCACAATCCGCCCTCGCTGAGAGCGATCGAGGCGGCACGCCAGGCGCTCCCCGACCGACCGCACGTCGCCGTCTTCGATACCGCCTTCCACGCCACCCTGCCGGAGGAGGCAGCCACCTACCCGCTGCCCGCGCGCTGGCGCGAGCTCGGACTCCGCCGCTACGGCTTCCAGGGCATCTCCGCGCAGTGGGCGGCCGAGCAGGTGCCGGTACCGCGACTCGTCGTTTGCCATCTCGGCGGCGGCTCCTCGGTCACCGCCGTGCGCGATGGCCGCTCGGTCGATACAACGATGGGCTTCACGCCGCTCGAAGGGCTGCCGATGGCCACCCGCTCCGGCTCGGTCGACCCGGGGCTGCTCCTCTACCTCCTGCGTCACGGACACGCGGACGTCGACGGGCTCGAGCGCGCGTTGCAACACGAGTCCGGCCTGCTCGGCCTCTCCGAGCTCTCACCGCACGTACACGAGCTCGAAGCCGCCGAGGCGGCCGGGAACGAGCGATCACGGCTCGCCCTGGCCATCTACGCCCGCCGCATTGCGCAGGCCATCGCCGCGGCCGCGGTCGCGCTGGACGGACTTGACGCCATTGTCTTCACCGCCGGCGCCGGCGAACGCTCGGCGCTACTCCGCGCCCGCGTCTGCGCGCAACTCGAGTTCCTAGGAGTCGAGCTCGACGAGGCCGCGAACCAGGCGACGAGCGGCGACGGCGAGATCGCAGCGATCGCCTCCTCGGTTCGCGTGATCGTCATCGTCTCCCGCGAGGATCTCGTGATCGCACGCGCCGTTCGCGAGACGCTGGTGGCAACGACGGCCTCTCGGCCGGGGTCGGCTGTCTGATCGGCTCCCTTGGCCTGAGCCTGTTCGGGGCCGGATGAT
Organism: uncultured Gaiellaceae bacterium; assembly: GCA_963765705.1. Lineage (GTDB taxonomy): Bacteria > Actinomycetota > Thermoleophilia > Gaiellales > Gaiellaceae > Gaiellasilicea. The sequence goes on from CAVXXJ010000008.1 coordinate 25,312, forward strand.
CCGGCGGCTGGTCGCGCTGGCCGCGCTCGCGGGCGTCCTGGTGGGCGGCGTTCTGCGCCTGCTCGGGGACGGCGGCGCGGCGGACGCCGTCTGGGCGGCGTCGACGGCGCTGATGCTCGTTCCGCTGACTTGGTCGGTCGCACGCACGCTCTGGCGGCGCGACGTCGGCGTGGACGCGATCGCGCTGGTCGCGATGGCCTCGGCGCTGGCGACAGGCGAGTATCTGGCCGGCGCGGTCGTCGCCGTCATGCTCGCCGGCGGCAACGCGCTCGAGGAGTACGCGGCCGGGCGGGCGCGGCGCGAGCTGACGAAGCTGCTCGAGCGGGCGCCGCGGATCGCGCACCGCCGCCGCGAGGGCGCGGTCGGGGAGGTGCCCGTGGACGAGCTTCTTCCCGGGGACGTCGTCGTCGTGCGGGCCGGCGAGGTGATTCCTGTCGATGGCGTCGCCCTCGGCGAGGCTCTCGTCGACGAGGCTGCGCTGACGGGCGAGCCGCTGCCAGTCTCCTACGCCGCCGGGGGCGAGCTGAGAAGCGGGACGGCGAACGCCGGCGATGCGTTCGAGCTGCGCGCGACGCGGCTCGCCGCGGAGAGCGCCTACGCCGCGATCGTGCGCCTCGTCCGCGGAGCCGAGACCCAGCGCGCACCGTTCGTCCGCATGGCCGACCGCTACGCCGCTTTCTTCCTCCCGCTCGCGCTTGCGATCGCCGGGATCGCTTGGGCGGCGTCGGGCGACGCCGTCCGTTTCGTTGCCGTGATGGTCGTCGCGACGCCGTGTCCGCTGATCCTGGCCGCGCCGATCGCGCTGATCTCGGGAATCTCACGCGCCGCGCGGCGCGGGGTGATCGTCAAGGGCGGGGGCGTGATCGAGCAGCTGGGGAGAGCGCGAACGGTCCTGTTCGACAAGACGGGCACGTTGACGCTCGGGCATCCCGCGCTCGAGCGCGTCGTCGCTTTCGACGGAACCAGCCCCGACGAGCTGCTTCGACTGGCCGCCTCGGTCGACCAGCTCTCAGCACACGTGCTCGCGGAAGCGCTCGTCCACGCGGCGCACGAACGCGACCTCAGGCTCACGTCGCCGGAGGACGTCAGGGAGGGGCGCGGCCAGGGAGTCGAAGGGCGCGTGGAGGGCCGGCGCGTTGCCGTCGGCAGCTCGGCCTGGCTGAACGAGCGCGGGTACGTGGGCGCCGAAGATGCTACGCGAGCACTCGACGCGGGTGACGATCCGGGGAAAGCGAGGATCCTCGTCGGCGTGGACGGCAAGCTCGCCGGCGCGGTCGTGATGGGAGACTCCCTCCGGGAGGACGCCCGCGGACTCGTGGAGCGCCTGCGGTCACTGGGGGTGCGACACGTCGCTCTCGTCACCGGCGATCGCGTGTCCGTCGCGGAGGAGGTCGGTCGGCAGATCGGTGCCGATCGCGTCTACGCAGAGCAATCTCCGGAGGGAAAGCTGGAGGTCGTTCGCTCGATCCGCGAGCAGCCGGAACTGACGCCGGTGGTCATGGTTGGCGACGGCGTCAACGACGCCCCCGCGCTCGCCCTCGCCGACATCGGGATCGCGATGGGCACGGCCGGGGCGACGGTCGCATCGGAGACCGCCGACGCAGTGATCATGGCCGATCGCATCGACCGAGTCGTCGAAGCGATTCAGATCGGACGGCGCTCGATGGCGATCGCGCGTCAGAGCATCATCGTCGGCATGGGCCTGTCGCTGGTTGCGATGGTGTTCGCAGCCGTAGGCCTGATCACCCCGGTCGCCGGTGCGTTGCTCCAGGAAGCGATCGACGTGGCGGTCATCGCCAACGCGCTCCGCGCATTGCGTTCCTGAACGCTGCGGACTTCCCGCAATGCGAACGGTGCGGTCTCCCGATGCCTCGGCTCTGCGTCCGTGCGACCGTCAGAGCACAGCCGTTTCTCACGCTGGGTTCGTTGATGGAAGGAGCACCATGGCTACGGTCGAGAGAGTCTTGACCTTCGCGGCTCCGGGACAGGAAGGCAGTCCCGTCGAGCTGAAGTCGCGCTACGAGAACTTCATCGGGGGTCACTGGATCGCACCGGTGAACGGCGAGTACTCCGTGAACCTGACGCCCGCGACGGGCGAGCCGTTCACGGAGGTACCGCGCTCGACACCGGAAGACGTCGAGCTCGCGCTGGACGCGGCCCACGCCGCACAGGGCGCCTGGGGTGAAGCCTCGGCAACCGAGCGCTCGCGCGTGCTGAACAAGGTCGCGGACGCAATCGAGGAGAACCTCGAGATGCTGGCGATCGCGGAGAGCTGGGAGAACGGTAAGCCGGTCCGGGAGACGCTCGCCGCTGACCTCCCGCTGGCGGTCGACCACTTCCGCTACTTCGCCTCGGTGATCCGCGGCGAGGAGGGATCGATCTCCGAGATCGACAAGACGACGATGGCCTACCACTTCAGGGAGCCGCTCGGCGTCGTCGGCCAGATCATCCCGTTCAACTTCCCACTGCTGATGGCGGCCTGGAAGCTGGCCCCGGCACTGGCGGCGGGTAACACCGTCGTGCTCAAGCCGGCCAGCCCGACACCGTGGTCGATCCTGAAGCTGATGGAAGTGCTCGAGGACATCCTGCCTCCGGGCGTGATCAACGTCGTCAACGGCTCTGGTGCCGAGATCGGCAAGGCGCTGGCGACGAGCAAGCGGATCTCCAAGATCGCCTTCACGGGCGAGACGGTGACCGGGCGGCTGATCATGCAGTACGCCGCCCAGAACATCATTCCGTCGACGACCGAGCTGGGTGGCAAGTCGCCCAACATCTTCTTCGCCGACGTGATGGCGGAGGACGATGCGTTTCTCGACAAGGCGATCGAAGGGCTCGTCCTCTACGCCTTCAACAAGGGCGAGGTCTGCACCGCACCGTCGCGGGCGCTGATCCAGGAGTCGATCTACGAGGAGTTCATGGAGCGGGCGCTGGAGCGGATCGCCGCGATCCGTCAGGGCCACCCGCTCGACCCCGACACGCAGATCGGCCCGCAGGTCTCGAAGGCGCAGCTCGAGAAGATCGAGAGCTACGTCGAGATCGGCAAGCAAGAGGGCGCGGAGCTGCTGATCGGTGGCGAGCGCAGCCACCTCGGCGGCGAGCTCGAGGACGGCTACTACTTCCAGCCGACCGTCTTCAAGGGCACGAACGACATGAGGATCTTCCAGGAGGAGATCTTCGGCCCGGTGCTCGCGGTGACCACGTTCCGCGACGAGGCCGAGGCGCTCGAGATCGCGAACGACACGATGTACGGGCTCGGCGCTGGCGTCTGGACGCGGGACATGAGCAAGGCGTTCCGGATGGGTCGCGGCATCAAGGCCGGTCGAGTGTGGACGAACTGCTACCACCTCTACCCGGCCGGCGCGTCCTTCGGGGGCTACAAGTCCTCCGGGGTCGGGCGCGAGAACCACAAGATGATGCTCGACCACTACACGCAGACCAAGTGCATGCTCGTCTCCTACGACCCGAATCCGCTCGGGTTCTTCTAGACCGATGCACGCGGATCCAGCTCCCAGGGTCGTCGCCACCGAGTCCGCTGTCGCGGAGATCCGGCGCCTGAGAGCTGAGCACGGTCCGCTGCTGTTCTTCCAGTCGGGGGGCTGCTGCGACGGCAGCTCCCCGATGTGCTTCCCCGACGGGGAACTCCTGCTCGGACCGAACGACCTCCTGCTCGGCGAGGTCGACGGCTGCCCGTTCTACATCGACGCCGACCAGGACGAGCGTTGGAACAGGCCTGTCCTCGTGCTCGACGTCGCGCCAGGAGCCGGCTCGGGCATGTCGCTCGAAGGCGTCCACGACCTCGACTTCCGCGTGAGCTCACCACCAGTACGCAGACGCGATCGGCATCGGCCCGGATTCGCACAGGCCCGCGCGGACTGATGATCCGAGCAGACACCTATTGAGGAGGAGACATGAAGAGAATCCTCGTTACCACCGACGGCTCGCCCTCTTCGACCGAGGCGGTCGCCTTCGGAGTTGAGCTGGCGACCGAGCACGAGGCCGAACTGATCTTCGTTCACGTCGTGCCCACGCTGGACATCGTTCCGGCGACCGGTTTCGGCGGCATGAGCGGCGCCTTCCCGCACGAGCCCAGCGAGCACGACCACGTCTTGCTCGAAGATGCAGCTGCGGTCGCCTCCGAGCACGGCGTCGTCTCGACGACCGCGATGCTCCGTGGCGACACCGTCGACGAGATCGTCGCCTACGCCGACTCGCATGACGTCGACCTGATCGTGGTCGGCTCGCGCGGCCACGGCGCAATCGCCGGCGCTCTGCTTGGCAGCGTCTCGCTCGGACTGCTCGGAGAGTCGAAGCGGCCGATCCTGATCGTCAAGGCTGCTACCGTCGCTGCTCCAGTAGGCGCCGCGAGCTGACTAGGAGCTACGCACCATCCCCGTCGAGCAGCCCCTGGTCGAGGGCGTTGCGAACGAGTTCGGCGCGGGTGGTGAGCCGGAGCTTCTGCACGATGTGAGCGCGGTGCGTCTCGGCCGTGCGCACCGAGATGAAGAGTTGGCTCGCGATCTCCTGGTTCGTGTGCCCGAGGGCGAGGAGGCGCAGGACCTCGCGCTCGCGGTTGGCCATCGACCTTCTATGCAATCGACATCGTCGCGTGGGACGTGTTTTTTCGGGTTGGCTCTCCTGTTCGCCGTACCCGCGTTTGCGCGTCGGGGAGATGCAATGCTCGTACGACGAGGCCTCAATCTCAGCGGATCGCTCTGCCTGATCGGTCTGGTGGGGCCTTTCGCCAACGTGCTCGCATTGCGCACGATTGGCATTGTTGGCTACACGGTCGTCTTCGGCCTCACCTGCCTCTCGCTCAGCCGAACATTCAACGCCGGGACTGGGCAAGCCAAGTCCGGAGCAGCGTAGCCGCCACCCGGCGTCATTCCGGAGCTCAATGTCGCGCCACAGCGGGCACCACACCATGAACGGGCACGGAGTTCATCGTCGTGATCAGTCACAAACACGGGCTCCTCAGTAAGAAAACGCCTTTGTGAGCTAGCGATCGCCGGCGAGAGCCGTCGCAGCTTTCGCTTAACCAAGCGGTTCGGGCCGAACGCGTCGTTCTCCGACGGCCCGCCGCGAGCTCGATCCTGAATTTGCGTGATGCCCGGGTGATGCACGCACCTTCGAGGCGTCCTGTGCCCAGAATGGGAAAACCCTGCAAATCGCAGGGTTTTCCTTTAGCAGGCCTCTAAGCCGGATTCTGTCGAGGGTGACCATCCCTCTAGGCCGGGAGTTGCCTCACGGCTCGAGCGGTGTACCCGATCCCTCGGCGGGCCGCGTCAGCGGGATCTGCTTCACCTTGCACCGGACGGGGTTTGACGAGCCGCCGTGTCACCACGGCGCTGGTGGGCTCTTACCCCACCTTTTCACCCTTACCGGCGGAGCTTCCGGAAACGCTCCGCAGGCGGTTTGCTTTCTGTTCCACTTTCCGTCGGCTTTCGCCCCCTGGGGTTTCCCCAGCGTCCTGCCCTTCGGTGTCCGGACTTTCCTCGGCGCCCCCTCACGGAGACGACGCGGTCACCCGGCCTGCGCCACGAATTCTAGCTCCGATTGCGGGACTTCGAGGCCGTCGCAGAGCAGCGTGCCGCACTCGAGGCACGCGAGCGCGACGGGCCGCTTCAGCAGGAACTCGCCGCAGACGAGGCATTCGAAGCTGGCGCCGCGCGCGATCGCGGCCAGCTCCTGGTCGAGCGTGCGGTTGAGGAACGAGACGCTCATCAGAGGGTGCGGAACACTCCGGTGACCTTGCCGAGAATCTGGACGTGGTCGGCGTAGATCGGCTCGAGCGCGTCGTTCTCGGGCTGGAGCCGCACGCGGCCGGCGTCGCGGTAGAACGTCTTGACGGTCGCCTCGTCGGCGAACTCGTCGTCACCGACGAGCGCGACGACGATCTCGCCGTTGCGGGCATCCTGGGCGCGCTGCACGACGAGGATGTCGCCGTCGAGGATGCCGGCGTTGATCATCGACTCGCCCTTGACGCGGAGCAGGAAGTCGGCGTTGCGGCCGAGCGGCTCGGGGACTGCGATCTCGTCCTCGATGTTCTGCTCGGCGAGCAGCGGCCCGCCCGCCGCGATCTGGCCGAGCAGCGGCAGCTTCTGCTGCTCGATCGGGGCCGGCTCATCGCCGCGCGACTCGCGCCGGTGGCCGATCAGGTCGAGCGCGCGCGGTTTCGTCGGGTCGCGGCGCAGCAGGCCGGCCCGCTCGAGGTTCGCGAGATGCGCGTGCACGGTCGAGGGAGAGGCGAGCCCGACCGCTTCGCCGATCTCGCGCACGGTCGGGGGGTAGCCGTGCCGGTCGACGTAGTCGACGAGGAACTGCCAGATCTCCTGTTGCCGTGCGGTGAGCATGGGTGCAGCCGACATTGGGCCTCCGGGTTCGATGATCGGTTCGATGGTCGCCGTCGAACGTGTGTTCGCTCTGAAGCGTAGAGATCCTTCCGGACGGCGTCAAGGAAGCTGCAAGACTGGTCGGAGCCCGTGGACTGGCCGACGATCACCCTCGCCGACGTCCTCGAGGCGCGCCGGCGGATCAGCCCGCACCTGCGGGCGACACCGCTCTATCCCTACCCGGGTCTGGACGAGCTGCTCGGCGCGGAGGTCTGGGTGAAGCACGAGAACCACCAGCCGGTCGGGGCGTTCAAGGTCCGCGGCGGCGTGAACCTCGTGTCGCAGCTCGGCGAGGAGGAGCGAGGGCGCGGGCTGATCGCGGCGTCGACCGGCAACCACGGGCAGTCGATCGCGTACGCCGCGCGGCTCCACGGGGTCGTCGCCCGCATCTGCGTCCCCGAGAACGCGAACCCGGTCAAGCTGGCCGCGATGCGCGCGCTCGGCGCCGAGCTGATCGAGCATGGGAAGGACTTCGACGCCGCCCGCGAGCACTGCGAACGGCTCGCTGCCGAGCACGGCTACCGCTACGTCCACTCCGGCAACGAGCCGCTTCTGATCGCGGGTGTCGGCACGGGGACGCTCGAGATCGTCGAGGAGCGACCCGACGTCGACGCGATCATCGTCCCCATCGGCGGCGGCAGCGGAGCGGCCGGCGCGTGCATCGTCGCGAAGGGGATCCGGCCGGAGATCGAGGTGATCGGGGTGCAGTCGGACGCTGCGCCCGCGGCCTTCCGCTCCTGGCAGGCTCGCGCGCTCCTCGACGGCGAGAACACGACGTTCGCCGAGGGCCTCGCGACGCGGACCCCGTTCGAGCTACCGCAGCAGATCCTCTGGGAGCACCTGGACGACTTCGTGCTCGTCGCCGAGGACGAGATCCGGGCTGCGAACCGGCTGATGATCGAGCACACGCGCAATCTCGTCGAGCCCGCCGGCGCGGCTCCCCTCGCCGCCGCGCTGAAGCTCCGAGAACGCCTGCGCGGCAAGCGGGTCGCGCTCGTCCTCAGCGGCGGCAACATCAGCCCGGCGCAGCTGACGGCCCTGTTCGCCTCCTGAACGACGCGGGACGCCGTTGCCGGCGCCCCGCTCATCTGCCCGCATGCGCTGGAGAGGACTTGAACCTCCACGACCCTAAGGCCACAAGGCCCTCAACCTTGCGCGTCTACCAATTCCGCCACCAGCGCGGGGACGATCAGTGTAGCCGGGCTTAGGCGAGCAGCCTGTAGAGCAGGACGCTGTTGAGGAAGTACAGCACCGCGACGACGACGGTGAGCCGCGTCAGGTTCCGCTCGACGATGTGGGTGCCGCCCTGCGAGGCCGGAGTGAAGCCCATGCCGCCGAGGCCCGCGTCGCGTCCTGAGTGCATCAGGATGAGCGTCAGGAGCGCCACGGAGACGATTACCTGGAAGACGGCGGAGATCTGCAGCATCGCGGCGAAAAGGGTAGCAGCGGCCGTTAGGCGGCTTTGGCGGCAGCGAGGATCGCGTCGACGAGCGAGGCCGCGATCGCATCCTTCGTGATGTACCCCTTCACGCCCGCGCGCCGGGCTCGGTCGACGTCGTCGGGTGAGTTCGAGCCGGTCAGCATCAGCACCGCGGGCGGGCGCTCCATCCGGTCCAGCTCCGCAACCGCTTCGAAGCCGTCCAGGACCGGCATGCTGATGTCCAGGATGACCAGGTCCGGCTGGAGCTCGCGGGCGAGCTCGACCGCCTCGCCGCCGTCCGCTGCGCGACCGACGACGTCGATCCGCTCCTCGCTCGAGAGCACGGCCTCGAGCGCCTCCGCGAACAGGCGATGGTCGTCCGCGATCAGGACGCGGACAGGCGTGATCGGCTTCCCGTTCATCTAGACCCCAACGCGATCTTGCCTGTTTAGGCTACGGATGTGAACCCCCCAGGCGACGAGGCTCGCGCGAAGATCCAACGACTGCTGATCACCGGCGACAACCGGCTGAAGCAGGGCGTCGCGGCCGAGAAGGCGCGCGAGAGCTACGAGCAGGCGCTCGAAGTGGCGCGGGAGGCGGGGATCGAGGACGCCGTGCGGCCGCTCGTCGAGATCAGGCTCGCCGATCTCGAACGGCTCGCTCGAGGATCGCCTCCACCCGCTCCGCCTGAAGCCTGACGTCGTGCTTCTCGGCGGCCGCCCGCGCCGCCTCGTTCGGCACCGGGAGCGCCGCTGCTGCGCGGAGCGCCTGGGCGAGCTCGGCCTCGTCCGCTGGGTCGACGAGCACGCCGGCCTCACTCGGGACGAACTCGGGCGGGCCGCCGACACGGGTCGCGACGACGGTACGTGCGCAGGCGAGCGCTTCGAGCGTCGCCTGGCCGAAGGGCTCGACGAGGCTCGGCTGGCAGAGGACGTCCGCCTCGGCGAGGAAGCCGGGCACGTCGGCGTTCGGCACGTACCCCGTGACCGTCACGCCGGCGCGGCCCTCCAGCTGCAGTCGCAGCGGGCCGTCGCCGACGAACGTCAGCGTCCCCTCGCCCAGGCGGGCGAATGCGTTCGCCAATCGGACAACGTTCTTGCGCTCGATCAGCGAGCCGACACAGAGAAAGGCCGGACGTCGCCCGGAGCCGCGTGCGAGCGGGCTGAAGCGCTGCAGGTCGACACCGCAGTTCACGACCTCGGTCTTGCCGCGCGCGGCCGGCGCGCCCTGCTCGAGCTCCCCGCGCAGCCACTCCGAGACCGCGATCACCGTGGCCGCGCGGTTGACGACGAGGCGGGTGGGCCGGCGCACGAACGGATAGCGCGTCAGGTTCGCGACGTCCTGGCCGTGGGCGGTGACGACCAGCGGAGCGCCGGCCGCACGCGCCGCGAGTACGCCGGCGAGCCCGGTGGGGAAGAGGAAGTGCGCGTAGACGATGTCCGGCCGGAAGCGGCGGGCGGCGCGGATCGCGCGAAGCGCCAGACGCGCATGGCGGAGCTTGCCGCCACCCCGCCGGTCGATGACGACTCGCTCGATCGCATGCCCGCGCTCGACCAGCTCCCGCTCGAGCCCCTGCACGAAGACGCCGAAGTCGGGCGCCGCCGCCGACGGGTACATCTGCGAGAGAAGCAGGATCCGCATCCGGCGAATCATCTAGGTTCGTGGTCGTGACTGAGCCCAGCGTCCGCGTCACCGGCCTGAACAAGACCTTCCTCGTCCCCGAGCGGGAAGGAGGCCTCCGCGCCGCGATCACGAGCCTCGTCCGCCGCAAGCACCGTGAGGTGCGTGCCGTGGACGAGATCACGTTCGAGATCGCTCCCGGCGAGGTCGTCGGCTTCCTCGGCCCCAATGGCGCCGGCAAGACGACGACGCTGAAGATGCTCTCGGGCCTGCTCTACCCGACCTCGGGCGAGGCGCGCGTGCTCGGCCACGTGCCCTCGAAGCGCGAGCGCGACTTCCTCCGGCGGATCACGCTCGTGATGGGGAACAGGAACCAGCTGCAATGGGACCTGCCGGCGCTCGACTCCTTCGAGCTCAACCGCGCGGTCTACCGGATCCCTCGCGGAACCGACTTCACGAGCCGCCGCGACGAGCTGATCGAGCTCCTCGACGTGGGCGACCTCGTGCGCAAGCCGGTCCGCAACCTCTCGCTCGGCGAGCGGATGAAAGTGGAGATCGTGGGCTCGCTGCTGCACCTGCCGCAGGTGCTCTTCCTGGACGAGCCGACGATCGGGCTCGACGTGACGATGCAGAAGCGGATCCGCGGCTTCATCGCCGAGTACAACCGCCGCTACGGCGCAACCGTGCTGCTCACGAGCCACTACATGGCGGACGTCGAGGCGCTCTGCCGGCGCGTGATCGTCATCCACCACGGCTCGATCCTCTTCGACGGCGAGCTGGCCCGGCTCGGCGACGACCTGGCGGCCTGGAAGACGATCGACGTCGAGCTCGAGGACGGCGAGGCCGACCTCTCGGCCTACGGCGACGTCGTCGAGAGCGAGGCCGGGCGAGTGAAGCTGCGCGTGCCCCGCGCGGAGGTGGCGCGCGTGACGGCGCGGCTGCTCGCCGAGCGGGACGTCGCCGACCTCACCGTCGAGGATCCACCGATCGAGGACGTGATCGAGCTCGTCTTCGCGCAGGAGCGCAGGTGAACAACGAGGCGGGCGCCGTCCGCTCGCTGTTCGACTTCTACGTCGCGCGAGGCCGGACGCAGATCCAGAGCCAGCTCCAGTACCGCGCGGCAACCTACTTCTGGATGATCGGGATGCTCGCCGAGCCGATCGTCTACCTCGTCGTCTGGACGACGATCGCCGAGCAGCAGGGCGGCTCGATCAACGGGATCACCACGGGTGAGTTCGCGGCGTACTACATCGTCTGGACGCTCGTCCGGAACATGAACATCGTCTTCACTCCCTTGGGCTGGGAGTGGCGGATCCGCGAGGGCGAGCTCTCGGCGGCGCTGCTGCGGCCGCTGCACCCGCTCCACGACGACCTCGCCGCCTTCGCCGGCTGGAAGCCCGTCGTGATCCTGATGTGGCTCCCGGTCGCCGCGGCACTGTGGATCGCCTTCGATCCCGTCCTCGATCCGACGCTGCTCGAGATGGTCGTCTTCTTCTTCGCGATCTGGGGCGCCTATCTGATCCGGACGATGTTCATGTCGATCCTGGGGATGCTCACGTTCTGGACGACACGCGTGAGCGCCGATCTTCGAGATCTTCATCGCGGCCGAGCTGTTGCTCTCCGGGCGTCTCGTGCCGATGCCGCTGATGCCTGACTGGGTGCAGGACGTCGCGGCCTTCCTGCCCTTCCAGTGGTCGTTCTACTTCCCGATCGAGTCGCTCGTCGGCGACCTCTCGACGGGCGAGCTGCTCGGCGGGCTCGCGATGCAGGCCTTCTGGTTCACGGTGATGACGGGCATCACGCTCTTCATCTGGCGCTTCGCGATCCGGCGCTACTCGGCGGTCGGCAACTAGGTGTTCCGGCCGTTCCGCCTCGCGTGGCTGTACTTCAAGCTCGGGTCGCTGACCGAGCTCCAGTACCGCGCCAACTTCTTCATCCAGCTGCTGCAGACGACCGTCGCCGTGGGGACGGCGCTCGTGGTGCTGAAGCTCGTCTACTCGAAGACGGACGCGCTGAACGGCTGGAGCGAGCCCGAGCTGCAGGTCGTGATGGGGATCCAGATCCTGCTCGGCGGGGTGATCAAGATGAGCATCCAGCCGAACATGGAGCGCTTGATGGAGGAGGTGCGCGACGGGAAGCTCGACTTCGCGCTGACGAAGCCCGAGGACTCCCAGGTCTTCGTCAGCGTCCGCGAGGTGCGCATCTGGCGGGCCGTCGACATCTTCGCCGGTGCGCTCGTCCTCGCCTACGGCGTCAACGGGCTCGAGCGCGGCGTCGACCTCGGCGACGCGGCTCTGTTCGCGGCGATGCTGCTGGTGGGCGGGCTCACGATCTACTGCTTCTGGCTCTTCATCACGACGGGCGCATTCTGGATTGTGAACACGTGGAGCATCCTCGAGCTCTTCGAAGGCGTCTACCAGACGGGTCGCTGGCCGGTCTCGATCTACCCGGGCTGGCTGCGGATCGGCGTCACGTTCCTGATCCCGATCGCGTTCGCGATCACCGTCCCTGCCGAGGCCGTGACCTCACGGCTCGAATGGGGGACGATCGCGCTCGCGGTCGGCTTCTGTGCGGCGCTCTTCGCCTTCACCCGCTGGTGGTGGGGCTTCGGCCTCCGCCGCTACTCCGGCGCTTCGGCCTAGTCAGTGCTGCGCGTCGAAGGTGCCCCACTCCTCGCGGAGCGTGTTGCAGATCTCGCCGATCGTGACACGGGCGCGGAGCGCATCCCGCATCGGCGGCAGCAGGTTTTCGGTGCCCGCGGCGACGCGGCGCACCTCCGCGAGGGCGCCCGCCGCCTCGTCTGCGTTTCGCTCGGCGCGCACGCGCGCGGTTCGCTCGAGCTGTCGGCGCTCTCCCTCCGGGTCGATCCTGAGCAGCTCGACGTGCTGCTCCTCCGCGTCGGTGAACGTGTTGACGCCGACGATCACGCGCTCACCGGACTCGACCTGCTGGTTCCAGATGAACGCCGCTTCCTCGATCTCTTTCTGGACGAAGCCCGCCTCGACCGCCGCGACGGCGCCGCCGAGCTCGTCGATCCGCTCGATCAACTCCAGCGCGCGCGCCTCCAGCTCGTCGGTGAGCGCCTCGATGAAGTAGGAGCCGCCGAGCGGGTCGGCGGTGTCGGTCGCGCCCGCCTCGGCCGCGAGGATCTGCTGCGTGCGGAGCGCGATTCGCGCGGAGCGCTCGGTCGGGAGCGCGAGCGCCTCGTCGAAGCCGTTCGTGTGCAGGCTCTGCGCGCCGCCGGCGACGGCGGAGAGCGCCTGGATCGCGACGCGGACGATGTTGTTCTCCGGCTGCTGCGCCGTCAAGGTCGAGCCTCCGGTCTGGGCGTGGAACCGGAGCGCGATCGCCCTCGGGTTGGTCGCGCCGAAGCGGTCGCGCATGATCGACGCCCACAGCCGGCGGGCGGCGCGGAACTTCGCCACCTCCTGGAAGAAGTGGTTGTGCGCGTTGAAGAAGAAGGAGAGCCGCGCGCCGAAGTCGTCCGGTGAGAGGCCCGCCGCCACCGCCGCGTCGCAGTAGGCGATCCCGTTCGCGAGCGTGAACGCGAGCTCCTGGACGGCGGTCGAGCCCGCCTCGCGGATGTGGTAGCCGCTGATCGAGATCGTGTTCCAGCTCGGGATCCGCTCGGCCGCATAGGCGAAGAGATCGGTCGTCAGGCGCATCGACGGCCGCGGCGGGTAGATGTAGTTCCCGCGGGCGATGTACTCCTTGAGGATGTCGTTCTGCGCCGTGCCGCGCAGCGCCGTGCCCGGAACGCCCTGCTCCTCCGCGACGAGCTCGTAGAGCAGCACCAGCAGCGACGCGGGCGCGTTGATCGTCATCGAGGTGGAGACCTCGTCGAGCGGGATCCCGGCGAGCAGGAGGCGCATGTCCTCGATCGAGTCGATCGCGACGCCGGTGCGGCCGACCTCGCCGAGCGCGTGCGGGTCGTCCGAGTCGTAGCCGAGCTGGGTGGGGAGGTCGAATGCGACCGAGAGGCCGGTCTGACCGCGGTCGAGCAGGTAGCGGAAGCGCTCGTTCGTCTCCTCGGCGGAGCCGAAGCCGGCGTACTGGCGAATCGTCCACGGCCGGCCGCGGTACATGTCCGGGTAGGGCCCGCGCGTGTACGGGAACTCGCCGGGACGTTCGCCGTCGCCGTAAACCGGCTCGATCTCGATCCCGGAGTCGGTCTCCCGCTTCACGGGCGTGATGCTACGGATTGTTCCCTCGGGCCGAGGCGACGGCGGGCCGCGCTACCTTGTTGCGGATGTCGCGGCGCGCTCTGCTTCTGATCCTGTTTGCCGTCGGTGCCCTTGTCCTGGCGGTGGGCGGCGCGTTCCTCGCTTTCCGTGGCGAGGAGTCTTCGACGCCCGAGACCCGGGCCGCCTCCGACGCGTTCAACCCACATCCGATCGCGGGCACGTTCGAGCCCGACGATCGAGAGCTGTCCTCGTGCACCGAGCGGGGCTGTTGGGAGCAGGCGTTCGGGAACATGTCGTATCGGCTGGGGCCGAGGCAGGCGCTCCGGGTCTTCGACCAGCGGATCGTGAGCGACCCCGAGATCGAGGCGAGCTGCCACCGGATCGCCCACATGATCGGCTCCGCCGCTCTCGCCCGCTTCAAAGGGGACGTCTCGCAAGCGTTCACCGCCGGGTCGGCGAGCTGCAACTCGGGCTACTACCACGGGATCCTCGAGCGGGCTCTGGTCGGAGTCGGAACGAAGGCGGAGCTGATCAAGAAGGTGCGTCTGCTCTGCGCCGATGCCGATGTGCGCGCGACGGACTTCATCGCCTACCAGTGCGTCCACGGCCTCGGGCACGGCCTGATGATCCATACGGGGCTCGATCTGCCGCAGTCGCTCTCGATCTGCGAGCGGCTTCAGACCGCCTGGGACCAGACCTCGTGCGACGGCGGCGTCTTCATGGAGAACTTCAGCTCGTCCTACGGCGTCAAGTCGCGTTTCCTGCGCGACAACGATCCCGTCTATCCCTGTCACGCGGTGGCCGAACGGCACAAGCTCTACTGCTATCTCCAGGTGACGTCGCGCTTACTTGCGACCTCGGGCTACAACTGGGAGTCGACCGCAAAGGCATGTGCGAAGGTCGAGCGCAACTGGCGGGCGACGTGCTTCCAGTCCTACGGCCGGGACGCCTCGGGAGTCGCACGCCTCGATGCGGCTGAGCTCGTACGCCTCTGCACCATCCCGCAGTCCGCGTGGCGTGGTGAGTGCGTCTACGGCGCCGTCCGTGACATCGCCAACAACGACGCGGGTGCCGAGCGCGCGGGACGGTTCTGCGGCCAGGTCACGCTGTCTCTGAGGCCGCGCTGCTTCAACGGAGCGGGCTCGATCATCGCCGACCTGACGCGCTCCGCGGAAGGCCATCGCGCCGCGTGCGCAGCGATCACGAAGCAGTACCTGGAGGCGTGCCTGCTCCGCGAGGGCTAGAGGTCGACCTAGAGCACGCTGCCCGCGCGCTCGATCGCTTCCAGGGCGATCCGCCGCCCCGTCGCGATGTGCGCCCGGATCGCATTTCGCGCCGCTCCGAGATCCCCCGCTTCGAAGGCGTCGACGATCGCGCCGTGCTCGGTCGGGAGGTAGGAGCCGCCCTCGAGCTGCCCGCCTCTGATCACCTGCATCATCAGGTTGACGGAGAGCTCGCGGTAGAAGCGGGAGAGCAGCGTGTTCGCCGCGAGGTCGACCTGGTACTCGTGGAACGTGGCGTTTGCGGTGTCCCAGCCCGCGTGGGAGACGGCTGCGACGGTCGACTCGTGCAGTTCGCGGAAGCGGCGCAGCTCGTCGCGGCCGACTCGTCCGACCGCGGACTCCGCCGCCTGTAGCTCGAGGGCCAGCCGAACGTCATAGCCCTCGGCGATCGCCGCCTCGGTCAGCGGCGTCACGTAGTACCCGCGCCGCGACTTGACGGTGAGGAGGCCCTCCGCGACGAGGCGCGTGAGGGCGTGGTGGACAGGGCTGCGGGAGACGCCGAGCTCGGTCGCGAGCTCGTGCAGGCTCACCTTCTCGCCCGGGCCGAGCTCGCGGCTCACGAGCCGGTGCTTGATCGTCTCGTAGACCTGGTCGTTCAGGTTCGCCCGCGGCGGCGAGGTGACGGACATGAGCCATACGTAACATGACACGCCCTCCGGAGGCAACCCGCCGGCGCCCGGCTAGGCTGGCGACCGTGCAGGTGAGCATCCGCCTCTTCGCCGGACTGCGCGAGCGCGCCGGCACGGGAGCCCGCGAGCTCGAGTTGCCGGACGGCGCGACGCTGACGGACGTCTGGGCCGCGCTCGAGCTCGGCGACGAGCCGCCCGGGCTCCTCTACGCGGTCAACAAGCGCTACGCGGCCCCGGACACGGTGCTCGGCGACGGCGACGTGGTCGCAGTGATCCCACCCGTCTCCGGCGGCGACTTCCGGCTCAGCGGCGAGCCGCTCTCACTCGACGATGCCGTCAGCGAGGTTCGCAGCGACGCCGCCGGCGCGATCGCGACGTTCACCGGGACGGTGCGCAACCGCTCCCGCGACCGGGACGTGCAGTACCTCGAGTACGAGGCGTACGAGGGGATGGCCGAGGAGATGATGGCCGAGCTGGCGGCCGACCTCTCTGCTCGGCACGACCTGTCCGCGATCGCGATCCACCACCGCGTCGGACGGGTCGAGATCGGCGAGCCGAGCGTCGTCATCGCCGTCTCCTCGCCGCACCGCGCCGCCGCCCTCGCCGCCTGCAAGGAGGCGATCGACACGCTGAAGGGGACGGTGCCGCTCTGGAAGAAGGAGGTCTACGACGGCGGCGAGGAGTGGATCGGGCACGGCTCGTAGCCAGAGCAGGGTCATAGCCACGCGAGCTTTCGTGAGTACCCTGAGCATGTGAGCTACGACCCATACGCGCCGCGCGAGGCGGAGGAGCCTCAGGGCTACTCCCCGATCAAGAGCCCGCTCAGCCTGCGGGAGATCGTTCGCCGAATCTTCGCGCCGGTCGTCGCGCTCGGCCTGGTGCTGCTCAAGTTCGGCGGGTTCGCGGTCAAGTTTTTCGGGATCTTCATCTCGGTCGCCGGCTACGCGCTGATCGGGGGCTGGAAGTTCGGTGTCGGGTTCGTCGGCCTGATTCTCGTGCACGAGGCCGGGCACTACATCGAGGCCAAGCGCCAGGGCCTGAATCCGTCGCTGCCGGTGTTCATCCCCTTCCTCGGCGCGTACGTCGCGATGAAGAACAAGCCCTTCGACCCGTGGGGGAACCTGCTCGTCTCCGCAGCCGGACCGTTCCTCGGCGGGCTCGGCGCCGTCGGTGTCTGGATCGTCGGCGAGGCGATCGACTCGCGGCTGCTGGTCTCGCTCGCGTACACGGGCTTCATGCTCAACCTCTTCAACCTGCTGCCGGTGCGGCCGTTCGACGGCGGCTTCATGTGGCGGTCGGTGAAAGCGCTGCGCGCGGGAAACCACGACAAGCTCGCCTGGGCGCCCGCGTGGAAGGCGACCGGGAGCGTCGTCATCTACGCCGGGGTCGTCGGCGCGCTGGTCCTCGGGATGTTCGCGACGCACCTCCCACAGGACCGCTTGTAGATGGAGGATCGCCTCGTCCTCGAGCGGACGCACGAGGATCTCGCGAACGACGTCGCCGTGATCGCGTCCGAGTTCCTCGGCGGCTTCCAGAAGGTGCTCGAGATCGACCGGCCCGCCGTCTCGATCTTCGGGTCGGCACGTGTGCGTGAGGACGCCGACGCGTACAGACAGGCGCGGGAGACCGGACGGCTCTTCGCGGAGGCCGGCTTCGCGGTCGTCACCGGCGGCGGTCCCGGCGTCATGGAGGCGGCGAACCGCGGCTGCAAGGACGGCGGCGGACTGAGCGTCGGTTTCAACATCGCGCTCCCGCACGAGCAGGGCGTGAACCCGTACTGCGACATCGAGATGACCTTCAAGCACTTCTACGCCCGCAAGACGATGTTCGTGAAAGCTGCGGAGGGCTTCGTCATCCTCCCGGGCGGCTTCGGGACGCTCGACGAGCTCTTCGAGTCGCTGACCCTGATCCAGACCGGCAAGGTGCGGAACTTCCCGGTCGTCCTGATCGGCAAGGACTTCTGGGCGGAGATGCTCGAGTGGGTGCGCACGGAGCTGCTGGAGCACGGGTTGATCTCACCCGCCGACGTCGACCTGCTGCACACCACGGACGACCCGGGCGAGGCGGTTCGGATCGTCGTCGAGTGCTACGAAGAGCACTGCGCTTCCTCGTCGGCCGAGCCCGCCAAGGCCGACGCGCAGTAGCTCAGCCTTGGCTCAGTCCTTCCAGGCGCGTGCCTCCTTGGAGACGAGGAAGTGCGAGACCTCGTCGTACCGACCACCCTGGTTCGCGAACTCGACGTAGTTCCGCGCAGTCGCCAGCCACTCCAGCGTGCTCGGCCGGAAGCCCTCCAGCGCTGCGTCGACGTGACGCTGCGTGAGCGGCGGCTCGCCGCCGCTGTCGAGCGCGTCGTCGATCACGCGATCGACCGAGCGCTCCACGACCGAGCGCAGATCGGCGCCGCTGAAGAGCGGTGTCCGCTTCGCCGTCGCCTTCAGATCGACTCCCTCGACCGGGCGTCCACGCAGGTGCAGCGCCAGGATCTGCTCGCGTGCGGCGACGTCGGGCGGAGGCACGAAGATCAATCGATCGAAGCGGCCGGGACGCTTGAGCGCCTCGTCGATGTCCCAGGGAGCGTTGGTCGCCGCCAGCACGAGGATTCCCTCGTTGTCGGCGCCGATCGCGTCCAGCTCCTGGAGCACCTGGTCGACGAGCGCGCGCCCGGCGCTGCCGACGTGCTTCCGGCGGGCGAAGCCGATCGCGTCGAGCTCGTCGAGGAAGAGCACGCAGGGCGCGTAGTGGCGCGCCTGCACGAACGCGTCGTGGAGGTTGCGCTCGGAGATGCCGAAGTAGGGATCGAGGATCTCCTCGATCCGGATGTTCGAGAAGGGGAGCCCGCACTCGCCTGCGGTGGCGCGCGCCAGCATCGTCTTGCCGCACCCGGGCGGGCCGAACAGCATGATCCCTCCGCCGGCGCGGCGGCCGTAGGCTTCGTACAGCTCCGGCCGCTGATACGGGAGGATGATCGTGCGGTTGATCGACTTCTTCACGTCGTCGAGCCCGCCGACGTCGCCGAAGGTCACGCGCTCGCCGGACTCGAGCTCGAGGACCTGCCGGTCCTCGCCGTCATCGTCGGGACCCCGCCGGACCAGCCGCAGCGACCCGTCGAGTCCGAGGATCTCGTTGATTGCGGCGCGGAGCTCCGCAACGCCGTCCACGATTCCGGCTGCGGCCGCCCGATCCGCGTAGGTCGACGCCCGGTCGAACCTGCCCAGGTCGGCGGCGACCGTGCCCGCGTCGAGCAGCGCATCGTCGGGGAGGTCGCCCGCGTCGAAGAGGGCGTCGAACTCGGTCGCCGCCTCCTCCGTCCGGCCTGCCTCGCGGAGCAGCTCCGCGAGCAGGAGGCGAAGACCGTTGTTGTCCGGAGAGGCAACGAGTGCTTCGCGGAGCGCGTCGATCCGGTCCGCGCTCATCGGATCTTGCGCTGCTCCCACCAGCGCGCGAGCGGGGCAATCGTCCAGCTGTAGACGACCATGAAGAGATAGACGCCCACGAGAGCGACGGTAAGCGTCGAGTTGCCGAGCGACGAGACGACGAGGATCAGGGCGAGGTACGCACCCCACACCTTGAGCGGGCCGAAGCGCTGGATCGGGTAGATGGGCCATTGCAGCCAGTGCGTCAGCGTCCGGTTGTACCGAACGACGTCCGCGAGCTCGTGGTCGCTCGGATCGAGGCGAACCGCTTCCTCGTGATGGCGGACCGCTGCGTAGACATTTCCGTCGGCCGCGAGGTTGCCTTGCAGCGTGTGGGCGAGCCGGTCTTCGGGCTCGACGGCGAGCAGCTCGTCGACGTACCGCTTCGTTCGCTTGCGGTCGCCGTTGATCCAGGCGACCTGGGCGCGCATCCGCAAGACGTTGACCGACTCCGGGTCGAGCCGTGAGGCACGGTCGATGAGCTGCTCCGCCTTTGCGGACTGGCCGTGGCGCGCGCACGCGAGCGCGTAGTGACAGAGCAACGCCGGGTTCTCGGGCCAGCCGTCGAGTGCGGTGAGAAGCGCGCGCTCCGCGCCGGCGAGGTCGCCGAGCTCCATCAGGTTGAGCGCGAGCACGTCGAGCAGGCCGGGGTCCTCGGGGTCCAGCTCGAGCCCGCGTTGCGCGGCGTCCGCGCCTTCCCGGTAGCGGTCGAGGTGGTAGAGCGCCTCGCCGCGGAGAGACCAGCCCTCCGGGTCCTCGAACGACTCCGTCCCTTCGAGCGCGTCGAGCACGCGCCGTGGCTGGCCGATCTCCGAGTAGTGACGGGCGAGCTCGAGACGACGTGCTTCGGTGTCGGTCACGTCACACTCGCCACGACGACGATCGAGAGGAAGCCGAACAGCAGCACCGCGGCGAGCCCCGGGGCCCACAGCGAGTCGTAAGCCTGGTCGTCCGACAGGCTGATCCCGTAGAGCCGGTCGGCGTCCTTCTGCACCTCGCGGACTGCGAGGTAGGCCGCCACTCCGGCGACGGCGATCAGAATCCGAGGACGGCTGCCGGCCTCGGTGTCGGTGAGGAGGACGGCCGCCACGAGAATGGCGACGAAGCCGGCCACGCCGATTCCGAGCATCGCCCCCAGCCGTGTAGAGGGGAGCCCGAGGCGCTTGCCGTTCAGGTACCCGATCGCACCGGCCGCGAGCGGTCCGCCGAAGAACGCGACGTAGAACTGCGAGCTGAGACGCCACGGCCGCTCACCCTCGGGCAGCTCGCGCCGTTCGCTCTGCGTCAGCGACGGCGCGAGCAGGTCGTCGTCGTACTCGCTGTGGTCGTGAGGCGTCGTCATCCGTCAGACGCGCGGCAGTATGAAGTACGGGCCCGGGATCGAGCGGCCAGGGCCGTAGATCTGCGTCGGCCCGACGGCGATGTAGGCGCTCGTGAAGGCGTCGCGCCGCTTCAGCTTCCCGTGCTCGTACACCTTGCGGGAGACCGTCACGTCGAAGCCGGACTGGTTCGAGCCGGCGACCGTTCGCACCGAGCCGCGCGGGGCGTACGGGTCGAGCGCGTACGTCGTCCGCGGCGAGCGCCAGTTCACACGCTCGCCCGTGGTCGCGACGACACGGCGTCCCGGATCGGTGCCGTAGAAGCTGAACGTCAGTGTCGTGGACGTGTATCGCGTCTTGATCAGGATCCCCGTCTCCAGGTCGTTCTTGAAGGCAAAGTCCGGCCCGCCCCAGGAGACGGTCGCGTCGCGGCCCATCGGGTAGTGCGAGATGTAGAAGCTGTGGTTGTGCCGTTCGACGATCGGCAGACCGAGCTCGAAGGCGTTGTTGAAGAGCGTCGTCGCCGTCTGGCAGACGCCGCCGCCGATCGACGGCAGCAGCAGCGACCCGATGATCATCTGCCCCTCGCGGAAGCCCCGCTCGACCGTCCGCGGGCCGACGCGGTCGTTGAACGAGAACTGCTGCCCGGGCTCGACGATCGTCCCGTCGATGTACTCGGCCATCAGTTGCACGTTGTGGATGCGGTTCGAGGACGAGGTGCCCATGTCGGTCGTAAAGGTGGAGATCCGCTCGCGGATCCCGAGCCGGTCGGCCTCCGCGGTCGTCAGGTCGGCACGCGTCTGCTTCAGGCGCAGGGATGCGCGCCGGATCGACGAGGTTGCGGCGGCGGAGATCGAGTCGGAGATCCAGCGGCCGTCGGGCGCCAAGCCGGGCCTCGACGGGCGGATCCGCACAGCCTCCCCGTCGACGACGAACCGCGCGTTCACCGCGCGCTGGCGCCATTTCGAGAGGAACGGCTCGACGGCCTTCGCGATCCGGTCGGAGTCGAGCGTGACCCGGAAGCGAGCGCCGTCCGGCCGGAAGCGGACGAGCTTCACGAGGCGCTGCGGGGCGAGGGTGCCGACATCCTCGTCCTTGAAGGAGAGGGTGATCGGCTCGGCCACGAGCTCCTGCGCCGCGGCAAGCGCCTCCTCGGCGGCGGCGGTCTGCCGCACCGGCTCGACGTGAGTGATCGGCGCGCTCAGCCAGCGCCTCCCGTGCAGGACGGCCGACCTGAGCGCGTCTCGAAAGCCGGCGCGGTCGATCCGGTCTCCGGAGCGGGACGGCTCGATCCCGTCCATCGAGACGAGCGCGGGCTGCGGGTCGGGCAGCTCGCGCTCGAATGGGACGACGACGGGGTCGATCGCGCCCGTCGCGACGAGCACGGGATCGACGAGCAGGGGCGGCGGCGACGGGTCGACGAGCGCGCGGACGCGGGTCAGGAACGAGCCGTGACCTCGCTGCCGGGCGGCCCGTGCAGTGGCTGCCTCGTCGACGCGGAGAACCGTTCGCGGGTCGATCGAGTACCGCTCGCCGCGGACGCGGACCTCGACCTCGTCGGCGAGCGAGATCTCACGCACGGCGACCCCCGGGAGCGCCCGCTCCCAGTAGACGGCGTCGCGAACCGCGACGCCCGCGACTGCGGCGACCGCAACGCTCGCGACGAGCGCGGCGACGATGACCCCGATGCGTCTCACGCACTCAAGGTATCCGCTGCGGCCGCTCTACACTCATCGGCGTGAGACTTCGCGATCTCCCGTCGGTGGACGAGCTCGTGCGGGACGTGGACGATCCGCTCGCCGTGGCGGCTGCGCGGACGCTGCTCGAGCGCGCCCGCGAGGAGATTCGCGCCGGCGCCGAGCCGGGCGACCTCCGTGCGCGCCTGGCCGAGGAGCTCTCCGCGGCGCGCCGGCCGGCGCTCCGCCGTGTCCTCAACGCCACCGGCGTCCTGATCCACACGAACCTCGGGCGAGCGCCGTTGCCGACGGCGGCGCTCGCCCGGATCGGCACCGTCAGTGGCTACTCCAACCTCGAGTACGACCTCTCGAGCGGCTCGCGCGGTTCGCGCCAGGATCACCTCGCACCGCTGCTGCGGCGGCTCACCGGCGCCGAGGCCGCGATCGTCGTCAACAACAACGCAGCGGCGCTGCTGCTCGCCCTCGCCGCACTCGCCGAAGGCCGCGAGGTCGTCGTCTCGCGCGGCGAGCTGATCGAGATCGGCGACGGCTTCCGCATCCCGGACGTGCTCGCCCGCTCCGGCGCACGACTGGTCGAAGTGGGGACGACGAACCGAACCCGCGCCGCCGACTACGACCGCGCGATCGGGCCCGAGACCGCGCTCCTGCTCCGCGTGCACCAGTCGAACTTCCGCCTCGTCGGCTTCACGGAGCAGCCACGCGTCGAGGAGCTCGCGGCGGTGGCGCACCGTCACGACCTGCCGCTCGTCGACGACCTCGGCTCCGGCGCGCTCGTCGAGGTCGAGGGGGAGCCGACCCCGGCCGCATCGCTCGCAGCAGGCGCCGACCTCGTCTGCTTCTCGGGCGACAAGCTGCTCGGCGGCCCTCAGGCCGGGATCGTCGCCGGCCGGGCCGACCTCGTCGAGAAGCTGCGCCGCCACCCGCTCCACCGCGCGCTCCGCTCCGACAAGCTGACGCTCGCGGCGCTCGAGGGCACGCTCGCGCTCTACCTCGACCGGCCGGACGAGATCCCGGTCGTGCGGATGCTGCGCGAGCCGGCCGAGGCGGTGCGGGCACGCGCGGCGCGGCTCGCTGAGGCGACCGGCGGCGCGGTCGAGGAGACGGTTGCGCGTGTCGGCGGCGGCGCGCTGCCGTTAGCCGAGCTGCCGAGCTTCGCCTGCGCCGTCGAGGAGGAGCTGGCCGCCGCGCTGCGCGGGCACGAGCCGCCGGTGATCGCCGTCGTCCGCGACGGGCGGACGCTGCTCGACTGCCGCACGCTCACCGACGTCGAGGCGGTCGAGGTCGCGGCGGCGGTGCTGGCATGCCGCTGACCGTCGGCACCGCCGGTCACATCGACCACGGCAAGACGTGGCTCGTGCGCGCGCTGACCGGCAAGGACACGGACCGGCTGCCCGAGGAGCAGGCACGCGGCATCTCGATCGACCTCGGCTACGCCCCGCTCGACCTTCCGGACGGCCGGCGGCTCTCGCTGATCGACGTTCCGGGCCACGAGCGCTTCGTCCGGAACATGGTCGCCGGGGCGACCGGGATCGACCTCTTCCTGCTCGTCGTGGACGCCGCCGAGGGGGCGCGCCCACAGACGCACGAGCACCTCGCCATTCTCCACCTGCTCGGGATCGAGCGCGGCGTCGTCGCGGTGACGAAGGCCGACGCTGTCGACCCGGAGACGCTCGAGCTCGCGCTCGAGGAGGCCTGCGAGCTCGTCTCGCACGCGGAGGTCGTCGCCGTCAGCGCCAAGACCGGCGCCGGCCTGGCCGAGCTCCTCGCCGCGCTCGGCCGAGCGGCCGACCTCGTCTCTCAGAAACACGTTGTGGACGCCCCCGCGCGTCTGTACGTCGATCGCGTCTTCTCGCTGCGCGGGATCGGGACGGTCGTGACCGGGACGCTCTGGTCCGGCACGATCGGCGAGGGCGACGTGCTGCAGGCGGAGCCGACGGGTCGCGAGGTACGTGTCCGCAGCGTCCAGGTGCACGAGCAGCCGGTCGAACGGGCCGACGCCGGCCAGCGGGTGGCCCTCGCGCTGCCGGGCGTCGACCGGACCGAGTTGCGGCGGGGAGACGCGCTCGTCGCCCCCGCTGCATTCAGGGCGGGCTACCGGCTCGACGTCGCGCTCCAGGAGCTCGAGTCGATCCCCGACGGCGCCCGCCTCCTCGTCCACCACGGCACGACGGCGGTGGCCGCCAGAGTCGTGCGGGCGGGTGACGTGCACGCCCAGCTCCGGCTCGCCAGGCCGGTTGTCGCAGCGCGCGGCGACCGCGTCGTGCTCCGCGGCGCGACGACCGTCGGCGGCGCGGTGGTGCTCGACGCGACGCCGGCCCGCCACGCCGACCCCGCTCGGTTCGAGCTGGCGGAGCGCGGCGAGCCGGCGATCTACGCCCCGACCCTCGCCGACGGGGAGTGGCGGTTCTCGGACGAGTGGCTGGCCGAGCTGCAGGAGGCGCTGGAGCAGGGAATCGCCGCGGCAGATCCGCTGGACCCGGGTGTGACGGCGCCCACAGAGCCGTGGGCGAAAGACGTGCTCGCCCGACTTCCGTTCGAGCGGCGGGGATCGAAGCTCTACCTCCCGGGCGTCGCGCCGAGCCTCGGCGAGCGGTCCGCGGACGCCGCGGCTCTCGAAGCCCGCCTCGGCGAGGCGGCGCCGGCGGCGATCAAGGTCGAGGACGTCGAGCTCGCGCGCTTCCTCGAGCGGGAGGGCAAGCTCGTCCGGCTCGGGGACGGCTACGCGATCTCAGGCGCGGCCTTCGAGCGCGCGAGAGCGCTCGTCGTGGAGGAGTGCGAG
Organism: uncultured Gaiellaceae bacterium; assembly: GCA_963765705.1. Lineage (GTDB taxonomy): Bacteria > Actinomycetota > Thermoleophilia > Gaiellales > Gaiellaceae > Gaiellasilicea. The sequence continues at coordinate 50,045 of CAVXXJ010000008.1, forward strand.
ACCGCCGGCAGGATCGCCCTCGCCCGCTTCCGCGACCTTGCAGGCTGCGGCCGCCGCGATGCGCAGCTCGTGCTCGAGCGCCTGGACGCGGACGGCGTTACTCGGCGGGTACGCGATGAACGCCTGTTGCGTCGGCGGCCCTCGGAGCCGGTGACGTAGTCTCCGCCGCCACTTCCGGCTTCCGCTCGTCGTCGCGGCTCGTCGACCGCAGTACTTCCTTCACCATCCGCTCGCTGAAACCGGCTGCGAACGCGAAGACGAGGAAGAACGCGAAACGCTTCTCCTCATTTCCCGGAATGTCCGCGGGAACCGTGATCCCGGTGACCACCTCGCCGGCGAGCGCGAAATAGACGAGCACGCCGAAGACGCTGCCGATGAACGGCCGGAAAGCCGCGACCCGCTGGACGTAACCGCGCCCCACCTCGTGACGCACGTGGAACTTGTCCGCGCTCATGCGCGTGACGACGCTGATCAGCGCGCCGAGCGCTCCTGCGATCACGCAGCCGAAGAACGTCTTCAGGTCGACGGCGACGTCGGTGCCGCCCAGCAGCCACCCAACCGGGACGGCGAGGGCGCAGAGCGCGAACACCCCCATCAGCATGCCGCCGAGATAGACGATCTGCGCTTCGCGCGAGGCCGCCTGCTCGTAGTTCGCGCCGATCAGGTCGAGCTCCCGCTCGAGCCGGCGGACCTCCTTCTCGTCGAATGCCGGCGGCGCGATTCCGTCCACGGGCGCGGCGGAGATCATCACGTCGCGGTTCCAGACGAAGAGCCAGTTCACGAGCAGCCGCTGGCTGAGCCCACGGAGCGCCTGCTTGACCGAGACGTACTGCACCTCCGCTCGGTGGAGCGTGTGCGCCACCTCGGGATGGGCGCGGACGAGTCGCTCCGTCTCGGTGTAGAGCTGGATCCGCTCCTTGCGGAAGAGCAGGAGCCTCTCGAGACGGGTCGGCGGCAGCGCCGTGAGGACGATTGCCATCGGGCCGTCCTCGCAGATGTAGCCATCCGTGATCTCGCCACGGGCCGACTCGAAAGCCCCGCGGCGGTCGAAGTAGCGCTGCTCCGCCTCGACGCTCGACTCGCGGACCTTCCACGTGTCGACGAGATCGGAGAAGGAAACCCGCTCGCGTCGCTTCACCGGCGCCGCCACGAGGTCCACGGCGGACTCGGTTGCAGCGGTTTCAGCGGTCTGCTCGTACGGGTGCGCGATTCCGGCCATCTCGAATTCCCCCTCTTCGAGCCGGCCGCACGACTCCCTTCGTGGATCTCAAAGGGTAGGCGATTGCGGCGAATGCTTCAAGTGGGCGGGATCAGGCCCAGTCCGGAGGCGCGTAGCCGCTCGTGCGCGGCGCGGACACGATCAGGACGGTCACGTCCGCGTCGCTGCGGTTGACGACCGTCCGCTGCGGCTCCGGATCGAGCCGGACGAACGTGCCTGCAGGGGCGGGGTGGTCACGACCGTCGATCACCATCGTCGCCTCGCCGGAGAGGACGATGAACACCTCCTCCTGGTCTGACAGCGTCTCGTCGTGCTCGGGGATCGTCTCGCCGGGCGGCAGCTCCACGACGTTCATCCCGAACGACCGGAGCCCGAGCGAGCGTCGCGCGAGCGCCCACTTCGGGAACGGCCGCTCGAAGTCGCTCATGTGCACGATCGTGAAGCTGGGCATCGCTAGCTCCCTTCCTCGGACCATTCGGGCTCCGGGCCGATTCCGACGCCCTCGGCGACGCGGTTGATGTAGTTGAAGTAGGCGATCACCTGAATCGCGTCGTGGATGGCGGCGTCGTCCCAGCCGTGCGCGCGCAGCTCGTCGGCATCCGCGGCGCCGACCGCAGCCGGCTCCCGGGTGAGCTTGACCGCGTAGTCGCAGAGCGCGCGGACCGGCGCCGGCAGGTCGGCCCGGCGGTAGTCGTGCGAAGCGTGCTCCGCGAGCTCCTCGTCTGCGCCCTCAGCACGGAGGTCGTCTGCATGCGCGCGTATTCAGTAGTGGCAGTCGTTCTGGCAGGAGACGACGACGGCGAGCAGCTCGCGCTCCTGCCGCGAGAGGCCGCAGGGCCCGAACATCACCACCTTGTAGAGCTCCATCGAGCGCTTCAGCACGCCCGGCCGCAGGCTCATCGCCTTGACGATGTTGAAGACCTTCCCCGCCCGTCCGATCGCCGCGTCGTACTCCTCCTTCAGCGGGCCGGTCGCGTCCTCGACCTCGATCAGGCGCACGTGCGGCACGAGGCGATCCTTGCACACAGAAGCCCGGCGGGATCTCGATCCCGCCGGGCCGTGGTGCGTTGAATCGAGTGCGGCGCCTAGCGCCGGAGGTCGACCGGGAACGAGACGAGGCGTCGCGTCGAGACGCCGCCGAGCAGGTCCTCGCCGTTCTTCCTGGCCCGGGCGAAGATGACCAGCAACTCCTGGTTGCGCGCCGCGGGGTAGCCACGGTCGCGGTTCATCGTCAGCGTCGCCCAGCCATCGGCGCCGGTCGGCTGCTCCGCCGGCGTCGTGAACTGGTTGAACGGGACGGCGTCGGCATAGACGAGCGCCCCCTGGACCGGCTTGCCCTTGCAGGTCACGCGGAAGCGAAGCGAGATCGCCGGCGTCGTGCGGCCGACGACCGTCGGGCTGATCGACTGATCGTCGATGAGAAGCCGGTTCGGCAGTGCGACGTTCGCGATCGGGATCGGAGCAGCCCCGTCGCATCCGCTCGGTGGTGCGGTCGCCGCGCGCACGACGGCAGTCGGCACCGACGTCGACTGGGTCGCGCCGTCGGCGTTCCGCGCCGTCACGCGGGAACGGATCGTGTTGTCGACGTCGACCTTCTTCAGGACGTAGGTCTTCTCGGTCGCGCCACCGATGGTCGCGCAGCTGCCGCCCTCGCTGTCGCAGCGCCGCCACTGGTAGGTGAACGTCGTCGGCGCGCCGCTCCACGTGCCGTTACTGGTGGTCAGCGTGCCGCCCTCCTGAGTCGTGCCGGAGATCGTCGGCGGCGCCTGGTTCCCCGGAGGAGCCTGAGGGGCGGCCGCCCCACCCGTCTCCGCCAGGCCGGCGACCGCCGCCAGCAGGAGCAGCGCGCCCACCGCGGACAGCGCGAGTAGCTTCATGTTCGTCTTCATCTCTTCCCTTTCCTCGGATGGGTGGTTCGTGCTCGTTCTCTCCCGCTCGGAGGCCGACGTAACGCGATTTGGAGCGGTTTCACAGGACGCTTACACCTGTCGCTACATTCAGCGGCGGAATGCGCGCCGGTACGCTGGCGGCGGAGTGGCACGGGCCCGGTGGCCCAGCCGGTCTTCAAAATCGGCACGCTTGTTTGCGCAGGAAGAGCATCCGCAGAAGCGGATGCTCTTCGCGCGAAGATCCCTGAAGGGGCCGCTTCGCGGCCCGACCGGGCGAAGTGCCCGCCGGTACGCTGGCCGCGGAGTGGCACGGGCCCGGTGGCCCAGCCGGTCTTCAAAATCGGCACGCTTGTTTGCGCAGGAAGAGCATCCGCAGAAGCGGATGCTCTTCGCGCGAAGATCCCTGAAGGGGCCGCTTCGCGGCCCGACCGGGCGAAGTGCCCGCCGGTACGCTGGCCGCGGAGTGGCACGGGCCCGGTGGCCCAGCCGGTCTTCAAAATCGGCCCGGTCGTGCAAACCACGGCTTGCTCGGTTCGACTCCGGGGCCACTCCGCTCGCTTTCCTTCTCTACGCGGCCTTGCGATAGGTGATCTCCCTGCTGAAGGCGGCGAGGTAGCCGGCACCCGCCTGGTTCACCGACATGGCGATCCGGAGGTGGTTCACACCGACCGGCAGCACCGCCTCGAACCGGGCACGCGAGCTCAGATCGAGCGAGACGCGCTTGATCGTCACCCACTGGCCGAAGCTCGAGAGCCGCTGCAGCTGGACCTGCTTTCGCGCCATGCTCCGCCCGGCGTAGACCCGGGTGAGGAAGCCGTTCATGCGGCCGAACGAGATCGACGGTGCGACCGCGGTCTGCACCGGCAGGCTCGACGCGGTCTTCCAGACCGCGCGGTAGGTGGTGAGGATCTTCGGCGTCACGTTGAAGCTGTAGACGCCGTCGGCGCCGGTGATCACCGTCGCGAGGACGGCCTCGGAGCCCTGCCCGTAGGCCAGGTAGCTGAGCTGGACGTTCTCGCCGGCCTTCTTGCTGTTGATCTGGCCGGAGAGAGTGATCCGCGTGCCGAAGGTGATCTGCGGCAGCGATGTCGCGAGCGTGACCGCCGGCGGTGCTCCCGCGACCCTGATCGTGCCCGTGCTGGCGGGAACGAGGGCGTCGCGGTACCTGTAGGTGCCGGCGACCGTGAACGTGAACGTGTACGTCCTGCCGGGGGCAAGGACGGGTGAGGCGAACGTGCCGGTCGTCGAGACGACCTGGTGGTTGCGCGTGTCGTCGTTCTTCCACCGGATCGAGTCGCCGGCGGTGATGTTGACGGTTGCTGGGACGAATGAAGCGCGCTTGATCGAGACGTTCTTCGTCACCGCAGCCGAGGCGGCGGGGGCGACGACGAGCGTGGCGATCAGCGAAACGAGTATGAGGAGTGATTTACGCATAGCTGCGTTGTGCCCTTGTCCACAGGTGTCAAGCCTGGCGGTTTGAGGTTTTACGTCGTCCGTACACACCGCTTACGCCGCGCTCGCGTTGACCGCCCCAGAATGAGTGCGCGATGACCCGTCCGTCAGCAGGACGGGGAATCCTCGCTTCGTCCCCCTCGAACGAACGCAGGAAGCAATGAAGCGCAGACGTTTCTCGGGCAGAGCCTGGTCGCTCGCGGCAGTCGGAGCCGCCGCTCTCGTCGTCGGGAGCGGGGCGGCGGTCGGGATGACGCTGGCCAACCGCTATCTCGACACCGACGGCCGATATCACGGCTGCGTTGCGAGGAGCGGCGCGCTGCGGGTCGTTCGGGAAGGCACCGCCTGTCGTGCGCGGGAGACGGCAATCGTCTGGAACCAGGCCGGGCCCGCGGGGCCGCCGGGGCCGGCTGGAGCGCCGGGACGCTCCGTCAGCTACGTGAACGGCTACTCGGAGCGCGTCGTCGTCCAACCGGGCTCGTTCCGGTTCGTCAATGCGATCTGCCCGGCCGGCACGCTCGTCGTCGGAGGCGGTTACGCGACGCAACGGATCGCGCCCGCGAAGCTCGCAGCGTCGAACTCCTACCCGGTGGGCATGCCTGACGGCCGCGGCGCGTGGTACGTCGTGATGCAGAACCTCGGCCCGGAGCCGGAGGAGTTCTGGGCGATCGCGTACTGCGCGCGGTTCGAGTAACCGGCACGCAGGGGCGCCGCGCAGGAGATCGGCGGCGCCCCGCTTGCCTTGACTAGGCTGCGCCGATGCGCACGCGCCGCCTCGGCAGCTCCGACCTCGAGGTCACCGTCGTCGGGCTCGGCTGCAACAACTTCGGCGGCCGGATCGACGAGGAAGCCTCGCGCGCCGTGATCGACGCTGCGCTCGACGCGGACGTCACGTTCTTCGACACCGCCGACGTCTACGGCAACAAGGGCGGCAGCGAGGAGATCATCGGCCGGGCGCTCGCGGGGCGCCGCGAGCGGGTCGTCCTGGCGACGAAGTTCGGAAATGACATGGGCGACGGCGAGACCGCTCTCGGCGCCCGCCCCTACATCCGCAAGGCGGTCGAGGCGTCGCTGCGACGGCTGCAGACCGACTGGATCGACCTCTACCAGTACCACCGCCCCGACGGCGTCACGCCCCTCGACGAGACGCTCGGCGCGCTGGACGAGCTCGTCAAGGAAGGAACCGTCCGCGCGATCGGCTCGTCGAACTTCACGCCTCAGATGGTCGAGGAGGCGCACGCGGCCGCGGCCGCGCACGGCCTGACGCCGTTCGTCTCCGAGCAGAGCGAGTACTCCTGGCTGAAGCGCGACGCCGAGCAGGAGCTGCTGCCGGCCTGCGAGCGCCTCGGCATCGGCTTCATCCCCTACTTCCCGCTCGCGAGCGGGCTCCTGACCGGGAAGTACCGTCGCGGCGAGCCCGCACCCGAGGGAACGCGGATGCACGGACGAGAGCTCGACGACGCGCACTTCGACCGGGTCGAGCGGCTGGAGGCGTTCGCGGCCGAACGGGGAGTCACGCTGCTCGAGGTCGCGATCGGCGGGCTCGCGGCCGCACCCGGCGTCGCCTCGGTGATCGCCGGCGCGACGAAGCCCGACCAGGTGCGCGCGAACGCAGCTGCCGGCGCGTGGGAGCCCTCGCCCGAGGACTTCGCTGCGCTGCCCTCTAGCTGAGGAAAGCTTCACAATCCTTGACTTTCATGCTCCTCTGCGATAGGCAGGAGGTGCTCGACTCGTCTCTGCGGCGCAGGGGCTAATCGGGGACAGGAGGGTGCGTGACAGAGAGGGCACGGTTGGGCCGGCGCGTCGCCGCCTATTTTGCTGCCCTGCTGGCCGCCCTCGCCGTCGCCGCCGAGCGGACCGCGTTCGACGCGCACGCCGCCGCGGCCCCGCCGACTCAGTGTGAGCTTTATCCGATCGGTCTGCACATCGGCTCGCTGACGGGCGTCGCGCCGGGCGACATCGTCCCGGACATCGTCAACGGAGGTGTGCAAGGGGGGTCCGGCTGGCTCTCGTGGACGGGTGAAAACCTCGCGGGCGCGCTTTTCGAAAGTCTGACTCCGCCCGGCAACGCGCACACGTACGTGAACCCGCTGGATCCCTCGGACCACGTCGTCTCCGCAGGCGACGTCGTGGCCGGGAAGGCCGCGTCTCCGGACGGCCGCGCCATGCGCGACGCCCTCGACCAGCTCGTCGGCCGCGAGATCGTCGTGCCGGTGTGGGATCAGACGACCGGGAAGGGCTCCGCGGCCCGCTACCGCGTCGCCCGCTTCGCCGTCGTGTCGATCCTCGACTACTCACTCAAGGAGCCCGTCGTCCGCGCCAGGTACCTGCGCGACTCGTGCGTTGCGAGCGGAAACCGCCCCCCGACCGCCACCGGTCAGAACGTCAGCACCGCGGAGGACACGCCGCTTCCAATCACGCTCTCCGGCTCGGACCCCGACGGGGATCCGCTCGCGTTCGCTCTCGCCAGCCCGCCGTCGCACGGCAGCTATGCGAGCGGGGTCTACACACCTGCTCCTAACTTCAACGGCCCGGACTCATTCACCTTCCGGGCGAGCGACGGCAGCCTCGTGTCCGCGCCCGCCACGATCTCGATCGGCGTCACCCCGGTGAACGACCCGCCGCTCGCCGCCAACGACGCGGCCACCGTCTCCGAGGACGTGCCGGCCGCGCTCGACGTGCGCGCGAACGACTCGGACGTGGACGGCGACGCGCTGCTCGTAAGCGCGGTGACGGCGCCGGCGCACGGCACGGCCGAGATAGTCGTCCTCGGGATGGATGCCGGGAAGGTGCTGTACCGGCCGGCGCTCAACTATCACGGACCGGACTCGTTCTCGTACACGATCGCGGACGGTCATGGCGGCACGGCTACGGCGAACGTCACCCTGACGGTCGCGGCGGTCAACGACGCGCCGGTGGCACAGAACGTGTCCGCTCGCACCGGCGAGGACGTGGCGGTTCCCATCGCGCTCGTGGCGGCGGACGTGGACGGCGACGCGCTTGCGTTCGAGGTACTCGACCCGCCGGATCACGGCAGCTACGTGGCGGGTGTGTACACGCCCGCCACGAACTTCAACGGCTCCGACTCGTTCACCTATCGAGCCGGCGACGGAGCGCTCTTCTCGAACGTGGCGACCGTGCAGATCATCGTCGACCCGGCCAACGACCCGCCGCTTGCTGTCGACGATTCGGCGGCGGTCTCCGAGGACGTGCCGCGGGCGATCGACGTGCTCGCGAACGACTCGGATGTGGACGGCGACGCGCTGCTCGTGAGCGCGGTGACGGCACCGGCACACGGCACCGCGACGATCATCGTCTTCGGGATCGACGCGGGGAAGGTGCTCTATTCACCCGCTCTCGACTTCTCCGGTACCGACCAGTTCAGCTACACGGTGTCGGACGGGCACGGCGGCACCGACACCGCGGACGTCGCGATCACGGTCGCAGGCCAGAACGAGGCGCCGGTCGCGAGCGACGTCTCGGTCGGCACCGACGAGGACATCCCGGTCGTGGTCCCGTTCGCCGCGATCGACCCGGAAGGGGACGTGATCTCGTTCGAAGTCGTGGCGGGACCGGCGCACGGCTCGGTGCTCGCCGGCGTCTACCGGCCGGACGGGAACTTCCATGGCGCCGACAGCCTCACCTACCGGGCGCGCGACGCCGCCGGCCTCGCCTCGAACGTCGCCACGGTCTCGATCACGGTCGCCTCGGTCAACGACGTCCCGACGGCGACAGACGTCGCTGCGACGACTGCTGAGGACACGCCCGTTTCGGTGACGCTCGCCGGCGCCGATGTCGACGGCGACACGCTCACGTTCGAGGTCGTCCAGCCGCCAACGCATGGATCGTTCCTCGGCGGCACGTACACACCGGCCGCGAACTTCCACGGCACCGACACCTTCACGTTCCGTGCCGACGACGGCGTGCTCCTGTCGGCGCTCGCGACGGCGACGATCACCGTGACGCCGGTGAACGACGCGCCGACGGCGAGCGACGTCTCGGCCGCGACCGACGAGGACGCGCCGGTCGCTGTGGCGCTCGCCGGAGCAGACGTGGACGGTGACACGCTCACCTTCGCCGTCGTCGACGCTCCCGATCACGGGAGCTACGCCGGCGGCACGTACACGCCCGACCCGAACTTCAACGGCACCGACACATTCACGTTCAGGGCGAACGACGGCGCGCTCGACTCGAGCCCGGCCACCGCCACGATCACGGTGCGCCCTGTGAACGACCCGCCCGTCGCGAACGGGTTCGCCACCGCGACGGACGAGGACACGCCGCTGCCGGTCGCCTTCAGCGCGAACGACGTCGACGGCGACACGCTCACGTTCTCGGTCGAGAGCGGACCCGCTCACGGGGCCTTCGCGAGCGGCGTCTACTCGCCGGCGGCGAACTATCACGGCCCGGACGAGATCCGCTTCCGCGCGAACGACGGCGTGGCGAGCTCGAACGTTGCGGTGGTGGCGATCACCGTCAACCCGGTGAACGACGCGCCGGTCGCCACGGACGACGCCTACGGAGCGGACACCGACGTCGTGCTGACGGTGCCAGGCCCCGGCGTGCTCGGCAACGACGCCGACGTCGACGGCGACTCGCTCACGGCGACGCTCGTCACGGACGCAGCGCACGGCGCCGTCTCGCTCGGCGCAAACGGGGGCTTCACGTACACGCCGGCGGCCGGCTACTCGGGTCCGGATGCATTCACCTATCGCGCCGGTGATGGCTCGCCGCTCTCCGACACTGCCACGGTGACGCTGACGGTCGCGCCGCCCGCGCTCCAGTCGATTGCGGTCACTCCGGCCAACGCGACGATCGCGCCGGACGCGACCGAGCAATACGCAGCGAACGGCACGTACTCGAACGGGACGACCCGCAACCTCACCGCGACGGCGACGTGGTCGAGCACGAACGAGACCGTCGCCACCATCTCGGCGGCAGGCCTGGCCACCGGCGAGGAGCCGGGGACGACCACGATCCGCGCCACCCAGGACGGCGTCACCGGTACGGCGACACTGACAGTCTCCGAGCGCGCGCTCGTCGAGATCGTCGTCCAGCCGGAAGCGCCGATCGTGCTCGTCGGATCCCCCGTCGACTTCAGCGCCACCGGCGTCCGCGCCGACGGCACCGCCTTCCCACTCACCGGCGAGTCCTGGAGCAGCTCGAACGAGGGCGTCGCCATCATCGGCGCCGACGGCGTCGCCTCGACGCTCGCCGACGGGACGACCACGATCCGCGCGAGCAAGGACGGAGTCACCGGGCAGACGGTCCTCACCGTCCAGCAGAGCGTGCTCCCGACCGGCGACCCGCCGCTCGCCGTGCTCACCGCTCCCGCAGACGGCGCGAGCATTGGCGCACCCGTCGCGGTCACGGGCACCGCCTCCTCTGCCACCCTGTCGCTCTGGCGGCTCGAGCTCGCCCCCGCGCAGAGCCCGGTCTTCACGGAACTCGCACGCGGCACGACCAACGTCACAGCGGCCGGCCTCGGCACCTTCGACCCGACCGTCCTGATGAACGACCAGTACACACTCCGGTTGACCGTCTCCGACCGGTCCGGCAGGTCCACGGTCGCCACGCGGACGGTGACGGTCGTGCGCGACCAGAAGGTCGGCAACTTCACAGTCGCGTTCCTCGACCTGACGGTGCCGGTCTCGGGGATCCCGATCCAGGTCTCGCGCACCTATGACAGCCGCGACAAGCGGGTCGGCGACTTCGGCGTCGGCTGGACGCTCGGGGTGAAGGCGCTGCGGGCGCGCGCGAGCGGCGTTCACGGCGAGAGCTGGCAGCAGACGCGCTCCGGCGGCCTCTTCCCGCAGTACTGCGTCGTGCCGACGAAACCGCACGTGCTGACGATCACGACGCCGAGCGGGACAACGGAGCGGTTCCAGCCGGTGATCTCGCCGCAGTGCCAGCAGATCATCCCGATCACCTTCGCGAACCTGACCTACCAGCCATTGCCGGGCACGCGCGGTACGCTGACGCCGCTCGACGGGACGACCATCCTCTATGCCGGCGGCGTGCCCGGTACCGGCCAGGTCCTGGACGACAGCACGCTCGATCCCGTCGACCCGCAGCGCTTCCAGTACACGGCTCCGAGCGGCGACAAGTTCGTGATCGACAAGGTCGCGGGCCTGCAGAGCATCACCGATACGAAGAACAACACGCTCACGTTCGGCGCCGGCGGGATCACGCACTCCTCCGGCGCGGGAATCACGTTCACCCGCGACGGCCAGGGCCGGATCACGAAGATCCGCGACCCGCTCGGGAACGAGCACGCCTACGCCTACGACGTCAACGGCGACCTCGCGAGCCACACCGATGCCGTCGGCGGCACGACGTCCTACACCTACGACATCGCGCACGGCCTGCTCGACATCCGCGACCCGCGCGGCAACCGAGGCGTCCGGAACGACTACGACGACGACGGCCGGCTGATCTCGACCACGGACGCGGCCGGGAACGAGATCACGTTCGACCACGATCTCACCGGGCAGCGCGACGTCGTCACCGATCGTCTCGGCAACACGACGATCATCGAGTACGACGCGAACGGAAACGTCACGCGCGAGGTTGACCCGCTCGGCAAGGCGACGACGCGCGCGTACGACGCGCTGGGCAACAAGACGAGCGAGACGAACCCGCTCGGCCTCGTCACCCAGTACACCTACGACGCGTCCGGCAACCGCCTGACCGAGCGCAACCACCTCGGCCAAACGATCACGTTCACCTACAACGCCACGGGCGATCCGCTCACGAGCAGCGACCCGCTCGGCAACGTGACCACGATCGGCTACGACTCCGCCGGCAACGTCCTCAATGCGCGCGACCCCGCGGGAGGCCAGACCACCTCCACCTACTCGGCGCAGGGCAATCCGCTCACGACCACCGATCCGACGGGGAAGACGACGACGTTCACCTATGACGGCCGCGGCAACCTGACGCGGAGCGTCGACGCGCTCGGCAACGCCGAGGACCGCACCTACGACCCGAACGGGAACGTGCTCTCGATCACGCGTACCCGCACCGTTGCCGGGTCGCCGCAGACGCTGACGGAGACCTTCGCCTACGACGGGGAGAACCGCGTCATCCGCCACACCGATGCGGCCGGCGGGGTCACTCTCACCACGTACACGCCGACGGGCAACGTCGCTACCACGACCGATCCCGTCGGCCGAGTCACCACCTTCGAGTACGACGCGCTCGACCGCCAGACCGCGGTCGTCCACCCCGACGGGTTCCGCGAGCTGACGGGCTATGACGCCGAGGGTCACCGCACGTCGACCACCGACCGGATCGGCACGACCGCCTACACGTATGACGCGGCCGGCCGGCTGACGCGGACGACCTATCCGGACGGCACGTTCCGTTCCGTCGGCTACGACGACGCCGGCCGGAAGAGCAGCGAGACGAACGAGCGCGGGCACACGATCACGTTCGAGTACGACGGCGCGAGCAGGCCGACGGCGATCGTCGACGCGCTCGGCGGCCGGACGTTGCTCGCGTACGACGCGGCGGGGCGCTTGCTCACCCGCACCGACCAGACGGGGCGGGTCACCGGCTATGTCTACGACGGTGCCGGCCGCCTGATCCGCGTCAACCAGCCGGGTGGGACGTTCACGACGTCGACCTTCGACCTCGCCGGCCGGAAGACGAGCGACCTCGACCAGCTCGGCCGGCCGACGTCGTACGGATACGACGCGGTCGGACGCCTGACGAGCGTCACCGACCCGCTCAGCGGCGTCACCTCGTACGAGTACGACGCGGTCGGCAACCGGACGCGGCAGACCGACGCCGCGGGCCGTTCGATCGACTACGGCTACGACCGGGTCGGCCGGCTCACCTCGAGAACGTTGCCGCTCGGCATGAGCGAGACCCGCAGCTACGACGCGGCCGGCCGCCTGATCACGCACACCGACTTCAACGGCAATGCGATCGGACACTCGTACGACCTCGCCGGCCGCCTCGCGAGCAAGACCCTGCCGGGCGGGGCGACTGTCGACTACGACTACGGCGCGAACGGCAGGCTCGCGAACGTCGCCGACGCCACGGGCGAGCTCACGTTCGAGTACGACGCGCGCGGACGGCCGACGGAGGTCGATGGCCCGAACGGCGTCGTCTCCTACACTTACGACGCGACCGGGAACCGGACGTCCGTCACCACGCCGGGTGGCACGGTCGACTACTCCTACGATGCCGCCGACCGGCTCAGCCGGGTGGCTGACCCATCGGACCGGGCGACGACGTTCGGCTACGACGCAGCCGGCCGGATGACCGGAATCGCCTACCCGAACGGGATCTCGGGCTCACTGAACTACGACCCGGCCGGGCGGCTGACGAGCATCGCCTATGGAGCCGGTCTGCGGACCTTCACCTACTCCTACGACGCCACCGGCCGGATCACGAACGCGGTCGATCAGGCCGGCCGCAACGTCTCGTATGCCTATGACGCTGCCGGCCGGCTGACCCAGGAGAAGGTCGGCGCCGCCGCCACCGACTACGTCTACGACGCCGCCGGCAACCGCACCTCGAAGACGGACGCGTCCGGGACGACGGCATTCGCATACGACGCGAACGGCCGCCTCTCTTCCGCAGGCGGGGTCACCTACGGCTACGACGCGAACGGCAGCCTGACCACGAAGACGGGCCCGTCGGGCACGACGACCTACGCCTACGACCCGCTTGGACGGCTCGCGCAGGCAACAGCGCCGGGTGGCAACACGTCGTATGCCTACGACCCGCTGGGAAATCGGATCCGGAAGACCGGCCCGGCCGGGGCGACGACGTACCTCGTCGATCCGTTCGCGCCCTCCGCTGCGACGGCTCCGTTCGAGCCGGCACTGACCGAGACGAGCGACCGGCGCGCGGTCGACCCGCTCGCGCAGGTGCTCCGCGAGGTCGCCCCGGCCGGCGCCGCAACCGACTACGTCTACGCCGGCGACCGGCTGCTCAGCCTCGAGCGGGGCGGCACGCCGCTCTACTACCTGCCGGACGCGCAACACTCGACGCGTGCACTCGTCGACGGCGCGGGGGCCGTCACCGACAGCTACGACTACGACGCCTTCGGCAACGTCGCCGGCTCGACCGGATCGACGGTCAACCCGTACACGTACACCGGGCAGCGGTACGACGAGTCGATCGAGGCCTATTACCTGCGCGCACGCAACTACGACCCGGCCGTCGGCCGCTTCACGAGCATCGATCCGGTCGCTGGCTCGCCGACGAACCCGCTCTCGCAGAACCCATACCTCTACGCGCTCGGCGACCCGGTCAACTTCTACGACCCGACGGGCAAGTTCTTCGCGGGGTTCAGCGGCTTCATGGCGGCGTCCTTCGCGCGCTTCGCGTTCTACGCCTCGCCGTTCCTCTACATGTTCAACCACATCATGAACCGGCTCAGCGTCGTGCTCGGGGCGCACACGCTCCGTGCCTTCGCGTACTCGCTCTCGAGCGGGATCTACCGGCTCGCCGGGTACTCGCCGAGGCTGCTGAACCTGCATGCAGGCCAGGTGTTCGAGCGAATCGTGAACCCGATGATGCGCCTGCTCGGCGCCAGGGCGCAGGTGGTGATCCAGGGCGGTGCCGCCCGCGTGGACTGGATCTGGAACGGGATCCTCGTCGACACGAAGTTGGGCGGCTACTTCAGCCGCGGCCAGTTCCTCCACTACATCGCCGAGGCGCGCGTGCTCGCGGGCCAGATCAACTACATCACGCTCCGGGCGCCGCCTTCCGCCGTCGTCGAGGAGTTCAAGGCGCTTGCCGCGGCCGAGGGCGTGGTCGTCAAGTTCTTCACGCTCTTCCCGTTCTGATTAGCCTCCGCCTCGATGCGCGCTGCGATCGAGTACGACCTCTGGCTGACCGGCCATACCACCGCGGACCTCTCCGATCCGGTGCACGCGCGCCGGCTCGCGTCGGGACTGCTCGAGCTCTACGGCCTCGACGATCTTCTCGTCACCTGGCTGCCGCCGAAGGCGCGCGCGTCGGCCACGCGCGGCTGGGAGGAGCTCGATGCCGGTGAGCTCGCCGACATCTACGGCAGCGGCGGGATCAACCTCGCCGACCCCGACGGTCGCCTGTTCGTCGCGACTCTCGACTGGCAGCGGGTGACGGAGAAGGACCGGAAGAACTGGGAACGGAACCTCGGCCAGCGGCAGAACCGGCTCCAGCTCTCCACTGACAAGGCGCGGCTCGCGGATGCCGGTTTCCGCGACGGCTTCGTCGCGCTCGCGGCCGCCCAGGCGGAAGGGCTCCAGGCAAACCTGGTCTACGGCTACGACCGGCACGTTTCCGACGACCGCTACCGCACGGCCGCGGGCATCGGCGCAGGCCTCCGAGACGTCTACTGGCTGAACGTCTACGGGCCCGCGTTCGTCGAGCTGATCGGCAGAGAGCGGCTGCTCTCCGCGCCCGCCGACACGCGAGCCCTCGACGGCCATGTGTTGGTCCTCGCTCCCGACGAAGCGCTGACGACGCCGGGAGCCACGGCGCCGATCCGGGCACATCTCGGCGAGGACTTCTTCGTCCCGCCCGGCGAGCCGAAGGGCTTCCACGACGACGCGGGCGCCGAGCGGCGGCCTGTATTCGACTGGTCGGGGATCCTCGGCGCCTAGGAAGGCGGGGCGAGGACGCTCTCGACGGCGAGCACGAGCTCGGACGGAGAGAAGGGCTTCTCCAGCACGTTGCCCGCTGTGTTCTCGTGCGCGGGCAGCCGACCCGACATGTAGACGACGCGTGTGTGGGGGCGATAGACCGCAATCTGCGCTCCCAGGGTGAACCCGTCCATTTTCGGCATGACCACGTCCGTGACGACGATGTCGATCTCGTTCGTCTGGAGCAGCTCGAGCGCGGACTCGGCGGAGCCGGCGCAGATCACCTCGAAGCCGGCAGCGGTGAGGGCCCGCTCGGCGACCGAGCGGATCGCCTCTTCGTCGTCGACGATCAGGATGCGGGCGCGCATGAGGCGGGGGAGGGTACACCGGGCCGAGGCGGTACGGTGCCCGCGTGCTCGCCGAGCTCGCCGCCGCTGCCGCCCTCGTGTGCCTCGATGCCGGCCACGGCACGGCACCCGAGATCGGCCGCGAGCTGGAGCCGATCGGCCCGGGCTCGAAGCAGCTGAAGATCAAGGATCCGGGCGGCGCGTCCGGCGAGGCGGCAGTCGCGCTCGCGATCGCGCGGCGCACAAGGGCGCTCCTGCTCGCGCGCGGCTACCGGGTGGCGATGACCCGCGACGGAACTGGATACCGGGGCGGCAACCGTGAGCGCGCGCGCTTCTGCAACGCGAGCGGCGCGGCGCTGATGATCAGGATCCATGCCGACGGCTCCAGCGACTCGTCGGTGCACGGCGTCTCGACGCTCGTGCCGGCGCTGCGGCGCGGCTGGACGGGCGACATCTACGGACCGAGCCGGCGCGCCGGCCAACTGCTCCAGCGCGAGCTCGTGGCGACGACCGGGGCCCGCGACCTCGGCGTGGTCGAGCGGGCCGACCTGACCGGGTTCAACTGGGCCGACGTCCCGGCGGTGCTGGTCGAGACGGGCTTCATGTCGAACCCGCGGGAAGCGAGGCTGCTCCGCTCGGACGGCTACCAGCAGCAGGTGGCGGGAGCGCTCGCGCGCGCGGCTCACCGCTTCCTGATCCGGTAGATCACGCCGCGACCCCAGTCGCCTGCCAGGAGGCCGCCGCCCTGAGGCTCGACGGCGAGACCCAACGGGTGGTCGAAGCCGTCGGCGAACGTGGACGAGCGGCCGGTGCGGACGTTCACCTGCACGAGCTTCCGGCCCCAGCGCTTGCTCAGGTACTGGCCCCACTCGGCCACGATCATCGTCCCGGCCCAGAGCGCGAGCGAGTCCGCCGACGAGTGCGGCTCGAGGTAGGCGACGGGTGGCGTGACGCCGCGGCACGAGCCCTGCAGCTTCCGCAGCCGCCAGCTCGCCCAGCAGCGCGGCCAGCCGTAGTCGGCGCGGGGCTTGATCCGGACGATCGTGTCGGCCGGCTCGTTCTCGCCCAGGTCGTCGCGGGCGTTGTCGGAGACGTAGAGCACGTCACCGTCGAAGACGAGCCCGAACGGGTTGCGCAGCCCGGTCGCGACGATCCGCAGGTCGCTGCCGTCGAGCCTGAAGGAGAGGATCGCGCCGCTGCGGCCGTCCTTCTCCTTGCAGACGTCGCAGGTCGTGCCGCTGCCGAGATAGAGCCGGCCGTCGCGGCCGAGGGCGATCGTGTCCTGTTGGTGCCGCTTGAACGGCAGTCGGGTGACGATCTTCTTCCTGGAGACGACGCGCTTGCCGCGGACGACGAGCCGGCTGACGTACCCCTGCGCGGAGACGTAGAGCGTCGAGCCCACCCAGGTCAGCCCGAGCGGGGTCGCGAAGCCTGCGGCGAGCACGCGCGGCTTCGACGAGCCGCGGCCGACCGCAACGACCTCGCCGGTCTCCTGCGTGGAGTAGAGCAGCCCGTCGGGGCCGAATGCGAGCGCCGTCGGGCGCTTCAGGCCGGTCGCATAAAGCTCGGCGGCGAAGCCGCAGCAGACCTTCAGCGCCGGCGCCGGACGCAACGCGGAGGCTGCCCCTGGCACGGCGACGAGCGCGGCGACCAGGCCGGCGGCGGCCAGCGCCGCTGCGGCGCTACGTGTCCCAGGGATCGGCGGAGCCTGCCTCGGCGGGTTGCTTGCGCCGGCGCAGACCCAGACGCCGCTTGCCGGTGGGCGCGGGCTCGGGCTCGGGCGCGGCCTCGGCCTCGTCAGCGGAGTCGACGGGCAGCTTCGTCACGATCGTCTTCGACTCCGAGGCCGCCGGCACCGGGTCGACCGCCGTCGACTCGACGACCGGCATGTCCCACGGCCCGGTGCTGTCCGCGGCCTCGGGGCCCGCCAGGACGACCGGCGGGGCGACCTCGTCGAGGCGCCAGCGCGAGCGCTTGGCGACCGCGGCCCACTCCGCGAGGGCGACCAGTCCCCAGGCGACCGCCATCACGAGCACGATCCATTCGGCGGCGAGGTCGGCGACGCCCGCGAGCGCCGCCACCAGCAGCAGGAACGTGCCTTCGAGCGCGAGCCGGGGCATCGTGAAGCCGTGGGCTAGCGGTGGCGGGACCCCGGCGACCCAGTCGGCGCCCGGCAGGCCGCCTGTGTGTCCCGCGGTCACGGGCCAATCCTCGCCCGCGAAGTGGCCGGGCGCGGACCGCTCGGCCCGCAGCGAGTGGAGCTCGGCGCGAAGCTCCGACGCCACCGACTCGAGCTCGCGGACGCGTTCGGCGAACGTGGCGAAGGCCTCCTCGACGCGCGCGGGGTCGAACCCCTCGTCGGCGTGCGGCAGCTCGTCTGTCTGCGGCAGCTTGCTCATGACTTCAGCAACAGTATGCCCACCCTGCACGGCCCCGACGCCTTCGCCGGAGAGCCTGATCTACCTGCTCAGGGGGTTACTGCTCGTCGTGGCGCTGCATCTCGCCGAGGGCACGTTGCGCCTGCTCGTGGATCGCCCGGCGGCGCTCCTCGATCGATCGCGGCTGGTCGGCCTCGTCGATCGGCTGCCCCTCGGCGGCGTCGAACTCGTCGCGGTCGTCCGGTGTGTCGCGAGCCAGCTCCAGCCGCGCGCGCAGCTCGTCGGCCGGGTCGCTGTCGCGGCGCTCGAACGTGCCGCTCGACCGCTTGCGCAGCCGGATGAAGGCAGCGAGCCCGAGGGCGCCTGCGAGCCAGGTCAGTCCACGCCTCATGCAGCCGATGCTACTCTAGGAGCCGCTTCCTGCCTCGTCATCGCGTGCGCCGTTCCCGTGCATGCCCGCCGGCGAGGCCGCCTAAGACCGAGGGAAGCCCGACGGAAGGAGACCGGGAACGTGATCGACTACGAAGTTCTGCTGATGCTGGACCCCGAACTGCCTGAAGAGCGGCAGGAAGAGATCGTCAAGCGCACCCGCGACCTCGTCGAGAAGAGCGGTGGCAAGTGGGACGGCCAGGACGCCTGGGGCCGCCGCAAGCTCGCCTACGAGATCGACAAGAAGACCGACGGCATCTACCACCTGCTCTCGTTCAGCACCGACGGCGAGACGCTCGACGAGATCTCGCGCGTCCTCAAGATCGACGACAACGTGATGCGCCACCTGGCGACTCGTCGCTACAAGCCAGGGTCGACTCAGCCAGTAGCGGTGGGCGGTCCGGGGCGCGAGGATGTCGTGGAGCCCATCGACACCTCGTTGGAGGAGGAGTAATGCCCCAGAACATCAACATCGTCGCGCTCGTCGGCAACCTGACGAAGGATCCGGAGCTGCGCCACACCCCGTCCGGCACGGCCGTCACGACGCTCCGCGTCGCCGTCAACGACCGCGTCAAGCGGGGCGAGGAGTGGACCGACGCGGCCTACTACTTCGACGTCACCGTCTGGGGACGTACCGCGGAGAACTGCGCCCAGTACCTCGCCAAGGGCCGCCCCGTCGGCGTCCAGGGCAAGCTGACCTGGCGCGAGTGGGACGCCCAGGACGGCTCCAAGCGCCAGTCGGTCGAGATCGTCGCCGACAACATCCAGTTCCTCGGCAGCCGCGACGGCGGCGGCGGCGGTGGAGACGGCGGCGGCCAGTTCGTGCCGCAGGGCGCCACCCAGTCCACCGACGACTTCCCCGCTGCCGCGGCAGCCGACGACGACATTCCGTTCTGAGAATGGTAAGCGAGTCCTTGGGCCGCGAAAGCGGCCCCTTTAGGGATCTTTGCGCGATGAGCATCCGCTTCCGCGGATGCTCATCTTGCGCCGAATAGGAGAGCAATGGCACAGCCGAAAACACAGCAGACGCGGAAGCGTCCCGGCTCCTCGCTGGCCCCCGGCCGGCGCAAGAGCTGCCTCTTCTGCAAGGACAAGATCGACGAGGTCGACTACAAGAACCTGAACCAGCTCCGCCGCTACATCTCGGAGAAGGGGAAGATCCGCAACCGGCGCATCAGCGGCGCTTGCAGGCGGCACCAGCGGCAGGTCGCCGTCGCCGTCAAGCGGGCCCGCGAGATGGCGCTGCTGCCGTACGTCGAGGAGCGCTGACGATGGAGGTCATCCTCCTCAAGGACGTCGACAAGGTGGGCCTGCGCGGCGAGGTGGTCAACGTCGCCCGCGGCTACGCCCGGAACTTCCTGCTCCCGCGCAAGCTGGCCGAGCCGGCCACGCCCGGACGGGTCGCCGAAGTCGTCCGCCTCGAGAACCAGCGGGCCCGCAACGAGGCCGCCACCGTCGAGCAGGCGAACCAGATCGCCGACGTGCTGCGCGGCGCCGAGCTCAGCTTCGACGTCAAGTCCGGCCCGACCGGCGCGCTCTTCGGCTCGGTGACGACGACCGACATCGCGGATCAGATCTGGGCGAAGCACAAGATCCGGGTCGACCGCAGGAAGATCGACACCGACTCGATCAAGCGGATCGGCCGCTACGCGATCCCGGTGCAGATCTTCGAGGACGTCAGCGTCGAGGTGCGGACTCTCGTCATCCCCGAGGGTGGCTCGCTGCCGCCCGAGGAGGAGCTCGCTGCGATGGAGGCCGCCGAGGCCGAGGCGCAGGCGGCGATCGAGGCCGAGGCGGAGGCGCATCGCGCCGAGGCCGCGGCCGAGCTCGAGGCGACGCTCGAGGCCGAGGACGAGCCAGAGGTGGACGCGGAGGACACGCGGACGCCCGCCGAGGCGGCGGCCGACGCGCCGTTCGACGAGAGCCCGGCGCCCGCCGAGGCTGTCGCAGCCGACGAGCCCGCGCCGGCCGAGCCCGAGCCGGCCGAGTCCGAAGTGGCCCAGCCGGAGCCCGAGCTCGAGCCGGAGCCCCAGCTGGAGTCAGAGCGAGAGTGAGTCTCCACAGCGCGCTCCACAGGCCTGTGGAGCGCGCTGTGAACTTCCCGCTCTAAGCGGACACGACTGTTGTGGACAGGCGTTGAGCTTGTCCACCTCCGCCGTGGATAACCACGCGAACGGGCGTTCCTTCTGCCTGCAATTCGCCGCTTCCGACTTCCCACAGCGTCTGTGAATCCCCAGCGTTGAGGCCGTCCGCCGCTGCGGCTTTACTGAAGGCCATGGCCCAGGTCACCGCCCTCTCCTCCGCTGGGCCCCCGTCGGGGGCGCAGCCGGGAGCCCAGTCACCGCACGTACCGCCGCAGAACCTCGAGGCGGAGGAGTCGGTGCTGGGAGCGATGCTGATCTCCCCGGGTGCGATCGGCGCCGTCACCGAGATCCTCTCCGCCGAGGATTTCTACCGCGAGAGCCACGGAACCGTCTACCGGGCCTGTCTCGCGCTCTACCAGCAGGGCGAGCCCGTCGATGCGATCACGCTCGTCGACTCGCTCGAGGAGCGCGGCGAGCTGGAGCAGGTGGGCGGCCGCGCGCGGATCCACGAGCTGGCGGCGCTCGTGCCGGCGACCGCGAACGCCGCGCACTACGCGCGGATCGTGCGCGAGATGGCCACGCTCCGCGGCCTCGTCCGGGCCGGATCCGAGATCGCCAGGCTCGGGCAGGAGCGCCCCGGCGAGACGACCGACCTCGTCGACCGCGCCGAGCAGATCGTCTTCGACCTCGCCCAGCAGCGCGTCACGAGCGACTTCAGCCACATCGAGGGCCTGCTGAAGGAGAGCTTCGAGCGGATCATGCACCTCTACGAGGCCGGCGCCGACGTGACGGGCTGCCCGACCGGTTTCAAGGAGCTCGACAAGCTCACGTCGGGCTTCCAGC
The DNA here is from genome assembly GCA_963765705.1 of uncultured Gaiellaceae bacterium. Classification (GTDB taxonomy): domain Bacteria; phylum Actinomycetota; class Thermoleophilia; order Gaiellales; family Gaiellaceae; genus Gaiellasilicea. The sequence continues at coordinate 71,272 of CAVXXJ010000008.1, forward strand.
CGGGCAACCTGATCATCATCGCCGCACGGCCGTCGATGGGGAAGTCGGCGCTGGCGCTGAACATGGCGCAGAACCTCGCCGTCCGCCACGACGTCCCGGTCGCGCTGTTCACGCTCGAGATGTCGAAGAGCGAGGTGACCCAGCGGATGATGTGCAGCGAGGCCCGGGTCGAGTCGCAGAGCCTGCGCACCGGCAAGCTGAAGCCCGAGGACTGGCCGCGTCTGACCGCCGCCTGCGACAAGCTGATGAAGGCGCCGATCTGGGTCGACGACACGGGCTCGGTGACGATGATGGAGATTCGCTCGAAGTCGAGGCGGCTGAAGTCACGCGTGCCGAACCTCGGCCTGATCATCGTCGACTACCTGCAGCTGATGACCTCCGGCAGCAACTCCGAGAACCGGGTGCAGGAGGTGTCGCAGATCTCGCGTCAGCTGAAGGTGCTGGCCCGTGACCTCGAGGTGCCGATCCTCGCGCTCTCGCAGCTCTCGCGCGCGGTCGAGCAGCGGCACGACAAGCGGCCGATCCTCTCCGACCTGCGCGAGTCCGGCTCGATCGAGCAGGATGCCGACCTGGTCGGCTTCGTCTACCGCGACGAGTACTACAACGGCGAGGAGTCGGACTCCCAGGGGATCGCCGAGCTGATCCTCGCCAAGCACCGCAACGGGCCGACCGACACGATCAAGCTCTCGTTCCTGAAGCGCTACGCGAAGTTCGCCGACCTGGCAGCTGCCTAGGAAAGGGGCAACGATGATCGACCAGACGGTCTGGCTCGCACCCAAGGCGACGTCGTACGTCGTCGTCTGCGAGGAGTGCGCCGCGTCTCACGGCTATCTCGGGGCGCAGGTGCAAGGTCGGCTCGATCTCGAGCGGGGGCACACCGCCGTCGCGTGCGCGCGGGGCCACGAGATCCGGGTCGAGCGCGCGAACCGCGAGCCTCTCGGCGTGCGGGCCGTGTAGATCGGGCAGACTCTCCAGGTGCCTGCCACCGTCATCGTCGGTGCGCAGTGGGGCGACGAAGGCAAGGGCAAGATCGTCGACCTGCTCGCACAGGAGTCGGACGTCGTCTGCCGCTACCAGGGCGGCCCGAATGCGGGCCACACCGTCATCGTCGCCGGCGAGACGTTCAAGTTCCGCCACCTTCCGTCCGGGATCCTCTCCGGCAAGGTGAGCGTCCTCGGTGCCGGCTGCGTCGTCGATCCGGCAGTGCTGCTGGACGAGATCGACGACCTGGACGGCCGCGGCATCTCCGCCGAGCCGCTGAAGATCTCCGGGAACGCGCACCTGATCATGCCCTGGCACATCGCGATCGACGGTGCGAGCGAGCGGCGGCTCGGCAAGCTCCAGATCGGGACGACGCGCCGGGGGATCGGCCCGGCGTACGCGGACAAGGCGGCGCGGCTCGGAATCCGGGTCCAGGATCTGCTCGACCCGAAGATTCTGCGCCAGAAGATCGAGGTCGCGCTGGCGGAGAAGAACGTCTGGCTCGAGCGCGTCTACGAGCACGAGCCGTTCGAGCTCGACGAGGTCGCCTCGCGTTACGAAGGCTTCGCGCAGCGGCTGCGACCGTTCGTCGCCGACACGTCGCTGCTCGTCGACCGGGCGTTGCAGGACGGCCGGAGCGTCCTGCTCGAGGGAGCGCAGGGAACGCTGCTCGACCTCGACCACGGCACCTATCCGTTCGTCACGTCGTCGAACCCGATCGCCGGCGCGGCGGCGACGGGAATCGGGATCGGGCCGACGCGGATCGACGCTGTCGTCGGCGTCTCGAAGGCCTACGTGACGCGCGTCGGCGCCGGGCCGTTCCCGAGCGAGATGGACGAGCAGCTGAGCGGGCAGGTGCGTGAGCTCGGCCAGGAGTTCGGGACCGTCACCGGCCGCGAGCGGCGACCGGGCTGGCTCGACCTGGTCGCGCTGCGCTACGCCGTGCGCCTGAACGGGATCACGTCGCTCGCGTTGACGAAGCTGGACGTGCTCTCGACGTTCGACGAGCTGCAGATCTGCGTTGCGCTACCGCCTCCCCGACGGGACCGAGACACCCGACTTCCCGGCGCACCAGAGCGACTTCCACCACGCGGCCCCCGTCATGGAGACGGTGCCGGGCTGGGCCGAGCCGCTCGACGACTGCACCACGCTCGCCGATCTGCCCGACGCGGCGCGCGGCTACGTCGAGCAGGTCGAGCAGGCGCTCGGCGTGCCGGTGGAGCTCGTCGGCACCGGTGCGGCGCGCGAGCAGGTGCTCGCGCGGGCCTGACGTCGGCTTTATTCGCCGAGGCCGGGTCGCAGCGCTGCGCGGACGGCGAGCAGGTTCTCGACCGCGGCGCCGATGTCCCCGGGATCGACGTCGTCGCCCCGCTCGATCGCATCCGCCACCTCGCGCGCGGCGCGGTACGACAGCTCCAGCTCGTCGCTCACATAGTCGAGACCCAAGGTCTCCTCGATCAGGTCGCACGCGTCGAGCAGTGCGCCGGCGGGATCCTCCTGGAGGGCTTCCTCGAGCTCGGCCCAGCGGGTCTCCCACTCGTGCAGGTCGAGGCCGGGCTCGTTCATGCTCATGCGACGTTCATGCGCCGGGCCGCGGTCTCCGAAACGCGGAGTAGACTCGGCCGCCGTGAAGGTGCTCCTGGTCGGGTCTGGTGGACGCGAGCATGCGCTCGCCTGGAAGCTCGCCCAGACACCGGGGCTGGCGGCGCTGCACGCCGCGCCAGGCAACCCCGGAATCGCCCGGCTCGGTGACTGCCATCCGGTGCGTGCGGAGGACGGCGAGGCGCTACTCAGCCTCGCGCGCGGCCTCGACGTCGACCTCGCCGTGATCGGGCCGGAGGCGCCGCTCGTCGCCGGCGTCGCCGACGAGCTGCGCCGAAACGGCGTCGCCGTGTTCGGGCCCGGGCGCTCGGCGGCGCGGATCGAGGGCTCGAAGAGCTTTGCGAAGGACGTGATGGCCGCGGCCGGCGTGCCGATCGCCGAGTCGCTGGCGGTTGCCCGAGCTCCCTGCGTCGTCAAGGTCGACGGGCTCGCGGCCGGCAAGGGCGTGTTCGTCTGCGAGACGGCCGAGCAGCTCGACGAGGGGCTGCGCGCCGCTTCGGCGTTCCCCGGGCCGATCGTGATCGAGGAGCTCCTCGTCGGTGAGGAGCTGTCGGTCTTCGCGCTCGCCGACGGGCGGCGGGTGGTGCCGCTCGCACCCGCTCAGGACTTCAAGCGGATCGGCGACGGCGACACCGGCCCGAACACCGGCGGCATGGGCTCGTACTCGCCGGTGCCCGGCATGGGCGCGGACGAGGTGGCGGAGCTCGTGGAGCAGGTGCACCTGCCCGTCGTCGAGGAGCTCGCCCGCCGCGGGTCGCCGTTCATCGGCGTGCTCTTCGCGGGGCTGATGCTGACCGAGTCCGGACCGAAGGTGCTCGAGTTCAACTGCCGCTTCGGCGACCCGGAGACGCAGTCGATCCTGCCGCGCCTCGAGGGCGACTTCCTCGGCGCGCTCGCCGCTGCCGCCGGCGGTGAGCTCGCCGGGGTCGAGCTCACCGCGTCCGACGATGCGGCCGTCACCGTCGTGCTCGCGGCGGGCGACTACCCGCAGCGCTCCGACACCGGCTCTGAGATCTCCGGGATCGAGGACGCGGAGGCGGACGGCGCCCTCGTCTTCCACGCCGGCACAGCCCTGCGCGGCGATCGGCTGGTCACGAACGGCGGCCGGATCCTGGGCGTCACGGGCACCGGTGCGACGATCGGGGAGGCGCGCAATCGTGCCTACGCGGGCTGCGAGCGCATCACCTTCACCGGCGCCCGCTACCGGGCGGACATCGCCCTTTCCGCGGCCGACCGGCCGCCGGAGGTGCGCCGGAGCTGACGCTAAGATCGACTGCGTGATCCCGCGCTACTCCCGCCCGGCCATGTCGGCGATCTGGTCGGACGAGGCGAGGTTCGCGCGCTGGCTCGAAGTCGAGCTGGCGGCGCTCGACGGGTGGGCCGAATTCGGCACCGTGCCGCGCGCCGCCGTCGAGGCGATCCGGGCCGGCGCGACCGTCCCGACGCCGGAGCGGGTCGCCGAGCTCGAGGCCCGAACGCAGCACGACGTCGCCGCCTTCGTCGATGCCGTCGCCGAGCAGCTGGGCGAGGAAGGCCGCTGGTTCCACTACGGGCTGACCTCGTCCGATGTGCTCGACACCGCGCTGTCGCTGCAGCTCCGCGACGCGGGTGCGCTGATCCTGGAAGGAATCGAGCGGGCGCTCGCGGCCGTCACCGCGCGGGCCGAGGAGCATCGCCGCACGATCACGATCGGCCGGACACACGGCGTCCACGCCGAACCGACGACGTTCGGCCTCAAGCTCGCCGGCTGGGCGTTCGCGCTCGAGCGGGACCGCGTCCGTGTCACGCGCGCCCTCGAGGGGATCCGCGTCGGCAAGCTTTCCGGCGCCGTCGGCACCTACTCCGCCGCCGATCCCGAGGTCGAGCGCGTCGCCTGCGAGCGGCTCGGCCTCGAGCCGGCACCGAGCTCGACGCAGATCCTCCAGCGCGACCGGCACGCCGAGGTGCTGAACGCGCTGGCGCTGCTGGCCGCGTCGCTGGAGCGGTTCGCGCTCGAGATCCGTCATCTCGCGCGAACCGAGGTCCGAGAGGTCGAGGAGCCGTTCGGCAGCGGCCAGAAGGGGTCGTCCGCGATGCCGCACAAGCGGAACCCGATCGTCTCGGAGCGGATCTGCGGGCTGGCGCGCGTCGTTCGCGGCGCCGCCCTCACAGGCCTCGAGAACGTCGCCCTCTGGCACGAGCGCGATATCTCGCACTCCTCCGCGGAGCGGATCGTCCTGCCCGACGCATTTCTGGCGGTCGACTACATGCTCGACCGCTTCGCCTGGCTCGATCGAGGGCCTCGTCGTGCGCGCCGAGCGGATGCGCGAGAACCTCGACTCGAGCCACCGGCTCTACTTCAGCCAGCGGCTCCTGCTCGCGCTCGTCGAGGCGAACCTCTCGCGGGACGACGCCTACCGACTCGTCCAGCGGCACGCGATGCGCGCGTGGGACGAGGGGCTCGACTTCCCAGACCTCGTCAGTGCCGACGCCGAGGTCGCAGGGCGTGTCGATCTCGACGCGGTCTTCGACCTGGATGCCTACACCCAGCACGTCGACGTCGTCTTCGAGCGCCTGCGCGCGCTTCGCGAGGAGCACGCGCATGCCTGAGTCGGCCGTCCACCTCGGCCAGCGGCAAGGTGCGCGAGCTATACGCGCTCGACGACGAGCGCCTGCTGCTCGTCGCCTCCGACCGGATCTCCGTCTTCGACGTGATCCTCCCGACCGAGGTCCCGGACAAGGGGCGCGTGCTCACCGGCCTCTCGGCGTTCTGGTTCGCCCGGACGCGCGAGCTCGTCCCCAACCATCTGCTCGCCGTCCGCGAGGACGGGCGGTCGCTCGAGTGCACGCGCCTCGAGATGCTGCCGGTCGAGATCGTCGTGCGCGGGTACCTCGCCGGCTCCGGCTGGAAGGACTACGTCCGCAGCGGCGCCGTCTGCGGCCACGCGCTCCCGGCCGGCCTCCAGGAATCGGACCGGCTGCCCGAGCCGATCGTCACGCCCGCGACGAAAGCGCAATCGGGCCACGACGAGAACATCGACGCGGAGACCGCAGCCGCGCTCGTCGGCTCCGAGCGCTGGGCCGAGGTCGAGGCGGTGGCGCTCGCCCTCTACGGCCACGCGGCAGCGCACGCCGAGACCCGAGGGATCATCCTCGCCGACACCAAGTTCGAGCTCGGCCTCGACCGAGACGGCACCCTCGTGCTCGGCGACGAGGCGTTGACGCCCGATTCCTCGCGGTTCTGGCCTGCGGCGGGTTACGCCGCTGGCGGCCCGCAGCCGTCGTACGACAAGCAGTACGTGCGCGACTACTGCGAGAGCCTCGGCTGGGACAAGACCTACCCAGGGCCGGAGGTTCCCGCGGACGTCGTCGCCGGCACACGCGCACGCTACGTGGAGGCGTTCGAGTTGTTGACGGGGCTCGCGTTCGACGAGTACTGCGCCGACCCGCAGGCGGTGCTGCGGTGAAGGTCACCGTTCTCGTCCGGCCCAAAGCAGGGCATCCTCGATCCGCAGGGGGAGGCGGTGCTCGGGTCGTTGCGCAAGCTCGGGTTCGCCGTCGGGGGCGCCCGCGTCGGCCGGCTCGTCGACCTCGAGGTGGACGAGCCGACGTCGGACGAGGCCAGGGCCCAGGTCGAGCGAATGTGCCACGAATTGCTCGCGAACCCGCTGATCGAGAGCTTCGAGATCGAGCTGGAGGGGACCTGAGCATCCGGCCCCGGATCGCGGTGCTCGTCTTTCCCGGCTCGAACGACGACCGGGACGCGGCGTGGGCGCTCGGAGCGCTCGGCGCCGATGCCCAGCTCGTGTGGCACGCCGAGGAGGAGCTTCCGCGCGAGACCGCTGCGGTCGTGCTCCCAGGCGGCTTCTCGTACGGCGACTACCTGCGCTGCGGCGCAATTGCCCGGTTCGCGCCGGTGCTCGACGCCGTTCGCGAGCTCGCCGCGGCCGGCGGGCCGGTGCTCGGGATCTGCAACGGCTTCCAGATCCTCTGCGAGGCCGGGCTGCTCCCCGGCGTCCTGCGCCGGAACCGCGACCTCGAGTTCGTCTGCCGCGATGTCCGGCTGCGGGTCGAGCGGACGGACACCGTCTTCACGCGCTCGGTGCGAGCCGGGTCAGGAGCTGACGATTCCCGTCAAGCACGGCGAGGGATCGTGGTACGCCGACGAGGAGCTGTACGCGCGAGCTGGAGGAGGCGGGCCAGCTGGTGCTGCGCTACGCCGAGGACTGCAACGGCTCGGTGGGCGACGTCGCGGGCGTCTGCAACGAGGCCCGAAACGTCTTCGGCCTGATGCCGCACCCCGAGCACGCGGTCGACCCGCTGCTCGGCTCCGGCGACGGCGCACTGCTGCTCGCGGCGCTCGTCGACGCCGCCCGGGAGCGCACGCTCGCGCTGGCCTGACCCGCGCGAGGCTCTCAGAGCCGCAACGCCTCCGCAAGCCCGGGCGAGCGCTCCAGGGCCGCGCGCAGCTTCTCGAGATCGCGCAGCCGCAGCGTCACCGGGCCGCGCCTCGCCACGCCGTCGGTGGCGTACGCGAAGCGGACGAGCCGCTCGCCCTTGCCGTTCTCCAGCAGCTGGACGAGCGAGGAGAAGCGCTTGTCGCCGGACTGCTGCGGCAGCCGCAGCTCCTCGAGCAGCGTCGCCGGCCCCCATGGTGTCGCGGCCTTTGTCGTGTCCGATGCCATGGCGATCACGCTACGCGCCCAACTGCAACGAGAGGCGAACGGGAATGTGCCGGAACCGAAACGATTGCTCCACCGTTTCATGCATATGCCGAGAGCATCTGGAGCGGCACGATCTCGTTCGGACTCGTCAGCGTGCCCGTGCGCATGTTCAGCGCGATCGACGAGAGCGACCTGCACTTCCAGCTGATCCACGAGCCCGACGGCGGCCCGATCGGCTACCAGAAGTACTGCAAGGCCGAGGAGAAGGTCGTTCCGAACGACGAGATCGTGAAGGCGTTCGAGGTGAAGAAGGACAAGCTCGTCGTCCTCACCGACGAGGACTTCGAGGCCGCCAAGTCCGAGGGTGTCAAGTCGATCGAGATCTCCGACTTCGTCCCGTACGCGGACATCGACCCGATCTACTTCGAGCGGACGTATTACCTCGGCCCGCAGAAGGGGGGCGAGAAGGTCTACGCGCTCCTGCGCGAGGCGATGGAGAAGACCGAGCTCGCCGCGGTCGGGAAGTACGTGATGCGCGACAAGCAGCACCTCGGCTGCCTGAGGGTGCGTGAAGGCGTGATCACGCTCGAGAAGATGTTCTTCCATGACGAGATCCGGCCGCTGGACGAGATCGCCCCGAAGGGGGCGAGGGTCCCGAAGGCAGAGCTCGAGATGGCCACGGCGCTGATCCAGCAGTTCAAGGGCGAGTTCGAGCCGGAGCAGTACGAGGACACCTACCGCGAGGCGCTGATGGCCGTGATCAAGGCGAAGCAGAAGGGCAAGACGATCGAGGCCGCGCCCGTCGAGGAAGAAGAGGAGCCGGCGGATCTGCTCGCTGCGCTGAAGGCTTCGGTCGAAGCGGCCAAGGGGCGGAAAGGCTCTGTGCGTGCAAAGCGTCCGCCCGCCCGCAAGCGGTCGACACGCACCAAGGCGAAGCGCTAAGCGCTGGGCGCTGGGCGCTGGGCGCTGGGCGCTGGGCGCTAGAGCTTGCGGATCTCGTCGCCGCTGCGGACGGTACCGGGCTCGACGACCTTCGCGCACATGCCCCGCAGGCGCAGGTGGCGGTGCCTCTTCGCGTTGACGAACTTGTGGGCGTCGACGCCGAAGCGGCCGCTGAACTTCACGCAGCCGGTGTGCGGCGGCTCGGTCACCTCGATCACGGCCGTTCCGAGAGCAAGTCGCGTCCCCGGCGGCAGGTTCGCCTCCGAGAGGTCGAGGTCGACGTAAAGCTGGTCGCCGGCGAGCGCCCACCGCTCCCGGTCGCCCCCGGCGACGAGATCGACGGCTCGCACGTTCATCACGTTCAGCTGCATGTCCGGATTCGACGATCCGTCCGGCGTGGTCTTGCTCCCGCGCACGCGCCACATGTCGCCGACGAGGCCCTCGACCAGGTCGAGCACGCCTTCCGCGAGCACCTCGCGCTCGCCCTCCGCGGGCCGCCTCACGATCAGCTCGACGGTTCCTGCGTCCGCGGGCGAGCCGAGGATCTCGTCGAGACCCGCCGCGAGCTCCTCGGTAGTCAGCTGCCGTGCGACGCGCGTTGCCATAGGACGGTTTCTATCATGCCGCCCGTTAGTCGCCGATGAGCGCTGCGTGAGCGGCCCACCCGATCCTCTCTGCGTCCGGTTCACCACGAAGGAGACGACGATGCAGAGCCAGCTGGCCAGGATGAAGTGGAGCCGCACGGCCCGGCTCCTGATCGCAGTCGGGTGCGGCTTGCTGCTCGCCGCTCCGACCCTCGCAAGCGCCGCCGGCGACGTCCCGTACGCCCTCGAACTCGGCGTCCTAACGGGACCGCAAGGCGGCGACCTCCGGATCGAGGTGTCGCCCAAGCCGGGCGAGCCGGCGGTGAGCCTGCTCAGGCAGGTCCGCGTTCAGGTCGACGGCGAGCTGATCCGGGAGCTCAAGGACGTGGACGCGCCCGGCGGAGTCGCGGGCCTCAAGCTGGGGCCCGTCCCGCGCGGGGCGACCGTCAACGTCAAGGTGCACTTCCGGGGCGACGGCACGCGCCGGCTCCTCGAGCTGCGCAGCGAAACGCCGGCCCGGCTACGGCCGGATCTCGTCGTGACCGCGGTGCACGCGCCGCCGCAGACGTTGTCGACCCGCGCGATCGCCGTGGTTGCCGACATCTCCGAGCGGAACAGCGACACAGGCGCCAAGGCGACCGTGACGTTGATGCTCGGCCCGACGCCGGTTGCGGCCCCGAAGATCGTGACGTTGCCGGCGAGCGGAAGCCTCTCGATCCCGTTCGAAGGCGTGCAACTGCCGACCGCGATGTCGGCCCAGCTGAACGTCGTGATCGACGGCGCCGAGCCGTTCGAGACCGACGGAACGAACAACACCGGCACCACCAAGGTCGAGGTGACGGAGCACGAGCTCGTCCGGTCGAACATCCTCGTCCAGAGCCTCGGCGGGTACGGCGCGCAGTTCAACCAGCACGTCTACGCGCCGATTTCGAACGTCCCGCCCGCCAGCCTGCCCGGGATGGAGCAGGTGGCCAAGGAGCTCGAGCCCCAGCTCGTCCGCATCTTCTACAACGACAACTGGGAAGAGGTGATGCCGACCGCGCCTGCCAATCTCGCCTCGTTCTACAAGACTGTCAAGCTCGCCCAGGACGCCGGTGCGACGATCAACATCACGTTCCATGCGCTCAACATCGCGCGAACGAACCCGAGTCTCTCGATGGCCAAGTTCGCAGCAGTGCTCGAAGATCTCGTCGAGAACAAGGGCTACACGAACGTTCGCTGGGTGACGGTCGGGAACGAGCCGAACTCGGGCACCTTCCCGATCGCGATCTGGGGGCAGCTGTATCGTGCGCTGCACGCGGAGCTGGTCGCCCGTGGGCTGCGGGCGCACATCAAGATCATGGGCGGCGACCTCGTCGAGGCGCCGAGCGGCGGCCCGCTCGTCGGCATCCCCAACCATCGCGAGTGGTTCGCCTACATGGCCGCGAACATGAACGACATCATCGACGCGTACTCGGTCCACATCTACTGGCGCTACCACGACACGCCGCGGATGGAGTTCCGGCTCAAGGACGTCTACAAGATCCTCACCGAGGAGCTTCCGGTCGAGGCGAGGAAGCCGACCTACCTGATGGAGTTCGCGGTCCGTGGCATGGACCCGTATCCGGCTAAGCCGGTCCCGCGGTATGCGTTCTACGAGGACGGCACAGAGATGCGGAAGTCGAACCTCGCCGCGTTCCAGACGCTGTGGTTCTGCATCTGGTCGGCGCAGCTCGGGTACACCGGCGCGGCCAAGTGGGATGCGTACTGGGGCCTCTACGACAACAGCAGCGTCGGAAACCAGTCCTACTGGATGACCGGGACGCCGCAGGAGGGATGGCCTCTCCATCCGACGTACCACGCCTTGCGCCTGCTCATGCAGACGACCGCACGGGAGTGGCAGGTGCTTCAGGTGGCGCCGTGGGAGGACGACGACTGGGCGCTGGGGACGAGCGATCCGCCGGAGAAGGAGCTCGTTGCCTTCGCGGGCCCAGACGGCCTGCTGACGCTGACCGGCCTCGACACCCACGGCCAGTTGCTCAACACGACCTCGCCGGAGAGCCCCGAGTACAGCATCGGGGGTCTGCCCGCGAACACGGCGTTCAACCTGGCGCTGTGGAACGCGACCGGGAACGGCGAGAGCTCGCTCGCCGGCGAGGTCACGACCGACGCGGCCGGCGTCGCGCGCTTCGAGGTGCCGCTGCACGCGGCGTTCTCGCTGACGACGGTGCCCGTCTCCTGAGGTCTAGTGAGGCTCCTCGTCCGCAAGGGCGAGGAGCCTCGTCACCGTGTTCCAGTTACGCGCCGTCGAGGTGACGTCGAGCCGCTGAGCCAGCAGCTTGTTCAGCTTCGACCGCTGCACGCCGGCGGGGTGCCAGGCGTAGACCTCCCGGCCTTCGATCGCGAACTGCTCGGGCGCGACGTCCTCGGCGGCGAGCTCGCGCACCGTTTTCGCGGGCGGCTTCGAGCGGAGGAACGTGACGAGGTAGCGCGACGGGTTCTTCGCGACCTTGCCCAGCGGGTCGCGCGCGACGACGTCTGCGAGCTGCTTCCGGCTCCGCACGAGCACCTCGACCTCGAATCCGAGGCCGCCTGCGAGCTGCCGCTCGAGCGCCCGCTCCAGGCGCGCGCCGGCGAGAGGGCTCGAGAGGACGACGTTGCCGCTCTGGAGGTGGGTACGCACGTCCTCGTAGCCATGGCCCTCGAGGAGCTCGCGCAGGTCGGCCATCCCGACGCGCCGGCGGCTCCCGAGATTGATCCCGCGCAAGAGGACGACGGCTATGGGCACGGACGAAATCCTACGAGCACGCTTGACTTTGCCCGCTATACCTGCGTATAGAGGGGGTCTGCTCGAGCCGCGGCCTAGGGGGGCCGGCCGGGCTTTCCGTCATTTCCCAGGGGAGGCACAGTGTCGCGCCGAATAGGCATCTCGCTCTCGTTGCTCATCGCAGTGCTCGCCACTGCACTCATCGGGTCGTCCTCTGCGGGCGCGGCGATCGGGCCGCCCTGGTGCGGGACGCCCGAGCCCGACGCCGCAGAAGCCCTGCCGTCCACCGGCACCAGCTTCCCGCACATCCCGTACTACGCGATCAAGTGCACGCTGGACGACATCCAGTCGCGCAGCCTCGACGGCCGCATGTCGGTCGAGGTCTTCGGCAAGTCCGCGACGGGCCGGGACATGTACAAGGTCGTCATCAACCAGCTCCAGACCGGGGCGCAGAAGCAGGCGTTCTTCCGCTGGAAGAACCTCCGCGCGCGCGTCCTCACGGAGCCGGCGTGGGCGCAGGCGCAGCTTGCCACCTTCGGCGACGACGTCAAGGTCCCGCTCTTCATCCAGGGCGCCATCCACGGCAACGAGTACGAGGGCGTCGACTCGAACATGCGCATCATCGAGAAGCTCGCGACGACCCCGTACGGCGCCGACCCCGAGGTCGACAAGATCCTCGACGGCGCCGTCGTCATCTTCAACGTGATCCAGAACCCTGACGGCCGCGTCGCCGGCACTCGCGCGAACGGCAACGGCTTCGACCTCAACCGCGACTTCCTGACCCAGTCCCAGTCGGAGACGAAGGCGTCCGTCTCGATCATGCAGGAGTGGCTCCCGCCGGAGACGCTCGACCTGCACGGCTACGTGACGCCGACGCTCGTCGAGGCGACGACGAAGCCACACAACCCGGGCATCGACTACGACCTCTGGCTGAAGTGGAACCAGTCCCGGATCGACGCGAACGAGGCAGCGCTGGCCGCTGTCAACCTCGGAATCACCCGCCCGATCAACGACTGGTGCTCCGACGGCAGCATCTCCGTTCAGGGCGGGCCTTGCCCGGACGGCCAGCCGGCCGGCCCAGCGGTCGCCGAGAGCTGGGACGACTGGGGCCCGTTCTACACGCCGATGTACTCGCAGCTCGTCGGGCTGAACGGCTCCACGGTCGAGATGTGCAGCAGCACGTCGACGTCGTCGAACCCGCTCAACCGCTGCTACCTGAACGCCAACGCCGATCCGACGAAGAACCCGATCGGCAGGAACGCCTCGCTGCTGGCGCAGCTCACGGTCAGCTGGTCGACGCTGGTGTTCGACACAGCGAACCGTAACGACCTGCTGCACGACCAGTTCGAGATCTACCGGCGCGGCGTTGCTGGCGAAGCGCGGCCGCCGTGCTGCCCGGCGCCATTCGACGTCGAGAACAACTGGATGCACGAGTTCCCGACGGCGTACGTGATCCCGGTCGGAGCAGGCCAGCGCTCGAACGCCGAGGCGAACCGCCTCGCTGCGTGGCTGATCTTCAACGGGATCCAGGTGACCAAGCTGCGCGACGACGCCGTCGTCGCGGGGCAGAACGTCGAGCGTGGCTCGTACGTCGTGCTGATGAACCAGGCGCATCGCGGTCTCGCGGAGACGTCGCTCGGCATCGGCGTCGACGTCTCGAGCCGGATCGGGATCCTCTACGCGCCGCCCGCGGCGTGGAGCCACGGCTACCTCTGGGGCGCCGATGTGATCCAGGTCCCGAACGGGGTGGCCTTCACGGCTCCGACGACCGCGCCGATCCCGAAGCCGACGAAGTTCGACGGTGGCGTCGAGGCGGGGTTCGCCGAGTACTACGCGCTCGCGATCAACTCGGCGACCGCGGTGCGGACGCTCAACTCGCTGCTCGGGAGCGGCCTGAAGGCGAAGCTCGCCCTCGCGCAGTTCACGACTCCCGGCGGGCGCGTGTTCCCGGCAGGGACGGTGCTGTTCCCGTTCGACCCGGCGACGAAGAAGACGCTGGGCGACGCGGGCCGTGAAGCCGGGATCCTGCTGCGGCGCGTGCACCAGACGACGCTCCAGCTGGACGACATCGACCGCTCGCCGCGGATCGCGGTGTTCTCGAACGCGCTCGACCAGAGCATCTGGTCGCTCCGCAACCTGGGCTTCACCGCCAACCCGGTCGGGACGACGGCGCTCAACGGCTCGACGGATCCGCTCGTCGACTACGACGTCGTGTTCAGCACGGCAGGCTGGCCCTCCGCGGCCAACCCGGTCGCGCGCGCGCGTCTGACGGCGTTCTTCGCCGCGGGCGGCGGGTACATCGGTGCCGGCTCAGGCCGGAGCCGGGTTCCTGACCACCGGTGCGCAGGTGACCGGCCTCGCCGCCGGCACGCGGTCCGGGAACGGCCGCAGCGGCATCATCTACTGGAACAACACGGGCGGCGTCAACAGCCCGATCACCGGCGCCTACCCGGCGCAGGACACGGCGATCGTCGATCCGCCGACCTGGCTCACGTCGGTTCCGAGCGGCTGGACGGTCGATGCCAACCTGCCGCTGGCCGGATTCTTCGCGGCCGGCCTCTGGTTGATCGACGCGGCGTCGTCCGGCGCACCGGGCGCACCGCTGATCACGCACGGCCTCAACACCGCGGGCACGTCGCGGATGTCGGTGTTCGCTCCGAACCCGCTCTACCGGGCGGACCCGGAGCGTGAGTGGCCGGCGCTCGCCTCGGCCGCACTCTGGGCCGACAAGTAGGCACGACAGCGTGGGGAGGGGCGGCGACGCCCCTCCCCACGCGCTTCAGGTCTGGGTGTCGAGCCCGCTGACGCCCCAGGTGTCCGAGAGGACGTAGCCCTCCGGGAACGGATCGTCGGGGTCGACGTAGAGCTGCGAGACGCCGGTGATCCAGGCGCTGCCGCGGATCGCCGGCACGATCGCGGGACGGTCGCCGACGGTCGTCTCGGAGACGATCCGGCCGTCGAACGTCGATCCGATCGCGGACGCATGGGTCATCGCCTCGCCGACCCGCATCAGGCCGCGCGCATGGAGGACGGCGAGTCGTGCCGAGAGACCGGTGCCGGTCGCCGAGCGGTCGAGCCGTGCCGGGGGCGACGACGACGGCGTTCCGGGTCACTGCGTCGACTCCCTGCCACGGCTCGGCGAGCTGGACGATGCTGACGCCCGCGATCTCCGGGTTCTCGGGGTGCGCGCAGGGAAGCTGCTCGCGCGCCGCGGCGCGGATCCGCTCGCCGGTGAGCGAGAGGTCGCGTGCCTCGTGCGGCTCGATCGCGAAGCCGAGCGCCTTGGCGTCCGCGATCGCGTACCACATGCCGCCGTAGGCGACGTCGACGGACGACGGTGCCGATGCCCTCCACCTCGAGCGGGGCGTCCAGCCGGTCGGTGAAGCAGGCGACGTTCGTGAACTCGACGCTCTCGCAGCGTCCGTCGCGGCACGCCGCGCGCGCCTCGACGACGCCGCCCGGCGCTTCCAGCCGCACGACCGTCTCGGGCTCGCGCAGCTCGAGCATGCCGGTCTCGAGCAGGACGGTCGTCGTGCAGATCGTGTTCGACCCCGACATGGCCGGATACTCGGTCGGCTCCATGATGATGAAGCCCGCGTCGCAGTCCGGGCGGGTCGCCGGCACGACGAGGTTCGCGTGGCAGGCGACGCTCCCGCGCGGCTCCCGCAGCAGCAGCTTGCGGAGCCAGTCGCCGTCGCGCTGCAGCGTCTGCATCTGCTCGAACACGGTCGCTCCGGCCGGCGGCAGGACGCCGCCGACGACGACGTTGCCGATCTCACCGCCGGCGTGGCAGCCGACTACGGTGATCACCCGCCGCGTGCGCACAGCGCGACCCTATCCCCGGCGCTACGCTCCGCTCGTGATCGACCGCTCGCTCTTCGGTCAGGAGCACGTCCGCCGGTACCAGGAGACCGACGGCGAGGTCGGCTATATCTGGAACGGCGCACCGATCGCGCTCCTGACGACGACGGGCCGTCGCACCGGCGACCCGACGACGACGCCACTCATCTTCGGCCGCGACGGCGAGAACGTCGTCCTCATCGCCTCCCAGGGAGGTGCACCCGAGCATCCCGGTTGGTACCGCAACCTCGCGAAGCAACCGGAGGTCGAGCTGCAGGTGAAGGGCGACCACCTGCGCGGGCGGGCTCGCACGGCCGCCGGTGACGAGCGCGAGCGCCTGTGGCGGCAGATGGCCGAGATCTGGCCGCACTACGACGAGTACGCGACCCGGACGGAACGCGAGATCCCGGTGGTCGTGGTCGAGCCGCTCGAGCCGTAGGTGAGGTCTCTGACCCGACGCATGCTTGCGTTCGTCGGGATGGTGCTCGCCACCGCGACGCTGCCGGCAGCGGCGAGCGATGGTGGCAGGCAGGCGAGGATGTTGATCGCGTTCCCGGGCATCACCTACGCGGTGGCCTACGACGGACGGCGGCTTGCGTGGTTGGAGACGACCTGGGAGCTGCGCGTGCAGACCCGGTCGACGGGTCGGCGAGCGACGATTCGCTACACGGATCCCAATCAGGAATTCGTCGACAACTGGCCGGCGCCGCCGCGGTTGCTGGTCGGCGGTGGTCGCCTGGTCTGGATCTCGACACGTTCCGTCAGCGCAAACAGCTACCCGACTGGTCACCTCCTGGAAGCGTCCGTCTCCGCGACCCGCGGACGGCGTCTCCGCAACGTCGGCTTCGGCCTGGATGGGTCCGGCGACCATTTCGTCGGCATTGGGGGCGGCGTCGACGGCAAGTTCGTCTACGGGATCACTCGAGTCTTTACGCCACCCTCGGACCCGGGATCCGAGTACAAGGTCAGCGGCGGTGAGGTCACGCTGCTCGAGAACGGCCGCAAGCGGACGCTCCCCGGTGCTCCGCCGCCGGCACTGGTCGCTCGTCACGGCGAGCACGTCGCCGTCTCTCCCGCCGACCGGGACTTCTATGGCCCGACGAAGCCCGGACAGACCTTCATCAGACCGACGCCGGCGCTCGAGATTCGCAGCGCGACCACAGGCGCAGTCACCAGCAGCGTCACGGCCACCCGGCCTCCGCGAGCGCTGACGCAATCCAACACGCTCACAGCGGTGCTCACAGCGACGACGATCGAGTGGTACGACGCCGCCAGCGGTGACAGGCGCGGGCTCGTACCAGCACCCAAGAACGTGGTCGACGGAGCTCCTGTTCGCCGGGCGCTACCTCGTCTTTCGCGACCGGCGGACGGTCTGGGCGCTCGACACGACAACCCGTCGCCGCGTCACCGTCGTTACGACGAAGCCCGGCTGGCGGCCGCGGGCTCTCGCAACCTTCGGACGCTCCGTCGTCTGGGCGGAGTCGTTCCAGAAGAACGACGACGCTAGATCCCGGTCCGACTCACGCTCGGTCATCCGCCTGCGCGTGCTCCCTGGCTAGCCGGGGCGCTCAGGGTGGTGGGGACTGGACTCGGCAGCGAGCGACCTACACATCAGCGAGCTCGCGATCAGCTGCGCCGATCTGCCACGACACGCCGTAACGATCCGTGGCCCAGCCAAAGCACGAGCTGAATCCGTAGTCGTCCACAGGCATCTTCACGTCGCCGTCGGAGGCGATCCGGTCGAAGAGGAGACGGACCTGCGCCTCGTCGTCGCAACGCACGAAAATGGACATCGACGGGGTGAAATCGAACCCATGCTGCGTCGGGCTGTCGAAGGCGATGAAGCCGCGGTCCGCGAGTGTGAAGTACACGGTCGCGCCCCCTCCAGCGTTGTCGATCACCCGCTGAGTGCTCGATCCGGGGACAAGCGAGACGTACCACTCGGCTGCCTCGCGCGCTCGACCGTCTTGAAACATGAGATGCGTGAGTACGTTCATGCCGGCTATCCGCGCTCGATGAGCTCGATCCGGTAGCCGTCCGGGTCGCGGACGAAGCAGAGGAAGGAGCCGCCCTCGCGCAACTGGTACGGCGGCCGCTCCGGCTCGATGCCCTGCGCGGCGAGCTGCTCGAGCGTCCCGTTCATGTCGTCGACGGTCAGCGCGATGTGGCCGTACCCGGTGCCGATCTCGTACGAGTCGACGCCGAAGTTGTAGGTCAGCTCCAGCTGGTCGCCCGCTCCGGGCAAGCCCATGAAGACGTTGATCGCCTCCTCGCGGATCGGCATTCGCCGCCGATCCTCGAAGCCGAGTGCGGTGTAGAAGGCGACCGAGCGGTCGATGTCGGTGATCCGGTAGCAGGTGTGGATGAGCTCCATGCGTGCGATCCTCCGGGGAGTCAGATGGCGATTGAGAGCCAAGAGTATGCGGAGCGGCGCGAGCGGCTGAGCGGGTTGCTGGCGGATCAGGGCCTCGACGGGATCTTCGTGCCGCCGTCCTCCGACCTCGAGTACCTGACCGGCATCGCGCGCGACCTGCCGAGCTTCGGCAACCTCTCCTACGCGCACGGCTGGGTCGCAGGTGCGTTTCTCGCGCCCGGGCGGGAGCCGCTCTTCGTGCTGCCCCGGATGGTCGTCGACTTCCACCTGCACGGGAAGCCGCCGCCGGGGGCCGTCGTCGTGCACGAGGACGCCGACGGGCGCGTGCTCTTCGCCGAGGCGGCGCGCAGCCTCGGCGCGCCCGGTCGTCTCGCCATCGGCGCGCGGGCCTGGGCGGAGACCGTGCTGGAGCTGGAGCAGGCGCTCCCGGGCGTCGAGCTCGTCGAGGGCTCCTCGCTCGTGAACCGGCTGCGGCGGGTGAAGTCGCCGGCCGAGCTGGAGCTGATGAGCCGGGCGTGCGAGCTCGCCCGCGAGGCAATGGAAGCGACGGCGCCGCGAGTCGTCTCGGGCGTGACGATGACGGACCTCGTCGAAGAGGTCGAGCACCAGCTTCGCGCCCGTGGCTCGCGCTGCCCCTCCTTCCCCACCCACATCTTCACCTGGGGAGCGCGGCCGCTCGACTCGGGCGATGCCACCGCCGGCGAGCCCCTCGGCAACGGCGAAGCCGTTCTCTTCGACTTCGGCGCCGTCGTCGAGGGCTATTGCTCCGACTTCGGCCGCACGCTCGTCTGCGGCGAGCCGCCCGCAGGGTACGAGGAAGCGCACGCGGCGATGCTCGCCGCGCAGGAGGCTGGACGGGAGGCGGCCCGCAGCGGCGCGCTCGCGCGCGAGGTCAACGCCGCGTGCCGAGCGCCGATCGAGGCCGCCGGGCTCGGCGCCGGCTTCCGTCACAGGATGGGCCACGGGATCGGGCTCGACGTCCATGAGCACCCGTTCCTCTCGGTCGAGGACGACACGCCGCTCGAGGCCGGCATGACCTTCACCGACGAGCCGTCGATTCTCGTCGACGGCAGCTTCGGCGTCCGCGTCGAGGACGTGATCGTCGTCGGCGAGTCGAGGGGAAGGCTGCTGTAGCGCTAAACAACAGGCTCGCCAAACGGATCAGGACCTGTGAATGAGACTTTTCGGAGACCCGCTCCTCACGGAGATCGAAGAGCTCTACCGGCAGCGATTCGGCCACTTCGTCCGCGCCGCCGCCACGATCACGCACGACCGCGACATCGCCGTCGAAGCCGTACAGGACGCTTTCGCGGACGTCGTCCGCAGCCGGCGGCAGTACCGCCGCGAAGGGCCGCTCGAAGCCTGGATCTGGCGGGCGGTCGTCAACGCAGCGGCGAAGGCCAGAGCGCGAGCCGCCCAGGCGCCGGTCTCCGACGACGCCGAGCGTCGGAACGGGCACGAGCCGGTCCTGCAGTCGGAGCTCGCCTTGCTGATCCGCGGGCTGCCGGACCGTCAGCGTCTGGCGCTCTTCCTCCGCTACTACGCCGACCTCGACTATCGGTCGATCGCCCAGGCCCTTCAGATCGAGGTGGGCACCGTTTCCGCAACCCTGAGCGCGGCGCATGCCGCACTGCGCCGCGCAATCGAAGAGGTGCCGAGATGAACGACGTCGACCAGCAGATCCGCGCCGGGCTGGACGAGGCAGTGCCCGCCGTGCCGCTCGAGCACCGGGACTGGGACGCCGTTCTGGCGCGGGCTGGCGAGCCCGCACGTCGACGCCGCCGACGAATCAGTGCCGTCGTGCTCACCGCGGCCGTGGTCGCGACGCTGACGGTGACACCACTCGGCGGTGCGATTGCGCGCGGCGTCGGCGGCTTCTCCGATTGGCTCTCCGGGACGCCCGGCGAATCCGTTTCACCCGACGCGCAGCGTCGCTTCGAAGCCGCCGCGCGCTTCCCGAACGATCCCGAGCTCAGGCAGTTGCTCCGGATCGACCTCGACGGCAGGCTCTTCTACCTCTACGGGTTCGAGACGGGCAACGTCGTCTGCCTCCGCATAGCGGTGCGGGCCGTCGGGGGCGCCGGTCCGGAGTCCGCCTGCGTCTCGCGCAGCGATCTCCGTCGCTCCGGCGACCTGATCCTCCCCGTGAAGGCGAATCTCAGCGTCGGCCACGTCGGCCGGCTCCCACGGAGCCCGACCGACCCGCCGACAGTTCCGCGCTACCTGCTGACCTTCGGGATTGCCGCGGCGGAGGTCGAGCGTGTGACGGTGCAGGCCGACAACGGCACGAGCGCCGCCACCGTGCGCAACGGGGCTTTTCTGCACGTACTCGAGCCCGGACGCCGCGGGAATTGGGCTCGGACGGTGACGGCCGCCACGGACGACGGTCGAACGGACGTGGTCCCCATCAGTGTCCACGTGAGCGGCCAGCCGCCGCCAGTGACGACGTTTCGTCTGCGAGGGCCGGCGACAATCGAGCGACAGGTTCGCAACGGCACGATCGGCTGGTTCGACCGGCGCGAGCCGCGTGGGATCTCGGCGGACGAGGCCGGCCTCGGCGGCGCGGGCCGTCCGTGTTGTGCAGGATTCGTCCGGGTCATCTATCCCGACCCGGGCGACTTCCTCGGCGTCACGGTCGGCGACAAGACGCTGTGGGCCGCGCCGCCGTCGTCTCGCTTCCCGCGCGTGGGCGACGACTCGATCTGCTTCGGCCTGCTCACCCGCGGCACCAGCAGCGCCGGGTGCGCGCCGAGGCCCCTGTTCAAAGAGCGTCCGCTCCACCTGGGCTGGGGGTTCGCGGGAGGCGGGCAGCAGATCTGGATCGTCTCGGGTCTCGTCTCCGACGACGTCGCCCGGCTCCGCGTCTTCCTCGGCGACGGGGGACAGTGGGACGCCCCGCTCCGCGACAACGCGACTGCTTTCCGGGTCCAGCGGGCGAAGTTCCCGGTCCGGCTCGTTGCCTACGACGAGGCCGATCGGATCGTCGGCAATCAGGTGATCCCGAACCGCTGAGCCATTCCCGCTTCGAGCGCCCACTCGGCCCACTCGAGCCGTGCCCGCGTCGTCCGGAGCCCGAGCTCGAGCGCGATCCCGTAGGCGCGCGTCTTCGGCGTGTCCGGATCCTCCTGCTCGGCGATCGTCTCCAGCTCCTCCAGGACCGTGCGCGCCCGCTCGGCTTCCGACCGCAGGTAGGCCTCCGCGTCCTCCGGCTCGAGCAGCCAGAGGAAGAAGAGCCGTAGCGTCGCCTCGCTGCGGACCGTGCGAGACGGCTCGGTCTCCCTCAGCCAGCGTCGTACCTCGTCGCGTCCGGCTTCGGTGAGCTCGTACGGGCGGCCGCCCCGAGGGAGCGCATCACCCTCGCGGATCAGCCCCGCGGCGAGCAGCTTCGCGAGCTCGGGGTAGATCTGGCTGTGGCTCGCCGGCCAGGCGTATGCGAGCGACTGCTCGAAGTGCTTCAGCAGCGCATACCCGGTGCGGGGCTGATCTGCGAGCAGGCCCAGCAAGGCGTGGCCGAGCGTACCTGTCATCCTTGACATGTCATTGTAGTCCTGTTACACCTTCGTCACATGAGACGCGCCTTCCTGCTCGTTGCGGTTCTCGGGGTGGCAGCGTCGACAGCCGGCGCCGCCACGGAGCAGGCCGAGCACGCGTGCGTCGCCGGCGCCGAGATCCGGTTCTCCGCGGCCGACGGCACGAAGCTCGTCGGCCACCGCTTCGGGAAGGGAACGACGGCCGTCATCCTCGCCCACCAGTCCGAAGGCGATCTGTGCGACTGGGCTCCGTACGCGCGGCGGCTGGCGAGCAAGGGGTATTACGTCTTCCCGATGGACTTCCGGGGCTACGGCCTCTCGCAGGCCCGGACGGGAGCCGCTGCGACCCGGTTTCCCTCCGACCTCGCGGCGGCGACGAAGGCGCTGCGGAAGCTGGGCAAGAAGAAGATCTTCCTCGTCGGCGCGTCGATGGGCGGGCTCGCCTCGCTCGTCGCCGCCGCGAACGTGACGCCGCCGGTCACCGGTGTCGTCAGCGTCTCGGGGCCGGCGCGCTTCCGCGGGATGGACGCGCTCAAGACGGCGCCGCGGCTACGGGTGCCGGTGCTCTACCTCGCTGCGGCAGGCGACGACAACGCGGGCTTCGACTTCTCGAAGGACGCGGAGGCGCTGCACGCGGCGACGACCTCGGCGGGCAAGCGGCTCGAGGTGCTGCCAGGCTCGCTGCACGGAATCGGGCTCATGGCCGGCTCGGCGCGGGCCAAGGCGCTCGTCGAGGGGTTCCTCAAAGGGCACTGAGCCCAGACGGCGGCTCGAAGCCGCCGCCTGGGAGTGCATTGCTCACCGCGGACGGTGAGGTCGTCGCGTCGAGCCGGTCCGCCGCGCGACGGAGGGTGCGCGCGATGCGTGTGCGAGCCGGGCTCGACCCGACGAGCGTGTGGGCGACTGACGCCCGTAGCTCCTGCTGCCGGTCGTTCACGAGCTGCTGGAGAAGGTCTGTGGAGGCGAGCATGGGGTCTCCTGACGCGTTCGACTTCTTTGAACTGTTCGAAATATATCGAACGACTCGGGCCTTGTCAAGCCGTTCATTAGCGAGTACCCTGCGCACGTTAGATGGCCATCGAACGGAGCAACCGCCCACAGGTGCTCGACCTCTCCCGTCCAGGGACGATCGAGGTCGAGGTCGAGGTCTCCGAGGCGGCCGAGGTCCTGATGAGCATCTGCGCACTCGGCGACCGTGACGACCACGAGACGCTCGACCTCGGTGCGGCGTGGCTGAAGGCAAAGCTCGACACCGTGCCGCCCGACCTGCTGGTGACGGTCGACGAGTTGCTGCTCGGCTCGATGAAAGTCGCCGCGCACCTGCTCGGAATCGTCCTGGAGACGCCGAAGCCACGGACCTTCGCTGCGTTCCTCGAGCGGCTCGAGGAGACCGATCCGGTCGAGCTCAAGCTGCACCTGTTCGGCTACTACGGCAGCGCGTCCAACCATCTGTCCGGATCGGATGTGATCGAGCGCGCGGCCCGCGGCGACAAGGAGGCTCAGGACTCGCTCCTCGAGTCGGTCGCCGAGTATTCGGACAAGCACGAGTCGACGCGGCTGCTGCTCGGGCTCGGCGGCGAGGAGCTGAAGGCGCGCCTGCTCGACCTGCTCCCCCGCTGGTACACGGAGGTGTTCGAGCCGAGCTCCCAGGAGTGGCGCGAGGCGGCGGAGCGCGACGCGGAGTCGAAGCGGGAGCTCGCGGCCAAGCACTCGCCGGAGCAGCTCGTCGAGCTGACGCTACGCGGCTACCAGTACACCCCCGCTCCCGGGATCCGAACGCTCGCGCTCTTCCCCAACTGGTGGATGCGCCCCTGGGTGATCCTCTGGGAGCACAAGAGCACGAAGATCTTCTGCTATCCGATCGCCCCGCCTGCCGAGGAGGGGGCGTCGCCGGCCGAGGTCGCACGCATCTACAAGGCGCTCGGCGACGAGGGGCGCTTGAAGCTGCTGCGGCGCCTCAGCGACGGCCCGCTCAAGCTCAGCGAGGCCGCGGCGGAGCTCGGCGTCGCGAAGTCGACGGCCCACCACCATCTTGCGATCCTGCGCCAGGCCGGCTTCGTGGCGATCCGCGACGAGGACGAGAACGTCTACAGCCTCCGCAGCGAGCTCCCTCAGACAGGCGACCTGCTGAGCGCTTACCTCGGTTCGTCCAGGTCTTCCTCGACCAGCGCGTAGAGCACGCCGTCGACCCAGCCGCCGTCGCGGGCGTACGCCTTCCGCTTCACGCCCTCGCGGACGAACCCCGAGCGCTCCGCGTGCCGCTGCGCGCGCTCGTTGAAGCCGTAGATCTCGAGCTCGATGCGGTGGAAGCCGAGCTCCCGGATCAGGTGGTGCTGCAGCAGGCGGGCAGCGTCGTCGGCAAGCCGCCGGCCGCGGAAGCGGGGATGCACGGCGAGCCCGCTCACGTGCGCGATCCGGCTGCGGCGGTTGCCGAGCTCCCAGCCCATCGCACCTGCGGGCTCGGCGTCCAGCTCGACGACGAGGAGACCACCGGCTTCCGGATCCTGGACGATCTTCTCCGCGATCCCGTCTCGTTCGTAGGAGCCCGCCGCGGCGAGGAAGGGACGAACGTCCTCGTCGCCGTAGAGCTCGACCAGGAACTCGAGATCGGCCTCGGCGGCGGGGCGGATCGAGACGGTCACGGGCGGACGGGGACTGCCGTGTCGCGCCGCAGGCGGACCGCGCCCGAGGCGAGCGCGACGCCGCCGAGAATCAGCGCGAGCCCGCCGAGCGTCGAGAGCGTCAGCTCCTCGTCGAGGATCAGCGCGCCGTAGAGGAGCGCGAAGCCGGGCATCAGGTAGGTGACGAGCGAGAGACGGGACGAGCCGTGGAGGGCGAGCATGCGGAAGAGCACGAGCTGGGCGAGCGCGGTGCCGAGGAGCGAGAGAGCGAGCACCGAGGCGGTCGCCTCGAGCGAAGGGACGCTGCCGGGGAGCTGGAACGCGGCGACCGGCGTCAGGATCAGCCCGCCGGCGAGCATCGAGCCGGCGGCGAGCACCGGGCCGCGGGTCCCGGAGACCGCGCGCTGGCCGTAGACGCCGGCGCTCGCATACGAGAGCGAGGAGAGCACGACGGCGAGCGCGCCGACGATCGCGAGGCCGCCGCCGTCCGGATGGATGCCCGTGACGACCGCGACGCCGACGATGCCGATCGCGAGCCCGAGCGCGCGTGTCGCGGTCAGCCGTTCGTGTGGAAGGAAGCGGAGCACCAGGAGGGCGTTGAAGATCGGCACCGACGCCTGCACCACCGCGGCGAGGCCGGAGTCGATGTGCTGCTCGCCCCAGGCGATCAGCCAGAACGGCACTGCCGCGTTCAGGATCCCGAGTACGAGGCAGTGACGCCAGGCGGCGCGGAGCTCCGACACCGCTTCCGACCGGCCGAGGCGCCAGACGATGTAGGCGAGCAGGACGGCTGCCGCGAGGAGGGTTCGCGCGGCCATCATCGGCGCCGGGTCGATCTCGTCGACGGCGACCTTGATGAAGAGGTACGACGCACCCCAGACGCCCGCGAGGACGAGCAGCATCGGCCAGTAGCGGTTCACCTCTTCACCGTACCGGTGCCCAGCGCGACCCCCGTCAGCACGAGCGCCAGGCCCACGAGCGAGACGGCCGTCACGGTCTCGTCGAGGAAGGCGGCGCCGTAGACGAGCGCCAGCGAAGGCACCAGGTAGGTGACGAGCACCGCCTTCGAGGCGCCCGCGCCCGCGATCAGTCCGAAGTAGAGGAGGTACGCGACGCCGGTCGCGGCGACGCCGAGGTAGAGCACGGAGAGCAGCGACTCCCAGCCGAGCATGGTCGCCTGCGCGGCGCCGACCGGGAGCACGAAGAGCGTCGCCCAGGTGAGCGACCCGAAGGCGACGAGCGAGAACGGCAGGCCGGCGAAGCCCCTCCCCGCGTAGAGACCGCCGATCCCGTAGCAGGCCGCGGCGGCGACGACGGCGATCGCTCCGGCGACCGCGCGCTCGCCGCCGCCGAGCTCGAAGCCGACGAGGAGGACGACGCCGCCGAAGGCGAGCACGACGCCGGCGAGCCGGGCGCCGGTGACGCGCTGGGTGCGGTCGATCGGGAGCGCGAAGAGCGCGGTGAAGAGCGGCGCGGAGGCGTTGAAGATCGCGGCGAGGCCGGAGTCGATGTACTGCTGGCCCCAGGCGATCAGGAAGAACGGCACTGCCGTGTTGATCAGCGCCAGCAGCGCCAGCGGCCAGGCGTAGCGGCGGAGCAGCGACAGGTCGTGCCCCGCGAGCCACACGTAGACGCCGAGCGCGAGCGCGCCCGATGCCATCCGGAGCAGGATCAGCGTCGAGGGTGCGAGGTCCCGCAGCGCGATCGTGATGAACATGAACGACGAGCCCCAGATCGCCGCCAGCGCCGCCAGCATCAGGAGGTGGCGGCGACTCACGCTCTCTCACAACGCGGCGGCCGCCGTCGTCCTTCCCGTCTAGACTGAACTCACCTGACGCAGGTCGCCGAACAGCCCATCCACCGAGCCCTCGGGCCTGACCGATGGGGAGCTCGCCCGCATCGTCGACCTGCTCGGCCGCGAACCGAACCACTTCGAGCTGGCGGTCTTCTCGCTCCTCTGGTCGGAGCACTGCGGCTACAAGCACTCGGCCCTCCTCCTCAAGCGGCTTCCCTCCTCGGGTAAACGCGTGTTGCAGGGCCCCGGTGAGAACGCCGGCGTCCTCGATCTCGGCGACGGCGAGGCCGTCTGCTTCAAGGTCGAGAGCCACAACCACCCGTCGGCGGTCGAGCCGTTCCAGGGAGCCGCGACCGGGGTGGGCGGGATTCTGCGCGACATCATCGCGATGGGCGCGCGGCCGATCGCGCTGCTGGACGGGCTCCGCTTCGCGCCCGACGATCCACGCTTCGACCGCGCGGTCGCCGGCATCGGCGCCTACGGGAACTCCGTCGGCGTGCCCACGGTCGGCGGCGAGGCCGTCTTCGACGAGTCCTACCGCGACAACGTGCTCGTGAACGCGATGTGCGTCGGGCTCCTGCCGGCCGATCGCGTCACGCGCGCCGGCGCGACCGGTCCCGGCAACCTCGTCGTCCTCTACGGCGCGACGACCGGGCGCGACGGCATCGGCGGCGCGTCCGTGCTCGCGAGCCAGGAGCTCGGCGAGGACGACGCCGACAAGCGCCCCACCGTCCAGGTCGGCGACCCGTTCATGGGCAAGAAGCTGATCGAGGTCTCCGTCGAGCTCGTCGAGGCGGGCCTCGTCGAGTCGCTGCAGGACTGCGGCGCCGCCGGCCTCGCGTCCTCGCTCTCGGAGATGGCCCGCGACACCGGCATCGACCTCCAGCTCGACAGCGTGCCGCTGCGGGAGGAGGGGATGGAGCCGTGGGAGGTGATGATCTCGGAGAGCCAGGAGCGGATGGTGGCAGTCGTCCGGCCGCAGATGCTCGACGCCGTGCTCGCGGTCTGCGAGCGCTGGGAGCTCCACCACGCCGTCGTCGGCGAGGTGACCGACACCGGTCTCCTGCGCGCGTTCTGGGAGGACGAGGTCGTCGGCGAGATCCCGGCGCGGCTCCTGACCGACGAGTGCCCGCGCTACACCGTCGAGCCCGTCCCGCGCCCGGAGCCGAGTAGCAGTCTGTTACAAGGCGCTCCGAACGCGCCCGCGGCTCCGCAGGCTCTGCTCGAGCTGCTCGCCTCGCCGAATCTCCGCAGCCGCGAGTGGATCTTCCGCCGCTACGACCACCTCGTCGGCTCCCGCACCGTGCGGCGCCCCGGCCTCGACGCGGCCGTCCTCCGCCTGCGGCCGGGCTACCGCGGGCTCGCGGTCTCGCTCGACGGCCAGAGCCGCATGGGGCGCCTGTGGCCCCGCACCGGCGGGCAGCTCGCCGTGCTCGAGGCGGCGCGCAACGTCGCCTGCACCGGCGCCGAGCCGATCGGGCTGACCGACTGCCTCAACTTCGGCAACCCCGAGAAGGGCGAGATCGCCTGGGAGCTCGCCGAGTCGATCGAGGGGATGGCCGAGGCCTGCGAGGCGCTCGGCGTCCCGATCGTCTCCGGCAACGTCTCGCTCTACAACGAGACCGACGGGCGCGCGATCGACCCGACGCCGGTCGTCGGCTGCGTCGGCCTGCTCGAGGACGTGCGGAACGTGCCGAAGGGCTGGCGCGAAGGCGACGTGATCCTGCTCGCCGGCGCCTCGCCGGTCGCGCTCGCCGGCTCCGAGTATCAGGCGCGCTACGGCGAGGTCGGCGGTCGCCCGGCGCGGCTCGACCTCGCGGCGGAGGCGTCGCTCGTCGAGTTCCTCTGGCGCGCCGCGCCGCGGTGCTCGCTCGTCCACGACGTCTCGAGCGGCGGCCTCGCCGTCTCCCTCGCGGAAGCGGCGATCCACTCCGGTCTCGGCGCCGACGCTGGCGCTGCCCGACGATCCGCGCGCCTGGTTCGGCGAAGGCGGCGGCCAGGCCGTGCTCGCCTGCGCGCCCGACGTCGTCGACCGGCTCGGCGGAGTGCCGTTGCGGCGGCTCGGCGTCGCTCGGCGGCACGAGCCTGCTCGGGATCGAGCTCGACGAGCTGAAGGAGGCGTACGCCTGATGTGCGGCGTCTTCGGCATCCGCTCGACCGAGCGCGACGTGGCGCGGATCGCCTACTTCGCGCTCTTCGCGCTGCAGCACCGCGGCCAGGAGGCGGCGGGCATCGCCGTCTCCGATCGCGGCCGGCTGACCGCGCTGCGCGACATGGGCCTCGTCGCCCAGGTCTTCGACGAGGAGAAGCTGCAGGCGCTGCCCGGGGAGGTCGCGATCGGCCACACGCGCTACTCGACGACCGGCGCGAACGCGTGGGCGAACGCGCAGCCGCTCGTCCACCACGGCGCCGCTCGCACGGTTGCGCTCGCCCACAACGGCAACCTGACGAACACCGAGGAGCTGCGCGACGCGCTCGCCGAGGACGGGATCGGGCTCGGCGCCACCTCGGACACGGAGGCGATCGCGGCGCTGATCGCCCACGATCCCTCGCCGCTCCCCGTCGCGGTCGCGCGGGCGATGGCGCGGCTCGACGGCGCCTACTCGATCGTCGCGCTGGCCGACGGGAAGCTGATCGGGTTCCGCGACCAGCACGGGATCCGCCCGCTCGCGATCGGCCGCCTGGTCGACGAGGACGGCGCCGAGGACTGGGTGCTCGCGTCCGAGACGTGCGCGCTCGACCTGATCGGCGCCTCCTTCGAGCGCGAGGTGCGGCCCGGCGAGCTCGTCGTGATCGACGAGGAGGGCCTGCACGCGACACAGGCGATCCCGGAGGGCCGGCAGGCGCTCTGCATCTTCGAGCACGTCTACTTCGCCCGCCCCGACTCGACGCTCGCCGGCGCCGAGGTGCACGGCGTGCGCGTGCGGATGGGCGAGCGGCTCGCGGCCGAGGGGCCGGTCGAGGCCGACCTCGTGATGCCGATTCCCGACTCCGGCACGCCCGCCGCGGTCGGCTTCTCGCGCGCGTCCGGCATCCCCTACAGCGAAGGGCTGATCAAGAACCGCTACGTCGGCCGCACGTTCATCCAGCCCGACGACGCGCTGCGCCGTCAGGGGATCAAGATGAAGTTCAACCCGCTCGCCGAGGTGGCCGACAAGCGGCTCGTGATCGTCGACGACTCGATCGTTCGCGGCAGCACGATGCACCAGCTCGTCAACATGCTGTTCGAGGCCGGCGCGGCCGAGGTGCACGTGCGTGTCTCCTCGCCGCCGATCGTCTCGCCCTGCTTCTACGGGATCGACATGGCCGACGAGGAACAGCTCGCCGCCGCGCATCGTTCGGTCGAGCAGATGCGTGAGCTGATCGGCGCGACCTCGCTCCACTACCTCTCTCTCGAGGGGATGCAGGCCGCGACGCGGCTGCCCGAGGCGTCGGTCTGCCGCGCCTGCTTCACCCGCGACTATCCGACCAGGGTGCCCGCCGAGCGGAACCTCGCGAAGCTGCGCTTCGAGCCGGCTCGAAGCTGATGCACGTCGTATCCGTGAACGCCGGCAGCGCCGAGCTGATGCAGATCGGCGCCCGCACGGTCTCGACCGGGATCCGCAAGGCGCCGGTCGAGCGGGGGTACGTCGGCGACGCTCGGTCTTGCGGGCGACACGGTCGCGGACGTCGAGAACCACGGCGGCCCCGATCAGGCCGTCTACGTCTACAGCTCCGAGGACTACGCCTGGTGGGCCGGCGAGCTCGACGCGGTCCTCGAGCCGGGGACGTTCGGCGAGAACGTGACGCTCTCGAGCTTCGGGGCCGGCGAGGTGCGGATCGGCGACCGGTTCCGTGTCGGCGAAGCGTTGCTCGAGGCCACCGCAGCCCGCATTCCCTGCTCCGTCTTCGCGACGCGGATGGACGAGCCCGGGTGGGTGAAGCGCTTCGCGGCCGCCCGCCGGCCGGGGATCTACGTCCGCGTGCTCGAGCCGGGCGAGGTGGCCGTCGGCGCGGCGGTCGAGCGGATCGACGGCGACGCGGACCATCCGACCGTCGTCGACCTGATGGACGTCTGGTACGACCCGACGCCGGAGCCCGAGCTGCTCGAGCGGCTGCTCGCCTCGCCGCTCGCCGAGCGCGCCCGCGTCAACGTCGAGGCAAAGCTCGCTCGCCTCCACGTCTAGCTTCCGGGGGCCGGGTCTTTGGGCCGCGAAGCGGCCCCTTGAGGGGTCTTCGCGCGTGAGCGCCCGCTCCGCGGATGCCAGCTTGCGCAATCAGAAGTCGAGCTCGAACCAGACGCACGACTCGCCGTTGCGCGACGATGCCCCAGCGGTCCGCGAGCGCGTCGAGGAACGCGAGCCCACGCCCCGACTCGGCCTCGGCGTCCGGCATCGTCGTCTCCCCCTCGGCGAAGCCCCGGCCACGATCGCCGATCTCGACACGCAGGTACGCGTCGTTGACGGCGACCATGCAGCCGGATGCGGGCTCCCTCGCGCCGGGAGCCGTACTTGACGGCGTTCGTGAAGAGCTCGCTCACGAGCAGCCGCACCGCGAAGCGGGCGTCCCGGTGCGGGTCGAGAGCCTCGAGCCGGTCGACGAACCCGCGTGCCTGGCGGATCGCCGCTTCGCTCGCAGGCAGATAGAGCTCGAGCTTCCTCCGGTCGAGTCCCGCCGCCATTCGCTCGCCTTACCCCTCCACGGGCGATCTCTACCGGCGTAGAGTCGGCCTGCGTGCAGGCGCGGGAGCGGCAGGTGGCGGAGAACGAGGTTCGCTTCCGCGCTCTCAACGAGCGTCTGCGGGCGGGCGGCGCCGCCTGGGAGGGACGCGAAGGGGTGCTCGACCTCGTCTGCGAGTGCGGCGACGAGGACTGCACGATGCCGATCCAGGCTCACGCCCGGCGAGTACGAGTCCGTCCGCGCGGACGAGACGCAGTTCGCGATGGTTCCCGGCCACGTGCGCCCCGAGGTCGAGGACGTCGTCGCCCAGCAGGAGGATTGGGCGCTCGTGCGCAAGCGCGGCGAGGCGGCCGAGATCGCCGCGGAGAACGACCCGGATCCTCGACCCTCGGCCTGATCCTTGGTCTAGACCTTTTGGGGGTTCACTCCGTCCGGTCCGTTGCCGATCATGTAGACATGCGGATCGTTGTACGCCACAACCAGGCGGGACAATGGTGGTGGTCTGCCATCTGCGAGTCGGGCGAGACGGTCGCGGTCTCCAGCGTCTACGAAAGCCGCACCGACTGCATGCGCGGCCTCGCCGAGATCAAGGTCGAGGGGCCTGCCGCCCCGATCACGTACGAAGAGCCCTACGCAGGGCCGGGCACGTGGACGATCTCGAGCTTGATCCCGTCCGGGTCGTAGAAGAAGACCGCGTAGTAGCCGGGCGATGTAGCCGTACTCCTGCGGCGGCGACTCGATGGCCGCTCCCGTCGAGACGAGCCAGTCGTGGCGCTCGTCGACGACGGCGCGCGCGGTGCTGCGAGCGCGACGTGGTGGAGACCGACCTGGTAGCGGTCGATCCCGCCGAGGTCGTCGCCGAGGTTTGCGCCTGGCGCAGGCCGACTGAGCTTCCCGGGCCGCCGAAGTACCAGATCGTCTCGCCGCGCTCGCCCTCGACCTCACCGATGCGGTTGAAGCCGAGCGGGCCGAGCAGGTCGCGGTAGAAGGGCAGGCTGCGCTCGATCGAGGAGACGACCAGGTCGACGTGATGCACGCCGCTCGACCGCATGGAGGGACCGAGTTCAGCGCCGGCCGGCGAGCTCCTGCGCGCGGCCGTAGCGGACGGCACGCCGAACTGCGCGCGGGTCGAGCCCTCGCTCGAGCAGCTCCTGTCGCAGCTCGCCCTCCCGCGCCATGCGCAGGAAGAGCCACGCGAGCGCAACGAGCGTGACGATCGACCCCTCGATCATCATCACCGCGCCGGCGAGCCCCTGGTCGCGGAGCGGGGAGACACCCCAGAGCTCCTCGCCGCGCGCGTAGACGCCGTAGAAGACCGTGCCCGACCAGACGAAGACGTTTCCGAGCACCGTCTCGACGACGCGGACGGCGGCGATGTACGCGAGCTTCGGGCCGGTCCCGAACCACTCCGGTGCCGGCAGCGTCTCGAGCACCGGCAGCCACATGATCACGCCGGCCGTGAAGAACGAGACGTGCTCGGCCGCGTGGACGAAGGAGTTGTCGACGGCCCCCTCGTAGAGGAACGGGATGTGCCAGACGTACAGGTTCGTTGCCCAGATCGGCAACGCGACCAGCGGGTTCGCCAGCACCCGCAGGCGCTCCACGGGCCGCAGCGCAAGCAGCGGGCGGAGCATCGGCCCGTTGAGCCCACCCAGCAGGCAGAGCGGGGCGAGGTCGCCGATGACGACGTGCTGGAGCATGTGCAGGCTGAAGAGCTCCCGCTCGCCGAGCGACGCGATCGGCGAGGTGAATGCGAGCAGGAGGAGCGCGATGCCGGCCGTGAAGAGCGCGACCCGCCAGCGAGGCATCGGTGTGCCGCGCCGCCGAAGCGTCCGCGCGCGCATCGTGTAGGCGAGCGCCGCAAGGACGACCGGCGCGAGCTGGAGCGGATCGAACGTCCAGTCGGTCAGCATCGCCCCACTCTAGAATCCGCTGCCCGGTGCAGCTCTTTCACTACCACCTCGTCACCTCGCGCGTCCGCCAGGTCGAGGCGCGCTACGTCGGCAAGCTCGCGTTCGAGCTCGTCGCTCGGCACGGTCGGATCGGCGACGACTACCAGTCCTTCGAGGCCGGCGTCTCGTGGGAGGAGCTCGACCGGATGGGCTTCAAGCTGCGCCTGTCGGAGCTCGAGCGCGGCGCGGTCAACGTCGTCGTCCAACCCGGGCAGTGGGAGCTCCCGCGCGTCGACCACCTCGGGCTCGCCCTCGACGAGGAGGAGTTCGCCGACGTGATCGACCGGGCGGTCGAGAAGGAGCTGCGGATCCAGGCGCACGGAGGCCGGCGCACGTTCATCGCCACGGACGCGGGCTACCGGCTCGAGGTGCATCCGCCACGCGAGTGGCTCGACGAGCTGCTCCGGTCGACCGACGACCTCGTCCTCGAGCGAGCTGCACCTGCTCGCCGACGACCCCGAGGCGAAAGCCGTGGCGCTCGCCGAGCTGCTCGAGGCCGAGCGCGACGGTACCAGCGTCCACGTCGGCGAGGCGATCGTGCGGTTCCTCCCCGGCGGGCCGCAGGGCAGGCCGCAGCTGCACGCCGAGCTTCTGACCTGACGCGCTCCGATCCACCTCGTAGACTCGGACGGTGAGTGACGACCGGACGTACGCCGCCGCCGGCGTCTCGCTCGCGACGGCCGAGGGGATCGTCGAGCGCCTCCGCGCCGCCGTCGAGTCAACCGGTGCGCGCGGGTTCGGGGCGTTCGCGGGCCTCCATCCGCTGGACGACCGCCGGCTGCTCGCCGCCTCGACCGACTCGATCGGGACGAAGCCGATCGTCGCCCGCAAGCGGGGTAAGCTGCGTGCCTGCGGCGCCGACATGGCCGCCCATTGCATCAACGACGTCATCACCTGCGGGGCAGACCCGCTGATCCTGCTCGACTACGTCGCCGCGAACGAGCTCGACCTCGAGCAGGTGGCGGAGCTCGTGGAGGGAGCGGCGGACGTGTGCCGGACTGCCGGAGTCGCGCTGATCGGCGGCGAGACCGCCGAGCTGCCGGGCGTCTATCGCGAAGGTGAGCTCGACTTCGCGGCGACCTGCGTCGGGATCGTCGACCGCGACCGCGTCATCGACGGCTCCGCGGTGCGGGCGGGCGACGCCGTCATCGGCCTGGCGTCTGCGGGCGTCCACGCGAACGGCTTCACGCTCGTCCGCCGGGTGCTCGAGCTCGAGGACTACGACGGCCCCGACCTGCTCGCTCCGACGAAGCTCTATCTCGACGAGGTCCGGAGGCTCCGCGACACGGCGCACGCGTTCGCGCATGTCACGGGCGGCGGGATCGAGGGCAATCTGAGCCGGGTGATCCCGGACGGGCTCCGCGCCGAGCTCGACTGGGATGCGTGGGAGCGGCCGGCGGTGTTCGACTGGCTCGCGCGCCACGTCGAGGAGGACGAGCTGCGCCGCGTCTTCAACCTCGGCATCGGCTACTGCGCGGTCGTGGCGGAGCCGGGGGACGACCTCGTGATCGGCAGGATCGTCGAGGCATGATCGGTGTGCTCGTCAGCGGTGAGGGCACAAACCTTCAGGCGCTGCTCGACGCCGGGCCTGCCGGTCGCCGCCGTCGCTTCGAACCAGCTCGGGGTGCGGGCCCTGGAGCGGGCCGACGCGGCCGGTGTGCCCTCGGCCGAGTTCCCGCTCGGCGAGTTCGCCGACCGCGTGCAGCGCGACGCGACGATGGCGAACTGGCTGCAGGAGCAGGGGGTCAGGCTTGTTGTCTGCGCGGGCTACATGCACCTGCTCACGCCCGTCTTCCTCGACCGCTTCCCCGAGCGGATCGTCAACGTCCATCCCTCGCTGCTGCCCGAGTTCCCGGGCGCGCGCGCGATCGACGAGGCGGTCGCGG
Source organism: uncultured Gaiellaceae bacterium (assembly GCA_963765705.1). Lineage (GTDB taxonomy): Bacteria > Actinomycetota > Thermoleophilia > Gaiellales > Gaiellaceae > Gaiellasilicea. Next base: position 105,427 of record CAVXXJ010000008.1, read on the forward strand.
CCGGTGTCGAGACGACCGGCGTCACCGTGCACCTCGTCGACGAAGGCCTCGACACGGGCGCCGTGATCCGCCAGGAGCCCGTCCCGGTCGAGCCCGCCGAGACGCTGGCCGAGCGCATCCAGGCCGTCGAGCACCGGCTGCTGCCGGAGGTTGTGAGAGAGCTTTGCGTGCGCTGATCTCCGTCTGGGACAAGTCGGAGCTGGACGGGTTCGTCAAGGGGCTCGCCTCGCTGGACTGGGAGCTCGTCGCGAGCGGTGGCACGGCGGCCTACATCGAGGAGCTCGGCTTGAAGGTGACGAGCGTCGAGAGCCTGACCGAGTTCCCGGAGATGCTGGGCGGCCGCGTGAAGACGCTCCACCCGGCGATCCACGCGGGAATCCTGGCGCGGCGCGAGGTCGAGGTCGACCTGGACGCGCTCGAGGAGCACGGGATCGGCCTCTTCGACCTCGTCTGCGTCAACCTGTACCCGTTCGAGCAGGTGGCGCGGGAGCACGGCGTCCGCGAGGAGGAGGCCGTCGAGATGATCGACGTCGGCGGCCCCTCGATGCTGCGCGGCGCGGCGAAGAACTTCGCCCACGTGACTCCGGTCTGCCGTCCCGACGACTACGAGCCGCGTGCTCGCCGAGCTGCGCGCGTCCGGGGAGATCTCGCACGAGTCGCGTCGGGAGCTGGCGGCGACCGCCTTCGCGATGTCCGCTGCCTACGAGGCCGCGATCGCGTCCTGGTTCGCCGGCCGCGAGGCGTTCCCACCCGTGCTCGTGCCGGTGTTCGAGAAGCAGCGCGACCTCGCCTACGGCGAGAACCCGCACCAGGGCGCGGCCTACTACGCGGAGCGCGGCGCGCGCACGCATCTCCTCGCGATGGTCGAGCAGCTGCACGGGCGCGAGCTCTCGTTCAACAACCTCAACGACCTGAACGCGGCGCGACTCGCGGTCCGTGAGTTCGCGCTGCCGGCCTGCGTGATCGTCAAGCACGCCAACCCGTGCGGCGTCGCCGTCGGCGCGACGATCGACGAGGCGTACACGCGCGCGCTTGCTGCCGACCCGACCTCAGCCTACGGCGGCGTCGTCGTCCTCAACCGCGGCGTCACCGCGGCGCTCGGCGACGTGATCGCGGCGCAGTTCGTCGAGGTGCTGTTCGCGCCCGGCTACGACGAGGTCGCCCTCGAGGCGCTGGTGCAGAAGGAGTCGATCCGGATCCTGAACGACATGGAGCGCCGCAAGGCCGAAGCGTCGGAGCGGGACCTCAAGCGCGTCCTCGGCGGTCTGCTCGTCCAGGACCGCGACTGGGACGTCGCCGACCGAGAAGGGATGGAAGCCGTCGCCGGCAAGCCGGACGAGGCTGTCTGGGGCGATCTGCTCTTCGCCTGGCGGGTCTGCAAGCACGTCTCCTCGAACGCGATCGTGATCGCCAAGGACCTGCGGACGATCGGGATCGGGGCGGGGCAGATGAGCCGCGTCGACGCCGTTCGGATCGCGGTCGAGAAGGCGACCGAGCACGGCCACTCGCTCGACGGGAGCCTCACTCGCGTCGGACGGGTTCTTCCCGTTCGCCGGACGGCCCCAACGTCGCGCTCGACGCGGGTGTGACGGCGCTGATCCAGCCGGGCGGCTCGAAGCGCGACCCGGATGTGATCGAGGCGGTCGAAAACGCCGGCGCCGCGATGGTCTTCACCGGGCGCCGGCATTTCCGGCATTAGCTAGCTCGGCGTGCTGTCGCCGCGCGTGGTGTTGAAGGTGCGGTCGGCGTAGCCGAGCGCATCGCTGAGGAAGGCGCCTGCGAACGCGGCGAGGCCGAGCGCCAGCAGGTCGGAGTAGTTCTCGGTCGAGAAGACGCAGATCACGAAGAGAACGACCGCTGCCAGCAGCAGGATCGTGCGAAGGCCAAGATTCATCGTCGCTCCTTGGAGAGGGATACTCGCCTCAATGGACGGGCTCGACCTGCGTATTCGGAACGAGACCGATTCGTCCTTTGTCCGGAATGGGAACCGGCGCGTTCTGGCAGCTCGCCCCGGTGGAAGGCGACGGCGCCGACGACCAGCCCGACGCCGGCCACCTCGACCGCTGACGGCACCTGCGCGAGGACGATGACGCCGATCACCGTCGCCGTCGCGGGCAGCAGCGAGACGAGCAGCGCGTACGTGGAGCGGGCGAGGCGCGCCATCGCAAGCTGGTCGCAGACGTAGGGGATCACGGACGAGGCGATGCCGACGCCGATTCCCGCGGCGAGCGCGGCCGGGTCGGTGAATGCGGGCGCCGCGGCCCAGCCCGCCAGCGGCGTCACGACGACCAGCGCGACGAGCATCGACGCTCCGAGCGCGTCGATGCCGCTCGCCTCGCTGCTGCGCGCGACGCGGTGCCCGAGCACGATGTAGAGGGCGAAGAGGACGGCGTTCGCGAGCGCGAGCGCGACGCCGAGCGGCTCTCCCTCCAGCCGCACGTCCGTGAGCAGGTAGACGCCGCCGACCGCAAGGGCCAGCGCGAGGCCGTTGCGCGGCGTCCGCGCTCCGAGCGCCGCGAGCGCGATCACGGGCAGGAACTCGATCGCCGCGACCGTTCCGAGCGGCAGCCGGTCGATCGCGAGGTAGAAGCAGGCGTTCATCACCGCGAGCACGCCGCCCCAGGCGAGCACGGTGCGTCGCGCAGGCGCCGACATGCGCGCGTACGCCCGCCACGGCCGGCGCCAGAGCGCGAAGACGGCCGCCGCCGCGGCGATCCGCAGCCAGGCGACGCCGAGGACGTCCACCCGCGCGAAGAGCAGCACCGCGAACGCCGGCCCGAGGTAGTGGAACACCGCACTGCCGACGAAGTAGGCGTGCGGCGGGATCGCCCGTGTCTTCACCGACGATATGATCGCTGCCGGATCGCCATTTCGACCCGCGAGAGCGAAGGGATGCGTGTGCAGATGGTTACGAAGCTACGCCAGAACGCCGATCCGAGCCTTCGACACGACCGACGCGCGGCTGCTCGTAGAGCTGCAGGCGGATGCACGGCTGACGAACGCCGAGCTCGGCCGCCGCGTCAGCCTCTCGCCGCCCGCCGTCGCAGACCGCCTCCGCCGCCTCGAGCGCGACGGCGTCATCACGGGCTACCGCGCCGAGCTCGAGCCGAAAGCGCTCGGGTACACGCTGAGCGCGATCATGCGCGTCCGCCCGTCGGCACGTCAGCTCCCCAAGGTCGCGGAGCTTTCGCGGGAGAGCCCCGAGGTGGTCGAGTGCCACCGGATCACCGGCGAGGACTGCTTCTACCTCAAGCTGCACGTGCGCGACATCGAGCACCTGGAGGAGGTCGTCGACCGCTTCCTGACCTACGGCCAGACGACGACGTCGATCATCCAGTCGTCGCCGGTTCGTGGCCGCGGCTTGTCGGTTGCGTAGGCTTGCGCCGCAGTGTCCCGCGAGTACCCATCGCTGCTCGACCTCGTCGGCCGCACGCCGATCGTTCGGCTCGACCGGATCGGCCGCGACGTCGCGCCGACGCTGCTCGCGAAGCTCGAGTACCTGAACCCCGGCGGCTCGAACAAGGACCGGATCGGGATGGCGATGATCGAGGCCGCCGAGCGCGAGGGAAAGCTCAAGCCGGGCGGAACGATCGTCGAGCCGACCTCCGGCAACACCGGCGTCGGCCTCGCGATCGCGGCGGCCGCGCGCGGCTACCGCTGCATCTTCGTGATGCCGGACAAGATGAGCCAGGAGAAGATCGCGATGCTGCGGGCGTACGGCGCCGAGGTCGTGATCACGCCGACGGCCGTCGAGCACGACTCGCCGGAGAGCTACTACTCCGTCTCCGACCGCCTCGCCGAGGAGATTCCGGGCGGGTTCAAGCCCGACCAGTACTCGAACATGTCCAACCCGGAGGCGCACTACGAGACGACGGGGCCCGAGATCTGGGAGCAGACCGGCGGCGAGCTCGACGCGATCGTGATCTCCGTCGGCACGGGCGGCACGATCTCGGGCGCGGGCCGCTACCTGAAGGAGCAGAACCCGGAGCTACTGGTCGTCGGCGCGGATCCGGAGGGATCGGTCTACACCTCCGAGGAGACACACCCGTACCTCGTCGAGGGGATCGGCAAGGACACGTGGCCCGTGACGATGTCGCGCGACATCGTCGACCGCTGGGTGCGAGTCTCGGACCGCGACTCGTTCGTGACGGCGCGGCGGCTCGCGCGCGAGGAGGGCATCCTGGCGGGGGGCTCGGCCGGGACGACGATCTGGGCCGCGCTCGAGATCGCGAAGGACTTCGGCCGCGACGCGAACGATCCTCACCGTCCTGCCCGACTCCGGCCGCTCGTACCTGTCGAAGTTCTACGACGACAACTGGATGCTCCAGTACGGGTTCCTGGAGCGGCGCTCGCCCGCGCCGACGATCGAGCAGGTGCTCCGCTACAAGCGGAGCGAGGAGCACGACGTGCCGGACCTCGTCACGATCGAGTCGCACGCCAAGATCGGCGCGGCGATCGACCTGATGCAGCGCTACTCGATCTCGCAGCTGCCGGTCGTGCGCGACGGCGACACCGGGTCGCTCGCGGACGTCGTCGGCTCTCTGCAGGAGCGCGGCGTGCTCGATCGCGTCTTCAAGAACCCGGACGCCCTGAACGAGGACGTCGCGGTGGCCATGCAGCCGCCCCTCGCGACCGTCGACGTGAGCGATTCGCTCGACCAGGTCTTCGCCGACCTCTCGGGCCCGAGCGCCGCGGTCGTCGTCGCCGCAGGCGGACGCCCCGCCGCGATCCTGACGCGGTCCGATCTCCTGGAGTACCTGGCCCATCAGCGCTCGCAGGTGAACGGCGGTTCGTGAAGCTCTACGACTTCGCGGCCTCGGGCAATTGCTACAAGGTGCGCCTCCTCGCCGCTCAGCTCGGCCTCGAGCTGGAGCCCGTGCCGGTCGACCTCTTCGCCGGCGAGTCGCAGACGCCGGAGCACTTCGCCCGCAACCCCGCCGGACGGACTCCCGTGCTCGAGCTCGATTCCGGGGAGCACCTCGCCGAGTCCGGTGCGATCCTGCTCTACCTGGCCGAGGGAACGGCACTCCTGCCCGCGGACAAGCTCGGCCGGGCGCGTGCAGCGCAGTGGCTCTTCTTCGAGCAGAACCTGCTCGAGCCGAACATCGGCACCGCGCGCTTCTGGATCCTCACCGGCCGGGCCGAAGGTCACGAGCAGCTGGTCGCGCGCTGGCAGAGGGTCGGCCGCCACTCGCTCGACGTGCTCGAGCGGCAACTCGAGGCGACCGACTTCCTCCTCGGCTCGGACTATTCCGTCGCCGATATCGGCCTCTACGCCTACACCCATCTCGCCGACGATGCCGGGATCCCGCTGGCGGGCTATCCGGCGGTCGAGGCCTGGCTGCGGCGGGTCGAAGCCCAGCCGGGCTTCATGAACGATCTCGAGCGCTACCCGGAGGACGCCGGGCCGGGCGGACGCTCGGCGCACGGCTAGCAGGAGGGTCTAGGCGGCCTCTTCGAGAACCGGGACGCGCTGCTGCTTCGCAGCGTTCTCCTGCCGCACGGCGACGAAGACCGAGCCGACGATCAGTGCCGCGCCGAGCCCGACCGTGAGCGTCAGCTGCTCGTCGAGGAGCAGCGCGCCGAGCGCGATCGCGACGAGCGGGTTCACGTACTGATGCGTGACGACCTGCGAGATCGGCGCATTTCGCAGTAGCCACGCGTACGCGGTGAAGCCGACCAGCGAGCCGACGACGCCGAGATAGAGCCAGGCGGCGATCGACTCGAAGCTGAAGCCGGCTGCCTCCATCGTCCAGGGCTCGCCGGTGGCGACGCCGAGCACGAGCAGGAACGCGCCGGCACTGAGCATCTCCCACGTGGTTGCGACGAAGCCGTCTCGCGGGAGCGGCAGCCGGTGCGCGAAGAAGGAGCCGAGCGACCAGGAGATCGTCGCGACGACCGCGATCGCGAGTCCGATCGCGCTGGAGCTGCCGCCGCCGCCGGGGATCACGACCAAAGCCAGACCGGCCAGGCCGGCGAGGACGCTCAGCCGCGTCGCGAGAGCGACCCGCTCGCGCGCGAGCGTGCGGAGGAGGATCACCTGCAGCGGCACCGTGCCGGCGATCATCGCGGCGATGCTCGAGTCGATCCGCGTCTCGGCGAGCGTGACCATGCCGACGCCCAGCGTCAGCAGCGCGAGCCCGAGCAGCGCCGACGAGGCGAGCTCGCGGCGCGTCACCCTGATGCTGCGGCCGGTCAGCCAGAGGATCAGAGCCAGCAGCCCGCCGGCGAGCAGGAAGCGCGATCCGGCGGAGAGGAACGCAGGCAGCGTCCGCACCGAGAGCTTGATCGCGAGGTAGGTCGAGCCCCAGACCAGGTACACGGTCCAGAGCGCGGTGAGGAGCTTCCAGGGAGCGGGGGCGGCCATGTCTATGGGGCAACGCGCGGGCTGCGCGTGGGATTCCTCAGCTGCGAATGAAGCTGGCCTCGTGGCCGCGGCGGTTCGCGGCCTCGAGCTCCTCGGCCGTGAGCGCGCCGATCCGCTCGAGCAGCTCGAGCTCGTCGCGCAGGTGCGTGTGCATCATCTCCGGCCCGTCGGTCGCGATCGTGAAGGCGACGCCGTTGTCGGCGAAGGCGCGGAGGGTGTCGCGCACGGCGTCCTCGTCAGCCAGCGCCTTGGTCAGCAGATTGGAGGTGGGGCAGATCTCGAGGACGATGCCGGCGTCGCGCAGGAGGTCGCATCAGCTCAGGGTCGCGCGCGGCGAGGATGCCGTGGCCGATCCGATCCGGGCGCAGGTGCTCGACGACCTCCCGGATCTCCTCGGCGCCCGTCTCGCCCTCCTCGCCGACGTGGATCGTGATCCCGAGCCCCGCGGCGCGAGCCGTCTCGATCATCGGCTTGACCTGGGTGTAGTCGTAGCGGCCGCCGCCCGGCCGCGGGCCTGCGATGTCGACGCCGACGACGCCGCGCGACGCCCAGCGGATCGCCTTCTCGACGACGACCTCGTTCTGTCGCGGCGCGAACGTGCGGTCCATCATCAGGATCAGGCCGCAGCGCACCTGCGGGTACTCGATCGACGCGCGGTCGAGCCCGCGGATCGCGGCGAGGATGATGTGGTCGAGGTCGCGCTCGCCGCCGCGGTTTCGCTTCATCGGGTTGAAGCGCAGCTCGAGCGTGGTGATTCCCTGGCTGCGGTAGGCGCCGCCGATCGCGCCGTAGACGGACTGCTCGACTGCGATCGGCGACGACTGGATCAGCTCCGTCCAGTGGTAGATCCGGTCGAGCGCGTCCAGGTTCTCGACGCCGCGCGGGTCGGAGACGGTGACCAGCGCGTCGAACTCCCAGTAGTCCTTGACCGGGAGCGCGATCCCTTGCTCGTGCGCGAGCGACCAGAGGATGTCGGAGGCAACGGAGCCGCCGAGATGGGTGTGCAGCTCGGCGAGACCGTCGTCGAACATCGAGTCGAGCTTAGCCAAGTAACAGTCTGCTACTTGGCTTCAACCGCGGCGGCGACGAACGCCTGGAGCTCGGGGACGAAGCCTGGGTCGATCGTGTGCGGCAGCGGGTACTCGCGGTAGAGGACGCCCGCGCCGGCGGGCTCGAGGAGCGACCTGGCCTCCCGGCTGAAGTCGACCGGGATGATGTCGTCGTAGGTGCCGTGGCCGATCGCGACCGGGTAGCCGTCGAGGTCCGAGAGGTCGAGCTCGAGGCCTTCCACCCTCGGCATGAAGCCCGAGAGCGCGACGATCGCCGCCGGTCGCTTCGCCGGCCCGCGGCCGAGGCCGAGCGCCCAGCTCATCACCGCTCCCTGGGAGAAGCCGCCGAGAACGAGCGGCCGCTGCAGGCCGTCGAGCCAGCTCGGAGAGGAGCTCGAAGCTCGGCCAGAAGGTCTCCGGGTCGGGCGTCGGGATCCCCGCGAGCCGGTACCAGTGGGCGCCGCCCGGCGGCAGCGAGAGCGGGGCGCGCGGCGTGACGCCGTGCAGCCTCCGCTCGGGATCGAGCGCGTCGAGGAGCGGGTGGAGGTCGTGCTCGTCGGCGCCGCGCCCGTGCAGCAGGACGAGCGTTCCCTGCGGCTCGCCGCGCGGCGCGGGCCGCTCCCGGAGCTGGAGGCTTCACGCCGCGCGGGCTTCGGGCAGCGGCGTCAGCGCCGGCTCGATCCGCTCGCGCAGGTGCTCGAAGTCGGGCGGCAGCGACAGCCGCTCGCCGAGGTGCTCGGGATCCTCGTCGACGGCGAAGCCGGGGCCGAGCGTCGCGAGCTCGAAGAGGATGCCGTTCGGCTCGCGGAAGTAGACCGACTTGAAGTAGAAGCGGTCGATCACGGGCGTCGGGTTCAGCCCGGCCTCGGCGACGCGCTGCCGCCAGGCGTCGTGCTCCTCCATCGTCGTCGCCCACGCGACGTGGTGGACCGTGCCGGCGCCAGGAATGCCTCGCCCGGGCGGTGCCGCGTCGTAGGCGTAGAAGCCGCCGCGCTGCTCGCCGCGGGCTTCCCACGTGTAGTCGCCGCGGGCCTCGAACCCGAGCGTCTCCTCGAGCAGGCCGCTGCTCCGATCGGGCTCGATCGCGAACGCGCGCACGCCGTCGAAGCCCTGGAGCGCGTGCTCCTCGGGAATCTCCGGGTGCTTCGCGACGAGCGGCTCGTCGTCGGTGCGGTTGAGCGTCAGCTCGTAGCGCATGCCCTCGAAGTCCTCGAAGGTGACGCTCTCGTTCGAGCGGACCACGTTCTCGGCGTCGGCCTGCAGCCGCTGCTCCCAGAAGTCGAGCGACTCCTCCGACCCGACGCGCCAGATGATCGTGTGGATCATCCCCGGCCCGGCCGCGCCGCGACGTGCGCCGGGGTACTCGAAGAACGTGATGATCCGCAGCCGGGGCTGCCCTTCTCGTCGGCGTAGAAGAGGTGGTAGACGGTCGGATCGTCCTGGTTGACGGTCTTCTTGACCAGCCGCAGGCCGAGGACGCGGGTGTAGAAGTCGACGTTCCGCGGCGCGTCGCCGGTGATCAGGGTGATGTGGTGAACGCCTTCGAGCCGCACGGTCGCTGAACCATAGACTCCGTGCGAGATGAAGGTTGGCATCGTCGTGCCGTTCTCGTGGTCCTTCTGGGGCGCCGTCGTCGAGCACGCGGAGCTGCAGGCGGCCGCGCTCCGTGAGCGGGGGCACGACGTGCGCCTGATCATGGGAAACGATCCGCCGGGTCAGTTCACGCGTGTCCTGCACCCGCGGGTCGGCCGGCATGGGGAGCCGCCGCCGGAGGTGATCCCGATCGGCCGGTCGGTGATCGTCCCCGCGAACGGGTCGCTGCCGAACATCATCCTCAGCCCGCGCTCGATCCTCCGCATGCGGCGCGTGCTCGGCGGCGGAGCGCTTCGACCTGCTCCACCTGCACGAGCCGATGACGCCGACGCCGTGCATCGCCGCGCTCGCGATGTGGGACGGGCCGATGGTCGGCACGCACCATGCGAGCGGCGATCTCGGCTGGATGCGGCTCGCGAAGCCGGTCTGGGGGTTCCTCGAGGAGCGGCTCGACCGCCGGATCGCGGTCTCCGAGCAGGCGCGGATGTCGGCGCAGCGCTGGCTTCCAGGGGAGTACGAGATCGTCCCGAACGGTGTCCTGATCCCGGAGGGCGCCGAGCCGGGCGGACGAGAGCACCGCGTCGATCTTCGCGGGGCGCCAGGAGTCGCGGAAGGGCCTGCACGTGCTGCTGCGCGCGTGGCCGGATGTATGGAAGCGGACTGGAGCCCGGCTCCGGATCGCCGGCGCCGACCCGCTCGCCGTGAGGCTCCTGCTCGCCCGGCTGCGCGTCTCCGACGAGGGAATCGACGTGCTCGGCTTCCTCAGCCAGGAGGACTTGACGACGGAGCTCGCATCCGCGAAGGCGCTCGTCGCACCCTCGCTCGGCGGCGAGAGCTTCGGGATGGTGCTCACGCGCGCGTTCGCGTGCGCGACGCCGGTCGTCGCATCCGACATCACGGGCTACCGCGACGTGATGACTCCCGAGACCGCCGTCGCCGTGCCGCCGGGCGAGCCGGAGGCGCTCGCCGAGGCGATCGCCGGCCTGCTCGAGGACGAGCCGCGCCGGGAGGCACTCGGCGCCGCCGCGCGGCAGCTCGCGATCGAGCGCTACTCGTGGGCGGACATCGCGCGCCGGCTGGATCTGATCTACGACTCGGCCCGCGGCGCCGAGACGGCCCCGGTAGCCGCGTGAGAGGTGTCCCGCGCAGCCCCTGGCTGCGGGGCGCGCTCGTCGTTCCTTTCCTTGCCGTGGTCGTCGTCCTGCTGTGGTGGCGCGGCCCCGACTGGAACGTCGTCTATCACGCCTTCGATCTCGTCAACTGGGCCTGGATCGCGTTCGCGATCGGCCTCAACCTCGTCTCGGTGCTGCTGCGCTCGATGGCGTGGCGGATGACGATCGACCAGGCGCTCGATCCGCCGCACCCACGCTTCAACTGGGTCTTCTCCGGCTTCGCGATCGGCCTGCTCGCGAACGCGATCCTGCCCGGCCGGATCGGGGAGCTTGCGCGCGTCGCGGTGCTGCGCCGCCGGCTCGCTGCACGGCCGCGGCACGACCGGCCTGCTCGTCGGCACCGTCTTCGCCCACCGTCTCTTCGACCTCTTCCCGGCGCTGCTGCTCGTCGCCTACGTGCTCACGACGGCGAAGATCCCGCACTGGGCGGCCACGAGCCTCGTCATCGTCTCGGCGCTCGGCGGCCTCCTCTTCACGGCTGCGGTGATCGGCGCCCGGCGGCGGCACCGCCCCGCTCTCGACGGAGCCCGTCCGCTGCGGCGGCTGCTCGCGATGGCCCGGCAGGGCCTCTCCGTGCTCCGCTCGCCGCTGCCCGCCGCCGGCGCGATCGTGCTCCAGTGCGCCGGCTGGCTCCTGCAGCTCCTCGCCGTCTACGTCGCCATGCGCGCGTTCGACATCCACGCGCCGCTGCCCGCGGCGGGGCTCGTGCTGCTGCTGATGAACGTGGCGACGATCTTCCCGCTCTGGCCGGGCAACATCGGCCTCCTCCAGGCGGCGGTCGCGCTGCCGCTCGTCCAGTACAGCGTCGCCTACTCGACCGGCTTCGCGTACGCGCTCGTGCTGCAGGTGGTCGAGATGTCGGTCGGCGTCGGAGTCGGCCTGCTCTTCCTCGCGCGCGAGGGCCTCTCGTTCGCCACGCTGCGCGGGATGCCGGACGCGTCCGAGTTCCCGGTCGACGAGGAAGAGCCCCCGGCCGAGGCGGCCCGTGCGCGCGCTGGCGTGTCCGGCTAGCCTCAAAGGCGTCCTCGACGCGCCCTCGGCCGCCGCGGCCCTGGCTGAGGGCATGCGTGCAGGCGGCGCAGAAGCCGTGGAGCTCCCGGTCGCCGACGGCGGTGAGGGCACCGCCGAGATCCTGCGGCTCGCGCGCGGCGGCGAGTGGCGGCAGGCGGACGTGCACGACGCGTTCGGCCGGGCTCGCAGCGGGCGCTGGCTGCTGCTCCCGGACGGCACCGCTGTCGTCGAGGCCGCTGCCGCGGTCCCGCTCGATCCGGCGCGGCTCGATCCGCTCGCCGCCTCGAGCCGGGGGTTCGGCGAGCTGATCGCAGCCGCTCTCGCCGAAGCGCCTTCGGCGCTGCTGCTCTGCATCGGCGGCACGGCGACGATGGACGCCGGCGCGGGCTTGCTCGAGGTCGTCGGGGAGCTGCCGGTCCCGGCGCGCGTCGCTTGCGACGTGACGGCGACGCTGCTGGAGGCGCCGAGGCTCTTCGGCCCGCAGAAGGGGGCCGGCCCGGCCGAGATCGCGGAGCTCGAGCGCCGCTTCGCCGCGCGAGAGGAGCTTGTGTTGATTCAACACAAGCCTGGCGGCGGCGCTGCGGGCGGGCTCGGGGCGGCGCTCGCCTTCCTCGGCGCGGAGCTCGTTCCCGGCGCTGCGCTCGTGCTGGACGCGGCCGGCTTCGATCCGTCCGGCTACGACCTCGTCGTCACCGGCGAGGGGCGCGTCGATGCCACGACAGCGCTTGGAAAAGCGCCCGGCGAGGTCGTACGACGCTCCGCCGGGACGCGCTGCGTCGTCTTCGGCGGCATCGTCGAGGTGGAGATCCCGGGTGTGGAGACGGTCGCGCTCTCCGGCGACCCGGCTGCGGGCGCGGGAAGACCTCGTCAAGCTGGGACGAGACTTAGTGTTGAAACAACACAAGAGCTCCTAACGCAGTGAAATCTGAGTCGCCGGGCCGCGCTGGGCGGCGCGATGCGGCGTCCTCAGTCGCGTCGATATGCCCGCATATCGACGCTCCTTGCGTCCTTGCCTCGCATCCACCCAGCGCACCCCGGCGACGAGGCCCCACTACGTTAGAAGCTCTAAGTTCGCGCTTCGGCCTCGCGCAGCTTGCGCGCGAGCGCCTGGACGAGCTTCCACGCGATGCGGGCGTCGGTCTCGACGATCGGGCGGAACTCCCAGAACGTCATCGCGTAGCACGTCATGTCGGTCTCGGCGGTCACCGTCGCCGTGCGGGCGCCCTCGTCGATCAGGGCGATCTCGCCGAAGTAGTCCCCCGGGCCGAGCGTGCCGCGGTCATCGCCGTGGACGGTCACCGTCGCCGTTCCCTCGGCGATCACGAAGAAGCCGGCGCCGCCCTGTCCCTCGCCCGCGATCGTGTCGCCGCCCGAGTACTTGCGCTCCTTGAAGGAGTCCGCGATCCGCTCGAGGTCGCGGCCTTCGAGCTCGGCGAACAGCGGCACCTTCTTGAGCGTCTCGATTGACGGGCGGGGCACGGCGCGATCTTATCCGGCGTCGCCCGTCGGTGGAAGCGGTGCCGCACTCGCCGCGCGCTGAGCCAGCTCCTCGATCGTCCCTTCGGCGGCCTCGAGCCGTGCGAGGCAGAAGCGAAGGAGCTCCTCGCCGCGCTCCCAGAGCTTGATCGCCTCGTCCAGCTCGGCGCTGCCACGCTCCAGCCGCTCGACGATCTGCTCGAGCTCCTTCTGCGCGCTCTCGAACGTCAGCTCGCTCACCTGACCACGTTCCCGACGCGCGCGCCGAAGGCGCCCTCCGCGAGCTCGACCTGAACCTCGTCCCCCGGCTCGACCTCGGTGGCGCTGCGCAGCACGGCATCGTTGGCGCGGACGATCGCGTAGCCGCGGCCGAGCGTGGCACGCGGCGAGAGGGCTGCGAGCCGGCCGGCGGCGTGCTCGACTGCGGCGCGACGCCGCTCGACGAGGAGGGCAGGCCCGCGGCGCAGCCGCTCGCGGAGGAGGGAGACACGCTGCGCATCCCGGTCGAGCGCCCTCCGCGCGCCGCGCTCGAGCACCGCACGCGTCCGGGTCAGACCTTCGCGCTCTCGCTCGATCGAGCGGCGCACGCACCGTTCGAGCGAGCCGCGGGCGCGGGTCAGCTCGGCGCGGAGCGCCTCCAGGTCTGGGACGACGAGCTTGCCGGCCGCTGTGGGTGTCGACGCGCGCACGTCCGCAGCGAGGTCGCACAGCGGCGTGTCCTGCTCGTGCCCGACCGCCGAGACGATCGGAACCGGACAGCCGGCTACGGCACGCACGACGCTCTCGTCGCTGAACGGGAGCAGGTCGTCGAAGCTGCCGCCGCCACGGGTGAGGATGACGACGTCGATCTCCGGCTCGCGGCTGATCGCCTCGATCGCCTCGACGATGCCGGCCGCTGCCCGAGGGCCCTGGACGAGCGTCTCCGCGACGAGCACGCGCGCGGGCGGGAAGCGGGTCTGGATCGTCGTGATCACGTCGTGCCGGGCGGCGGCGTCGCTGCCAGTGACCAGGCCGATGCGCCGCGGGAAGCGAGGCAGCGGCCGCTTGCGCGACGCGTCGAACACGCCCTCGGCGGCGAGCGCCTGCTTCAGCCGCTCGATCGCGGCGAGGTGCGCGCCGAGCCCGAAGCGCTCGAGCGAGAGCGCTCGTAGCCGGAACTCGCCCTTGGCGGCGTAGAGCTCTGGTCGGCCGAGCACGTGAATGCGCTCGCCTTCCGCGAGGTCGAGCTTGAGCGCGTCGAACGTGCGGCGCGGGATCGATGCCGGCAGGCACGCGCCGTCGTCCGGGTCCTTGAGCGTGAAGAAGACGCTGCCCCAGCGGTCGTTGCGGCGGAGCTCGGTCACCTCGCCTTCGATCCAGAGCGTTGGCAGCCGCGCCAGCCAGTCCGCGACGCCGCGATTGAAGTTGACGACGGTGTAGACCTTGCGGTCGCCGTAGAGAAGTGGCTCGACCTTCATCACCTCCGAATGTAGATGATCGATCTCGTGACGGAAGTCGTCCCGCCGCTCGGTCTGGCGCGCTATCGCGCTCTGTTCGACGTTCCGCACGTCAGGCGTCTCGTCCTGAGTGGACAGCTTGCGCGATTGCCGATGGGCATGATCGGGCTGGCCCTGCTGCTGCTCGTCCGCGAGCAGGGCGGCAGCTACGCGGCCGCGGGAGCGGTGTCCGGCGCGTACTTCGTGGCGACCGCGATCGGAGCGCCCATCGCCGGACGGCTCGTCGACCGCCGGGGGCAGGCGCGGATCCTGCTCCGGCGCGCCGTGATCTTCCCGTCGCTCCTCGGCGGCGTCTGCGCGCTGGCGCTGCTCGATGCTCCGCTCGCTCTCATCGGCGGCGGTGCAGCCGCTGCGGGCGCGCTGATGCCGCCGGTCGGCTCGTCGCTGCGCGCGCTCTGGCCGCGGCTGTTCTCCGACGGCGAGCTGCGCGCGGCCGCCTACGCGATCGAGGCTTCGTTGCAGGAGATCACCTTCATCGCCGGGCCTCTGCTCGTCGCGCTGCTGACCGCCGCCGCGTCACCGGCGCTCGCGCTCGGCGTTGCGGCTGCAGCGGCAGCGATCGGGACGACGCTGATCGCGCTCTCGGAGCCCGTGCTCGCCTGGCGGCCGGACGAGGACAGGCATGCGTCGATCCTGGGGGCGCTCGCGTCGCGCGGAGTCGTGACCATCGTCGGCCTCACCGCCTGTCTCGGCCTCGGCTTCGGCGGGACCGAGGTCGGGTTCCCCGCGTTCGCCGAGGGTCACGGCGGCGCGGAGCTCGGCAGCATTCCGCTGTCGCTCTTCGCGGCCGGCAGCCTCGTCGGCGGGCTCGTCGCCGGCGCGCGGGTGACGATGTCACCCGTCCGGCTGCTGCGTGTCTCCACGGTGCTGCTCACGCTCGGCCTGGCGCTGCCGCTGCTCGGCTGGTCGCTGCCGAGCATGGCTGTGCTGGCGTTCCTCGCCGGCCTGCCGATCGCCCCCGTCGTCATGTCCGCGTATGGCCTCGTCGACTCCGTCGCCCGGCCTGGAACCGCGGCCGAGGCGTTCTCCTGGATCACCACGGCGGTCTTCGCCGGGTTCTCGGTCGGGATGGCGCTCGGCGGGACGCTGATCGACGCCTTCGGCGTCAAGTCGTCGTTCGCGCTCGGCGCCGCTGCGGTATCCCTTGGCGTACTCCTCGTCGCAGTCGGGCCGGGGCTCGAAGAAGGCTAGAGCGCCTTTGGGCCGCTTGCGGCCCCTTTAGGGGTCTTCGCGCGGGCACAGGCTTTGCCGGTGTCCTTGCGCAAAAATCAGAGCAGAATTTCGGCGGCCGTGCGTGGGTCGCAGCCCTGGCCGACGAGCTCGACCGCTTCGTGCAGGTCCGCGTCGAGGGCGACCGCGAGCTTCTCGGCGAGCGGCAGCGGGTAACCGGCCTCGATCAGCACGTGCAGGCGCCAGGACTCCACCTTGGCCCGCTCGCTGTGCTTGTCGATGAGTTCGGTCGTGTCAGCCATGTGCGCCTGCGTTCGTGCTGCAAGAGACGATCCCTTTCCCTGCTTGTTAGTGAGCAGCGTGTCAGGAGCGCCGCGCGGCGCTCGCTTCTTCGACGCGGCGTGAGAGCTCGGCGAGCCGCGTCGCGAGCGTCGCGCGCTCGGATTCCGCCTCCGCTGCGAAGGCGCCCAGCGTGCGGCGAAGCTCTGCGTCTGCGGCGGCGACGCGGTTCGCGAACGACGTCGCCAGCTCGTCGCGCTGGCGCTCGAACTCGGCCTGCGCCTGCCGCTGGCGAGCCTCGAACCGCTGCTGGCCGGCGTCTCCGCTGTGCGAGAGCCGCTCGGCGAAGACCGTGTCCGCCTGGCGTACGAACGTCTCGACGGCGCGGTCGAGCTCCCGCGCGAGCCGCAGCGCCGCTTCCTCCCGCGCCGCCCGCATCGACGCCTCGAACTGCTGTCCGGCGGCCTCGGCGTACCGCTCCGCCTCACGGGTGATCACGCGCTGGAGCTGCTCGACCTGGCGGCGCTCGACGTCCGCGAACGACGCCTCGATCCGTGCAGCCGCCTCCGTCTCGCTGCGCTCGATCTGCTCGCTCAGTGCCTGCTCGCGCCGGCGCAGCCGCTCTGCGATCTCCTCGATCACCCGCCGGCGCTCGCCCGTATGGGCTTCGAGCTCCTCGAGCGCTTCCGCGACCGCGGCCCGAGCAGACTTCTCGAGCTCCTCGCGCAGCCGCAGAACAGAGGCACGCTGCTCCTCGGAGGTGGCCACGAGCTCCGCCGCCTCGGCGTCGATTCGCGTCTCGGCTTCGGCGATCAGCTGCTTCTGGCGCTGTTCCAGCTTGCGCACCTGCGTCTCCAGGTTCTGCTGCGCGCGGTCGAGATCGTCGGTCCAGGCGCGGAGGCGCTCGTCGACACGCCGCGTGGTCGTTGCGAGTGCGTCGGCGAGCTCCTCGCCCGCGGCGCGCTCGCGCTCTCCCAGCTCGCGCCGGCGCTCGTCGGCCATTCTCCGCTCCTCCTCGGCCAGGGTCGAGAGCGAGTCCGCACGCATCCGCGCGAGGTGCGCCCTCAACTCGTTGACGCTGACCGCCGTCTCCTCGGCGACGATGGTCTTCAACGCCGTCTGGGCCTCTTCGAGTGAAGGGTCGCGCCGGCGCTTGCGGGGGCGGAAGAGCGCGGCCACCGCCAACAGCAGGCCGAGGATCGCCAGCCCCAGTGCAATCCGTTCGATCACGGGCTCATCGTAGTCCGGGCCTATCCTCCCTCGATGGCGCTGGCGGAGGAGGTCGAACGGATCGCGGAGCTCGCGGGAGCGAATGCGGTGCTCGCCGCCGAAGCGGAGGCGGGCGAGCGGATCTACCTGTGCGCCTTCGAGAGCGAAGCCGGCGTCCGCACCTGGCTGGCGGTCGGCGACGACGGCGAGCCGGTCTCCGAGCGTCGGCGAGTCCGCGATGCGGTCGCGATCCTCGCCCTCTGCGAGCTCGCGGAGGAGACGGCGGCCGGCGGCGACCTCGACGAGCTCCTGTCGCAGCTCGCCGCGCTCCGCATCACCGAGAACCCTCCCGGCATCGAGGACGCGGAGCAGGCGGTGCTCGAGCTCCAGCAGGTGCTCGGCGCACCGCCAGTCCTCGCGACGCCCGCTCGGCTCGACGAGATCGGTGCGGCCACTCGCCGGCTGGAGGTCGCCCTCGGCGGCGCGGTTCAGGGCTCGCCGTTCGCTGCGGCGATGAAAGGCGCGAGCGAGGTCGTGGAAGCGCTGCAGCGAGAGGTCGAGGGCGCGTACCGCGTCGAGCTGAGCTAGCGCGCTACTCCGCCCAGGGCAGCTCGCCCCAACCTTCGGGCCGCTCTCGGCGCCACCACCCGAAGGGCGTGTAGACCTCGTCCCCGGACGTGGTCTCGGTCTCGACTCCGGCGCCGTGGCGGAGCGCAACCTCGGAACGCTGGTACACGGTCTCCGCGTTGTCGCTTCGGCGTCCCGTCGCCAGCAGCACGCACGGCCCCTCGCCCGCGCCGACGAATCCGTGCGCAACACCCGGCGGGCAGTGGAAGAAGTCCCAGGCGCGGAGCGTTCGCTCCTCGCCCTCGATCAGCAGGACGCACTCGCCGCTGAGCACGAGGAACGCCTCCTGGTTCGTCTCCGCGTGGTACATCGTGCTCGGCTGCCCCGGCGAGAGCACGCGCAGGCTGAAGCCCAGCTGCGGGAACTCCACCTCGGCCAGATCGGGGTGTTCGTGCGCGACGAAGTAGTCGGTCTCGAAGAGGCAGACGCTGCCGAAGTAGTCGTTCGTCAGCCACGCCGCGTCTCGCGCGTTGACGACGAACCAGCCGTCCGTCGCGGGCGCCAGGCCCGAGTCCACGGCCTCGAGACGTGCTTCAGCGGGCATCGTGCTCCTCCGTTCCTCGTCGGGACACTCACGTCGATCATCTAACCTTTGCCGCATGGAAGGCGGCGGCTTCGGTTTTCCGTTCGGCGGCGATCCCGAGGAGCTCCTGCGCGGGATCCAAGAGTTCGCAGCGCAACAGGCCGAGTCGGTGCACGAGGCACAACGGGAGCAATTCGCCACGCTGACGCTGAACACGGCCGTCGAGCTGACCGCCGCAGCGCTGAAGCAAGTGCAGGCGACGGGCGGCGCCGACGAGCAGGCGGTCGCGCTCCGAGACGCCATGCGCGTGCTCTTCCCCGAGGCGGTCGCTCTCGTTTCCGCGGCACGCCAAGGGTTCATGCGCGAATCGCGTTAGGGTCTTCCGCCTTGTCGCTGCTCGACCGCGCCGTCGTCACGCTGCTCCCGGCCGTCCCCAGGCCGGTGATCCGGCGCATCTCCTCCCGCTACATCGCAGGCCCCTCGCTCGACGATGCGCGTCGCGTCGTTGCCGGGCTGAACGCGGGCGGCAAGCTGGCGACCGTCGACGTGCTCGGCGAGGAGGTCGCGAAGGCGTCCGAGGCCGAGGAGATCGCGGCCGAGTACGTCGCGGCGCTCGAGGCGTTCGAGCGGGACGACCTCGACGCGAACGTCAGCGTCAAGCCCACCGGGCTCGGGCTGAAGCTCGACTACGGGCTCTGCAAGCGCAACGTCGAGGCGGTGATCGCGGCCGCGGAGCCCACGAACCGCTTCGTCCGGATCGACATGGAGGACTCCTCGACGACCGACGACACCCTGCGGCTCTTTCGCGAGCTCCGCGACGAGGGGCACGGGCGTGTCGGCCCCGTCCTCCAGGCCTCGCTCAGGCGGACCGTCGCGGATGCGGCCTCGCTCGCCGGAGCGAGCGTCAGGCTGTGCAAGGGAATCTACGTCGAGCCCGAGTCGATCCAGTTCCGCGACGACCAGGAGGTGCGGGTCAGCTTCGTCCAATCGCTGGAGACGCTCCTCGACGGCGGTTGCTACGCGGCGATCGCGACACACGACCAGTGGCTCGTCGACCGCGCGCTGGAGACGATCGCCGAGCGAGCCCTCGGCCCGGACGCGTACGAGTTCCAGATGCTGCTCGGCGTCCGCCCCGAGCTCGGCGACCGCCTCGTCGCGGACGGCCACAAGCTCCGCATCTATGTCCCGTACGGCCGCCAGTGGTACGAGTACTCCCTGCGCCGGCTGCAGGAGAACCCGAAAATCGCCGGCTACGTGGCCGGCGACTTCGGACGATCGGTGTTCCGCAGGCGCTAGCCCTTACGGAAGCGGCGGGCCCGGCGGGCCGGGTGCGACTTCGTCTTCCTCGACCACGGTCGCCCGGCGTCGCGGCGCCGCGGCAGGAGCGGCGGGGCCGCCCTCGACGTAGGTGGCGCGACGACGCACACCACCGAAGCCGCCCCAGCTCGACCAGAAGATCATCGAGATGACGAGACCCAGGATGCCGACGATCATGAGGATGACGCCGATGGCGTTCACGTCGAGGCCCTCGGCTTCCGCCGTGACGCCCCACGTGAGCACCGCACCGACTGCGATCAGGAGGATGCTGACTGCTGTTCCCATGGGGACGGTGTCCCCTTGCGCAAGCGTTTCTAAGCGTCGCGCTTCTCGGCGGCGAGGACGAGGTGCCCGGGCACCTTCGCGTCCTTGCCGGGCCACTCCTCGAGCCCGCGCAGCGTCAGGCCGGAGCGCGCGACCGCGGTGACGAGCTCGCCGATGCCCGTCGACGCGTAGTAATCGCTCCGCCAGCGCGCGAATGCGTCGAGGCACGCGCCTGCCGGGTGCTCGTCGTGCAGCAGCAGCACGCCGCCCGGTCTCAGCGCCGCGGCGACGCCGGCGGCCCACGCGTCGAGCGCGCGCAGGCGCGCGAGCGATCCGTAGCCGAGGTAGACGAGATCCCACCGTCCGAGCAGCAGCTCCGGCGGCAGCGCGTGGACGTCGGCGTGCACCCATGGCAGCTCGGGCTGGCGGCGGCGCGCCGCTTCGATCGCGGCCGCGTCGTCGTCGACGCCCGTCACGAGCGCCCCCAGCTCGGCGAGGTCGACGGATTCGCGGCCGCTGCCGCAGAGGAGGTGGAGGACGCGGTTGCCGCTCGCTCCGTGCAGCCGCTCCCGGATCCGCTCCGGCATCGACGGGGCGGAGAGGACGTTCTCCTGAGTGCGGTGCGCGTCGTCGAACGCGCGGCGGTTGTGGTCAGTGGGCTCCATCGCTAGGCGCGCAGAGAGAAGCCGCCGTCGACGATCAGCGTCTGGCCGCGGATCATCTCCGCCTCCGGTGAGCAGAGGAAGGTGACGGCCTCGGCGATGTCCTCGGGCTCGACCAGCCGCCCGGCCGGGTTGGCCGCACCCATGCGAAGCATCTCCTCGCGGTTCGAGAAGTGCTCCAGCGCGCCGGTGTCGACGACTCCGCCCGACACCGCGTTCGCGCGGATGCCGAGCGGCGCCAGCTCGACGGCGAGGTAGCGGATCAGCGCTTCGAGCGCAGCTTTCGAGGTGCCGACGAGCGTGTAGTTCTCGAGCACCCGCTGGGCGCCGAGGCTCGAGATGCCGATGATCGAGGCGCCGGGAAGCATCTGCGGCGCGACGACGCGGGTGAGCGCGAGCAGGGCCCGCGTGTTCGCGGTGAGCGTCCAGTCCCAGTGCTTGTCGCTCGTCTCGAGCGCGGGCTTGATCACTCCCGTCGCGGCGTTGTGGACGAGCACGTCGAGCGCCCCGAGCTCCGCGACCTCCTCCAGCACGCGGTTCGACGAGATGTTCCCGCGGATCAGGATCGGCTTCGCGCCGAGCGCCTCCAGCTCCTCTGCAGTCTGCTCGGCGGCCGCGTCCGAGCGCATGTAGCCGATCGCGACCCGCGTGGCTCCGAGGCCGGCGAAGCGGAGCGCGATCGCCTTGCCGATTCCGCGCGATCCCCCGGTCACGAAGACCGAGGCACCGGAGAAGCTCATGACCGCGGCGGCAGCGGCTCGGACGCCCGCGCAGAGCTCGGGATCTGCTCCCAGCCCAGCCGCTTGCGCGATTCCTTCTCGCCGCCCTCGGCCTTCGACGACGCGTGCCCGAGCGCGTCGAGCAACCGCATCTTCTCGTCGCCGTAGCGGCGGACGGGATGGTCGGCCGGCAAGTCCTCGATCAGCTCGCGGACGCGCGCACGCAGCTGGTACGCGAAGTGCGGCGTCGCCGGCCCGACAAGGGCGTCGATGTCACGAATCGAAGGCTCGGCCATGCGCGCAAGCCTAACGGGTGTGACCGGGAGCGAAGCGACCCTTCAGGGGTCTTAGCGCGGGCACGGGCTTTGCCCGTGCCCTTGCGCAGCTGGCTAGGGTCGGCGCATGCGCAGCCTCTCCAGGCTCGAACTGATGCTGCTCGCGACGGTCGTGCTCTGGGCGCTCAACCTGACGGTGACGCGCTACATCCTCACGCACGGCTTCGAGCCGCTCGCGTATGCGACCGTCCGCTACGGGCTCGCCACGGCGATCTTCATCGGGATCGTCCTCGTCGGCGAGCGGACGCTGCGGATCGCGCCGCGCGATCTCCCGCTGGCCGCGCTCGCGGCGCTGTTGATCTTCCTCAACCAACTCTCGTTCGTGTACGCACTCGAGAAGACGACTGCGTCGACGATCGCGCTCATTCTCGGTGCGACGCCCGCGTTCGCCGCCGTGATCGGGCTCGCGCTCGGGCTCGAGCGGCTGTCACGCCGCTTCTGGATCGCCGCGGTGATCTCGTTCGCCGGCGTCGGGCTCGTCGCGCTCGGGAGCGGCGAGGTCTCGGGCGACCGCCGCGGCGTCCTGCTCGGGATCTCGACGGCGGCCACCTGGGCGGCCTACTCCGTCGCAGTGGGGCCGCTCATGCAGCGGTACTCCGCGTCGCGGATCAGCGTCGTCGCTCTTGGGCTCGGCTGGCTCGGGATCCTCGCCGTCGGATTCCCGCAGGCGGTGGACCAGGATCTCGACGTCGGCTGGAAGGTCTGGTTGCTGCTCGGCTTCGCCACCATCGGTCCGCTCGTCCTGACGACGATCATGTGGTTTCGCGTCATCCACCGGATCGGCGCCTCGCGCGCCACGCTCGTCGCCAACCTGCAGCCGTTCGTCGCCGCGATCTTCGCGCTGATCCTCCTGTCGGAGCGGATGACGCCGCTTCAGGTCGCCGGCGGAGTCCTGATCGCGGGCGGAATCCTGTCCGCCCGGCGCCGCCCGGCTCCGCCCGCCTCCGAGTAATATCCGCGCCGTGCCGGACACCGATTTCATGCCGCTCGACGGCTGGGACCACCTCGAGTTGTGGGTCGGCAACGCCAAGCAGGCGGCGTACTGGTACGAGCACGCGCTCGGGTTCGAGCGAACCGCGTATGCGGGTCCGGAGACCGGCGTCCGCGATCGCGCCTCCTACGTCGTCGAGCAGGGCGAGATCCGGCTCGTGCTCACGAGCGGCGTGCGCGCCGACAGCGAGATCGTCCGCTTCGCGGCGACGCACGGCGATGCTGCGAAGGATGTCGCGCTGCAGGTACCCGACGCGGGTACCGCCTACCGCGAGGCCGTCTCGCGAGGCGCGCGCGGGCTCGCGGAGCCGCGCTGGGTCGAGGACGAGCACGGCCGCGTCGAGCTCGCGACGATCGGAACCTACGGCGAGAACGTCCACACCTTCGTCAACCGCTCCGAGTACACCGGGCCGTACCTACCGGGCTACGTTTCGCTGTCGCCGAACGGCCACCGAGGCAAGGGCGTCGGCCTGATCGCGATCGACCATGTGGTCGGCAACGTCGAGCTCGGCAAGATGAACCACTGGGTCGAGTTCTACGAGCAGGTCTTCGGGATGACGAACATCGTCCATTTCGGCGACGACCAGATCCAGACCGAGTACTCGGCCCTGATGAGCAAGGTGATGGCGGACGGCGCCGGCAAGATCAAGTTCCCGATCAACGAGCCGGCCGAGGGGAAGCGGAAGAGCCAGATCGACGAGTACCTCGAGTTCAACGAGGGACCCGGCGTCCAGCACATCGCGCTCCAGTCGCGGAGCATCGTCGAGACGATCGAGACGCTGAAGGGCCGCGGCGTCCTCTTCCTCGACACCCCCGAGGCCTACTACGACGAGGTCGAGAGCCGCGTCGGCGAGATCGCCGAGGACTACGAGGACCTGAAGCGGCTGCGGATCCTCGCCGACCGCGACGAGGACGGCTACCTGCTGCAGATCTTCACGAAGACGGCCCAGGACCGGCCGACGCTCTTCTTCGAGGTGATCGAGCGGCACGGCGCGACGACGTTCGGCGAGGGCAACTTCAAGGCGCTGTTCGAGTCGATCGAGCGCGAGCAGGCCCTGCGCGGGAACCTGTAACACGGTTCCGGGTTTCCGGTTCGCCCGCGGGTGACATAGTCGCCCTCATGGGAATCGGCGCAATCCTCGTCATCATCGGCATCGTGCTGCTGGTCACCGGCCACGTGATCTGGGGACTCATCCTGGCGATCCTCGGGCTCGCGTTCGGCGGCTTCCGGCGCGGTCGCTGGTACTAGACGAACCACTAACCTTCGACGCATGACCCCGCAGCGCCGCACGGCGCTCGTCTCGATCGGCGCAGCGGGGGTCCTCGTTGCGTTGAAGCTCGGCACGGGCCTGGCGAGCGGCAGCCTCGGGCTCGTCTCCGAGGCTCTGCACTCGGGCACCGACCTCGTGGCCGCGCTGCTCACGTTCTTCGCGATCGGGGTCGCCGTGCGGCCGGCCGACGAGGGGCACCAGTACGGTCACGGCAAGGCAGAGCATCTCGCCGCGCTCTTCGAGGCGGCGGTGCTCGCCTTGGTCAGCATCGCGGTCGCGGTACTCGCCGTGACGCGCCTGTCCGGCGTCGCAGAGCACGCGATCGACCCGTCCTGGTGGGTCTTCGCGGTCGTCGGGCTGGTGCTGGCGATCGACCTCGGCCGGACCGTCGTCTCGCTGCGAACGGCGCGGCGCTACCGGAGCGAGGCGCTGCTCTCGAACGCGCTCCACTTCGGCAGCGACTTCGTCGGCACCCTCGCGGTCCTCGCGGGCCTCATCGCCGCCACCGCAGGGTTCCCCGAGGGAGACTCGATCGCGGCCCTCTTCGTCGCCGCGCTCGTGCTCCTGGCGGCGGCACGGCTGATCCGCCGCAACGTGGACGTGCTGATGGACAACGCCCCGGCCGCCGCCGAAGAGGCTGCGCGTGCGGCGATCGCACGGATCGATCCGCCCGTCGAGCTGTCGCGGCTGCGCCTGCGGCAGGCGGCCGGGCGAACGTTCGCCGACGTCGTCATCTCGGTCCCGCCGGGTGCGGCGGTCGGCCAGGGCCACGCCGTCGCCGACCGGGTCGAGGCGGAGCTCGAGCGCGCGCTGCCGGGGAGCGACGTCGTCGTGCACGTCGAGCCTGACGCGCACGAGGCGGCCTTGCGCGAGCGTGCGCACGCGGCGGCGCTGAGCGTGCCGCGGGTACGGGAGATCCACAATCTGAGCCTCGTCTCGCTCGGCGGGGCTACCGCTCTGTCGCTCCACCTCAAGCTGCCCGGCGACCTGAGCCTCGAGGAGGCGCACGAGCTCGCGGAGGAGGTCGAGCGCGCGATTCTCGGCGCCGTCCCCGAGATCGGCTCGGTCCAGACCCACCTCGAACCGCTCGCCGAAGCCGGAGCGGGCGAGCTGGTCGAGGCGGCGGAGCTCGAGGCCGCGGTGGCGCGGGCGGCGGGTGGCCCGCCGCGGGAGCTGCGGCTCTTGCGGACCGAGAAGGGCGTCGTCGCGTTCCTGACGCTGGGGCTCGATCCGGACTCGACGCTCGCGGAAGCGCACGCCCGCGCGAGCGAGGTCGAGGAGCGGTTGCGCCGCGCACGGCCGGACGTCGCCGACGTGATCGTGCACACAGAACCGTAGGTTTCGGCACTTTTACTGTTTTGAGTTTGTATGGCTTGACGCTTTGACGTGTGCCCCCGAGACCTGCGGGGAGGTCCCCTTGACCACTACAAGGGAGAACCAATGCGGAAGCTGATCACCACGTTCGTCCTCGCGTTTGCGGCGCTTGCGCTGAGCGCGTCTGCGCTCGCCAACGGGGATGGACGCGGCCATCACGGCAAGAAGCACGGCAAGACCGTCAAGCGCACGTTCACCGTCACGACGACCGACAACGGGTCCTGCGGCGGCCCGTGGGCGAGCGACGTCGTCAAGCGGACGTTCGTCGTCAAGAAGCACAAGGACGGCTCGTACACGCTGACCCGCTACGACCGCGGCCACTTCACCACGCTCGCGGGCGTGAGCCCTGGCGCGTGTGACACGACCGGCGCGCACGGCATGACGGTCAAGGCCGGCGTCCAGGGTCGCCTGAAGGGCTTCATCCGCGGCACGGTCACCGGCGGGACGTTCAACAAGGACGCGACCTGCACCGGTCCCGAGTGCGGCTTCACCGACGTCTTCCTGGCGACGCACTTCGGTCCGACCGCGCAGTTCTCGTGCTTCACGAACTCCGCGGACTGCAAGTTCAACTTCAACTATCACGCCAAGAAGCAGGGGCTCCTGTTCCGCCACTGGCAGGACAAGGGCACCGGCGCCGGCACGATGCTGAAGGAAGAGTTCAACGGCGACATCGCGGACGCGTAACCACCCTCCGCATGTTGTCTTGATCGAAAGGGCCCGCCAACAGGCGGGCCCTTTTCGTAGGCTCGGGGTGATGCGGCTCTGCATGTTCAGTCCCACCGAGACCGAGCTCAAGCGCGGCTGGCCGGGCCGGATCGACGGCGACAGGGTCGTGCAGCTCGCGGCGCAGACGCTGCAGTCGTTCTTCACCGGCGGTTCCGCCGCGCGCGAGCACGCCGAGTACCCGCTCGCCGAGGTGCTCCTGCGAGCGCCGGTACTGGAGCCCCCGGCGGTGCGTCTCTACGAGGACGTCGACAGCTTCTCGTTCGCGAACCCGAGCGCGATCCGCTCGCCGGGCGCATTCGTCATCCGGCCCAGCGGCCGTCTCGACGTGGCGACGCGGGTCACGGCCGTGATCGGGCTCGACGGCGCGATCGGAGGCTGGACCGGCCTCGCCGAGTGGCGCGCGCCGGAGCTCGACTCGCCGAAGGATCGAGACTTCGCGTTCGTCCTCGGGCCGGTCGTCGACACCGAGCTGGAATCGGACTTCGACTGGGAGGCCGCGCGCGCTCTCGCCGAGCTGAACACGCGGCTGCGCCCCGGTGACCTGCTTGCGGGCCCGCCGGTCGCGTTGCTCGAGGACGTCCCGAGCGGGCCGCTCGACCTCGAGATCGGCGGCGTCGGCACCCTCCGCGCAATCGTCGCCTGACGCTGCGCCAGGGGTATCCTCCGCGCCATGCCCTTCTACCAGCGTCTCGGAGACGTCCCGCGCAAGCGGCACATCCAGTTCCGCGACAACGGCACCCTGCTCACCGAAGAGGTGATGGGGCTCGAGGGCTTCACCGGCAACGAGTCGATCCTCTACCACCTCCAGTCACCCTGCCGCGTGATGGAGATCGGCGACTTCGAGCCGATCGTGCGCGAGGAATGGGTGCCGGACACCCACCAGCACCGGATGATGCACACGAAGGGCGTCGAGCCCGGCGGCGACGAGGTCACCGGCCGCAAGCTCCTGATGTGGAACGCGGACGTCGAGATCTCGCTCTGCCGCCCGACCGACCAGATGGACTACTTCTTCCGCAACGGCGAGGGCGACGAGGTGATCTTCGTCCACGAGGGGTCGGGCATGCTGGAGACGATCTTCGGGAGCCTGCCCTACAAGGACGGCGACTACGTCGTCATCCCGCGCGGCACGACCTACCGGTTCGTGCGCGACGAGGGGGAGCAGCGCTACCTCGTCTTCGAGACGCCCGGCCTGATCGAGATCCCGCGCCGCTACCGCAACCAGTACGGCCAGATCATCGAAGGCGCGCCGTACTACCACCGCGACATCCACCCGCCCACCGAGCTGAACACGCACCGGGAGAAGGGCGAGTTCCCGGTCAAGGTGCGCGTGCGCGACGGCTACCAGACCTACGTCGTCGACTACCACCCGTTCGACGTCGTCGGCTGGGACGGCTACCTCTTCCCGTGGACGTTCTCGATCCACGACTTCGAGCCGATCACCGGCCGGATCCACCAGCCGCCGCCCGCGCATCAGACCTTCGCGGGACGCAACTTCGTCATCTGCTCCTTCTGCCCGCGCAAGCTCGACTTCGACCCGCTCGCGGTGCCGATCCCGTACCACCATTCGAATCTGCAGAGCGAGGAGATGATCTATTACGTCTCCGGCAACTTCGGCTCGCGGAAGGGCGTCGACGTCGGCTCGATCACGCTGCACCCGTCAGGCCTGCCGCATGGCCCTCAGCCCGGGCTGGCGGAGAAGGCGATCGGCCTGCACGAGACCGGCGAGCTGGCGGTCATGTGCGACACGTTCAACCCGCTGAAGCTCTCGAAGCTGGCCGGCGAGCTCGACGACGGCAAGTACGCGCTCTCCTGGTACGAGCCGCACGAGCCCACCGAAGCCGGGCTCACCTCCCACCTCTAGGTGCGCCTCGTCGTCGACTGGGACGGGACGATCACCGTCCGCGATTCGCTCGTGCAGGTGATCCACGAGTTCGGCGATCCGGCGCTGCTCGCCGAGCTCGAGCCGCGTGTCGGGGTCGATCTGACCCTGCACGAGGAGATCGCGCTCGAGTTCGAGGCGATCACGACGCCGCTCGACGAGGTCGTTGCCTGGGTGGTGGCGAACGTCGAGGTGCGCCCGGGGCTGCGGGCGCTCGCCCGTTTCGAGCCGCTCATCATCTCTGCGGGCTTCCACGAGCTGATCGAGCCCGTGCTGGCGCGGGAGCGGGTCGAGCTGGACGTGCTCGCGAACCGTGTCGACGTGCGGCCCGGCGGCTGGATCGTCCAGTTCCGCGACGAGACTGCATGCGCGACCTGCGGCGAGCCTTGCAAGCGCGGCAGCCTCGTCGGGCGAGCCCTACGTCTACGCAGGCGACGGGTACTCGGACCGCTGCGCCGCCCTCGCAGCGGACCGCGTCTTCGCACGCGACTCGCTCGCAACCCATCTCGACGAGCTCGGTGTTCCCTACGAGCCGTTCGGTGACTTGAACGACGTCGCTGCCGCGCTCGCTGCCTAACCGCCGAGGGGCGCGGTCGAGCGGCCCAGCCTGAGGCGCGGGCGGAAGACGTAGTTCGGCAGCCGTTGCGAGCCGTTCTCGATCAGCGTGCGAAGCGCACGCACGGCCGTCTCGGCGATCTCGTCGATCGGCTGCTCGACCGTCGTCAGCGATGGCTCGTTCCACGAGGCGGCGTCGATCCCGTCGAAGCCGATCACCGAGAGCTCGCCGGGAACGTCGATCCCGTGCGCCTCCGCCTCGCGGATGACGCCGATCGCCATCAGGTCGTTCGAGCAGATGATCCCGGTCGGCGGACCGCCCGGCAGCGCGACGAGACCGCGGAACGCCTCGCGTCCTCCCTCGACGGTGAAGCTCGCGTGCACGACGAGGCCGTCGGGCTCGACGCCCGCGGCCCGCAGCGCCGACTCGCGGCCCTCGGCCTTCTCGCGGGTCGGGCTCGAGAGCGCGTCGCCGGCGGCGAAGCCGATCCGCGTGTGGCCGAGCGCGAGCAGGTGCTCGGTCGCGAGCCGCCCCGCGGCGCGCTCGTCGACGCCCACGGAGGTGACGTCAAGCTGCGGCGAGCCGCCGTTCACGAACACGAGCCGCGCTCCCTCACGCAGCAGGCGGCGGTAATGGGCGTGGTCGGAGCGCAGGTCGGTGACCTCGCTCGAGATGAAGATCATCCCCTCGACGCGGCGCTCGAGCAGCATGTGCACGTAGTCCGCCTCGCGCGTCGCCGACCCCGCCGTGTTGCAGAGGATCGTCGCGAGCCCGGCCGCCGACGCCCGTCGCTCCATCTCCTCCGCGAGCGCCGGGAAGATCGGGTTGCCGAGCTGCGGCACGAGCAGGCCGATCGCTCCGGTCGCGACCGTCGCGCCGGGAGCGACGTAGAGCAGCTCCCGCATCGCACGCTCGACGCGGGCCCGGGTCTCGGCCCGGACAGATGCCGAGCCGCTGGCCACCCGCGAGGCGGTGGCGAGGCTGACACCTGCGTGTTGAGCGACGTCGCGAAGATTTGCCATGTCACATTCGCCTGCGGCGAGAGTTTCAGGACGTTACACGCATTTGTTAGCGATTGAAAGCCCTTGACTTTGCTCGTCCAGCATCTTAGATTGGCCCGGCGTTTCACCACGATGAAACAATTTTCGGTTCCGGTGACAGGCACCGGCACCTGACAGGGGAAGGAACATGCACATGAGCAAGCGCATCTCGGGCCTCGGCATCGCCGCCATGGTGGCTGCCGGAGCATTGATGCTCGTCGGAAGCGCGGCAAGCGCTCCCGCGGGCAAGATCACGGTCTGGACGGACAAGGACCGCAAGGTGGCGGTGGAGAAGGTCGTCTCCGAGTGGGCCTCGAGCAAGGGCCTTGCCGTCGATGTCGTCGAGAAGGACTTCGGCAAGATCCGTGACGACCTCAAGACGGTGCAGCCGGAGAGCGCTCCCGACGTGATCATCGGAGCTCACGACTGGACCGGCCAGCTCGCGGCCGACGGCCTCGTGCTGCCGCTCTTCCCGAGCAAGGCAACGCGGGCGCAGTTCCCCGCGTACGCGCTCGGCGCGTTCTCGTACGGCACCGCGGTCAAGCGCCTCTACGGCGCCCCTGTCGTGCTGGAGAACATCGGCCTGGTCGTCAACACGAAGCTCGCCAAGGTGCCGACGACCTTCGCGCAGTTCCAGGCTTCCGCGCTCGCCTTCAAGAAGAAGGCAAGCGGCAACCTCGCTGTCGCCGTGCCGCAGGGCGCAGCGGGTGACCCGTACCACATGTACCCGTTCTTCTCGGGGCTGGGCGGCTACGTCTTCGGCGTCAACAAGGCGGGTAACCTCGACGCGTCCGACATCGGGATCGCGAACCCGAGGTTCCTGTCGAACGCCGCGCAGATCGACGCGTGGAACAAGTCCGGCTTCATCAACTCGAAGATCGACTACGGCGTCGCGAAGGACTCGTTCCTGAAGGGCAAGGCGGCCTTCTGGATCACCGGCCCGTGGGAGTCGGACACGCTGAAGGGCAGCAAGCTCTCCTTCAAGATCGTCCAGGTGCCGGCGAACAAGTTCAAGTCGGTTCCGTTCCTGGGCGTCCAGGGCTTCATGGTCACGAAGTTCGCGGCGACGCACGGGCTCGAGAGCGCCGCCAAGGACCTCGTCGGCAGCTACATGATGCGCCCCGCCGGCCAGGTCGCCCTCGCGGCCGCCAACGGCCGCTTCCCGGCCAACCTGGTCGCGGGCAAGGCGGTCAAGGACCCGGTGCTCGCGCAGTTCGGCAAGGCCGGAGCCGGCGGCGTCCCGATGCCGAACATCCCGCAGATGTCGAGCGTCTGGACCGACTTCGGTAGCGCGTGGGTGAAGTCGACGAAGGGGAGCGGCGCCGTCAAGGCCCGGACTGCCTTCAACACGGCCGCCCGCAACATCGCGAACAAGATCGGCTAGCGCTGTTCTGATGCGCAAGGTGGGCATCCGCGAAAGCGGATGCCCACCGCGCGAAGACCCCTGAAGGGGGCCGCTTCGCGGCCCCAAGGTCGCCATTGACATCGGGAGGCAGTTGCCCTGAGTACCTCGGCTGCTCCGCACGAACCCGTCTCGCGCCTGAGCTCGGCGACCGCCGCCGCGTGGTCGGCGCCTGCCCGGCTGGTGGCGGCGTTCTCCGGCACCGTCGGCCTCGTGCTGAAGATCGTCCTGCTCGCGATCGTCAATGCGCTCGCGGTCTGGGGCGGCACCGTGCTCGCGGGCCAGGAGAAGTGGGTCGCGCTCGGGGTGCTCGCGGCCTCGACGCTGGCGCTCGACGCGATCTACCTCTCGCCGCGGCGCGCGATCCCGCTCAAGTTCCTGATCCCCGGCACGATCTTCCTGATCGCGTTCCAGATCGTCCCGATCGTCTACAACGTCAACGTCGGCTTCACGAACTGGTCGACCGGACACATCCTCGTCAAGAGCGAGGCGATCGACGGGATCAAGCGCAACTCGCTCGGCCAGCCGGCAGACGGCACGGCGTACGCGATGGCGCCGGCCCGCGACGAGGACGGTGAGCTCGTGCTCCTGCTCGTCGACGAGGCGGACGGGAAGCCGTACGTCGGCACGAAGGAAGAGCTGCGGCCGCTCGAGGCGGGCACATTGCAGCTCGGCGACTTCGGCACGATCGAGTCGGCGCAGGGTTACGAGATCGTCAGCGGGCGGGACCTGCTCGCACTCGACCAGGAGCTCGCGAGCTTCACCGTTCCGACCCCGTCGGGGGCGATCCGGGCGGAGGGAACCGAGACCGCGCTCGAGCTCGCTCCCACGCTCCGCTACTCCCGGCTCTCCGACACCTTCACCCGGATCGAGGACGGAAAGGTCTTCCGCGACAACGGCAGGGGCTCGTTCGTCGCCGCGTCGGGCGAGGAGCTCGAGCCGGGCTGGCGGACGAACATCGGGCTCGCCAACTTCAGCGCCGTCCTCCGGGACCCGCTGATCCGCGAGCCGTTCCTCCGCGTGTTCGCGTGGACGTTCGTGTTCGCTCTCTCGATCGTCCTGATCTCGTTCGCGCTCGGCCTCTTCCTGGCGATCGTGATCGACAAGCCGACGCTGCGCTTCCGTCGCATCTACCAGCTGCTGCTCGTCGTCCCCTACGCGCTCCCGGGGTTCCTCGCGGTGCTGATCTGGGGCGGTCTCCTGAACGACGACTTCGGTGTCGTCAACAACCTCCTGCACGCCAACATTCCCTGGCTCTTCGACCCGTGGTGGGCGAGGGTGTCCGTGATCGCGGTCAGCGTCTGGCTGACGGTGCCCTACTTCCTGCTGATCTCGCTCGGCGCGCTGCAGTCGATCCCGGGCGAGCTGATCGAGGCGGCGAAAGTGGACGGCGGGAGCGGCTGGGCGATCTTCCGGCGCGTGACGCTGCCGCTGCTGCTGATCGTCGTCGCGCCGCTGATGATCGCCTCGTTCGCCGTCAACTTCAACAGCTTCGTCACCATCTACCTCTTGACCGCGGGCGGGCCTGCCTCGGATGACCAGTCGATCGCAGGCGCGACGGACATTCTCATCACCTACACGTACAAGATCGCCTTCGAAGCCGGCAAGGGCAACGACTTCGGGCTCGCGAGCGCGATCTCGATCTTCATCTTCATGATCGTCGCGGCGATCACGGGCGCCGCGTTCTGGAAGTCCGGCTCACTGGAGAACGTGAGATGAGCACCGCCGACCAGACGGTCGAGCGGGTCGAGCCGCGCGTCGCGGAGCGCTCGCGGCTGCCTCGCCCGAGCCTCAAGGGAGACTGGTGGCGTCACCTGGTGGCGCTGATCGCAGTCGGGATCGCGCTCTTCCCGATCGCGTACGTCGCCTCGGCCGCCTTCAACGCCGACTCGTCGCTCGGGGGAGCGTCGCTGATCCCCCGGGACCTCACGCTCGACAACTTCCGCGAGCTGCTCGCGCCCGACCCGGCGAAGAGCCAGCTCCAGTCCTCGACCTCGCACTACGCCCGCTGGCTAGGCAACTCGCTCGTGATCGCGCTCGCGGTCGCCCTCCTGAACGTCCTGCTCGGGGCGCTTGCCGCCTATGCATTCAGCCGCTTCCGCTTCCGCGGCCGGCGCATGGGCCTCCTGTTCCTGCTCCTGATCCAGATGTTCCCGCAGGTGCTCGCCCTCGTCGCGATCTACCTGATCGTCTTGCGCACCGGGGACGTCTTCCCCTTCATGGGGCTGGACACCAAGACCGGCCTGCTGCTCGTCTACCTGGGCGGCGTGATGGGGATCAACACCTGGCTGCTGAAGGGGTTCTTCGACACGATCCCGACCGAGCTCGACGAGTCGGCACGGGTCGACGGGGCGACGCCGTCGCAGATCTTCTGGGGCGTGGTGCTGCCGCTCGCGCTGCCGATCCTGGCCGTGATCGCGATCCTCTCCTTCGTCGGGATCTTCAACGAGTACGTGCTCGCGAGCACGCTGCTGCAGTCGAACGAGAACTTCACGCTGCCGGTCGGCCTGAAGGGCTACATCGACAAGCAGTACTCCGAGCACTGGGGCCCGTTCGCGGCGGGCGTGCTGCTCGCGGGCATCCCGATCATGGTCATCTTCATGTCGCTGCAGCGGTTCATCGTCAGCGGCCTGACGCAGGGCTCGGTGAAGGGATGACCGTGACGGGAGTGGACGCGCCGGCGACGCTGCTCGACCGTCCTCACCACGACGGTTCCGACGCGTACCTGCTCGAGCGCCCGGACGAGCTCGGCGGCTCGGCGACGGTTCGGTTGCGCGTGCCGCGCGGCACGACCGTCGACGACGTCGTCCTCCGCTCCGTCGTCGACGGCGAGCCGCGGAACGTGAAGGCCGTGCGCGACGAGGAGACGGAGACAGACGTCTGGTACCGCGCGACGTTCACGATCGACAACCCGTCGACGCGCTACCGCTGGCTGCTCTCCGGCGGGTCGGCCGGCTACGCCTGGGTGAACGCGCTCGATGTGATCCGACACGACGTCACGGACTCGGACGACTTCGTCCTCACCACAGATCCGGGAGGCCCGGACTGGCACCTCGGCTCGGTCGCCTACGAGATCTTCCCCGACCGCTTCGCCTCCAGCGGTCTCGCTGCGGAGGCGCCGGACTGGGCCGTGCGACGTGGGTGGGACGAGCTGCCGACGGGCCGCGGACGCGCCACGCCGCACGAGCTCTACGGCGGCGACCTCGGGGGCATCGAGGCGCGCCTCGGCCACATCGAGGACCTCGGGGCCGATCTCCTCTACCTGACGCCGTTCTTCCCCGCCGGCAGCACGCATCGCTACGACGCGAGCTCGTTCGATCACGTCGATCCGCTGCTCGGGGGCGACGAGGCGCTCGCCTCGCTCGTGCGCGCGGCTCACGCCCGGGGAATGCGCGTGATCGGCGACTTGACCCTGAACCACAGCGGCTCCGGCCACGACTGGTTCACGAGCGAGCAGGACTACTACTACTTCGACGAGGCGCTCCCCGGCGGCTACGCGTCCTGGTTCGGCGTCAAGTCGCTCCCGAAGCTGAACTGGGGCTCGGCCGAGCTGCGCGACGAGATGCAGGCAATCGCCCGCCGCTGGCTCGACGTCGGGCTCGACGGCTGGCGGATCGACGTCGCGAACATGACCGGACGCCACCAAGACTCCGACCTCACCCACGAGGCGGCCCTTGCCATCCGCGGCGTGCTCGACTCCGAGCACCTGCTCGTCGCGGAGCACGGCCACGACTTCCGGAACGACCTCGCCGGTGGCGGCTGGCACGGGACGATGAACTACGCCGGCTTCCTGCGACCTGCGTGGGAGTGGCTGCGCGGCGACGAGCTGCCGGACGAGCTCCGGCGCAGCTTCTGGGGCACGCCGGTCGGGCTGCCGCGCCTCGACGGCCGCGCCGCGACCGCGACGATGCGGGCCTTCCGCGCCGGCGTTCCGTGGCAGTCGGTCCTCCACTCCTGGAATCTGCTCGACAGCCACGACACGGCGCGCTTCCGGACCGTCTCCGGCTCGCGGGCGCTGCACGAGGTCGGAATCGGCCTCCAGATGACCCTCCCCGGCGTGCCGATGATCTTCGCCGGCGACGAGCTCGGGCTCGAAGGCGCCTGGGGCGAGGACGGGCGCCGGACGATGCCCTGGGACAGCCCGGACAGCTGGGACGCAGACCTCTACGCGAGCTACGCGCGCATGATCCGGCTGCGCCGGTCGAGCGACGCACTCGCTCGCGGCGCGCTCCGGTACGCCTTCGTCGGCGAGGACGCGATCGCCTACCTGCGCGAGCACGGCGACGAGCGGCTCCTCTGTCTCGCGGCGCGCGCCGACCACGATTCGGTCCGGCTGCCGCTCGCGGCGCTCGGCTGCAGCGCGCTCGAGCCTGTTCTCGGCGGCGAGGCGCTCTGCGCTGCCGGCATCGCGACCCTGCCGGCCGACGGCCCGGCATTCCACGTCTGGAGGCTGGTGTGAGGAACCATGGCTGACGTCAAGTTCGACGAGATCGACAAGGTCTACGACAACGGCGTTCGCGCCGTGCAGGACCTGTCGCTCGAGATCCCCGACGGTGAGTTCCTCGTGCTCGTCGGCCCGTCCGGCTGCGGCAAGACGACCGCGCTGCGGATGGTCGCAGGGCTGGAGGAGATCTCCAACGGCACGCTGTCGATCGGCGGGCGCGTCGTCAACGACCTGACCCCGAAGGAGCGCGACATCGCGATGGTGTTCCAGAGCTACGCGCTCTACCCGCACCTCTCCGTGGCGGAGAACATCGCCTTCGGCCTGCGCCTGCGCAAGACCTCGAAGTCGGTGATCTCCGAGCGCGTGGCGTGGGCGGCGAAGATGCTCGACCTGACTCCCTACCTCGACCGGCGGCCGAAGCAGCTCTCCGGCGGACAGCGGCAGCGGGTCGCGATGGGCCGCGCGATCGTGCGCCAGCCGCAGGTCTTCTTGATGGACGAGCCGCTCTCGAACCTCGACGCGAAGCTCCGTGTGCAGATGCGCGCCGACATCTCGAAGCTGCAGCGCGACCTCGGCACGACCACCGTGTACGTCACGCACGACCAGGTGGAGGCGATGACGATGGGGGACCGCGTCGCGGTGATGAACCAGGGCGTCCTCCAGCAGGTCGACTCGCCGCAGCGGCTCTACGACCAGCCCGCGAACCTGTTCGTCGCCGGCTTCATCGGGACGCCTCCGATGAACCTGATCGAGTCGCGCGTGTCCGTCGAGGGCGACGCGGTGACGCTCGTGGTCGGCGACCAGCGGCTGCCGGTGCCGGACGCCGCCTTGAAGCGCTACCCCGGCCTCCGGGGCGCCCACGGGCGCGGAGTCGTCGTCGGCCTGCGGGCAGGCGATCTCCATCTCGCCCGCGACCGCTCGGACCTGCCGACGCTGACGGCGCGGCTCGAGCTCGTCGAGGTGCTCGGCTCGGAGTCGATCGCCTACTTCCGCATCGACGCCATGGCGATCCGGCCCGAGGGAGTCGACGAGGAGACGGACGACGAGCTGGAAGGGCAAGGCGTGACAGCGGCGCGGCCGAACTTCGTCGCCTCGATCCCGGCCGAGTCGGCCTACGGGCTCGAGATCGACACCGACGTCCCGATCGCAGTCGACGCCGCCAAGCTGCACGCGTTCGACCAGGAGACGGGTGAGCCGCTCCGCTGATCTGCTTGCGCAAGATCGGAATCCGCGGAAGCGGATTCCGATCTCGCGAAGACCCCCAAAGGGGCCGCTTCGCGGCCCGGGTTCGATGTCGATGCGGGTTTCCTTGCATGCACTCGGGCTTGTCCTTGCGCTGCTCGGATTCGCGCCGCAGGCGAGCGCCGCCACCGACCTTGTGTTTCAGAAACACAAAGTCTCGGCTCCGGCGCCGCCCTCGGGGTCGGCGCTCGCGGCGCTCGCGCGGCCGCCGAGCCGCAGCTCGCTCGCGTCGCAGCGGATCTACTTCGTCATGACCGATCGCTACGCGAACGGCGACCCCGCGAACGACCGCGGCGGGCGCACGGGGACGCGCGGCGTCACGGGCTACGACTCGGCCGACACCGGCTGGTTCCACGGCGGCGACCTCCGCGGCCTCACCGGCGGGTGCACGACCGGCACCGGCCTCGCGCGGATCCAGGCGCTCGGCTTCACGGCCGTCTGGCTGACGCCGCCGTTCGGCCAGAAGCGCCGTGCAGGGCTCGAGCGCCGCCTACCACGGCTACTGGATCCGCGACTTCACGTCGATCGACCCGCACCTGGGCACGAACGCAGACTTCGCGGACTTCGTCGCGTGCGCGCACCGGCTCGGCCTGAAGGTCTACCTCGACGTGGTCGTCAACCACACCGCGGACGTCGTCGTTCCCTCCGGCACCGGCTATTCCGCCGTGCCCTATCGCGACTGCCGCGGCAAGCAGTTCAGCCCGGCGCGGTACGCCGGCGGCCGGACCTTCCCCTGCTTGAAGGCGGGCAACTTCCCGCGCGTGCCGGTCGTGCTCGCCGAGGACCGGAATGCAAAGAAGCCGGCCTGGCTGAACGACGTGCGGCGGTACCACAACCGCGGTGATATCGACTTCTCGTCGTGCAGCGAGACGTGCTTCGAGCAGGGCGACTTCTTCGGGCTCGACGACCTGTTCACGGAGCAGCCGACGGTCCTGAACGGGCTGGCGCAGGTCTACGGCGACTGGATCCGGCGTTACAAGGTCGACGGCTTCCGGATCGACACGGCTCGCCACGTCGACAAGGCGTTCTTCAGAGTCTGGGCGCCCAAGATCCTGGCCGCTGCGCGCGCGGCCGGCGTGCCCGACTTCGAGCTCTTCGGTGAGGTCTTCATCTCCGACGCGATCGAGCTGTCGAGCTTCGTGCGCGAGCGGAAGCTCCCGAACGTGCTCGACTTCCCGTTCCAGGACGCGGCCACGCGGTATGCCGCCGGCGACTCGAGCGCGAAGGGGATCGTCGCCCGGCTCGACGACGACGACTACTTCCAGGGGCCGAGCGGCGTCGCCCACACGCCGCCGACCTTCCTCGGCAACCACGACATGGGGCGGGCGGCGCGGATGATCAAGGACCGCTCGGGCGGCAAGAGCGGCGCGGAGCTCCTGCGGCGCGTCCAGCTCGGCCACACCTTGATGTACCTGCTCCGCGGCGCACCCGTTGTCTACTACGGCGACGAGGTCGGGATCATCGGCAGCGGCGGCGACAAGGAGGCGCGCCAGGACCTCTTCCCGACGCAGGTGAGAGGCTGGCGGACCGAGGAGCGCGTCGGCTCGGCCCCGGTCGGCGCCGGCTCGTCGCTCGCGGTCGCCTCGCATCCCATCGCGGACCACCTGAAGCAGCTCGCGTTCCTGCGCGATCAGGTTCCCGCATTCTCGAGCGGCGCCTCGATCGTCCGGCACGCGACGGGCGGCGTGCTCGCGGTCAGCCGGATCGA
The DNA here is from genome assembly GCA_963765705.1 of uncultured Gaiellaceae bacterium. Lineage (GTDB taxonomy): Bacteria > Actinomycetota > Thermoleophilia > Gaiellales > Gaiellaceae > Gaiellasilicea. The sequence goes on from CAVXXJ010000008.1 coordinate 143,328, forward strand.
CGCCGCCAATTGGAGGGAGTACGTCGTCGCGTTCAACGCCACGACGGCGCCGGCGACGATTCGGATGAAGACCTCGACGCCCTCGACGCGCTGGGGGGTGATGCTCGGAACGACCGAAGGCGAGACGAGCGACGCCGGCGGGGAGCTCGTGCTCCACGTGCCCGCGCTCTCCGCCGAGGTGTTTTTCGCCGATCGCGCGCTGACCGTCTCGAGGCCCGCGCGGCCGGCACTGCGGGTCGCGGCCGACGACCTGACCGAGCTCACACGCGTCTACGTGCCCACCCAGGGCCAGCCCGTCAGCGTCGCGTTCGCCGTCCGCCGCGCGACCGGCGGCTGGCGCCGGCTGGCCGTCGACGACTCGCCGCCCTACCGCGCGTTCCTCGACCCGAAGTCGTTCCGCCGCAAGGAGACCGTCCATCTCGTCGCGATCGCGCGTGCCCTCGACGGCACGACCGCGGTCTCGGCGGTCGTCCCGACCATCGTTCGCCGCTGAAAGGGAGAGCCATGAGAGCTTCGAGAATCGTGATCGCCGCGACCGCCCTGGTGCTGCTGCTCGCGAGCGGCGCGCCCGCGTCGCACACACCGCCGCCCACCGTCGTCGCTGTCGCCGGCAGCCTCCAGTCCGAGCTCGGCTGCCCCGGCGACTGGGATCCCGGCTGCGCGGCGACGCAGCTCGCCTACGACGCCGCCGACGAGGTCTGGCAGCGCTCGTTCACGGTGCCCGCGGGCTCCTGGGAGTACAAGGCGCCGCTGAACGGCGGCTGGGACGAGAACTACGGCGCCAACGCGACCCCCGGAGGCGCGAACATCGCGCTCACGCTCCCGGCGGAGCGGAGTGTCAAGTTCTACTACGACCACGAGAGCCACTGGATCACGGACAGCGTCACCTCGACGATCGCGGTCGCGCCCGGCAGCTTCCAGTCCGAGCTCGGTTGTCCCGGCGACTGGGACCCGAGCTGCCTCCGTTCCTGGCTGCAGGACCCTGACGGCAACGGCACGTACACCTTCTCGACGACCTCTCTCCCGGCCGGGAGCTACGAGGGCAAGGTCGCGATCAACGAGGGCTGGGACGAGAACTACGGCGCAGGCGGCGTCCCCGGCGGGGCGAACATCCCGTTCACCGTCACCGCCGGTGCGACCGTCAATTTCTCCTACGTCGCGTCGACGCACGTCCTCACGATCACAGTCATCAGCCCGGTCCCGGCCACGACGGCAACGTCGAGTGGGACGGCCTCCGCCACGACTCGCGCGACCTGCTCTACCGCACCCCCGGTGGCGCGGTTCCGGCCGGCACGCCGGTGAAGCTGCGCTTGCGCACCTACCACGGCGACGTCACGTCGGTCTCGGCGCGCGTCTACGACGTGAACGCCAACGGGCAGAAGGTCCTGCCGATGGCGCTCGCCGCCGAGGACGTCTCCTGCTACGACGCCTCGTCGTCGCGCTGCGACTTCTACGAGGTGACGCTGCCGAACGCGCATGCGAACAACCTCTGGTACCGCTTCGTCGTCTCCGACGGCGCCGACACCGATTACTACGGAGACAACACCGCCGCGCTCGACGGCGGCCTCGGCGAGACCAGCGAAGACCCGGTCGACCGCAGTTGGGCGCTCACCGTCCACGAGCCCGGCTTCGTCGCGCCAGCGTGGGCGAGCAGCGCGTTCATCTACCAAATCTTCCCCGACCGCTTCCGCAACGGCACGACCAAGAACGATCCCGAGGCGGGCGACCCGCGCTACGACGAGCCGGTCAGCCGGACGAAGACGTGGAGACGAGCTGCCCGAGGGCTTCTGCCGCAAACTACGCGGGCGGCTGCGCCGAGAGCCCGCGTGGCCGTGACTACTTCGGCGGCGACCTGAAGGGCGTCCACCAGAAGCTCGCCTACCTGCAGCAACTCGGCGTCACAGCGATCTACTTCAACCCGATCTTCTGGGCCAAGTCGAACCACCGCTACGACACGGCCGACTACGAGAAGATCGACCCGGCGCTCGGCGACGTGCAGGAGTTCAAGAAGCTCGTCAGGGACGCCGAGAAGCGCGGCATCCGCGTCATCCTCGACGGCGTCTTCAACCACATGTCGTCCGACAGCCCGCTCTTCGACCGCTACCACCACTACAAGCAGGTCGGAGCCTGCGAGTCGGTGTCCTCGCGGTACCGGAGTTGGTTCAGCTTCCGGAACTCGAATGTCCCGTGTGGGGCCGCCGACTACGAGTCGTGGTTCGGCTTCGACTCGATCCCGACCCTGCTGAAGACGAACCCCGTCGTCCAGGACTACTTCGTCAAGGCCCACGACTCGATCACGCGGCGCTGGCTGAAGTTCGGCGCCGAGGGCTGGCGCATGGACGTCTCCGGCGACGCGTCCTTCCCGGACGGGTACTGGGAGGCGTTCCGCGGCGTCGTCAAGTCGCTGAACCCGAACGTGCTCACGATCTCGGAGACGTGGCAGAAGGACACGGCGCTGCTCCGTGCGATCCGCGGCGACCGGTTCGACACGTCGATGAACTACCGGCTGCGGGACGCGATCATCGGCCTGCTCTCGCCGAACCCGTTCGATCCGAAGGGCTTCGGCGACAGTGGCCGTGAGCTGGCGCCGTCGGAGTTCGCCTCCCGGCTGCAGTCGATCCGGGAGGACTTCCCCGACGCCGCGTTCTTCTCGGCGATGAACCTGATCGACAGCCACGACACCGAGCGGGCGCTCTGGACGCTCACGCCCGGCGCGGACACGCGGGCGGCGAAGGAAGAGAACGCGGCCAACGTCGCCGAGGGCAAGCAGCGGCTGCGGCTCGCATCGCTGCTCCAGTTCACGCTCCCCGGCGCACCGACCGTCTACTACGGCGACGAGGTCGGCGTCACCGGCGACGACGACCCGGACGACCGGCGCACGTACCCGTGGTCGGATCTCGGTGGCAGCCCGGACACGACGCTGCTCGGCCACTACACGGGGCTCGCGGCGTTGCGCCGCGCGCATCCGTCGCTCACGGGCGGGTCGTTCTCGGTCGTCTCGGTCGACGACGCCGCCGGCACCGTCGTGCTGGAGCGGCGTTTCGCGACGGAGCGGGCGCTCGTGGCGCTCAACGTCTCCGACGCCGCGCGCTCCCTGCCGGCGACCGGCACGCTCGCGAAGGCCGTTGGCACGGCCTCCGTGGCCGGCGGGACGCTGACGCTCGGGCCACTCAGCGGCGCCGTGCTCGTCGAGCAGGGCGACTTCGTCCCGCCCGCGGCTCCCACCGGACTTGTTGCCACGGAAGGCAACGGTCAGGTGACGCTTGCCTGGAACGCGGTCGCCGGCGCGGCGGGCTACGACGTCTACCGCAGCCCGCTCTCGGGCGGCGGCTTCGTGAAGGTCAACCCGGCGCCACTCGCCGGCACGAGCCTCACCGACACCGGGCTCGAGAACGCCCGCACGTACTACTACGTCGTCCGCGCCCTCGACACGCCGGGCAACCAGAGTGCAGCGTCGAACGAGGTGTCGGCCCTGCCGCACCTGACGATCGGCTGGGCGAACCTGCAGTGGCCACCCAGCCTCGCGCACACGATCAGCGTCACCGACCGGACCGACGACGTCTACGGTCAGGTCTGGATCGACGGCGCGACCGGCGCTTCCGGCCCGACAGCCGGCCTGCTGGCCGAGCTCGGCTTCGGTCCCGACGGCTCGCAGCCGACCGACGCGTGGACGTGGGTGGAGGCGGCGTTCAACACGCAGGCCGGGAACAACGACGAGTTCGTCGCGTCGCTGCTGCCGGAGGCGGTGGGCACGTACGACTACGCCTACCGCTACTCGACCACCGGCGGCCGCGACTGGGTGTACGCGGACCTCGACGGGATCGGGAACGGGTACAGCCCGGCGAGCGCCGGCAGCCTGACCGTGAGCCCGAGCGGCGACGTGACGGCTCCGGCGACACCGGCCGGGCTCCGCGTCGTCACGGCCTCTCCGGCCGGGATCGAGCTCGCCTGGGACGCGGTCACGGGCGACCCGTCGCTGTACGGCTACGAGGTGCGCCGCGCCGATTCGGCGGCCGGCCCCTACGCCACGATCGCCCGCGTCACCGGCACGGGCTACACCGACGCGAACGTGACCGAAAGCCAGACGTACCACTACGTCGTCCGCTCCCTCGACGGGTCGTTCAACCGCTCTGCCGACTCGGCGCCGGTATCGGCGACCGCCGAGCTGCGCACGGTCTCGATCGTGTTCACGGTCACCGTCCCCGCGACGACGGACGCAACCGGGCGGTCGGTCTACATCGCCGGCTTCCTCGACCGGCTCGACGGCGGGCTGCCGCAGTGGAACCCGGGCGGCGTCGTGCTGACCCGGATCGACGCGACGCACTGGCGAGTGACGCTGACCGGCAAGGAGTCAACCCAGATCGAGTACAAGTTCGCGCTCGGTGCCTGGGAGTACGTCGAGAAGGACGCCGCGTGCGGCGAGACCGGCAACCGCCAGCTCACGGTGGCGTACGGCGCCGGCGGCGTGCAGAACGTGAGCGATGTCGTTCCCAACTGGCGCAACGTCGCGCCCTGCGGGAACTGACCCCTCCCAGGGTGAAAGCGACGCCGGCCGGCGCGCCCGACGCGACCGGCCGGCGTACCGCCTTTCTCCCGAGCGCCGTGCTCGGGAACGGCTCCCTGCTCGTCACCCTGTCGGCGCGCGGGGAGCTGGAGCGGCTGTTCTGGCCACACGTCGACCGCGACCAGCATCTCGGCGAGCTCCGGCTGGGTGTCTCGGACGGGACGCGGACGTTCTGGCTGGACGAGGAGCCGTTCACCTGGGCGCAGCGCTACGCGGACGACACCTCGATCCTGCAGACGCGGATCTCGGACGGCGCCCGCATGTTCGAGCTGACCGATCTCGTCCTGCCGGCCGAGCCAGTGCTCGTGCGCCGGATCCGCTCCGACTCGTCCGGCCTTCGGCTCGTCGTCCACTGCGTGCCGGAGCTGGGAGAGGGCCGCCGCTACGCCGCCGCCTACGTCGATCCCAGGACCGGAGCACTGGTCTTCTACCGGCGGAACGTCGCGCTCGCGGTCGGTGTCCGCGACGCCGAGGGGTCGGTCTTCTCGATCGGACGTGGCGTGGAGGAGGACCGCGAGGACACGGTCGTGCACCGCTCGCCCGTCGCCGGCCGGCTCGAGACCGCGCTCGACGGAGAGGCCTGTGTCGTCGTCGCCTTCGGCAGCTCGCCGGCGATGGCGCTCGCCGCGTTCGCGCGCGGCTTCGACCGGAATTTCCCGAGCCTCGAGCAGGAACGGCGCGGCCACGACTCGGCCCAGCTGGCGGCGACCGCGCCGGTGGAGGCCGAGCCGGAGCTGACGCGTCTCTACCGCCGCTCGCTGCTCACCCTCGAGCTGCTGACCGATCGTGAGTCCGGCGCGACGATCGCGGCGCCCGAGCTCGATCCCGACTTCGTCCACTCCGGCGGCTACGGCTTCGTCTGGCCGCGCGACCTCGCGTTCGTCGTGCTCTCCTTCCTCGCGGCGGAGCGCCCGGACCTCGCGACCCCCGCCCTTCGCTGGCTCGCCCGCAACCAGACGCAGGAAGGGCTCTGGCTGCAGCGTCACTGGACCGATGGGGCCCTGGCGCCGTCGTGGGGCCTCCACCAGGTCGACGAGACGGGATCGGTGCTGTTCGCCTACGAGTCCGCGTGGCGCGCGCTCCAGGACGAAGAGCTCGACAGCAGCCTCTGGCCGTCGGCCAGGCGGGCGGGAAGCTTCCTCGCGGGCTTCCTCGAGCCCGAGACCGGGCTGCCGCGCGCGAGCGTCGACCTCTGGGAGCAGCACGAGGGCCAGCACTCGTACACCGCGGCGGCGACGGCTGCCGGGCTCGATGCGGCCGCGGCGATGGCGGCGCGGCACGAGCCAGCGCTCGAGGGCGGCCTCCGCGAGGCGGCCGAGCGAGTGCGAGCCGGGATCGAGTCAGAGCTCTGGAGCGAGGAGCACGGCCGCTACCTCCGCACGCGCTGGGTCGGGCGGCGCGACGGCGAAGGGGAGCCGGTGCCGCCCGCCTTCGCGAGTGGGCTTCCGTATCCGAACCGCGCGGTGCTCAGCGTCGATGCTCTCGACGCGCGGGTGGACAGCTCGTTGCTCGGACTCGCCTGGCCCTTCCGGGCCGTCGATCCCGGCTCCGAGCGGATGCGCGCCACTGCCGCGGCGATCGAGCGCGCGCTCGTCCTGCCCTGCGGCGGCGTGCTCCGCCACGAGGGCGACGACTACGCGGGCGGGAACCCGTGGCTGCTGACGACGCTCTGGCTCGGCCTCTACTACCGCCAGCTCGGAGACGAGGCAGGGCTACGCCGCTGCGTGGACTACGCGCTCTCGCGGCGGACTCAGCTCGATCTGCTGCCCGAGCAGGCCGATCGGGAGGGGCAGCCGGCGTGGGTGCTTCCGCTTGCCTGGAGCCACGCGATGCTCGTGCTCGCAGCGCGCCCGGAGCTCGCAGCCGCCGCCGACCCTCGTTCGAGTTACCCCGCACAAACTCTCATTACAGGCCGCTGACCGGATCCGTACCGGATCGTTCTTTTCGCCTTACGTCCGGCGACCATGGTGCGGATCGAGGCAAGCAACCCACCAAGGAGGAAGCACCATGCACGTCAGCATTCGCATCATCGCCGCTGCTGCGCTGGTCGCGCTCCTCGTTCCCGTTGCCGCGGTTGCGAAGGACGCGAGAGTAAAAGGCCCGACCGCTCTGGTCGGCGCCGGCTACTTCGGCGGCGAGCTCGAGCTCGAGCTGGTGGACGGTCAGCGGCCGGTGAAGATCGCCGGGCGCGCCGGGTACATCGGCGTCCTGGACGTCGCCGGCGATCTCAAGGTCCGCTGTGTCGGCAAAGGTCGTGTCCAGAAGACGGAGACGGAGAACGGCCCCGTCTACTACTGCGCCGGCAGGCAGGGCGGCCAGGTGATCCTGCTCGGCAGCCACTTCAAGTTCCGTGGCTTCGCGACGCACTATCGCGCGCTGCTTCCGGCGGGCGTCACCGGGAGCTTCCACGGACGGTTCGTCCAGTGCGCTCCGGCGGCAGAGGCGTCGAAGTGTCGCGGCACGAAGCCGGAAGCGGAGCGGCCCCAGCCGACGCGCGGCGAGCCGAAGCCGACCGAACCTCGGCGCGGCGAGGTCAAGCCGACCGAGAACGATGACGACGAGATCCCGACGCTCGCCGAGCTCGCGGCGATGCTGGCCGGGAAGTAAGTCGGGCTAGGTCAGCCCAGCTTCGCGCAGGGGCCGGCGGGCCCACGCGAACCGGTTGCGGTACCACCCCTCGAAGGGATGGAGGGTGGTGCCGCTTCCGGACGAGTGCACGAACCAGCCGCCACCGAGGTAGATGCCCGCGTGATCGACCTGGGCGGGCTTCGACTTCGAGCCGCCTTCACCCTGGAAGATCACGTCGCCGGGCTGGAGGTTCTCGGCCTTGCGGATCCGCTGTGCCGGGGGCACCTCGCCGGACATCTGGTAGGTCGTCCGTCCGCGCAGCACGGCAGCGAGCGCCGACGCGCCCGGGAACGGCTCGAGCTTGAAGACGCGCCAGACGAAGCCGGAGCAGTCGAAGCCGCCGGGCGCCGGCTTGCCGAACGGCTGCTGCGACGCTTCGGACGTTCCGCCCCAGATATACGGGTAGCCGACGAACGAGACGGCTCGGCTCAGCACCTGCCGCTGGACGTCGGACAGCTCGGGGAGCGCGAGCAGCTCGGTCTGGGAGCGAACCCAGTCCTGCTCCCAGCCGGAGAGGTCGAGTAGCCGGGCGAGCGAGTACGCGGCCTCGGCGCGCGTCGCCGGGTCGTTGAGACCGAGCTCGAGCGCGTCGTCGGGTGCCGGGTGATTGAAGCGGAAGCCGAGCAGGCGCGCGATCGTCTCGGTCCCCACGCCGGCCTTGGGCGTCAGGCCCGCATCGCGGAGCGCCGCGGTCACGAAGCGGGCGGAGTCGCCCAGGCCGAGGTAGCCGACGAGCGCGGCGTCGAGCTCGCGGATCGTGACCGCGCGGCCGGGCACGACGACGCGGTATCGATAGTCGACGGGCTCCTCGCCGAGGTCGCTGCTGGGATCGTCGCCGGCGAACGAGAGCGTCTCGAGCGCAGCACCGAGCGCCTTCTGCGTCAGCGGCTTCTGCGGCTTGAAGGCGGCGACCGTGTCGGCGAGCAGCCCCGCTTCGACGACGGACTTGATCTGGGGCTGCGCCCAGGAAGCATCGGCCGCGGCGGCGGCGGACGGAAGGGTCAGAGCGCAAAGCGCGATGGCAACGAAACGGCGCACGAGTGGCTCTATCGGCAGCGTGGCTTTCCGGCTTGAAAGCATGAGTGGGTGCTCGTCCGCATGCCGCAGCCCTACGACTTCGACGTGTCCATCGCGCGCTACCGCGTTTACGGCCTCGATCGGGCGACCGTGTGGCGGGACGACGGCCTGCATCGCGTCCTCGCCGGCCGCGAGGTGCGGCTCGAGGCGGCGGCGGGCGGCTTCGACGTCGAGCCGCACGACGACGCGATCGAGCAAGAGGCGCTTCGCTTCCTCGGCCTTCCCTTCGATCTCGACGGCTTCTACGTGTGGGCGGCCGGAGAGGAGACGCTCGCGCCACTCGTCGCCGCACTCGCGGGCTTCCGGCCGCCGCTGCAGCCGAGCCCGTTCGAGGCGCTTGTCACCTCGATCACCGCGCAGCAGGTCTCGCTCCAGTCGGCCGCAGCGATCCGGAGCCGCTTCATCGAGCGGTGGGGCGTCGCGCACGAGCACGCACACTCGTTCCCGACCCGCGAGCGGGTTGCCCAGGCGACCGAGGAGGAGCTGATCGGCGTCGGCTTCTCGACCCGCAAGGCCGAGTACGTCGTCGGTCTCGCCCGCAGCGATCTCGACCTCGACGCGCTCGCGGGGCTGGCCGACGAGGAGGTGACGGCGCGGCTCGTCGCGATCCGCGGGCTCGGCGAGTGGACGGCCGACTGGTTCCTCGCCCGCCACCTCGCGCGGCCGCATGCATGGCCCGCGGGTGACCTGGGACTGCGGAAGGCCGTGGCCGCGTTCTATGGTGACGTGCCCGACCTACGAGCCTTCGGCCAACGCCTCCACCCCTTCGAGAACCTGACCGCTCACTATCTCCTCACCGGTCTCCGCCTCTTCCCGCCCGCATGACGATCCGTCACGCGACTCGGGACGACCTCGACGCCCTGCGGGCGCTCTGGGAGCAATGGCAGACCGAGAGCCCGGAGCCGCCACCCTGGGCGGACGTCAGCTGGGACGCCAACCGAGCCGAGTTCGAGCAGGCGCTCGATGCGAACGCGCTCTTCCTCGCCGAGGAGAACGGTGCCCCGACCGGCTTCGTCACCGCCTGGCTCGAGGATCACTTCGCCAGGATCGGCGACCTGTATGTCGCCGAGGCCGACCGGCGTCACGGCACCGGGCAGGCGCTCGTCGAGACCGTGATCGAGAACCTCCGCGCCCGCGGCGCCACGCATCTGTTCCTGAACGCGAACCCGCAGTCACTCGCGTTCTACGAGAAGCTCGGCTTCCGCGAGGAGTCCCGCAACCTCGTCCTGCCCCTCCAGCTCAGAACCGTCGGCGAAGGCCGTTCCTACGGTTCGATCCATGTGCAGAGCGACGATCTCGGCGCTGTCGAGCGGGCCGTGCAGCAATTCGTCCCACGCCTCCCGGGCGGCTCGCGCGGCAGCACGGTCACGTCGCCCGAGAACGGCTGGATCACCGTGTACGACGATGCGTGCGACCGTGACCCCTCGGTGCTGCGCCGCCTCGCGACCGAGCTCTCGGAGCGGACGGGCGCGGTCGTGATCGCGATCGGCGTCGAGCACGAGCAGGTCGTCCGCTTCGTCCTGCTCGAGGCCGGACGGATCGTCGACGAGTACCTGTCCGTTCCCGAGTACTACGGGCCGCTGCCGCCCGGCGACGTGATCGCCCTCGCCGCCAACCCGCGCGTCGTCGCGCGCCTCACCGGCGCCGAGCCGGGCGCCGTCAGGGCGGTCGCGCGGACGGCCGCCTCCCCGAACGAGCTGCCACCTGCTGCGGAGCTTCTGGAGCACATCGCCGCCGCGATCGGGCTGAACGGCGCCGACCACGGCTGGGAGGGTGACGAGTCGTGATCACCCTCTACGACGCCGCCCGCTGCCCGTACTGCGCGCGCGTGAGGATCGTCCTCGCCGAGAAGGGCGTCCCCTACGACCCCGTCGAGATCGACCTGCGCGACCGGCCCGCTTGGCTGTACGAGAAGAACCCCGCCGGCAAGGTGCCGGTGCTCGAGGAAGACGGCTGGGTGCTCCCCGAGTCGGCCGTGATCTCCGAGTTCCTGAACGAGCGCTATCCGGAGCCGCCGCTCTGGCCGGACGACCCCGGCGAGCGGGCGGCCGGCCGGCTGCTCGTCTTTCGCTTCGACGACTTCTCGAAGCCCTACTACGCGCTCCGGCGCGGCGAGGAAGGCGCGCGCGAGCGCTTCGACGAGGAGCTCGGTTTCCTCGACGTGCTGCTCGAAGGGCCGCAGTGGCTCTCGGGGCGCGCCTTCGGCCTCGCCGACGTCGCGTTCCTCCCGTGGGTGGTGCGTGCTCGCGACATGCTCGACATCCCGCTCGACCCGTGGCCGGCGCTGGAGGCGTGGCTCGACCGCGCGTCGGAGCGGCCGTCCGTCGCGGCCGAGCTCGAGCTCGTGGCGTCGCTGTGATGGGAGTCACGCTCGACCAGATCACGAGCCGGCTGGACGACGAGAGCTTCGTCGTGCTCGACGTCCGCAGCACGCGCGAGTTCACCGGCGAGGTGGCGGCCCCGTGTGACCCGCGTCCCGGACGAATCCCCGGCGCTCGGCACTTCGACCTCCAGGAGCTGATCGCCTTCACGCCGGAAGAGATTCGCGAGCGGCTCGGGCCGCCCGAGGCGCTCGAGCTCGTCACCTACTGCCACTCGGGCTCGCGCTCCGAGCTCGCGGCCGAGATCCTGCGCTCGCTCGGCTACCGGGCGTCGAACTACCGCGGCTCCTGGCACGAGTGGTCGCGGGACGAGTCGCTGCCTGCCGAGCTGGGCTAGAACACGAATGCCATCCGCACGAGGTTGTGGCGGGCGATCCGCCCGGCCTCGACCTCGACGAAGAACCTGTGCCCGGTCTCGCTGATCCGGCTGAAGACCGTCCGCTCCGGGCCGATCCAGTAGCCGATCCTCCCAGCCGGCGGCCGCGCCGTCCGCTCGGCAAGCCGAACGATCTGGCTGCCGTACCGCGTCTCGAGCTCGCGCACCAGCTCGGTCGCCCGCAGCTTGCGGATTCGCTGCACCTCTCTCGTGCGGACGAAGAGAGCCAGATCCCGGGCCGCGGCCCGGTCCGTGAAGTAACGGCGCGCTCGCTCGGTGAACGCGAACTCAACCGCGCTGTGCGAGCCGAGCCTGTCGGGCCAGCGGTGCCCGTACGAGCCCTGGATCTCGCAGCCATCGAGCGGGCCGAGATCGTGGAAACGGGCACCGACCTTGTCCGCGAAGCGGCCAGAGGTGCCGTAGCCGCGGGCGTAGGTGGCGCCGAACCGCGTGACGATTCGCCAGCAGCCGAAGCCCGCGCGATGACCCTGAAGCAGCTGCAGGCGCTGCGGCTCGAGCCGCGTCGAGTCGAAGAGCGCCGCGCCGTTGGCGCCGACCTCGACGGTGGCACCGTGGTCGGTTGCTTGGGCGAGCGGCGCGGTCGGTGGCACGGGCGGCTTGCTCGGCAGCGTCTGGCCGCCCGGCGAGCCCGTCACCAGAGGGGAGCCTTGGAGCGGCGCCGGAATGTCGTAGCGGAAGCGTCGGTCCTCGTGGAGAATCGCGCCGTCCTCGGCGCGGGCAATGACCGCGCGAGGGCCTCGCGCCTTGACTTGCCGATTCCGCGGGAGGTCGTGGCCGAAGAAGCCGGCGTTGATCGGCGCCGAGATCCAGACGAAGCGGACGTCCTGCTCGTGACCGTCGTTGAACTCGATCGTCACGCGCGCGACCCTGGCGTCGAGGATCGTGCCGCCGACGTGATCGACCCGGACCGGCTCACCGGGCTTCCACCGGAGGCTTGACGTGACGGTCAGCGGCGGTGTGCGATCGGCCGTTCCACCGCTCCGCTGGCAGCCGCCGCCGTAGCCCTCGAGCATGTAACAGAAGCCGCCGCGCCTCGTCGGAGTGACGAAGAGCTCACGCTTGCGCTGCCCGGTGTCGAAGCTCACGCGTCGCGTCTGGCTCGGGATCGCGCCCGGATCCATCCTCGCCGGCGCCCCGACCGCGAGGTCGTCGAACCGGCGCTTGACCACGAGCGGCGCCGGCTCGCTCCGCTCGAAGCTGACGTCCTCCCGGCCGACGAGGTCGAGCAGCGCCTGCCGGAGCCCGAACGCGGGTGTCGCCAGCAGGACGAGCAGGAGGGCGCCGGCCGCTGCCAGCACGAGCAACCGCCGCCGGCGTGAGCGCCGCGGCGACGAGGCGGGCTCCGCACGACGCAAGACGTCTTCCCAGTCGCTGTCGTCCGGCACGGCAGCCGGGGCGTACGCGTCCAGGAGCTCGGAGACGGCCAGATCGTTCATCGCGCAACCTCTTTCATCGCCTGTCGCAAGGACGCGTGCGCCGCGTGCAGCGTCGCTGCCACGGTTCCGCGCTCGATTCCCAGCACCCGCCCGATCGCCTCGTACGGAAGGTCGGCGTAGTAGCGGAGGAACAGCACCAGCCGCTGCCGCTCCGGCAGGAGCCCCACCGCCGCGCGCACGTCCGCATCGGGAGCCGCCGGCTCGTCCGCACATGGCTCAGCCTCGATGGGTGCCGTCCCGTTCCGCCGCGCGTGCTGTCGCCTCACGTCGAGGCAGATGTTGGTCAGCGTGCGCCACACCCACGCCTCCAGGTCGCCCTCGCCCCGGAAGGATTCCTGGGCGCGCACTGCGCGCGCGAACGCCTCCTGCACCGCCTCCCGCGCGTCCTCCTGGTTGCGGAGCAACGCGAACGCGACCCGCCGAAACCGTGCGTGGCGAGAGCGGTAGAGCCGTTCCAGCTCGGCCAGCCGCACCTGATTGCCGTCCCTCGCAGTCACCCCTAACCAGTTTCGACGAACCGGCGCCGCGATTCGTTTAGTGAACGGCTAGCAGGCTGCGAGAAACGCCGAGCAGAGCCCGCGGCCGAGCTCGTTCCAGGCGCCGATCCGCTCCCGTGTCGCCTCGCGCAGCGCCTGCGGGTCGGCGACGTCGTCCGGGTCCTCGCTCAGCCACGCCTCGACCTGCGCCGCCCGCACCTCGGGGTGGAACTGGACGCCCCACGCGCGACCGAGCCGGAACGCCTGCGTGCAGACGCGGCTGCGCGCCAGCTCGACGGCGCCGGCGGGGAGCTCGTGCGTGTAGTGGTGCCACTGGAAGGCGTCGAACCGCTCCGGCAGCGCCGACGCGACCGGATCGGCCGCGGCCGCCTCAGTCAGCTCGACCGGCAGCCAGCCGACCTCGGGCTCCTGCGAACGGAAGACGTGTGCGCCGGCCGCGCGGGCGAGCAGCTGCGAGCCGAGGCAGACGCCGAGCATCGGCGTGCCGTCCTCGAGCAGGCCGCTCAGATATTCGAGCTCGGGGCGCAGCCAGCCGTGCTGCTCCTCCTCGTCTGGGTGCATGGCGCCGCCGAGGACGATCACCGCGTCGGCGGTCTCCGTCGGCGCGCCGTCGACCGGCACCTGCTGCTCGACGAGCTCGTGCCCGGCCGCGCGAACGGCGTCGGCAAAGACCCCGGGACCGACGCTCGGGCCGTGGGTGAGAGCGAGCACCTTCACCCGCTCGAGCCTACCGACTCCCACCCTCCCTACAATCCCGCGCATGGACGAGCGGCCGATCGGCGTGTTCGACTCGGGCGTCGGCGGCCTGACGGTGCTGCACGAGTGCCTCGTCACCCTCCCGCACGAGGATTTCGTCTACCTCGGCGACGGTGCGAGGCTGCCCTACGGACCGCGCCCACTCGCCGAGGTCCGCCGCTTCGCGCGCGAGATCGGCTCCTTCCTCGAGGCGCAGGGCGTCAAGCTCGTCGTCGTCGCCTGCAACTCGGCGACCGCGGCCGCCCTGCCGGAGCTGCAGACGGAGCTGCACGTCCCCGTCGTCGGCGTGATCGCGCCCGAGGCGCACGCGGCCGTGCAGGCGACGCGCAACCGGCGGATCGGCCTGCTCGCGACGCAGGCGACCGTCTCGAGCGGCCGCTACGAAGCGCTCGTGCACGCGCTCGACGCGGGCGCGACGGTGGTCCCGGTCGTCTGTCCGCGGCTCGTGCCGCTGATCGAGGGCGACGATCCGTTTTCAGAAGAGACAACAACCGCGGTGCGCGAGTACGCAGCGCCGCTGAAAGCGGCCGGGGTCGACACGGTCATCCTCGGCTGCACGCACTACCCACTGATCCGGCCGATCCTGCAGCGGGTCTTCGGGCGCGACGTGACGCTCGTCTTCTCGGCCGACGAGACCGCCCGCGAGGTCGCGGAGACGCTGGCGCGGAAGGGGATCGAGCACGACCCGGCCCGCGAGGGCGAGTATCGCTTCCTGACGACCGGCGACATCGACGCGTTCCGCGAGATGGGCCGGCGCTTCCTGCAGCTCCCGATCGAGGCCGTCGAGCACGTGACGCTCGCGACGCTCGAAGCGGCGGCCGCATAGTGGCCAGGAACGACGGGCGCGCCCGCGACGACCAGCTCCGCACGCTCGACCTGATCCCCGACTTCGTCGAGCTCGCGAACGGCTCGGTGCTGTACTCGCAGGGGAAGACGCGCGTCCTCTGCACGGCGACTGTCGAGGAGCGGGTTCCTCGCTGGCTCCAGCGCTCCGGTCGCGGCTGGATGACCGCGGAGTACTCGCTCCTGCCGGCTTCGACCGGCGAGCGGACCGAGCGCGAGGCATCGCGAGGCAAGCAGGGCGGCCGCACGATCGAGATCCAGCGGCTGATCGGCCGCGCGCTGCGCTCCGTCTGCGACTTCAACGCGCTCGGCGAGCGGACGCTCTGGCTCGACTGCGACGTCCTGCAGGCCGACGGCGGCACGCGCTGCGCTGCGATCTCGGGGGCATACGTCGCCGCCCACCGCGCGCTCGACCGCTTCGGGCTCTCGAAGGCGCTCACCGGCTCGGTCGCCGCGGTCTCCGTCGGCATCGTCGATGGCCGGGCGCTGCTCGACCTCGACTACGCCGAGGACTCGACCGCCGAGACCGACATGAACGTCGTCATGACGGCCGACGGACGCCTGGTCGAGGTGCAGGCGACCGCCGAGCGCGACCCGTTCTCGCGCGAGCTGCTCGACGACCTGCTCGACCTCGCCTCGGGCGGGATCGAGGAGATCATGGTCGCGCAGAACGAGGCGATCGCGGCCCAGCGGGATGCCTGACGGGGATGCCTGAGCTCTCCACCACCGAGGCGCTCCTCCGGCTGCTGATCGCGGCAGGGCTCGGCGGCGCAATCGGTCTCGAGCGCGAGCTGCGCGACCACGAGGCGGGCTTCCGGACGCACCTGATCGTCTCGCTCGGCGCCTGCGTCTTCACGCTCGTGTCCGCGTATGCCTGGACCGACTGGACGTTCTCGACCGCCTCGGGCGTCGTCTTCGACCCGACCAGGATCGCGGCGCAGATCGTGACCGGGATCGGGTTCCTCGGCGCCGGCGCGATCATCGTCCGTGGGATCTCCGTCCGCGGGCTGACGACGGCGGCCACCCTCTGGGTCGTGGCTGCGATCGGGATGGCGGCCGGCACGGGCTACTACGCGGTGGCGCTCGGGGCGGCCGTGCTCGTCCTCGTCTCGCTCGGCCCGCTCAAGCTCGTCAGCTCGCGGCTGGTCGCGCGAGTCCGGCCGGAGGAGGCCGAGCTCGGGATCCGGCTTGCCCCCGACGGGGAGGCGGCACCGGTGCTGGACGCGATCGAGAAGCTCGGCGGGCAGATCTCACACGTCGAGTTCGGGGACGACCGCACGATCGACGTCGTCCTGCGCGCGTCGCGCCGCTCGGAGTCGGCGCGCGTCGCCGAGAAGGTGAACGAGCTGGAGGACGTCGAGCACGTGCAATGGCGGCCCTGAGGGGCCGGCTGGCCTCCGGGAACGCCCACAAGCTCGAGGAGCTCCGTGCGGCGCTGCCCGGCTGGGAGCTCGAGCTCCTCGACGCCGCGGAGCCGTTCCCGCCGGAGGACGGTGCGAGCTACTACGAGAACGCCCGCGCGAAGGCGGAGTTCGGCCGCCGCGTCGCCCCGCCGGACGAGTGGATCCTCGGCGAGGACTCGGGGATCGAGGTCTCTGCGCTCGGCGGCCGTCCGGGGATCGCGTCGGCGCGCTGGGCCGAGGACGGCGTGGCGCAGCTGCTCGAGGAGCTGCGCGGCGTCGCGAACCGGCGCGCCCGGTACGTGTGCGAGCTCGTCGCGCTCTCGCCGGAGGGCGCAGAGCGGCGGGGGACCGGGATCCTCGCCGGCGAGATCGCGACCGAGCGCAGCGGCGACGAGGGCTTCGGCTACGACCCGATCTTCCTCCCCGACGGCGAGGAGCGGACGGTCGCGGAGCTCGGGAACGCGTGGAAGCGGGAGCACTCACACCGAGCCCGAGCCGCAGCCGCCCTGAATCGTTAGGCCAGGCCGGCGACGTCGTCCTCGTCGCGGCGGCCGTACCACCAGTTGATCTCGGCGCCGAACACGATCGCGTTCGCCATCACGTAGAGCCACACGAGCAGGAGAGCCGACGCGCCGAGCGCCTGGACGGCGACGACCTCGGTCGAGAAGCGGACGAACAGCGGCAGCACCTGAAAGGACGCCTGCAGCATGATCGAGCCGATCAGCGCGCCCGGCCAGACCTCTCGTAGCGTCAGGCTCGTGTTCGTCAGGCGCTCGTAGGCGACGACGAGGAAGACGAACACCGCGATCGTCGAGACGAGCACCGACGCCCCGTAGGCGACGATGTCGTTCGCGACGACTCCGGGGGCGAAGCGCTTCAGCGCGTCGTAGCCGACCGACCCGATGACGAGCGCGACGAAGAGGACGATCAGCGAGCCGGCCATGAAGAGCGTCGCCAGGAACTTGCCGCGCAGGAACGACCGGTTCGGGCGCGCGTAGACGATGTTGAACGCGGACTCGAGCACGCTGAAGAGCGACAGCGACGTCCAGACGAGGAAGCCACCGCCGATCAGCCCCAGGGTCGTCGCGTTCGCCGTGATCGTCTCGACGACCCGCACGATGTCGTTGATCGATTGCGACGGGAACAGCCGCTGCAGCTCCTCGACGAGATAGCTCGACTCGTCCGCCCGCCCCGTGAAGCCGAGCAGAGCGAGCGCGAGGAAGATGAGCGAGACCGAGGAGAGCAGCCCGAAGTAGGCGATCATCGCGGCGAGGTGAGGGCCGCGGTCGGCGTAGAACTTGGTCAGCGGCTGGGCGAACGGTCGGCGCACAGCGGCAGTATGAGGCTCTGTTAGCTTCTCCCTCATGGATGCCGCCGGCGCACTCGCCGATCTCACCGAGATCTCGTCGCAGGTCGAGGCGGCGGTCGTCCTCGACGATGCCGGTGCAGTCGTCGCCTCGACCCTCGACGACGCGGGGCGCAGCGCGCGGCTCGCGCGGGCCGCGCTCGACCTGCTTGGCGCCGCGGACAAGCGTTCCGCGTCCGGCGGGCGGGGTCTGACGCAGCTCGAGGCGGCGCTGCCGGGAGGCAGCGTCTTCGTCGCCCGGGGCGAGGGACGGAGCATCGTCGCGACGACGAGCCCCGCGCCGACGTCCGGGCTCGTCTTCTACGACCTCAGGATGTGCCTGGGCGCTCTTGCCGGCGAGAAGTCGCAGGCGAAGGCCGCCGCGAAGCCGGCGCGCCCGAAGCGCCGCAGCCCGAAAGCCCAAAGCGGCAACGGCCAGACCGGCAGCGAAGGGGACAACGGTGCGTAGGCTGCTCGTGCTCCTGCTCGTCGTCGCGGGACCGGTCCTCTACTTCTCGCGCCGCCGCGGCGAGCGCCGCGAGCGGGTGCACCTCTACTACGACGACGGCTCGATGGTCACGCTCGAGCGGGGCGCCCCGGAGGCCGAGCAGCTGCTGGCGGCCGCCCGCAGCGCGCTCTGACCGTGCGCAGCGCGATCGCGTGACCGACGAGCTCGGCGTCCGGCTTCGCGAGCATGCGCTGCTGGAGGGCGACTTCCTCCTGCGCTCGGGCCGCCGCTCGACCTACTACCTCGACAAGTACCGCTTCGAGACGCTGCCGGAGCTGCTGGGACCGCTCGGCGAGCGGCTGGCGGCGGCCGTTCGCCAACACGAGCCGGAGACCGTCCGGCTCGCGGGGCCGGCGCTCGGCGCGGTCGCGCTCGCCGCGTCGGCGTCGCTGGCGTCCGGCCTCCCCTTCGTGATCGTGCGGGATACGGCCAAGGAGTACGGGACCGCGAACCGCCTGGAAGGGCCGTTCGAGCCGGGTGAGCTCGTCTGCCTGCTCGAGGACGTCGTCACCTCCGGCGGCGCGCTGGCGGAGGCCGTGGAAGCGCTGCGGGAAGCCGGTCTCGTCGTCCGAAACGCGGTTTGTGTGGTCGATCGGGAGGAAGGCGGCGCGGACGCTCTCGCCCGTCTCGGCGTGCGCCTGCGCTCGCTCTACACGGCAGGAGAACTCGTGCCGACCGCAAAGAGCCTCTAAAACGGGACGCCGTGCACGCAAAATCCGCATGGTTGAGCCATAGAACCGTTGAGGCAGTCCGATCCGGCTGTTAGGGTTCCCGCGGTTTCCGTACGTCCCACGAAGAGAAGGAGTCGCAAGTGACGAAACAGGAGTTCGTTGACGCGGTCGCATCGAAGGCGGGTCTCTCGCGGCGCGATGCCGGTGCTGCGGTGGACGCGGTCCTCGATTGCGTGACCGACGCCTTGAAGAAGCGCGACTCGATCACCTTCACGGGGTTCGGCAAGTTCTCGACGAGTGATCGGGCCGCGCGCGAAGGCGTCAACCCGCGCAATCCGAGCCAGAAGGTGCACATCCCGGCAGCGACCGTGCCGAAGTTCTCGGCCGGTAGCCAGCTGAAGGCGGCCGTCAAGGGCGGCAGCGGCGGGTAAAGCCCCCGGCCGCACCACCGAGGACTCGAGGGCCGCACCCGTTGGGCGAGGGGGCGGCCCTCTTCTTTGTGCTTGCGCACGAACATATGTTCGCCTAGGCTCGAGGGATGCAGCTCTCGTTCGATGCCGCCGACCGTCTCGTCGAGCTCGTCGAGGTTCGGCACGGCCCGGTGCCGGCCGAGGAAGCGGCCCAGACGCTCTATGCGCTGCGACACGTCCCGCTCGGGCTCGCGCGATCGTTGCTCTCGGACGTCGTCGACGGAGACGCGCGGCTCGCCTGGCGCGGGGCGAGCGTCGGGCTCGCCGAGCCGCCGGGCACCGCGCTCGCGCTCGAGAGCGCGACCTACGTCGTCGTCGACCTCGAGACGACTGGGCTCTCCCCGGGCTCGTCGGCGATCTGCGAGATCGGCGCCGTGCGCGTGCAGGGGCTCGAGCTCGGAGAACGGTTCGAGACGCTCGTCAACCCGCGTCGGCCGCTGCCCGCCCCGATCGCGGCGCTGACGGGGATCGACCCGAGCGCGTTGCGGGGCGCGCCGCCGATCGAGCTGGCCATGCGTCGCTTCCTCGACTTCGCCGGGGATGCCGTGCTCGTCGCACACAACGCGCGCTTCGACATGGGTTTCCTCGATCGCGAGGTCGAGCGGCTGACCGGCCGCCGGATCGCGGCGCCGGTCGTCGACACGGTCTGGCTCGCACGCCGTCTGCTCGCGGGCCGGCAGAAGCGCGTCGGCCTCTCCTCGCTCGCGTACTTCTTCGGCACGTCGACGCGGCCGTGCCACCGGGCGCTCGCCGACGCAGAGGCAACCGCCGAGATCCTGCTGGCGCTGATCGGGCTCGCGCAGGAGACCGGCGCCACGACGGTCGCCCAGCTCGTCGACCTCTCCGCGCCGCGTGCGCGAAGGCTGGCCGGCAAGCGGCACCTCGTCGCCGGCGCGCCCACGACGCCGGGCGTCTACCTCTTCCGCGACCGCCACGACCAGGTGCTCTACGTCGGTCGCGCCCGCGATCTCCGCGCGCGACTCCGTTCCTACTTCCGCACCGAGCGCCAGCGACCGGCGGTCGAGGCGGCCCTCGGTGCACTCGAGCGGGTCGAGTGGCGAGTGCTCGGCTCCGAGCTCGAGGCGGGCCTCGAGGAGCTCCGCCTCTTGCGCGAGCTCCGCCCGCCGGCCAACGCGCGCAGCACGCGGCCCGACCGCTACGTCTACTTGCGCCGACGCGGCGCCGGCTGGTGCGTGACCGATACACCGGGGCCGCATGGGCCCTTGAAGAGCAGGCGCCGCGCGCAGGTCGCCGCGCGCGCTCTCGCCGACTGGGACGGTGAGCCGGCTGCGGCGCTGCCCGCGCTGCGGGCGAAGCTCCGGCGGCTCTCGGCCGACCTCCGCTTCGAGGACGCGGCACGACTGCGCGACCGGATCGCGGCCCTGGAGGACGTCGCGGGCTCTCTCGCGGCGCTCGAGCGCCTGCGCGCACTGGAGCTCTGCCTGCTCGTACCCGCCGCCGAGGCGGGCTTCCGCCGCGCGTACTTCGTCTCGGGCGGCCGGGTGGTCGCGGCGCGGACGCTGCTGCCCGGCACCGCCGGCCGGGTCGAGCTGGAGGCGGGGCTCGCCGCGGTCGCTCGTGCCGAGCCGTCGCTCGACCCGGCCGACACCGACGCCCTGCTGCTGATCGGGAGCATTCTGCGCCGGCCGCCGCCGGAGCTCAGCGTCATCCAACTCGCGGAGGTCCGGCAGGCCGCGTAGCCTTGCCTCATGGCGTCAGTGGCCACCGCGACCTTCGCCGACCGGCTTGCCGAGGCGGTGGAGCGGAAGCGCAGCCAGCTCGTCGTCGGGCTCGATCCGCGGCTCGACCTGCTTCCCGTCGAGCTGCGCGGCGAAGCGGTCCTCGGCCGCGGGGAGGCAGCCAATGCGGTGGCGCGCTTCTCTTGCGGGATCATCGACGCCGTCGGCCCGTACGTCGTCGCAGTCAAGCCACAGGTGGCGTTCTTCGAGGCGCTCGGCGCCGACGGGATCGGCGCGCTCGAGCGTGTGTGCGGGTATGCGCGGTCGGCAGGCCTGCTCGTGATCGCCGACGGCAAGCGCGGCGACATCGGCTCGACGGCTCGTGCCTACGCCACCGCCTATCTCGAGCCTCGGGACGACGAGCCGCCGCTCGCCGACGCGCTCACCGTCAACACGTACCTCGGCGGAGACTCCGTCGAGCCCTTCCTGCAGGCGTGCCGACTGCACGGAGCGGGCATCTTCTGCCTCGTGCGCACATCGAACGCCGGCGCGACGGACGTCCAGGAGCTGACGCTCTCGGACGGGCGGCGCGTGTGGCAGCAGGTCGCCGAGCTCGTCGCGGGCTGGGGAGCCGACCTGACGGGCGAGCGGGGCCTGTCGAGCGTCGGCGCCGTGGTCGGGGCGACCGCGCCGCGCGTGGTCGCCGAGGCGAGAAAGCTGCTGCCCCGGTCGGTGCTGCTGCTGCCCGGCGTCGGCGCGCAGGGCGCCGGCCCGCGCGACGTCGCCCGCGCCTTCACCAGCGGCCCCGCCAGCGCGCTCGTGACCGTGTCGCGCTCCGTCATCTTCGCCTATCGAGGGGGCACCGAGGATTGGCGGTCCGCGGCGGGGGCCGAGGCGGCACGACTCCGGTCCGAGGTCTGGTCGGTCTCAGGCTGGTGATGCGCCGCCACGCCAGGCTTGCGCGGTACGCGGCGCCCGCCGCCTTCCTGCTCGCCGCGACGATCGCGATCTTGATCGTTCGCGCTGGTCTCTCGAACGACGAGACCGCTGCGACGACGCCGACGGTTGCCACGACGACGGTCGAGGAGCCGCCCGGGACGACGACTGCCGCGGCGACGACCACGGACGCCGCCGGCGCCGAGTTCTACGAGATCGAGCCGGGCGACACGCTCGCGGTCGTCGCGGACCAGTTCGACACCACCGTCGAACGGCTGCTCGTGCTCAACCCGGACATCGACCCGGTCGCGCTCCGGATCGGGCAGCGGATACGCGTCAAGTAGAGTGGCCGCCGTTTGAAGCGGATTGCCCTCTTCCTGGCTCTCACCGCGACGCTGATCCTTGCCGCCGTCGCGGCCGCCGCGCCGCCGCCGGTCGACGCGGAGGCGTACCTCGTTCAGAACTCGGGCACCGGCGAGGTGCTGGCCGCGAGCGGGGAGCGAGAGCAGCTCCCGATGGCCTCGATCACCAAGCTGATGACCGCGCTCGTGGCGCTCAAGCGCGCCTCGCTCGACGACGTCGCGACGATCTCCCAGCGGACGGCCTCGGTCGGCGAATCGACGATCAACCTCCGACCGGGAGAGCGGGTGACGCTGCGCGACCTGATCCGCGCGGCGCTCATCCAGAGCGCGAACGACGCCGCGAACGCGATTGCGGCGTTCGTCGGCCGGGGCTCGGTGGCGCGCTTCGTCGAGCTGATGAACCAGCGCGCCCGGGAGCTCGGGCTCGCCGACACGCACTTCGCCAACCCGGACGGGCTCGATGCCCCCGGCCACGTCTCGAGTGCGCGTGACGTGACCAAGCTCGCGCGCGTCGCGATGCACGATCCGTTCATCCGCGAGACGGTGCGCATGGTCGAAGCCACCGCGGCCGGGCGCCGCCTGCACACCTGGAACGACCTGCTCTCGACCTTCCCGAACCTGCTCGGCGTCAAGACGGGGCATACGAACGGCGCCGGGTGGTCGCAGGTGGCGGCTGCGCGTGGCGGCGGAGTCACGATCTACGCGACTCTGCTCGGCGGCGAGACGCGCGAGGGGCGGAACGCCGACCTGACCGAGCTGCTGCTCTGGGGCCTCTCCCGCTACCGCACCGTCTGGGCGATCGACGCCACGAGGACGTACGGGACCGTGCGGACCGCGTACGGGAAGTCCGCCGTGCGGGTGGTCGCCGCCAAGCCCGCGCTCCGGGTGATCCACGTCGAGCGGCCGCTCGTCGAGCGCATCGTGCTCACCGTGGAGGCTGCGCTGCCGGTGCGGAAGGGGCAACGGCTCGGCGAGGTGCGGGTTCTCGACCGCGGCAGGGTGATCGCACGCTCGCCGCTCGTGTCCGCCGAGGCCGTCGAGCGGCCGGGGACGCTCGGACGCGTACGCTTCTACGCGGGACGAACGCTCGACCACCTAGGGGGGCTCTTCGGATGATCGTCACCGTCACGCTGAACGCAGCACTCGACCGCACGCTCACGGTGCCGCACTTCCTGCGCGGCCAGCGGCACCGGGCCAGCCAGGTCCTGACGCTCGCCGGCGGCAAGGGGATCAACGTGGCGCGCGCGCTGAAGCGGCTCGACGTGCCGGTCGTCGCGACCGGGCTCGCGGGCGGCAGAACGGGGACGCGGATCGTCGAGGAGCTGACCGCGGAGGCGATCCTCAACGACTTCGTCCGGATCGGCGAGGAGTCGCGAACGTCGACCGCCGTCGTCGACCCGACGGAGAGCACCTACACCGAGATCAACGAGTGGGGGCCGAAGGTCACGACCGAGGAGCTCGAGATGCTGCTCGAGAAGCTGCACTACCTCTCTCGCGGCGCAGACTTCGTCGTCTTCGCGGGCTCGCTGCCGCGCGGCGTCCAGGAGAGCTTCTACGCCGAGGCCGTCCGCGATCTGAACCGGAAGGGCGTGCAGGTGGTGCTCGACACCGAGGGCGAGCCGCTGCGGCTCGGCACCGAGGCGGAGCCGTATCTCGTCTCGCCGAACCAGCGTGAGGCGGAGCACGTCGTCGGCCAGGAGCTCGAGGAGGAGGAGGACTTCCTGATGGCTCTCGACACGATCGCCGAGCTCGGAGCGCGGAACGTCCACATCACGCTGGAGTCGGGGTCCTACGCGCTCTTCCGCGAAGACCGGCAGGTGCGGCGGTACAAGGCGGTCGCGCCCACCGTCGAGGCCGTGTCGGTGGTCGGCGCCGGGGACGTCCTGCTCGCGCAGTTCATCGCCGCGCAGCTCGCGGGAAAGTCGTCGGAGGAAGCCCTGCGGCTCGGCGTTGCGGCAGGCGCCGCGTCGACGCTCGAGGTGGGCGCCGGCCGCTTCGATCCGCGCGACGCCGGCCGGCTCATCGCCGGCGTCGAGCTCGCCGAGCTGTCATTCAGCGCAAGATGAGCATCCGCGGAAGCGGATGCTCATCGCGCAAAGACCCCTAAAGGGGAGGCTTTCGCGGCCCACGTGCCGGAGAAGCCGTCCAAGCCGAGTGTTACCCTGTCCTCCTTGGAAGGGCAGGAGCTTTCGTTCGAAGAGAAGTTCGGCCGTGAAGGCCTCACCTTCGATGACGTCCTGCTCGTGCCCGCCGAGTCCTCCGTGCTGCCGAACGACGTGCGCACGGCGACGCGGCTGACCCGGACGATCGCGCTCGAGATCCCGATCGTGTCCGCGGCGATGGACACGGTCACCGAGGCTCGGCTCGCGATTGCCGTCGCGCGCGAGGGCGGGATCGGGATCCTCCACCGCAACCTGTCGATCGCCGATCAGGTGATCGAGGTCGACAAGGTGAAGCGCTCGGAGTCGGGGATGATCGTCGAGCCCGTCACGCTCAGGCCCGGCGACTCGGTCGCGGAGGCGCTCGAGCTGATGGAGCGCTATCGGATCTCGGGCGTGCCGATCACGGACGAGCTCGGCGTGCTCGTCGGGATCCTGACCAACCGCGACCTGCGCTTCGAGACCAACACGCGGCAGCCCGTCTCGGCGCTGATGACCGCGCGCGACCTCGTCACTGCGCCCGTCGGGACGACGTTGGACGAGGCCAACGCGATCCTGCACCGACACAAGATCGAGAAGCTGCCGGTGGTCGACGCGGACGGCCGGCTGAAGGGCCTGATCACCGTCAAGGACATCCGGAAGCGGATCGAGTTCCCGCTCTCGACCAAGGACGAGCAGGGGCGGCTGCGCGTCGGCGCTGCAGTCGGCGTCGGCACGGACGCGTTCGAGCGGGCCGGCGCGCTCGTCGACGCGGAGGTCGACGTGCTCGTGGTCGACACGGCACACGGCCACTCACGTTCGGTGGTCGAGATGGTGCGGCGCGTGAAGGATGAGTGGGACGTGCAGGTGATCGCCGGGAACATCGCGACCGCCGACGCCGCCGAGGCACTGATCGACGCGGGGGCAGACGCGGTCAAGATCGGTATTGGCCCCGGCTGCTTGGCGGCGGGAACGCGGGTGCTCATGGCTGACGGCGCCTACAAGAACATCGAGGATGTGAGGCAGGGCGACCGTGTGGTGAACATGTACGGCGATCCGGCGACCGTGGTGAATGCGTGGTGTACGGGCATTCGCGAGGTGATCGCCGTACGCCATACGGCAGCGCCGCACGAGACCGTCGTGACGCCGGACCACCGTTTCTATGTTGGCGATCTGAACACTTCAGCCGCGGCGACGCTCGCATCGCGAGGGTACGTGCAGCTCTTGGAGCGTCCGACGCGGACGGGGGCGCCGAAGCTGCGCTGGAAGGAGGTAGGAACACTCGAGCGGGACGTGCTCCTGCTCCCCCAGCGGATCGCATTTGAGTTGCCCGATCACTTCCGCCTCGACCTCGCCGACTTCGCCCGGCGCGACGGTCCGTTGAAGCGATACAACCGCGTGATCGAGGACTCGTACGAGCTCGGGTACCTCTTCGGAACGTTCCTCGGCGACGGCCATGCCTTCGTGAACACCAACGGTCGATCGGAGATCGGCCGTGTGAGCTGGGCTTTCGGCCCTGCCGAACTCGACGTTGCGGCGAAGCTCGCGCGGTGTGTCGAGGCGGTGACCGGCGTCAGCCCGTCGATCGCCGAGGATCGCTGCGTCCATGTCCACCTCTACTCGCTGCAGTGGGCGCGCCTCCTGGCGGCCTTCGGCAAGCGCGCCGACAAGCACCTCCCATCGCGATACCGGTGCGGGAACCCGCTCTATCTCCGCGGCCTGCTTGACGGCCTGATCGAATCCGATGACCATCGCAGCTTTGATGGGCGCGTTTCGTTCCGCAGCACCTCCCGTGAGCTGTCCGAGCTGTTTGGCGTCCTCTGTTTCTTGCTCGACGGCAGTTTTCCCAGTGTCGAAGCGGAGCGGGGATCCGCTGGTGGCCTGCGGGGAACCAGCGACGACCGTTGCCGAACTTCTTACAGAAGTCGTCTGGACAAGACGCATGCGAAGCGGCACTCGTCGTGTCACCAGGTCGTCAAGAAGCTCGAGAGTCGCGAAATGGCCACTGCTGTGCCCGTGTACGACATCGAAGTCGACTGCCCGACGCACAGCTTCATTGCGGACAATGCGATCGTCCATAACTCGATCTGCACCACCCGCGTCGTCGCAGGTGTCGGTGTTCCCCAGGTGACGGCGGTGTTCGAATGCGCGGAGGTCGCTCTCCGGCACGGTGTCCCGGTGATCGCGGACGGCGGCATGACCTCCTCGGGCGACATCGCCAAGGCGCTCGCGGCCGGCGCGGACAGCGTCATGCTCGGCTCGATGCTCGCCGGCACCGACGAGAGCCCGGGCGACGTGATCCTCGTCCAGGGGGAGCGCTTCAAGGAGTACCGCGGCATGGGCTCGCTCGGCGCGATGAAGGCGCGCTCGTTCTCCAAGGACCGCTACTTCCAGGGCGACGTCGAGGACGTCGACAAGCTCGTGCCCGAGGGAATCGAGGGCCGCGTCCCGTACAAGGGCCCCGTCCAGCAGATCCTCTACCAGCTCGTCGGCGGCCTCCGCCAGGCGATGGGCTACTGCGGCACTCCCACCGTCGAGGCGCTCAAGCTCGAGTCGCGCTTCGTGCGGATCACCGGCGCGGGCCTGCGCGAGAGCCACCCGCACGACGTCACGATCACGAAGGACTCCCCGAACTACCGGCGGCAATAGTGGCGAGCGTGCATCCGCTCCCCGTGGCTGTTCCCGCCGCCGGGCCGACGGCCGAGGAGCGGCCGGTGCTCGTGCTCGACATGGGCGGTCAGTATGCGCAGCTGATCGCGCGCCGAGTCCGTGATGCTCGGGTCTACTCCGAGCTCGTGCCCCACACGCTGACCGCCGCCGAGGCCAGACGGCGCAACCCGGTCGCGATCATCCTCTCGGGCGGCCCCGCGTCGGTCTACGCCGAGGGGGCGCCGCAGGTCGACGAGGAGCTCTTCGGCCTCGGGATCCCCACGCTCGGCATCTGCTATGGCGCCCAGCTGATGGCGCTCGTGCTCGGCGGCGAGGTCGCCCGTACCGACGCCTCGGAGTTCGGGAAGACCGAGCTCGAGGACGGCGCCGGGGCGCTCTTCGCCGGGCTGCCGCCGCAGCAGACGGTGTGGATGAGCCACCGGGACACGGTCATCGCTCCGCCGAGTGGAGCCACCGTCACCGGCCGGTCCGCCTCGACACCGGTCGCGGCCTTCGAGGATCCGGCGCGGCGGCTCTACGGCGTTCAGTTCCACCCCGAGGTCGTGCACACCCCCTACGGGCAGGACGTGCTGAAGAACTTCCTCTACGGCATCGCCGACGCGCCACCCGCCTGGACCCCCGCGGCGGTGATCGAGGAGCAGGTCGAGCGGATTCGCGCCCAGGTGGGCTCGGAACGAGTGATCTGCGGGCTCTCGGGCGGCGTCGACTCCGCCGTGGCGGCGCTGCTCGTCTACAAGGCCGTCGGCGACCAGCTCACCTGTGTCTTCGTCGATCACGGCTTCATGCGGTCGAACGAGGCCGAGCAGGTCGTCGAGACGTTCGGCGGCCACTTCCAGGTGCCGCTCGTCCATGTTCAGGCGCAGGACCGCTTCCTCGCGCGGCTCGACGGCGTCGACGACCCGGAGGAGAAGCGGCACCGGATCGGCGCCGAGTTCATCCGTGTGTTCGAGGAGGAGGCGCGCAAGCTGTCAGAGGAAGGACTGGGGGAGATCCGCTTCCTCGTTCAGGGGACGCTGTACAGCGACGTGATCGAGTCGGGCGGCACCGACGGCGTCGCCGCCAAGATCAAGTCGCACCACAACGTCGGCGGCCTTCCCGACGACATGGCGATGGACCTCGTGGAGCCGCTGCGGCTCCTGTTCAAGGACGAGGTCCGGCGCGTCGGCGAGGAGCTCGGGATGCCCGAGCGGATGGTCTGGCGGCAGCCGTTCCCGGGCCCAGGCCTCGCGATCAGGATCATCGGCGAGGTGACGCGTGAGCGGCTCGACATCCTCCGCGAGGCCGACGCGATCCTGCAGGAGGAGGTCCGGCGCGCCGGTCTCTATCGCGATCTCTGGCAGAGCTTCGCCGTGCTGCCTGGGATCAAGTCGGTCGGCGTTCAGGGCGACGAGCGCACCTACGCCTATCCGATCGTGATCCGCGCCGTCACGTCGGAGGACGCGATGACGGCCGACTGGGCGCGGCTTCCCTACGACCTGCTCGAGACGATCTCGAGCCGGATCATCAACGAGATCCCCGGCGTCAATCGCGTCGCGCTCGACATCAGCTCGAAGCCGCCGTCCACGATCGAGTGGGAGTGACGCTACCCTGCCGGCTGTCGTGGCCCGGCTACTCGTCCTCGGTCTCGTCTCGCTTGCGGTGCTCGCTTCGCCGGCGTCGGCAAGCACCCAGTTCGGCGATCTCGACGTCGACTTCCTGTCGCTGAAGGTCAACGCGCGCGGCGAAGCGCTGGTCAGCTACCGGCGGGCCGATGGAGCACGGCGCGACGTCCTGATCTGGGGCGCCGTGAATGCCCGCGCGCCGGATCCCGGCCGGCCACAGGTGAAGTTCCAGATGGACTACGCCGGCGGCCTGCGGAAGCACGGCTCGGGGTATGCCGGCTCGTTCCGGGACCGGTGCCGTCCGTATGACGGCCCGCGGCTCGTCCTGTTCGTCGCCGGCTGCAAGGCGCCTGACGGCTCCTACTGGGCGTTGCAGCGCTGGCAGCGGATCGCGCCGATGCGTGGCTTCGACCCGTTCCTCCCCGAGCAGCGGGCGCCCGAGCTGCACGTCTCGCACTGGTCAGGTCCGCTGCCCGTGCTCGACGTCTCGCCGAACTGGACGTACGGCGGCCAGCTGCAGGGGCTGTTCGGCCGTCTTACGTACCGCGGCGAGGCCGTGCACGGCTTCCGGACACCGTCTGCGACCAGGAGCGACCCCTACGCCCGCTTCGTCTACATCGACACCTTCAACTCCGTCTACGGCCCCGGCTGGAAGCGCGACACCGGCATCGTCACGCATCTGCGAAACGGAGCCTTCTGTTACAGCTTCGTCGCCCAAGTACCACCGCCCGGTTACCCGTCGAAGGAGCCACGTGGCCCGGGCAACGGCGAGCGGCACCGGGTCACGGTGATGGGCCCGGGAGTGACCCCGGTCGTGCGGTGGGAGGGAGCGGGCCTGGGCCGTTACAGCGCTTCCGCGGACCGGGTCTTCAACAGGCTGTTCGACCGTTGGGTGGGACCGGCTGACAAGGTCTGCACCCGCGAGCGCTAGACCGCCCTCCTAGACCACGTCGAACGAGGTCAGCCCTTCGGGCTCCTCGCTGACCACGTCCACCCAATCCACCCTGGCGCCGCGCGGTCCCTCGCGAACGAACGCGACGAGCCGCTCGACCGCCCCCCGCTCGCCTTCGAAGACCGCCTCGACCGTCCCGTCCGGCAGATTGCTCACCCAGCCGGCAAGGCCCTCCGAGCGAGCGCGCCGCCGCGTCGTCTCGCGGAAGAAGACACCCTGGACATGGCCTCTGACGGCAACGCGTCGACGGATCACGCGCGGAAGGATAGATTCGGCGGGTGGAGACGTTCCCGATCCGCCGCAACACGATCCTGCTTGCGGCCACCCTCACGTCCCTGTCCGGAATGGTGCAGCTGGCCGTGGCTGTCGGCACGGTCACGCTCGTCCTGGTAACCGGCGTCGAGGGAATCCTCGGGCTCGGCCCCGCGATCTTCCTGACGGCCGGCGCCGTTGCGGCGCTGCCGGCCGGGCGGCTGATGGACCGGCTCGGGCGGATTCCGGTGCTTGCGGGCGGCTGCGTCGCAGGTATCGTGGGCTGCCTCACGACAGCGCTCGGTTGCGAGGTCGAGTCCGCCTCGCTGGTCGTAGCCGGGTTCGCGCTCGTGGGCGTCTCGCAGGGGACGATCCTCCTTTCGCGGGCGGCCGCCGCCGACATGTACCCGCCCGAGCGCCGCGCGCGGGGGATCTCCTACGTTCTCTTCGGCGCCCTGTTCGGCGCCGCGCTCGGCCCGCTCGTCTTCCGGCCGCTCTTCGCCGGCAAGGATCTCGACACCGACGGGCTCGTCGTGCCGTGGGTCGCGGCCGCGGGAATCATGGTGGTCGGGCTCGTGCTCGTGCTGCTCATCCGGCCCGATCCGCGCACGATCGCCCGTAAGCTGCATTTCGACAGCGGCGGCGTCGAAGGCGCGCCGGCGCCGCTGGCCGAGATCCTCCGGCGCCCGGGCGTGCTGACCGCCCTCGTGGCCGCGGTCGCGAGCTTTGCGTGCATGGCTTCGGTGATGAACCTGACCGGCTACCTCGTGATCGACCACGGTCACCACCAGTCCGACGTGTTCACCGTCATCAGCCTGCACATCGTCGGGATGTATGCCCTTGTCCTCGTGATCGGCCAGCTGATCGACAAGCTCGGGCGACGGCCGGGACAGGTCGCCGGCCTCTTCATGATGGCGCTCTCGACGCTCGCGCTGGTCTGGTTCGAGAGCGTCGCGTGGACGTCCGTGTCGCTCTTCCTGCTCGGTCTCGGCTGGAACGTCTCCTATGTGGCGGCCGTGACAGAGCTCGCAGATCGCGCCCTCCCGGCCGAGCGCGGCAAGCTGATCGGCCTCACCGACCAGCTCTCGAGCTTCGTCGCCGCCGCGCTCGTACTGCTCGGCGGCGTCGCCTACAGCGAGCTCGGAATAGAGGCTCTGGCCCTCTCTGCGACGGCCTTCGTCGCGCTTCCGGCGCTGTGGATTCTGCTACGATCCGCCGCCGGCGCACCTGATGTGCGCCCTCTTTCTGTGAAATGAAGCGTGCCCGATGACACTCCAAAAAACATGGACAGCCAAGCCCGGTGAGATCACTCGCGACTGGTGGGTCGTCGATGCCGACGGCAAGACGCTGGGGCGGCTCGCGACTCAGATCGCCGACACGCTGCGCGGCAAGAACAAGGCGGTGTACACGCCTCACGTCGATACCGGCGACTTCGTCGTCGTCGTCAACGCGGAAAAGATCGCGGTGACCGGTCAGAAGCTCGATCAGAAGATGTACCACCGCCACTCCGGCTATCCGGGCGGGCTGCGCTCACGGACACTGCGCGAGCAGCTCGAGCGCCGGCCCACCGAGGTGCTGCGCAAGGCGGTCAAGGGGATGCTTCCACGCAACCGGATGGCGCGCCAGCAGATCACCAAGCTCAAGATCTACGCCGGTCCCGTGCACCCGCACGAGGCCCAGGCGCCAAAGACGTTGGAGGTCAAGTAAGTGTCACAGCTGGCTCAGTACCTGGGCACCGGCAAGCGCAAGACGTCTGTCGCCCGCGTGATCCTCCGCCCAGGCGACGGCAAGACCTGGTTCAACGGCCGCACGCTCGAGGACTACTTCCCGCGCATGACGCACCGGATGGCCGCGCTCTCCCCGCTCAAGACGGCGGGAGTCGAGGGCACGTTCGACATCCGCGTCCGCGTGCACGGTGGTGGCCCGTCCGGCCAGGCCGGCGCCGTTCGCCACGGGATCGCCCGGGCGCTCGTCGAGGCCGATCCGGAGCTGCGCATTCCGCTGAAGCGCGAGGGCTTCCTGACGCGCGACGCACGGCAGGTCGAGCGCAAGAAGGCCGGCCTCCACAAGGCGCGCAAGGCGCCGCAGTTCTCCAAGCGCTAACCCGCTCTTGAGGCGGTACTTCGGCACCGACGGCGTCCGGGGCGTCGTCGGCCAGGACCTGACCGTCGAGCTGGTCCAGAAGCTCGCCAAGGCAGCGACCCTCTGGTCCGGCCGCGGCCGCGTCTTCGTCGGCCGCGATACGCGCGCTTCCGGCCCGGAGCTCGAGGCCGCCTTCGCACGCGGCGTCGTCGAGGCGGGCGGCCACGCCGTGCTCGCCGGCGTCGTGCCGACCCCGGCGGTGGCCCTGCTCGCGCTCGACCTCGGCGTCGTCATCACCGCCTCGCACAACCCACCCGAGTACAACGGCGTCAAGTTCTTCGACCGTGCCGGGAACAAGCTGACCGACGAGTCCGAGGAGAAGATCGAAGCCCTCCTCGACGCGACCGGCCCCGGCGGCGGCACCGTCGACCGCGTCGGCATCGCCACCGACAGCTATCTCGAGCACGTCGTCGAGCGCTTCGGCGCCGACCTCTCCGGCCTGCGGATCGCGGTCGACTGCGCCAACGGCGCCTATTCGGACATCGCGCCGAAGGCATTCGAGACCCTCGGCGCCGACGTGACGGCGATCTGCGCCGGGCCGAACGGCGAGAACATCAACGACGGCTGCGGTGCCACCGACCTCGCGCTGCTCCAGGAGACCGTGCGGGCCGGCGGCCTCGACCTCGGCGTGGCGTTCGACGGCGACGGCGACCGGATGCTGGCCGTGGACGGCGACGGAAACGTCGTCGATGGCGACCAGATCCTCGCGATCCTCGCTCTCCATCTCGGTGTCGAAGTCGTCGCCGTCACCGTGATGACGAACCTCGGCTTTCACCGGCTGATGGAGGAGCGGGGCATCCGGGTCGTCACGACTGCGGTCGGCGACCGCTACGTGCTGGAGGCGCTCCGGCGCGAGAATGCCATCCTCGGCGGGGAGCAGTCCGGCCACGTCATCTGCCTCCGCGACCACGTCACCGGCGACGGCCTCGCTGCGGCGATGCTGCTCTGCGACGCGGTGTCCGGAAGGACGCTGGCCGAGGCCGCCGCGGTGATGCCGCGCTTCGCGCAGGCCAAGCAGAACGTGCGCCTGTCCCGCCCGGAAGTGCCCGCCGCTGCGCTCGCCGAGGCCGAGCGCCTCAACTCGGAGCTGAACGGCAGCGGGCGCGTGCTGGTGCGCGCCTCGGGCACGGAGCCGCTGATCAGAGTGCTCGGAGAGGCCGAGACGGAGGAGTTGGCGCAGGACCTCTGTGGTAGGATCGCAGACCTCGTACAGAGGGAGCTCGGCTAGCCCGCCCGCGGGAGCTTTGCCGGGCTTTTCGCATTCTCCGGGGAGTTTCCGTCCGGGTGCTAGTCGGGAAGAGGGGGCTTGAGATGTGCGGAATCATCGGTTACGTCGGGCCCAGGGAGTGCAAGCCGCTGCTGCTGCAAGGACTCGAGCGCCTCGAGTACCGCGGCTACGACTCGGCCGGGATCGCGCTCCGGGAGGAGCACGGTCTCGACTACGTCCGCGCGATCGGCAACCTGCAGAACCTCAAGCTCGCCGCCGGCCCCAACGGCTCCTCCGCCACCCACGGCCTCGGGCATACGCGCTGGGCCACACACGGCGGCGTGACAGAGGCGAACGCCCACCCGTTGACGGGCTGCGACGGCTCGAAGCTCTCGATCGTGCTGAACGGGATCGTCGAGAACTACCGGGAGCTGCGGGAGGGCCTGCTCGCGGACGGGCACGAGTTCACGTCCGAGACCGACGCGGAGACGGTCGTCCATCTGGTCGAGCGCCACTACACGGGCGACCTCGCCGAGGCGGTGCGGCGCACGTTCACCGACCTCGAGGGCCATTTCACATTCGTCGTCATCCACCACGACCACCCCGACGTCCTCGTCGCGGCGCGCCACCAGACTCCGCTCGTCGTCGGGATCGGCGAGGGCGAGATGTTCCTCGCCTCGAACGCGGCCGCCTTCCTCAGCGAGACGCGGTCGGTCCAGTTCCCCGACGACGGCGATATCGTCGAGGTCACGCCGGCCGGCGCCGTCTACACCCGCTCCGACGGCACCCCGGTCGAGCACGAGCCGGTCGAGCTCGACTGGGACGACGAAGGCGCCGAGAAGGGCGGCTACGAGACCTTCATGCTCAAGGAGATCTACGAGCAGGCCGAGGCCGTCGCCGAGACGATCGGCGACCGGGTCCGCCACGGCACGCTCGTCCTGGACGGGCTCGGGCACTCGGAGGAAGAGCTGAAAGCGCTGCGCCGGATCGTCATCCTCGCCTGCGGCACCGCGTACCACGCAGGCGTCGTCGGGCGCTACGTGATCGAGGAGTGGGCACGGATCTCCGTCGAGCCCGACATCGCGTCCGAGTGGATCTACCGCAACCCGGTCATCGACAAGGACACGCTCGTGATCGGGATCTCGCAGTCGGGTGAGACGCGCGACACGATCGAGGCCATGAAGCTCGCCCGCTCGCTGGGCGCGCGCACCGTCGCGATCACGAACATGATGGGCTCGCAGATCACCCGCGAGGTCGACTCGGTGCTCTACACGCGCTGCGGCCTCGAGGTGGGCGTCGCCGCCTCGAAGACGTTCACCGCGCAGGTGTCGCTCCTCTATCTCGTCGCGCTCAAGCTGGCGCAGATCCGCGAGACCATGCCGCCGGGCGAGATCTCGTTCATCCTCGACAAGGTCTACGAGCTGCCGCAGAAGATCGACAAGTTCCTCGACGGCGACCATCCGATCGAGGAGATTGCGCAGCGGTTCGCCGACAAGCCGTTCTTCCTCTACCTCGGCCGGCACATCGGCCTGCCGGTGGCGCTCGAGGGCGCGCTGAAGCTGAAGGAGATCAGCTACATCCCGACCGAGGCGTACTCCGCCGGCGAGATGAAGCACGGCCCGATCGCGCTGCTCGACGAGGACACGCCTGTCGTCGTCGTCGCGACCGACATCCACGTCTACGACAAGCTGATCTCGAACATCCAGGAGGTGCGCGCGCGAGGTGCGCACGTGATCGCGATCGCGACCGACGGCAACGAGGACATCCAGCACCACGCGAACGACGTCATCTACGTGCCGAAGACGCCGAAGTTCCTGCAGGCGGTGCTCGCGATCATCCCGCTGCAGCTGCTCGCCTACCGGATCGCGCGCATCCGCGGGCTCAACGTCGACCAGCCGCGGAACCTGGCCAAGACCGTCACCGTCGAATAAGCGGGCCGGCCTCGCCGCCCACGGCATTTCCGGAGCTGAACGGCCTCCTCCGCGAGCTGGTGGAGCGAGCCGAGGCGATCCTCGGACGCAATTTCGTCGGTGCGTACCTCCAAGGGTCCTTCGCGATCGGAGACGCGGATCTCCAGAGCGACTGCGATTTCATCGTCGTCACGAAGGACAAGGTCACGCACGACCACGAGCTGGCGCTTCGCGAGTTTCATGACGAGGTTCCCACCCGCGAGGGCCACTGGACGCACCATCTCGAAGGTTCGTACGCGCCAAGCGCTGACCTCCTGACTCTCGATCGACTCGACGCGGAGTGGCTGTACATCGATCACGGCTGGCGCGAGATGCAATGGTCGACGCACTGCAACACGGAGCATGTGAGGTGGACGCTCCGCGAGCATGGGGTGACACTCGCTGGTCCGGACGTCCGCGAAGTGGTCTGCGACGTACCGGCCTCAGCGCTCCGGCGGGAGATGCGTCAGCGGCTCGACAGCTTCTTGCCGGATCTGTTCACGTGGACCAGCTTCGATATCGCCTGGACTCAGCGCTACGCCGTTTCGACTCTCTGCCGGATGCTGTACACGCTCGACACCGGTGCGGTGGCGTCGAAGCGGCGCTCCCTGGAATGGGCGAAGCTTGAGCTGGATCCGGTGTGGCAGGGCTTGATCCAGCAAGTACTCGAGGATCGAGCGGTCGGGTGGGACGCCTCCGACCCGCCGCGGCCAGGAACGGTGGACGCGACCTTGGCATTCGTCGATTACGCGACGGAACGCGCTGCCGTGTCGCAGCGCACCTAGCTCCGCGGGTCAGTCGAAGTCGAAGTCGGGGTCGTTCTCCTCGACCGGATCCTCGCGCGCGACCATGTCGTAGCGCATCGCCGTCCAGAGCGCGAGCGTCACCAGCGGCGGAACGAGCAGCACGAATGGATTGGCCAGTCCGATTGCGAACCAGAGGGCCGGCACCGTTGCGTACGCGCTCCAGCGCAGCAGGCGGTCTTCGCGCACGCGGGCCAGCAGGGGGCCCACCATCAGCCGGTTTGGGCCACGCTCTTCCGCCGCCGCAAGCGGGCAAGCTCGTCGTTCTCGGGCGAACCATCGCCGCCCATCACATCGTCGTAGAGAGCCTGAGCCGCCGCGAGCACAGCGCCCGCTCGGCCGGCGAGCGTCGACTCGCGCAACGAGAGTGCGTGCTCGCGCTCGACCAGCTCTGTCTCGAGCGCACTCAGCGCATCCAGTTGCGCCACCACGGCGGCGTCCGGCACGGGATCATCTGCGGTGGCCGCGGCCGGGAGTGGTGGCATCGTGGGCTCGGCGACGATGTCGAGCTGCGCTCGCTCGAGGCCGAGATGGGCGCGAAGCCCGGTACCGAAATCGGTGGCGTCGTCAATCATGCGTACAGCCTTAGATGCCGGATGGCCCGAGAACCTGCGCGATACCCTCCAGCTGTGAAAGCGCCTGCCCAGACCACGGCGCGCGTGCAGGTGACGCGCGTGCCCGGCGGGGAGGCCGGCGACGTCGTCGCGGTCGAGGAACCGCTCGAGCTCCGGATCGCCGGCACGCCCGTCGCGGTGACGATGCGGACGCCCGGGCACGACGAGGAGCTTGCTCTCGGCTTCGCCGTCACCGAGGGCCTGCAACCCGTCGGCGCGCGCGTGCCCGACGACCTGGCCGCGAACACGATCGAGGTCGACGCGCCCGCGTTCGACCTCAGCGGGGTCCAGCGGAACTTCTACACGTCGTCCTCGTGCGGAGTCTGCGGCAAGGGAGCGCTCGAGGCGATCGCGGTCGAGGCGACCCGCATCGACAGCGATCTCCGAGTCGCGGCCGCGCTCGTCACGACCCTGCCCGACCGGCTCCGCGAGGCGCAACCCGCGTTCGAGGCGACGGGCGGCCTACACGCGACCGGGCTCTTCTCGGCTGACGGAGAGCTGCTCTGCGTACGCGAGGACGTCGGACGGCACAACGCCCTCGACAAGGTGATCGGGCGTGCGTTCCTCGACGGGCTGCTGCCGCTCGCGCGGTCGATCCTCTGCGTCAGCGGCCGCCTCTCCTTCGAGCTCGTCCAGAAGGCCGCAGTCGCGGGCTGCCCGCTGCTCGTCGCCGTCGGCGCGCCCTCGTCGCTCGCGATCGAGCTCGCCGCCGACGGGGGGATCACGCTCTGCGGCTTCGTCCGCGGCGGCTCGCTCAACGTCTACACGGAGACGTGGCGGATCACGTAACCGGCGTGCTGCTGGTCGGCGGCGCGTCGAAGCGCTTCGGCTCGCCGAAGCCGTTGGCTCAGTTCCGGGGCGAAACGCTCGCCGCGCGTGGCTGGCGGATCCTCGGCGAAGCGTTTCCGCGGCGGCTCGCGGTCGGTAAGGGAGACCTCGAGCTGCCGTTCGACGTCGTCGTCGAGCCGCCCGAGCCACGGGCGCCGATCGTCGGCGTCGTCGCCGGCCTGCGTGCGGCCGCGACCGAGGTCGTCGTGTTCCTCCCGGTCGACTGCGCGCTCGTGACGCCGGAGCTTCTGCGCGAGCTGGGCGCGGCCGCGGCGGTGACGCAGACGGGCCCGCTCCCCGGCGCCTACGCGAAGGCCGACCTGCCGGAGCTGGAGCGCCGGCTGGCAGCAGGGGAGTACTCGCTGCGCGGCCTCAATCCACGCGTCGTCGAAGCCGATCCACGCCTGCTCGCGAACGCGAACACGCCGGGCGAGCTGTCAGCGCTCGAACAGGACCTCGCCGCTCTCGACGACCACCGAGCCTGAGTGGGTCGACACCTCCAGCCGCCCGTCGCGCAGGATCATCTGTGCGACCCCGTCGACGCCGTCGACACTGACCTTCCGGCCGCGGAGGAAGTCGCGTGCGCCGAGATCGTCGTAGATCGCATCCAGCCCACCGTCACGCCAGGCCTCGTAGCGCTGCTCGAGCTCGAGCAGGAGGTCGGCGAGGATCGGGGCTCGATCCAGCACGCGTCCGGTGACCGAGCGCAGCGATCCGGCCGGCGCCTTCGTCTCTGCGGGGAGCTCGTCGGGAGTCTGGGTGACGTTGAGGCCGATCCCGAGCACGACCGCGCCGTCCTTGAGCTCGGCAAGCCCGCCGGCGACCTTGCGCCGGTCGAGCATGACGTCGTTCGGCCACTTGATCTGCGCCGCCAGCCCGGTTGCCTGCTCGACGGCGATCGCCGTCGCGACCCCGGCGACGAGCGTCAGCTCCGCCGCTCGCCGCTCTGGCGGCGGCCGCAGGAGCACGGAGACCAGGACGGAGCTACGAGCGGGCGCCTCCCAGGCCTTGCCCATCCGACCGCGCCCGGCCGTCTGCTCCTCGCAGACGGCGACCGCGCCCTCGGGGTGGGCCGCGTCGAGCATCCGCTGCGTCGTCTCACACTGCTCCAGGTAGAAGTAGGGCCGCCCGAAGCGGCCCCGGAGCAACGGCTCCATGAAGGCGGGGGCGAGCGAGCTCAGACGCGCTCCAGCCGGACTGCCGAGACCTTGTACTCGGGCGTCCCGATCAGCGAGTCGCCGACGTCATGCGTGAGCGTGTTCACTCTCGCCTCGGCGAAGTGGATCGCCATCCAGACGAGGCCGGGGTAGACGCGCTCCGAGAACTGCGCGCGTGCACGGATGTCGCCGCGCCGGGAGACGAGCCGCACCCACTCGCCCTCGATCACCCCCAACGCCGACGCGTCCTCCGGGGAGATCTCGAAGAACGGATCGACCTGCTTGTCCGTGATCCCGTCCTCGCGCATCGTCATCCCACCCGAGTTGTAGTGATACAGCGTTCTCCCAGTGGACAACACGAACGGGTAGTCGGAGTCGGGCTCCTCGATCGGCGGCTGGTACTCGACGGGATGGAACTTGCCCTTTCCGTTCGGCAGCGAGGGATGATCCTCGTGCAGGAACTGCGTTCCGGGGTGATCGAGCGAGGTGCAGGGCCACTGGATCCCGTGCTCCTCGATCCGCGGATAGCGGACGCCGAACCAGTTCGGCGACAGGTCGGCGAGCTCGTTCCAGACGGATTCCGCGTCCGGGTACTCCGGCCAGTCGCAGCCGAGCGCCCGAGCCAGCGCGATCACGATCTCACGGTCGCCGCGGGCGTTGCCCGGATAGGGCACGGCCGCCCGGACGCGGTTGATGCGGCGCTCGGTGTTCGTGAAGGTGCCGTCCTTCTCCGCGAAGCTGGAAGCGGGAAGCACCACGTCCGCGAACCGGGTCGACGTCTCGTTGAGGAACAGGTCCTGCGCGACCATGAACTCGAGCTTCGCCAGCCCTTCCTCGACGTGCTTGGCGTTCGGCTCGGTCTGGGCCGGGTTCTCGCCGATCAGGTAGAGCGCCTTGACCCGGCCGTCGTGCAGTCCCGACATCATCTGGTCGAGCCGGAAGCCGGCGCGCTCGGGCAGGTCGACACCCCAGGCGGCCGCGAACTTCGCCCGCACCTCGGGATCGTCCCAGGGCTGGTAGCCGGGGAAGTAGTGCGGGTTCGCGCCCGAGTCGTTCAGGC
This sequence comes from uncultured Gaiellaceae bacterium, assembly GCA_963765705.1. Lineage (GTDB taxonomy): Bacteria > Actinomycetota > Thermoleophilia > Gaiellales > Gaiellaceae > Gaiellasilicea. Next base: position 182,654 of record CAVXXJ010000008.1, read on the forward strand.
CCTGAACGTTGTTCTGGCCGCGGAGCGCGTTCAGGCCGGTCGACTCGTAGCCGAGGTGGCCGGTCATCAGGACGAGGTTCGCGAGCGACCAGATGTTGTCGACGCCGCACGCGTGCTCGGTGATCCCGAGTGTGTAGAAGATCGCCGCGTGCCGCTCGGTCGCGTACTCGCGGGCGGTCGCACGGATCGCGTCGGCCGGCACACCGGTGACGCGCTCGGCCTCCTCGGGCGTGTAGCGGGCGACGACCTCCCGCACGGACTCGAAGTCCTCGCAGTGGGCGGCGATGTAGGCGTCGTCCTGGAGTCCTTCCTCGAGGATCACGTGCATGATCGCGTTCAGCAGCCAGACGTCGGAGCCGGGGCGGAGTTGGAGATGGCGCTTGGCGAGCTTCGTCAGCCAGATCGCGCGTGGGTCGGCGACGACGAGCGTGGCGCCGTTTCGTACCGCCTTCTTGATCCGCAGCGCCAGCACCGGATGCGCCTCGGTCGTGTTGGAGCCGATCACGAGCAGGAAGCGGCAGTTCTCGATCTCCGGGATCGAGTTGGTGGTTGCGCCTCTGCCGAGCGACCTAACTAGGCCGTAAAGGGTTGGAGCGTGTCAGGTGGCCTCGCACGAGTGGACGGAATGGGTCTTGAGCCCCGTCCGGGCGAGCTTCTGGATCAGGTAGTTCTCCTCGTTCGTCAGGCGCGCGGAGGCGAGCACGCCGACGGCCTGCGGTGAGTGGCGTTCCATCACCCCCTGCAAGCCTTCGGCGGCGACCTCGAGCGCGTGCTCCCAGGTCGTTGCGTGCAGCTGCCCGTCCTCGCCCCGGACGAGCGGCTCGGTCAGCCGGTCGGGGTGGTGGACGAAGTTGAAGGCGAAGCGGCCCTTGACGCAGAGGTTGCCCTCGTTCGAGACGTATTCCGGCTTCGACGTCACCTTGACGATCCGCTTCGTCTCGGGGTCGACGTTGAGATCGACCTGGCAGCCGACGCCGCAGAACGTGCACGTCGTCTTCACCTGCTCGAGCGCCCGTTCCTGGACGCCCGCTCCCTCGAGGAACTTCTCGTAGATCGCTCCGGTCGGACAGGTCGAGAGACAGCCGCCGCAGAGCTCGCACTCGGTGTCGAGCCACGAGCGCTCCCACGTCGGGACGATGCGAGCCTCGGGCCCGCGGCCCTCGAGGGACAGCGCCGAGCACTGCATCACCTCCTGCGTGTAGCGGACGCAGCGGTTGCAGAGGATGCACGTATCGGGCTCATAGCCCATCAGCTTGTTGCGGTCGGCGTACGGCTCGCGCTTCGCGTCCGGGAGGATCAGCGGCGCCTCGGCGCCGAGCTCGAGCGCGAGGTCGGTGAGCTCGTTCGGCCGGCCGCCGGGGTCGGCGTTGAGATGCTCGGAGAGGAGCATCTCCGTCAGCGTCTTGCGGAGCTGGGGGACGTTGGAGTTGGTGGAGACGACCATCCCGTCGGCGACGCGTGTGGCGCAGGCCGGCATGGGTCTCGGCGCTCCTTCGACGCCGACGACGCACATCCGGCAACCGCCGTACGGCGCCAGCTTGTCGTCGTGGCAGAGCGTCGGGATGAAGACGCCGTTCCGCGCTGCCGCGTGCACGAGCAGCTCGCCCTCGGACGCGGTGGCCGTTCGCCCGTCGAGCGTGAACTCGATCACCCTGCGATGGTACTAGGGGCAGGTGCCGGCGATCACGCCCTGGGAGGACGTGACGTTCGGCGCCGCGGCGGTCTTCGCTACAAGTTCCCGGGTCAGGTCGGTGCCGGCGACCGCCAGCCGCTGCACCTGCTTCGGCCCGTACGAGCTGATGCCGGCTTTCAGCTCGACCAGCCCCGTCACCCGGTCGATCGGCGCCAAGACGGGCTGGCCGCCGTTCATGCCGGCGACGGTCAGCTGGGCGGTCGCGTTCGCCGGCAGGCCCGCCCCTGCGAACCGCAGCAGCCAGCGCAGGAACGACGGGAACTGGCCGAACGGAGTGTGCGTCACCGCAACGCAGGCAGCCGCGAGCTCGAGTGTGGTCGTCGGCGCCTTGGCCCTGCAGCGTGCGCGGCCGACGAGCGGGAACGTCTCCTCGTAGCGCCCGCCCAAGCTGCCGAGAAAGACCGCGAGGCTGGACTCGGCGACCGTGACCATCGCGATGTATGTGCCGGTGCCCACCCGGTTGCAGACGAACTCCTGGCGGGTGTAGCTCACGTTCGCGCCGAGTCCGACCACGCCGCTCGCGTTCCATTGCGTCTCGTCGCTGTCGACGCTGATGGCATCGCGCCGGCGTCGGTTGTCGATGGCGCTGACGACGCGCGCGACCCACTTGTCGCCGACGGAGGCGTCCACCGCGACGGGAGTGAGTGACAGGCTGAAGCCCTCGTCGAGCGAGAGCAGCGTCGAGAAGTGCCGTGTCGTCCCGGTGACGACGAGCGTGTTGCCGTTCAGGCGGGCGTTCAGGCTCTTCAAGAGCTCCCACTTGCCGCTGCGGTCGCGGGATGCGAGCACGACTCCTTGAACGGTGTCCTTCTTGAACCCCGCAACGCGCGTGTCGATCCGCCTCGTGATCGTCACCGGCTTCAGGAAGCGGAGGCCGCTCGGCTCGAGCTCGTAGAGCTTCGACCCAGGCCTGACGGTCGCGTTGCGGAGCTCCGGGGGGTATTGCGACTTCGTCAGCGTCCGCACGCGGATGGGTATGGATCTCGAGAGCGCGCCACGCGGCACGGAGACGGTGAGGCCGCCGTCCTTGCTCGTCACTGTCTGCGCAGGGGAGACAGCCTGGCGATCGCCTCTTGCATTGCCCGCAGCCAACACCGACGCCGCACCGAGCAGAACGACGATGAGGCCCGCACGCCTCGCTCGTGTCATTTGCAGCGACTCTAGCGCTCTGCCGCTCCCGTGTCACTGTGGCCCTACGTCCACTCGGCGGTGGATTGAGGTGAGGGAACGCCTCGGGCGGGACTGGGACGTCGAGGGCGCGGCAGATCGGCGCCCAGCCGTCCTCCGGCCGCCACTCGACAAGTCGCTCGGGTGGGACTCGCGCTCGGACGTCCGCGTTGTGCCGCTCGTACGCCGCCATCGCCGTCGCTGCGTCGTCCCACCGCTCTCCGATGCGATCCCGCAGGAGCTCGTGGAAGAGCGCCAGCCAGTCTCCGTACTCGGGGAGCTCGTCCTTGCGCCCGACTCCGAGGATGGTCTGGTCGGCGCTCCGCCACCACGTGGCCGCGTCGTCGCGCTGCGAAAGCAGGACGATCGCATCGGGATTCGCCTCGGCGAGCTGCGGCCAGAAGGCGGATGCCGGCCAGTCCACCGCGGCGACGTAGCCGGCGAGGAACTCGTTCCAGTCGGGCATGTCCCCGCGCAGCGCCTGCCGCCAGACCGGCACGTGGTCGAGGTTCTCGAACACCTCGTGCATGTGATAGCAGCGCCCCCCGAGGAGCTGCTCGAGCGCGAGCGTGAGAGACCTCGTCCCAGTCCTCGGAAACCCGGCGCCGACCAAGAGGAGCGTCATTCCGCCGGGCCTGAGACGGCGCCGTCGAGAGGGGCGAAGAGCTCGGGCCAGTGCCGGAACGCGTTGCGGACCGGGATCGGCGCGGCCTGGCCGAGACCGCAGATCGAGGTCACCGCCATCGCCTCCAGCCACTCGTCGACCTGGCCGCGCGTCATCGGCGCGCGGCCGTGCTCGAGCTCCTCGGCGACGTGATGGAGGGCGCGGTTGCCGATCCGGCACGGCGTGCACTTCTGGCACGACTCCTCGGCGAAGAAGCGCATCGTCTCGCCGAGCAGGCGGAGCGGCGAGTACGAGGCCGGGAAGACCTGCACCGCCGCGGAGCCGACGCCGCAGCCCCATTCCGCGAGCCCTTCCCGCGTCAGCGGCACGTCGAGCGCGGCGGGCGGCAGGATCCCGCTCGCGGCGCCGCCGGGCACGATCGCGCCCGGCTCTTCGGTCAGTCCGTCCGCATACTCGTCGATCAACGCGCGTAGCGTGATGTCGAGCGGAGCCTCGTAGCACCCCGGCTTGGCAACGGCTCCCGAGACCGACCACAGGCGCGTCGGCAGCCAGTCGCCGCGCAGAATCCGGGCGACGTGCGCCAGCGTCTCGACGTTGTTGATCAGCGTCGGCCGGCCGAGGTAGCCGACCTGGGCCGGGAACGGCGGCCGTAGCCGCGGCATTCCGCGCCGCCCCTCCATCGACTCCAGCATCGCGGTCTCCTCGCCGCAGATGTACGCGCCGGCGCCGATCACGAGCTCGACGCGAAGCCCGCGGGCCGCGATCGCCTCCTGCAGCACGTGCCGCGAGGTGGCGTACTCCTCGCGCAGGTAGATGTAAGCGGCGTCGATCTCGCAGAAGCGCATCGCCGCCTCGAGCCCTTCGAGCAGGAGCTGCGGGCGGAGCTCCATCACGTAGCGGTCCTTGATCGTGCCCGGCTCGCCTTCGTCGGCGTTGACGATCACGACGCGCGGGGACTGCTCGCGCCGGACGGCATCCCATTTGCGCCACGTGGGGAATCCGGCCCCGCCCATCCCGGTCAGACCGGACGCCTCGAGACGCGCCACCACCTCGTCCTGGGTCAGGCTCGGCGGCTCGCGGATGTCGTCGGGCTCGAGCAGGAAGCCGTTCGTCGAATGGCTGACGCCGCCGGCGATGTCGTCGCCGTGCAGAACGACCGGCGCGAGGTCGCAGTGGCCGAGGCACGGGACCTCGATCGCGCCCTCCGTGAGCAGCAGGCGTCCGCCCGCGCAGTCGCAGACCGGGCCGGTGCAGACGCGGACCGCGTCGACCGGCACCTGGAGGAAGGAGTAGAACGAAACGACCTCGTGCACGTCGCCGTGGCGTAGGTTCATCCGGTCCGCAAGGGCGTCCGACAGCTCTGGCGTGATCGGGCCGACCTCGCGGCGCAGCCGGCCGAGGTTGTCGAGCAGCCGTGTGCGCTCGGTCGGCAGCTCCTCGAGCAGGCTCGCGAGACGCAAGACGTCCACGCTCCGAGTCTACGCAGCGGACGTATCCGATTCGTCAGTCTGGTGGGCGGCGGAGCTTCTTCGTCTGCGAGCGCCGCTTCTTCGACTCGAGCCGGCGCTCTCGCGAGGCCTTCGTCGGCTTCGTCGCGACGCGCCGCCGCTCGACCTTGAGCGCCTCACGGAGCCGCTCGACAAGCCGCTGGACCGCCAATTCTCGGTTCCGCAGCTGGCTCCGCTCATCCTGTGCGACCGCCCGCAGAGTCGGGCCTGCCTTGGCGAGGACGCGCCGCTTCTGCGCTTCCGTGAGTGCGGACGAGGCCTCGACGTCGAGGATCGCCTCGACGCGCGTCTCGGCCGTGTTCGCATGCTGGCCGCCGGGGCCGCTCGAGCGCGAGAAGCGCAGCTCCACCTCCGCGAGAGGGAGCACGACCGAGCGTGTGACGCGGATAGAGTCCGGCTCCATGGCCGCCATTCTGCTGGACGTCGACGGCGTCCTCCATGTCTCCGGCGAGCCGATCCCGGGTGCGGTGGAAGCCGTGGCCAGGTTGCGCGCCGAGGGACACCGGCTTCGCTTCGTCACGAACAACTCCACGCGCTCCCGGTCGACCCTCGTCGAGGAGCTGCGCGGCATGGGTCACGAGCTCGAGGACGACGATCTCCAGACCACTCCGATCGCCGCGGCGGACCAGCTCGCGGGCCGCCGCGTCTATGCCCTCGTGATGTCCGCGATCGTCCCTGACCTCGAAGGGATCGAGCTCGTCGGCGACAGCGCCGATGCGGTCCTCGTCGGCGGCTGCGACGAGACGGTCGAGCCGAACCAGGTGTTCAGCTACATGAACCTGGCGCGGGCGTTCTCCGAGATCCAGGCCGGCGCCGACCTCTTCTGCCTGCACAAGAACCCGTGGTGGCAGACCAAGCGCGGGCCGATGCTCGACAGCGGCGGGTTCGTCGCAGCGCTGGAATACGCGACGGGAGTGGAGGCGACGGTGATCGGCAAGCCGAGCGCGGCCGCGTTCGCCGCAGCGCTCGCAGCGCTCGACGCAGAGCCGGAGCTGACGTGGATGGTCACCGACGACCTCGACCAGGACATTCGCGGCGCGCAGCTCTTCGGCATGAAGACTCTGCTCCTGCGCACCGGGAAGTTCCGCCCGGACACACTCGAGCGCTCGAGCACGATCCCCGATGCCGTCCTCAGCTCGATCGCGCAGGTGCCCGACTGGATCAACCGGACGTCGTGACCAGGGTCGGCGTCGACCTGATCGAGATCGGGCGCATCCGGCGCTCGCTCGAGCGGTACGCGAGCTTCAAGGACCGCTGCTTCACACCCGCCGAGCAGGAGTACTGCGACTCCCGCTACAACCCCGCCGAGAGCTATGCGGGGCGCTTCGCGGGCAAGGAGGCCGTCGGGAAGGCGCTCGGATTCGGCGTCGCCCGGGCGTTTGCGTGGAAGGACATCGAGATCGTGGGACGGCCGAAGCCCTCGGTGCGGCTGTCCGGACGTGTCGCGGCCTGGGCCAAGCAGGTCGACGCGGGCGGGATCGATCTCTCGATGACGCACTCGCGCGAGCTCGCCTCGGCGGTGGCCGTCGTCGACGACGCCTGATGTTCGAGCCGCTCTACAGCGCCGCGGAGATGCGGGCCGCCGAGGAGGGCCGCGACGTGCACGAGCTGATGGAGCGGGCCGGAGCCGCGCTCGCCCGAGAGGTGCTGCTGCGCTTTCCCGACGCGCGCCGCATCGCGGTTGTCTGCGGCGGCGGCGCGAACGGAGGCGACGGCCGGATCGCCGCCCGCATCCTCCGCGAGGAGGGCTGCGACGCGGTCGAGACCGTCGCGGTCGAGCAGGCCGACGTGATCGTCGACGCGCTCTTCGGCACCGGCTTCCACGGCGAGCCGCGTGCGGAGGCAGCCGCCACGATCGGACGGATCAACGCCGCCCGCGCACCCGTCGTCTCCGTCGACATCCCGTCCGGGGTCGATGCGTCGACGGGCGAGATCGCCGGCGAGGCCGTGCGGGCGGATCTGACCGTCACCTTTCACGGCGTCAAGGCCGGCCTCGCGATCGCTCCCGGCCTCTTCCACACCGGCGACGTGACGATCGCGGAGATCGGCCTCGAGCCGGCCGAGACGGCGCTGAGGCTGGTGACGCCGGCGATCCTGTCGATCGTGCCGCGGCGCAGACCGGAGGACAACAAGTACACGGCCGGGGCCGTGCTCGTCGTGGGCGGGTCGGCCGGGATGACCGGAGCCGTCTGCCTTGCGGCGGAAGCCGCGTTCCGAGCGGATGCGGGCTACGTCGCCGTCGCCGTCCCCGAGCGCTCGCTGCCCATCGTCGAGGCGCGCCTACTCGAGCCCGTCAAGGTGACGTGGGAAGGCGCGCTCCAGGCGGCGGAGAAGGCGGGTGCAATCGCGGTCGGCCCTGGACTCGGCCGGGAGCGCGAAGCGTTGCGCCTCCGCGACGAGCTGCTGGCGGCAGGGGAGCAGCCCGTCGTGCTGGACGCGGACGGGCTGCACGACCTCGAGCCGGGCGATTGGGGCTCCCGCGCAGTCCTGACTCCTCATGCGGGCGAGCTCGCGCGCCTTCTCGGCGAGGAATCCGCGTGGGTGAACGCACACCGGCTCGAAGCGGCGCAGCGAGCCGCCGACCGCTTCGGAGCCGTCTGCCTGCTCAAGGGCGCAGACACGCTCGTTGCCGCGCCCGGCGAGGGCGCGCTCGTCTGCGTCACCGAAGCTCCTGGCCTGGCGACGGCCGGTACCGGCGACGTGCTGACGGGGATCCTGGCCGCGTTCCTGGCCAAGGGTGTCGAGCCGCGATTAGCAGCGGCTGCCGCCGCCACCGCCCACGGTCTGGCGGCCCGCAGCGTGCCGCAGGCCGGGCTGGTCGCGAGCGATCTGATCGTCGCGCTGCCGTCCGTCCTCTTGTAGCAACGCGTCACTAACCACCCGTCTGGGGGAGACGCCGTCACCCGAAATGGTCGACAAGACGTGTGGAACGGTAACCGCCTCCCCTCATTTGCGGTAGTGCGAGGGAGTGGGGCGTCAAACTAGGGCTAAGGGAGAATTCAGAAATCATGATGCGGAAAATTATTGGCAAGAGTCGTTTTCTCGGGGCCCTGGTTGTTGCGGCTTCGATGGCCACGGGCGCCTACGCGTTTACGGCGACCAACACCGTGCCGGCTTCGGATGCGGGCTCGGGCAGCGGCACGATCAGCGGCTACACGATTACTGCGGTCGCATACCAACTCAACGCGACGACCCCGACCGACATCGACACGATGACGTTCACGCTGAGCTCGAACGCCACCACGGTGAAGGCGAAGATCGTCAGCGGCAGCAGCACCTACACGAACTGCACGATTGCGGGCGGCGTCAACGTCACCTGCGCGTTCAGCCCGGACATCGCTATCACCACGGCAGATCAGCTGTCCGTGATCGCGACCTCCTAGGCTTCCAGGACCTGACGTTCGGGCGAGGCATGCGCGTGCCTCGCCCGAACGGGGCAGGAACATTGCTCGCCCGCCCGTATCCTGTTGAAAGCACATGAAGCGGCGAAGCCTCACCCGGGTTTTCGCCGGCGCGCTCGGCTTGCTCCTCCTCGCGGCCGGCTGGTTGTTCTTCGGCCCGACGCAGGTCGGCGGCACGACGTCGTACGCAGTGATCGTCGGCACGTCGATGGAGCCGATGCTTCACCGCGGCGACCTCGCCGTCATCCGGGAGGAGAGCACGTATCGCGTCGGTGACGTCGTGCTCTACGAGGCTCCCCAACTCGGCTCCAATGTCCTGCACCGGATCGTCCGCGTGCAGGGCGACAAGTTCGTGCTCAAGGGTGACAACAACGACTTTCTCGACAGCGAGCAGCCCACGGAGGACCTGATCGTGGGGAAGCTTTGGTTGAGCGCGCCCCAGGTCGGCCGGGTCACGGATTGGTTGCACACACCACTGCACGCTGCGCTGCTCGTCGGGCTGGCGACGCTCCTGGCGCTTGGCGGAGGCATCGGGGCCAGCGCTGTCAGTGCTACGCGACGGCGGCGAGGTGCTGCCGAACCGGCTCGTTCAGAGCGCTCGGCGCCGCCGGCCGGAGCCGGCCCGGGCGATCCGCTCCCGTGGGTCGGTGCGCTCGGTGTCGCGAGCGTGCTCTTCGCCGTTCTCGCGGTCCTGTCATTCACCCGCCCGGTCACCGTCACCGAGCCTGTCGCCGAGGCATACGTCCATCAGGGCCGCTTCGAGTACTCGGCATCGGTCCGCAAGAACCCGGTGTACCCCGACGGGCGCGTGACGACAGGAGACCCGATTTTCGTTCGGCTCGTACCCAGGCTGCAAGTCTCGTTTCGGTATCAGCTCGAGGCGCGCCAACCCGTGGAGGCTGCCGGTCGCATCCGGCTCGACGCTCGCGTGAGCGATGGCCGTGGCTGGGAGCGCCTCCTTGAGCTCGCGCCGGAGCGGAGCTTCGGCGGCAAGCAGGTGTCCGTCAGCGGGACGATCGACGTTGACGCGATCGAGGCACTGGTCGGCGAGATCGGGAGTCTGACCGGCTCGAGCCAGAGCACGTACACGGTGACGGTGCTGCCGCGGATCACGGTGTCCGGAAAGGCAGGCCGTGATCCGGTGGATGCGACGTTCGCGCCCGCGCTTGCGTTCGACCTCGGCGACCTCCGGCTGCAGCCCGATCTCCAGGAGTCAGGTGCGGGAATCGGCCCGTTCGCGCCGCGCGAGGCGGGTGCCGGCACCCACGTGGCGGCCGGTCGGCTCGAGCTCGCGGCGTTCTCACTCCCGGTCCGCACGGCACGGCGACTCTCGCTGATCGGCCTAGCCGCCTCGCTCCTGCTGGGCGCGCTCGCGCTCGCGGCTCTGCTCCAGCGGTACCGAGGCGACGAGAACGAGCGGATCGCGGCGCGCTACGGCCACTTGCTACTGCCTCTTCGCTCGCGGCCGCAGGAGTGGGCGAGCGTCACGGATCTCGCCGACATCGCCAGCCTGGTCCGGCTCGCCGAGCAACGCGACCGGCTGATCTTCCACCTCGTCGAGGGGGGCGAGCACTCGTACGTGGTCGAGGACGGCGGCTCGACATTCCGTTACCGGACGAGGCCGGCGCCGGTGGATCTGCCCCTGTCGCCGGCCGTCCCGCTCCAGCCTGAAGGCCCGGAGGACGTGGAGCCGGCCAAACCCGCTCTTGTCGTGGGCGGCTCACCCACTCGCCACCAGCCACGCCGGCGCTTTTCGCGGAGGCGTGACAATGAGGATTGGTAGGTTCCTCCAGATCGTGCTGATCGGAGCCTCGGTCGGCCTCGTGCTGATCTCGGCGCTCGCCGCGACGAACACCGTGCCGGGAACGAACGCCGAGCGGGATGTCAGTGCGATCTCGGTCGACGCCAAGAAGCCGAAGCCCGCCTGCAACGGGATCACCGTCACCACGCTGCTCACCGGCTCGGGAAATGTCAACGGCACGAACGCGGCCGAGCTGTTTCTCGGCAGCGCCGGCGTGGACAACCTCGACGGCAAGGGCGGCAACGATTGCATCGTGGGTGGGGCAGGCAACGACGCGATCACCGGCGGTCAAGGGACCGATGTCTGCATCGGCGGCCTGGGGACGGACACGTTCACGAGCTGCGAGACCCAGATCCAGTAGACCGTGGATGTCGTTACCGGCGCGTTCTCCTACACCGGTCGTGCGCTCGCCGAGGAGCTGCTCCGCCGCGGCCGCCCGGTGCGGACCCTGTCGCGGCGGGATGCACCTGGCGATCCTCTCGCCGAGCGGATCGAGCGCGCCGGGCTCCAGTTCAGCAATGAGCGCGCTCTCCGGGAGGCGCTCGCCGGCACGGAGACGCTCTACAACACCTACTGGGTCCGCTTCGCCCACGGCGTCACCACCTTCGACCGCGCCGTCTCGAACACACGCGTTCTCCTGCGTGCCGCTCGCGCGGCCGGCGTTCGCCGGGTCGTGCACGTCAGCGTCACGAATCCGTCGCACGACTCGCCGCTGCCGTACTTCCGCGGCAAGGCGCAGGTGGAGGAGGACGTGCGTGCGTCCGGACTGCCCTGGTCGATCGTCCGGCCGACGCTCGTCTTCGGCCCGCGCGACATCCTCGTCAACAACATCGCCTGGGGCCTGCGGCGGACGCCGGTCTTCCCCGTCGCGGGGGACGGGAGGTACCGCGTGCAGCCGGTGTCAGTCGAGGACGTCGCGACGATCTGCGTCGACGCCGCAGCCGCGGACGGGAACGTCGTAGTCGACGCGGCGGGGCCCGAGACGATCAGCTACGAGGAGCTGGTGCGGCTCGTCGCCGCCGCGATCGGGAGCCGCGCCCGAATCGTGCACCTGCCTCCGCGGGCCGTGCTCGCGCTGGCGCGGATCACCGGGGCGGTCCGCCGGGACGTGCTTCTGACCGAGGAGGAGCTGGCGGGCCTGCAGGCGGAGCTGCTCGTGTCCTCCGAGCCGCCGCTCGGCACCGCGAGCTTCCGCTCCTGGGTGGCCGCGAACGGCGAGCATCTGGGCCGTGGCTATGTCTCCGAGCTGGCGCGGAACTTCCGTCCGTACGATCCTCTCTGAGTTGAGCCGATCCGACATCACGGTCGACCTGGGTGCGATCCGCCGCAACGCGCGGAGGCTGCTCGGCGCCCTCGACGGGGCGGAGCTCTGGGCAGTCGTCAAGGCCGACGGGTACGGCCACGGGGCCGCCGACGCGGGTGCGGCTGCCCTCGGCTCCGGCGCGAAGGTGCTCTGCGTCGCGACGGTGCCGGAAGCGCTCGTGCTGCGCCGAGCGCTCGGCCCGGTGCGGATCCTCGTCATGGGACCGGCCTCGAGCCGTGAGATCGCCGAGGCGCGCGAGGCCGGGCTCGAGCTCGCGATCAGCGACGGCGAGATTCCCGAGGGCGTGCGTGTCCACCTGAAGCTCGACACCGGGATGGGGCGATGGGGCCTCGCCGAGCTGCCGACGCCCACACGCGAGGTCGTCGGGCTGATGAGCCACTTCGCCTCCGCGGACTGCGACGCCGCTTTCACGGAGCAGCAGGTGGAGCGGTTCCGCGAGGCGACGGCGGAGCACTCCTATCTGACCCGGCACATCGCGAACAGCGCGGGCGCTCTTCGCTATCCGTCGGCGCGGTTCGATGCGGCCCGGTGCGGGATCGCGCTCTACGGAATCTCGCCCTTCGGCACCGATCCTGCGGAGGACGGGCTCGAACCGGCGCTGCGCTGGGACTCACAGCTCGCGCAGGTACGGCAGCTTCAGCCCGGGCAGGCGACCGGGTACGGACGCCGCTTCGTCGCGGAGCAGCCGACCTGGATCGGCATCGTCCCCGTCGGCTACGCGGACGGGTTCCGGCGCGCGCTGACCGGCACGGAGATCAGGGTGGCCGGCGAGCCGCGGCGCGTGGTCGGGACGATCTCCATGGACGCGTTAGCGGTCGAGCTCGACCGTCAGCTCCCGGTGGGCACGCCAGTGACGCTGCTCGGCCACGGCGTCCAGGCCGAGGCGCATGCGCGCGTCGCAGGGACGATTGCCTACGAGCTGGTCACCGGGATCAGCAGGGCGCCCGAGCGGACGAGGTGCACGACCGTCGACAGTTGATACCCCCCGAGGGTATATTGCGCGGATGGAGATCATCTACACCGTCGCCGGCATGTCCTGCGGCCACTGCAAGTCGGCTGTCGAGGACGAGGTCGGGCGCGTGCCCGGCGTCGAGTTCGTCGAAGCCGACGTCGACACCAAGCGCGTGCTCGTCCGCGGGGAGAACCTCGAGGACGGAGCCCTCCGCGCAGCGATCGACGAAGCCGGCTACGAAGCGGCGTGATGAGCACTCAGCGGCTCGAGCTGCCGATCGAGGGGATGACCTGCGCGGCCTGTGCGAACCGGATCGAGCGGAAGCTGAACAAGCTGGAGGGCGTCGATGCAACGGTGAACTACGCCACCGAGCGCGCGACGGTCGTCTTCACGCCAGCCGTCGCTCCGAGTGATCTGGTCGCGGCCGTGGAGGCCGCAGGCTACTGGGCGCTGCTGCCCGGAGAGGAAGCCCGGCCCGACACGTCCGCCGCCGGGCGCCGCCTCGCCGTGTCCGCCGTCCTGACCGCGCCGCTCGTCCTCCTCTCGATGATTCCGCCGCTCCAGTTCGAAGGCTGGGAGTGGGCTGCGCTGGCGCTCGCGACGCCGATCGTCGTCTGGGGCGGCTGGCCGTTCCATCAGTCGGCGCTGCTGAACGCGCGACACAGGGCGGCGACGATGGACACCCTGATCTCGATCGGCACCATCGCCGCATTCGCGTGGTCGGCCGTCGTTCTCATTGCCGGCGTCGACGCGGACATGTACTACGAGGTCGCGGGTGTGATCACGACGCTGATCCTCCTCGGCCGGTTCCTCGAGGGCCGGGCGCGGCGCCGCTCGGGCGAGGCGATTCGCGCCCTCCTTCAACTGGGGGCCAAGGAAGCGCGTGTGCTGCGCGACGGGATCGAGGTCGTCGTCCCGGTGGAAGAGCTCGCCGTCGGAGAACGGTTCGTCGTCCGGCCGGGCGAGCGGATCGCGACCGACGGGACCGTCGAGGAAGGCGCGTCCGCGATCGACCAGTCGCTGCTGACGGGCGAGTCCCTACCGGTCGAGGTCGTACCGGGCGCCGAGGTCGCGGGCGGCACGATCAACTCGTATGGCCTGCTCGTCGTCCGCGCGACCAGGGTCGGAGCGGAGACCGCGCTCGCGCAGATCGCCCGGCTCGTCGCAGAGGCGCAGGCCGGGCGCGCCCCGATCCAGCGGCTCGTCGACCGCGTCTCTGCGGTGTTCGTTCCGGTCGTACTGGGACTATCCCTCGCCACGCTCGCTGGTTGGCTGCTGCTCACGGGCGATGTGTCCGCTGCCTTCACGGCGGCGGTCGCGGTTCTCATCATCGCGTGCCCGTGCGCACTCGGTCTCGCGACGCCGACGGCGCTGATGGTCGGCACGGGCCGCGGTGCGCAGCTCGGGATCCTGATCAGAGGCCCGGAGATCCTCGAGAGCACGCGCCGCGTGACCACGATCGTGCTCGACAAGACCGGCACCGTGACCGAGGGGAAGCTCCGGCTCGCAGACGTCGTGCTCCTGAACGGGACGTCGCGGGCGGAGGCGCTGCGGCTCGCCGGCGCCGTCGAGAGCGCCAGCGAGCACCCTGTGGGGATTGCCGTCACCGAGGCCGCGCGGGCAGCGCTCGGCACCCTGCCGAGCGTGACGGAGTTCCGGAGCCTGCCCGGCCGGGGCGTCGTCGGCACGGTCGAAGGTCGCGAGATCCTGGTCGACCGCGACGGCGTCAGCTGGGGCGGCGAGCTGCGGGCTCGGCTCGTGGTCGAGGACACCGTCAAGCCGACGAGCGCCGAAGCCGTTCGCGAGCTGCGCGCGCTCGGGTTGACCCCCGTGTTGCTCACGGGCGACGCACGCGAGACCGCCGAGCGGATCGCCGCCGCTGTCGGGATCGAGCGCGTGCTCGCCGAGGTTCACCCCGAGGACAAGGTCGCCGAGGTGCGGCGGCTCCAGAGCGAGGGCGAGGTCGTGGCGATGGTCGGCGACGGGGTGAACGACGCGCCGGCGCTGGCCCAGGCGGACCTCGGGCTCGCGATCGGTACGGGAACGGATGTGGCGATCGAAGCTTCCGACCTGACGCTCGTCTCCGGCGACCTGCGCGCCGCCGCGGACGCCATCCGGCTCGCACGCAGCACGTTGCGGACGATCAAGGGGAATCTCTTCTGGGCCTTCGGCTACAACGTCGCCGCGATCCCGCTCGCCGTGGCCGGCTATCTGAACCCGATCGTCGCCGCCGCCGCGATGGCGTTCTCGAGTGTCTTCGTCGTCTCGAACTCGCTGCGCCTGCGCCGATTCCGGAGCGTGCGCGCATGAGTCACGGCTACGACAAGAACGCGATCGGCAAGCGGCTGCGCCGGATCGAGGGGCAGGTGCGCGGGATCGAGAAGATGGTCGACGAGGAGCGCTACTGCATCGACATCCTGACGCAGGTCGGGGCGGCGATGACCGCGCTCGAGAACGTCGGCCTGAAGGTGCTCGACGACCACGTGAACCACTGCGTCGCGGGGGCGATCGCCTCCGGCGACGCGGCGGAGACGCGGGCGAAGACCGACGAGCTGTTGGCGGCCGTGCAGAGATTCGCGAAGACGCGCTAGCCGCGGCGGTAGCCCGAGCGCGCGACGAGTCGCGCCGAGAGGCCCGGGAGGAGCGCCTGCACGAGCGCGAAGACGCGGTACCAGCGCGGGACGTACAGCTCGCGCTTGCCGGACTCGACCGCCTTCACGATCCGCTCGGCGACGAGCTCCGGCCCGATCACGGCCCGCCGGAAGAACGGGCTCGTGAGCACGCTCTTTTGCGGGAAGCCCTCCGTCTCGACGAAACCCGGGAGGACGGTGTGCACCTGCACGCCGCGGGCGCTGAGGAGACCGGCGAGCGAGCGGGAGAACGCGAGCTGCGCGTGCTTCGACGCGGCGTACGGCCCGGCCGGGGCGAACGCGACCACGCCCGCGACCGAGACGACGTTGACGACGTGCGACCCCGATTGCAGCCCGGCCTCGAGCGCACGCACGAGCCAGACGCCGCCGAGGTAATTCGTGCGCAGCACCGCCTCGATCCGCTCCGGCTCGAGCGTGAAGAAGCTCCCGCGACCGGGGATGCCGGCGTTGTTGACCAGCAGGTCGATGCGCGGGTGGCGTTCGAGGATCGCTGCCGCCGCCCGGTCGACGTCGTTGCGGTCGGAGACATCGCAGAGCTCGTACTCGCCGCCCAGCTCCGCGGCCAAGGCCTCGAGCCGCTCCTGCCGGCGGGCGACGAGCACGCAGTGCCAGCCGCGCCGCGCCAGCGCCCTCGCGGTTTCGGCGCCGATCCCGCTGGACGCACCGGTGACCACGGCCACCCTCACGCGATCTCCTACTTGCAGACGCGCACGACGCGCTGTGCTTCGGCCTTCCGGCCCTTCGCGTCGGTGACGATCGCCCGCAGCGTGTGCTTGCCGTTCGTCGCCGCGCCGCGCTTCCAGACGGCGGTGAAGAGGCCGGCGCCGCCGCTCTTATCGGTTGCCAGCAGCTTGCGGCCGTCGAAGAAGCGCACCGAGCGCGGTGCGGCCGTCGATGACGCGAGCACGGCAAGAGGCGTCTGGACAGGCGTGCACTCGTTCGTCTCGGGCGTGATCCACGAGATCGCCGGGCGGTTGACCACAGTGATGTTGCCGGAGGCAAAGGCCGTGTTGGGCAGGAGCTCGTCGCCGACGGAGTCGACGTTCTTGGCCTCCTGGAAGTCGGCGGCCGTGCCGTTCAGCAGCCGCTTCCCGGCCTTCAGTGCCGGGGCCTGCGCCGGGAGCGGGAAGAGCGCGATGCCGCTGACGGGGTCGTACGCGGCCGCTCCGATCAGGGTGCGCCCGTAGCCGATCACGAGCGAATAGGGGTCGACGCCGGCCCCGAGGTCGATCACCCGGAGCGCGATCGTCGGGCGTCCTGCCGCGACTCGGCTCGTGATCAGGCCGAGCAGCGGCGGCTGCAGGTCGTCCACCCAGGCGCGGAGGACGTACGACCCGCCGAGCGAGCGGCCGGTGAACGGGTCGCGGCCGGAGTCCACCGAAACGTAGTAGGCCTTCGTCCGCGGGAAAACCGTCGCGGCGGCGCCGATGTCGAGCGGGAAGTCGACGGTCAGGTTGTTGACGTTCACCGGCGTGCCGGCGTATCCCTGCACGTCGTTCTCGTCCGGCGAGCCGAGCACCCATGGGTGGATGAGCGAGCCGGGCGACGAGGCGATCACGGCCGCGCCGACGTTGACGGCGGGCTCGTCGAGGCGGATCCGGTAGAGCGTCTCGGCGCCGTCCTCGTTCACGGGCGCGCCGAAGTAGCTCGGCGCCGGGCCGAACGCGGCAGCCGGATAGCGATACACGGATGCGCGCGAGACGCCCTTGCTCGTGTCGCCCGTCTGGAACTGGCCCAGCGGCAGGATCGGCGCCTGCTCCAGGCCCGGCCGCGTCACGAGCATCGCGTACGCCACCTTCCGCGTCACGTCGCCGCGGCGGAGGAGCAGGTATCCGAAGGCCTCGCCGATCCCGGAGCCGGCCGCCGCGCGAGCCGTGACCGGAACCTGGAGGTCGCCGCCGGGAGCGATGGTGATCGCGCCCGGCACGACGATCTCGACGCCGGTCGGCTGCGACTGGGAGCGAACCTCGATCGTCCACGTGCCGGCGCCGCCTCCCGCGTCCGCCACTGCGAGCAGCAGCGACTTCGAGGCGGGGCCGCGGCTCACGTTCAGGTCGGAGTAGGAGAGGGAGACCGGATCGGTGAAGAGCTTGGGGTCGTTTGCGGCGAGCAGATTGGCCTCGCCCGAGCCCGAGGTGAGCACCGGCGCCTCGATGGTCTGGGCGGTGTCGGCCCAGGCGGTCGCTGCCGTGGAGACGAGCGCCGACTTCACCTGGCGGGGGTTCCAGCCGGGGTGGCGCTGGAGCAGCAGAGCGGCTGCTCCCGCAATGTGCGGCGCCGCCATGCTCGTCCCGTCGAAGGAGGCGAACGGCCCGCCTGCGATCCCGAGCGTCGCGGAGAGGATTTGCCCACCGGGGGCGCCGAGGTCCGGCTTGAGCATGTGGCCGAAGGCGGTCAGGCCGCCGGACGAGAAGCTGGTGACGGTCCCGCTGCGGCCGGTGGCGAGCTCCTGGTTGTCGCGGCCGATCCGCACTGCCGTCCGGCCGCCGCGGCCCTCGAGGTACGAGCGCAGCGCCGCGCCGTCGCGGTCGGCGATCATGCCGCCCGGAACGGCGAGTGCGATCGGGATGCCGTTCGCCTCGCCGGGCCGGTTGTCGACGACGACGATGCCGATCGCACCGGCCGCCTTCACCCGCGCCGACTTCAGCGCGAACGTGCAGACGCCGCGGGACACGAGCGCGATTGCGCCGGTCAGCGAGCCGGCCGGGAGCGGTGTCGGGCCGCCGTCGAGGTTGCCGGGCGGGCCGCAGAGCGTGCGCGGGACGGGATTCCCGTCGACGCCCACGATCGTGCCGACGTCCACGAGCGGCTGCTCGGTGGTGACCCAGCCTGCCGGGGTCGGGTCGCCGGCCGCCCTGGCGAACGGGATGCGTGTCAGCGCCGCGGGTGCGCCGGGCGCGGCGACGCTGAGGGCAGGCGCGAAGACATGGGAGTTCGAGAGCGCGGCGACCGAGATCGCGTCCGGCGCGGTCCCGGGAGAGCCCGCCGAGCCGAGCCCGTAGTCGTCGCGGTCGTTCCCGGCCGAGATCACCGGAACGACGCCGGCAGCGGAGACGTTCCGCACCGCTTCCACGAGCGCGTCGCTCGCCGGGTCGGTCTGCGGCCCGCCGCCCGAGAAGTTGATCACGTCCATCCCGTCGCGGACGGCCGCTTCGAACGCAGCCACGATCTCAGGCGTGTTGCCGACGTGGCCGACCGGAGTCGGCACGTTGAAGATCCGGTAGTTGCCGATCTGCGCCCGAGGCGCGACACCCGAGAGGCCCGGTGTCTCAGGGTGGTCGCCGCCGCTCGGCGCGGTCGTGCCCGCGTTGCCGGCCGCGATTCCCGCGACGTGCGTGCCGTGGAACGAGGCCCGCGGGTCGAGTGCGAGGCGACTGCGGTCGTCGGCGCCTGCGCCGACGAAGGCCCGCGCGACGATCACCTTCGGCGTCGTCCACTTGGTGCCGCCCTTCGGGTACCCGGCCGGGTAGCTGAAGCCGTCCGGGTTGAAGAATCTGTTGTTCGGGTCGACGCCGTCGTCGACGACGGCGATCTTCATCCCCTCACCGGTGCCGCCGCCGGCAGCGGCGAGCGCGCCGGCGCCGATCAGTCCCGGGCTGCGGTTGAGTGCGAGCGAGTAGCGGAAGCTCGGGTAGAGCTTGCGGGCGAACGAGAGCTTCGCCGCTCTCGCGATCTCCGTGACGGGCAGGTCGACGGCCATGCCGTTGAGCAGGATCGTGTAGTTGCGCCGGACCTTGGCCTCCGGGATCGCTCGCTTCAGGATCGCGGCGGCGGCCCGCTGCGCTCGCTGGAGCTTCGCCACGTACGCCTTCGCCGCGAGGCTGGACGTGTTCAACCGCTGCGTGGAGTTGCGGCCGGCGAGCGTGCGTGAGTACGCGGCCAGCGGCGGATCGGCGAGCGTCAGGATCACCGTGATCCGGCCCTGGCGGTGAGCGTCCGGCACCGTGATCGTTCCGGCGCGGACGCGCGGGACCTCGATCTCGCCGTGCCGCCGCTCGATTGGCTGGAAGCCGGCAGAGGCGGATGCCGTGGCGAGAAGCGCCACTCCGAGTGCGAACGATGCAACGAGGGGGCGCACGAACGGCAGAGTACCCGCACTTTTCTCCCACTGCCTTAGACTCGCCGCCGTGGGCAGGTTCGACGGAAAGCGCGCACTCGTACTCGGTGTCGCCAACAAGCGCTCGATCGCCTGGGCGATCGCGCGGCGGCTCGCCGAGGAGGGTGCGGAGCTCGCTTTCACGTTCCAGGGCGAGCGGATCGAGAGCAACGTTCGCGAGCTCGCCGCGTCGGTCGACTCGAAGCTGATCACCCCCTGCGACGTGCGCTCGGACGACGACATCGCACGGGTCTTCGGCGAGACTGCAGAGGCCTGGGACGGCAAGCTCGACCTGCTCGTCCACTCGGTGGCGTTCGCCGCCGCCGAGGATCTCGAAGGCCGGTTCACCGACACGCCGCGCGACCGCTTCTGGATGGCAGTCGACATCAGCGCCTATTCGCTCGTCGCTGCGGCGCGTGCCGCGGAGCCGCTGATGGAGGCGGCGGGCGGCGGCTCGATCGTGACGATGACCTACCTGGGCGGCGAGCGGGCGGTGCCGCACTACAACGTCATGGGCGTGGCGAAGGCGACCCTCGACGCGTCCGTCAAGTACCTCGCCTGGGATCTCGGCGAGAAGGAGATCCGCGTCAACGCCGTCTCGGCGGGCCCGGTGCGCACGCTCGCCGCACGCTCGATCGCCGGCTTCTCCGACATGGAGTCGATGTTCGTCGAGCGGGCGCCGCTCCGCCGCCACATCGACGCGGACGACGTCGCGGCCGCGTCCGCGTACCTCCTGTCGGACGACGCGAAAAACGTGACCGGGACGACGCTCTACGTCGACTCGGGGTATCACTCGATGGGCATGTAGCTACGCCGGTGGGGCGGTGCGGTGCGCGATTGCGGCGGCTTCGAGCCGGTTCGGCGCGTCGAGCTTGCGCAGGATGTGTGAGACGTGCACGCCGGCGGTCTTGACGCTGATCACGAGCGCGGCGGCGATCTCGCGGTTGGTGAGGCCGCGGGCGACGAGGGTCAGCACTTCCGCCTCGCGCGGCGTCAGCCCCAGGAGCTCTTCCAGGCCCTGCTTCGCGTCGTCGTGCGCCGTGTCCGGCGGCGCCGGATCGATCCGCGCGCGCTCGGCAAGCAGCTCGAGCTCCCGCAGCAGAGGTCTTGCTCCGATCCGAGCTGCGACGGCATGCGCCTCCCGGAGCGGCACGCTGGCCTCGGTGCGTGAGGCGCCGGCAGCGACGAGCGCCTCGGCCTGACGCCAGCGGCTATAGGCCGCGAGCGGCAAGCGCTCGACCTGTTCCCACGCGGCCGCGGCATCAGACCATGCGTCCGGCCGAGCCGGGCCGCGGGCGCGCTCGTACTCGGCCTCGGCCAGCGCGCGCCAGCCGGCTGCGTTCGGCGTGACCGCCGCGGCCTCCGTGGCGGCGCGGCGAGCCGCGGCGACCAGCTTCTGGGCCCGGCCGAGCCGGTCACGGACGGCGTCGGCGTCGCGGCGCGCGCGTGCCAGACCCGCAAACTCCGCCTGTGCGCGCAGTCCCTGAGCGCAGAGCCGGACGCGGATCTGCGCCGTCTCGTGAGATCGCGCCCGCGCGAGGCCGTCGTCCACGGCGTCGTCGGCGTCCGTCCACCGGCGCTCCCACAGGGCGAGTTCCGCCAGGTAGGCGTCGTAGAGCCCCAGTCCGCGGTCCTCGCGCAGGGTCGCAGACGCGGCTTCGAGGTGCGCGCGCGCGTCGTCGAAGTCGCCGCGGCCGATTTCGACGTCGGCACGGATGATGAGGAGCACGTACGGGTAGTTGCCGGTGATGGCGCGGAGCGCGGCGGCGCTCAGCCTTTCGGCTTCGTCCCAGTCGCCGATCGCGAGCAGCGCCTCGATCTGGTTCGAGACGAGCACGGTGCTGTCGATCCCATACGCGCGCGTCATCTCGAGCCCCGCCTGACCCAGTCGCGCCGACTCTCGGGGCCGTCCCAGCATCGTCAGCGTGTCGGTGAGATTGGCGTACGCCCGTTCCAGGCCAAGGTGGTCGCCGATCTCCTCGGCGAGCTCCAGCGCTTGGCGAAGGCGGCCGAGACCCTCCTCACCGCGGCTGAGGTAGGCGAGGTCGGCACCGAGCACGGTGAGCGCTCGGACCTCCGCCTCGCGTGCTCGGACACCCCGAGCGAGCTCGAGCGCCTGCTCGCAAATCGGCAGCGACTCCGCATGGCGCCAGGCCACCATCAACCCGCCCGCGAGTGACGCCAGCGCATACGCGCGCTCCGGCGACGGCGGCTTGGCCGGCGCGAGCTCGACCGCGCGCCTGAGCGCGGCGAGCCCGGCGTCGTTACTGCCGGTCTCGTAGAGGTACTCACCGAGGCGCACCTGGAGGAGCGCTGCACGGTGCGGATCCTCGGCGCCCTCGAGCTCGATCGCTCGCCGTGCGAGCTCGACCGCGCGCGGCGCCGCACCCGTGTTGCTCGCCAGCTCGGCTGCCCAGCGGCAGAGCTCTGCGAGGTCGAGCTGCGCGAGCTCGGCCGCGTTTGGGACCTCGGGCCACAGCGCGAGCGCCCGCTCGAGGTGCGCAAGGGCCTCTGCCAGGCCGAAGACGGTCTCAGCCTGCCGTGCCGCCTCGACCGACGCGGCCAGTGCCTCGGCAGCGCGACCGGCCGCCGCCCAATGCGGCGCGAGCTCTGCCGGTGCAGCACCCGCGCTGAGCGCGAGCTCGTCGGCCAGCCGCCCGTGCAGCTCCTCGCGCTCGCCGGGCAGGATCGTGGAGTAGATCGCCTCGGCCAGGAGCGCGTGGCGGAAGCGGAAGCTGCCGGCCGCCTGCTCGGCGACGAGGACGCCGTGCCCGACAGCCTGGCGCAGCGACTCGCGCACGTCGCGCTCGGGTAGCGCCGTCAGAGCACGAAGCAACGGGTACCCGACGTCTCGTCCGGCCGCGGCGGCCAGTCGCAACAGGCTCTGCGTCGGATCGTCGAGCCGGGCCACTCGCTGCAGCAGCAGGTCGCGCAGGCCACGCGGGAGCTCGCTGCGCTCGCCTCCGGCCGCGGCAAGGAGCTCTTCGGCGAAGAAAGGGTTGCCTTCGGAGCGGGCGACGATCGCCTCTGTCAGGGCACTTGCGGGCGGGGCTCCGGCGTGGTCTGCGAGCAACGCGGTCAGCTCCTCGTGCTCGAGCGGTCCGAGCTCGAGTAGGAGCGCTGAGCCGGAGCGCCGGACGCCGTCGGCGAGTCGATGGATGCGCTCGGCCGACGAAGGCTCGTCCGCGCGGTAGGTGGCGAGCAGCAGCACGCGGCGGTCAGCGAGGTTGTGGGCGAGGAAGACGACGAGATCGAGAGTCGAGGTGTCTGCCCAGTGCAGATCCTCGAGCACGAGCAGCACGGGTGCAGCGGTTCCGCGCTCGGTGAGCAGCGCGAGCGTCTCCTCGAACACGTGCCGCTGCGAGCCCGCCGCCGGCCCGTCGACTTGCCGGAGCGGTCCGAGCGGACGCAGGGCTTCGACGAAAGGCTGGTAGGGCAGCTCCGTGCCGACGAGATCGATCGAGCGGCCGAGCAGCGCCTCGAACCCCGAGTCGCGGGCGCGCTTCGCGAGCTCGGATGCGAGCCGGGTCTTGCCGATCCCCGCTTCTCCCGCGACGAGAATGGTCGCACCGCTTCCGGCCTGCGTGGCTTCGAGCGCGCGTTCCAGCTCGTCTACTTCGCGCGCACGTCCCACGAATGCCGCTTTCGCGCGAGTCTCCATGCGGCCAGTATCGCGCCGTCGCCGCTGAGGGGGAAAGCGCGCGTAAGCAGCCCGCCACCGAAAGATAAGGCGGTGGACGGCGCAAGATAAGGCTGTCCGCCCGATGCGCTCCAACTCCTCGACGGCCACGATCGCCTGACCACGACGAGCACGAGGAGGCGAAAAATGACAGCGGTAGCAGAGCCCGGGGCGGAGCAGAAGCAGAACGGCTGGATGAAGACTCACACGGTGGAGGGTGGTGCCGGCCTGCGGTTGCACGTGCGTGAGTGGGGCAAGGCGGACGGGCCGCCGATCCTGTTCATCCACGGCTGGTCGCAGAACCATCTCTGCTGGGACAAGCAATACGAGAGCGCGCTCGCCGACGAGTTCCGGCTCGTCGCCTACGATCTCCGCGGCCACGGGATGTCCGAGGCGCCGCTCGAGCCCGAGCACTACACGGACGGCAGGCGCTGGGCGGACGATGTGGCGGCGATCATCGATCAGCTACGTCTCGACCAGCCGGTGCTCGTCGGTTGGTCGTACGGCGCCTTCGTCATCTGCGACTACGTTCGCGCCTACGGTGAGGAACGGATCGCGGCGATCCAGTTCGTCGAGGGTGCGGTCAAGCTGGGCGAGGCAGCGTTCGGGACCTTGATCGGCCCGGGTTTCCTCGACCACTTCGCAGACGCGACGGCGGACGACCTGCCGACCAACATCAGCGGCATGCGCGCCTTCGTGAAGGCTTGCGTCGCCAAGCCGCTCTCGGCGGACGATTTCGAGACGGCGCTGAGCTGGAACATGGCGGTGCCGGCGCGGATTCGCGCCAATCTCGCCGCCCGCGAGATCGACGGCGACGACGTGCTGCGGGCACTCGAGGTGCCGTTGGTCGTCACGCAGGGGCGAGCGGACTCGGTCGTGCTGCCGGCGATGGCCGAGCACATCCTCGCCAGCTGCCCGACCGCGGAGGCCTCCTGGTACGACGGCGTCGGCCACGTGCCGCACATGGAGGAGCCCGAGCGCTTCAACCGCGAGCTGGCCGAGCTCACCCGGCGTGTACGGGCTCGTCTGAACGAGTGACCCCGAACACCCGCGTTCAGCCGCCCGGTGTGGTGTAGCGCATCGGAACGCCGTTGCGGTACTCGACGATGACGGAGATACCGAGCGTCCGGAGGTACTGGAAGTTCGGCCTGACCGACGAGAGTTCGTCTGCCGGGCGGAATGCTTTCGGCGGAGCCGCGGTCGAGTAGCCGAGCGGCCGCTCGCGCGGCGCCTGCATCGCGTAGTAGAGGTAGACGCTTCCCGCGTAGTCGTCGGGCGACAGCGCGGGAAGCTCGAGCAGCCGCCCCGGCGGTCCGGCCCGCACGCGCTCGTAGACCGCGTTGTTCTCGTCGGCGACGAGCGGGTCGTAGAGCGGCACCCAGAGGTCGGCCCCCACGACGAGCGCCGCCACCACGGCGACGAGCCGCGAGCGACTTTGTGTTTCAGAAACACAAGCGATCGCCGCGGCGGCGAGGGCGGCCAGGCAGAGGCACGCGATCGGCATCAGCCGTTCCGGTACCCGGGTCGCGTGCAAGGGCGTATTCCGCCAGAGCAAGCCGTAGCCGGGCAGATTCGAGCCCAGCGCGAGCAGGCACGGCACCAACGCGCCGAGCCCGAGCACGAGCGCCAGGCGGCGCGAAGAGGAGATTGTGTTTCTGAAACACAAGCACCCCACGCCGGCGATCGCGAGCACGGGCAGGAGCCAGCCGAGGTAGACGAAGCGCTCGAACTCGCCCGGGTCGCGGGTGAGGAAGTCGCCGAGCGTCGCCGAGTAGTTTTCGACCTCCGAGAACGGCCGCTCCGCTGCGCCGCGGAGGGAGAGCGCCCAGACAGCTGCGCCTCCCGCCACCCCTGCGGCTGCCGCGATCGCACCGAGCCAGGTGCGGCGCCGCGCGAGGGCGTACGCGAGCACGAACGGGATCGCGCCGAGGGCGAGGTGGACCTGGCCGGAGAGCGGGATCGACGCGAGCGCGGCGGTGGCGAGCCACATCTTTCGCCGCTCGACGCCGTAGAGCGCGAGCGGGAGCAGCATCGAGATCGGGCCGAGCAGGTGCCCCGTCGACTGGGCGACGCGGTAGGGCGCCAGCGCGAAGGCGAGGCCGCCCACCAACGCGGCCCCGCGTGGCAGCCCGAGGGCCCGCAGCCAGAGGGCCGCGAAGCCGCCCGCGCCGACGTAGGTCAGCAGGACGAAGAGGTTCCAGCCGGCAACGGTCCCGAAGAGAGCCTGCAGCGGCCCGTAGACGACCGCGAACGGCCAGCCGGCGAAGTTCACGCGCGGCTCGATCTCGGGCTGGAAGCTGTAGGGGTCGAGCCACGGCGCTTCCCCGCGCGCGAGCTGGTGCCCCGGCAGCCAGAGCGTGTAAGCGCTCTGGAGATGGTCGCCGGGCGTGACCCGCCCCTCGCGCGGAATGCCGTAGCCGAGGAACCGGTCGGTCTCGAAGACGGCCGGCGCGGTGGCCAGCACGCCGGCGCCGACGTAGAGCGCGGCGGCTAGCCCGACGATGCCCGCGCGGCTTCGAGCAGCTCGTCGAAGTCGGGCACCTCCGAGTCCTCGTACCGCCACGATCCGAGCACCGTACCGTCCTCGCCGACGAGGAACGCGCTGCGGCGCGGCACGCCTTCCATCCAGCGCCAGACCCGGTCGGCGCCGAAGCGCTTCGCGAGCGCGCCGTTCCAGTCCGAGAGCAGCGGTACGTCGATGCCCAGCGACTCCTTCCAGGCGCGATGCGACCAGTGCGAGTCGCGGGAGACGCCGTAGGGGCGGACGCCGGCGCGCGTGAACTCGGGGCTCCTGTCACGCAGAAGCCGCAGCTCTTGCGTTCAGGTGGGCGACCAGTCGAAGAGGTAGAAGAAGAGCAGTACAGGCCCGGCCTCGAGCAATTCCTCGAGCTCCATCTCCTTGCCGTCGTCCAGCCAGAACACCGGCTGAATCTACCCCGAGGCGCAGCACCAGCCGCTGATCGTCGGGAACGTGCGCGAGCGGAACTGGGCGGACACGTTCGAGACGGCTCGGATCTGACCACGGCCGCGCGTTTGTGTGAAGACGAGTTGATCCGCGTCGGGCCAGGCGACAACGGCCCAGCGACCGTCCGGCGAGAGCACCGGGGCACCCAGCCCCTCGGAGTCGATCCCGCCGAGCGACACCTTCGGCGCGGTGCTCTCCTCGAGCGCCTCCGGCGCGTCGCGGTCGAGGACAGCACGTGTGTCGACGTCGACGACGCGGATCGAGCCGTCGCGCCGCGCGTACGCGAGGCGGTGCCCCGGCCCGCTCAACCAGCGGGGTGCCCGGTTCGCGGCCTGCGGATCGAGCAGGCGGTCGCCCTTGCCGTTGCCGACGACGACACGGAGCCGGCCGTTCGAGAGGTAGGCGATCCTCGTGTCGGTGAGGGTGCCGCCCCAGCGCGGGAAACGCACGTCCGGCCGCGCGAGCGTCCAGCGGAGGTCGCCGTCCGGCTCGAGCGCCACGAGCTCGTTCGACCGGGACGCGACGACGAAGTGGCCGAACGGTGACCAGGATGCCTCGCGATAGCTTCCGAGCAGCCGCTTCGCGCCGTCGCGCTCGACGACCCAGGCTCCCGCATCCGAGAGTACGAGCAGCCGCCCCGGAGCAGGCAGCGAGAAGAGCGCCGGTTGCGCCTTCTCCACGCCCACGACCTCGCGGATGTCGTCGAGGACGGCGCGGCCCGGCGGGCTCAGCAGACCGGCAACGACGACGAGGGCGATCGCGAGCGCGGCGACCGGCTTCCACGACCGGCGCCGCGGTGTCGGCTCGCGCCCGGCGAACGCCGAGCGCACGACTGCCAACGAGCGCTCGCGTGCCTCGTGCTCGCCCGGAATCTCGATCCGCTCCAGGTCTTTCCTCACACCTGCTCCTTCAGCGAGTCGAGCCCGCGGCGTAGGCGGGAGTTGACCGTTCCCCGCGGCAGGCCGAGCAGCTCCGCGATCTCGCCGGGTGTGTACTCGAGCAGGTGGCGGAGGACGATCACGGCGCGGTGCTCCGCCGGCAGCGCCGCGAGGGCTCCGAGCAGCGACTCGTCCAGTGGAGCCGGATGCTCGGGCGCTTCTGCCTCGACGAGCTCCGCCTCGCCGCGCAGCTGCCGCGCCCGCGTCCAGTCGATCGCACGGTTGACGACGATCCGGTGCAGCCACGGTCCGAACGGCCGGCCGCGGTCGAACCGGTCGAGGTTCCGGATCGCGGCAAGGAAGGCCTCCTGCGCGATGTCCTCGGCGGCGGCCGCGTCGTGGACGACGAGATAGGCGGCGCGGTACGCCCGCGGCCAGTGCAGGCGAAACAGCGCCTCGATGCCCGAGGCGGACCCTCGCTGCGCCGCGCGCACGGAGGCGCGCTCGTCGCGGCCGGCGGCCATCCGCTGACTCTACGGCGGTGTCGATCGGGGAGGTCCCGGATCATGTGCCGACGATGAAGCACGCGTCGTGAGAGGAGCGGGCGACTCGGAGCTCGTGCAGGGGTGCGCCACGTGCGCTGAAGGAGCACAGCGTTCCCTCGGAGAGCGACGGCGACAGGATCCACCGGTGCCCGTGCTGCACGTTGTACGACCCCACCGGCACCGGTGCGGAGCGCAGGAGCCGGCCGTCGAGCGCGTGGACGCGGAGCACGGCATCGTCGCCGCTCGTGACGAAGGCGCGGTCGCCCATGAAGGTGACGTGCTGCGGTGGCGCATCGCCGGCGATCGTGCGCACGAGCTTGCCGCTGCTCGCGTCGTAGATCGCGATCCGGCGCCGATCGCCCGACGTGACCCAGACGCGGCGGCCGCCGGGCGTGAACCCGACGTCGTGCGCAAGGAAGGGCGGCCGTATCGTCCCGACGACCCGCGGGCGCCCTGGCTCTGCGAGCGACAGCACCGCGAGCGCCGTGGCTTTGTTGCCGAGCGCGACCCACAACCGCGTGCCATCCCGGTCGATCCCGAGGTGACGTGCCGGCCCGTCTACACGCACCCGTCCGACGACGCGGCGTCCGCGAACGTCGACGATGGCGATCTCCCCCCGGGCCGAGTCGGTGACGTACGCGAGGCGCCCGTCCTGCGATGCGGCGGTGTAGCGGGGCGCACCAAACTCGCCGGCGATCGGGCGAACCCGGAGGTCGGAGTCGATGAGCGTCATCCGGCCGCCGGCCGTATGGGCGACCAGGGCCCCGATCCCTCCGACGCTCTCGATGCTGCGTGGATCTGCCGGCGTGGCGAGCCGGCGGAGCACGCGCCCGGCCGAGACGTCGACGGCGACGACGCTCGCTTCCAGATCGGCGGTGACGAGGGCCAGCGGCGTTCCGCCCCTGGCCCCTGCGAGCGCGGAGGGAACGGTGCCTAGGAGCAGAGGCGCAGCGGCGGCTGCGAGGAACTCGCGTCGGTCCACGACCTCACTACGTTCGGACGGCTCGCCGAGGTCCGGGACTCCGCGCGGTCCCGCTGCCGTAGAGGTCGCAGACACCAAAGGAGGAATCCGATGCGCCGGCTATTCGTGCTCGCCATCCTGCTGCTCGTTCCGTCTGCCCATGCGGCCATGAGCCCGACGAACGGCTGTCCTGCGCCGTGCAGCGGCCAGGTCTCGAGCCCGCCCGGGACGCAACTGCTGTACGTCCAGCCGGCCGGAGTCGGCGGCACGGTCGAGGCCTACGACCCGTCCACCGGCCGGCGCGTGCTCTCGCTGCCGCCCGGGATCACATCGGCGGATGGTGGCTCGCATGTGTCCGCCGCTCGCCGGATCCGCACGACGGTCGTCTCGCGCTACACCGTCGCGGACGGGAGGCAGCTCACCTGGTTCGTCGTGGACGGGCGCTGGCGGCTCGCCGGCGTCTCGCCGACCGGCGGCTTCGCGGCGCTGGCAAAGCAGTCCGGAGGAGGGCGCCGCACGGACGTCATCGTCGTGAAGCACGATCCGAAGCGCATCGTTCACCGGCTCGAGCTGAACGGGGAGACTTCGAGGTCGAGACCGTCTCCCGCGACGGCAAGCGGCTGTTCCTGATCGAGCACCTTCCGTCGACGGGATCGCCGCGTTACTCCGTGCGGCTCTTCGACCTCACCCGCGACCGTCTCGCCTCGAAGCCGCTGCGCGGCGCCGGCGAGCCGAGCGTGATGGCGGGGCTCGCCTGGAGCGGCATCGGCTCGCCCGACGGCCGCTGGCTGCTGACGCTCTACCTGAACACCGGCCGCAACGTCGCGTTCGTGCATGCGCTCGACCTGGTGCGCAGCTCGCCGCTCTGCATCTTCCTTCCATCCGGCAGCTCCTTCGGCGCGCTCAAGCGCTACGGGCTGACGCTGTCCCCGGACGGCCGGCGGCTGTACGCCACCAACGCGGCGATCGGCGCGGTCGCCGAGATCGACCTGGCGACCCGGAAGGTCGTTCGCACCGCACGTTTCCCCGCGACGCGGAACCGCAGCGGCTCCGGGTCGCTCACAGGGACGATCTCCCGGAACGGGCGCACGCTCTACTTCAGCCCCGGGCGAGACATCTGGGCATACGACACGGCGTACGGGCTCGTCCGCGGCCCGTACCGGACCGGCGGTGCGATCTCGGGCTTCGGCTTCGCCGCCGGCGACCGGCGCGTCCACGCCCTGCGCACGGACGGTCGCATGCTGACCTTCGATGCCGCAACCGGCGCGACGATCGAATGACGGGCGGACCCCAGGGCCTGCGCGCGGTGTAGTGGAGATGACACCGTCGAAGAAGGAGCCGACCATGAAGAGGCTGATCGCATTCGCACTCGTCCCGCTCGCGCTCGCGGGCAACGCCGCCGCCGGCAAGGGTGGGCCGACGCCCGGGGTTTCGGTCGGCTACGACGGGACCGTCGACGTCGCCAACGCCGTGCGCTACGTCGCCTTGCCGACCGCGAAGACCACCACCGTCGCCGCCGTGCGCACGAGCGACGGGCGCGTGCTCAGCTACGCGACGATCAGCGGCGTGTTCGGGATTCCGCTCGTCGCCTTCGACGGCACGACCGAGGGAGTCTCCCGCGACGGCAAGACGCTCGTGCTCGCCGAGCTGGGAACAGGTCGGGCTCAGACGCGTTTCGCCGTGCTGAGCACGAAGGCGCTGCGGCTCGAGCAGTCGATCACGCTCCCCGGCCTCTGGGCGTACGACGCCCTCTCGCCCGACGGACGGATCCTGTACGCGACGCAGTACCTCGGCACGGGGCCGAACCCGCGCTACAACGTCCGCGCGGTCAGCCTCGTCACCGGAAAGCCGGTCGGCGCTCCGCTCGTGGACAGGCGCGAGCCGGACGAGGAGATGAACGGCTCGCCCTGGGCGCGCGCCCGGAGCGCGAACGGCGCGTGGGCATACACGTTCTACGCGAAGCCGAACGGGACCGCCTTCGTCCACGCGCTCGACACCGCACGCCGGCGCGCCTTCTGCGTCGACCTGCCGTGGCGATCGACCCTGCAGGCGCTCTCCAGAGTGCGCCTGTCGCTCGCCGACGGGGGCCGCAGGCTCGAGCTCGTGAAGCGCGGCGGCAACCGCCTCGCAGTCGTCAACACCACGACCTTCAAGGTGACTGCTTTCAGGAAGCCCTAATAGCTAGGAAGCGGCAGCGGGAACGGCTTCGGTCGCCTTCGCGATCTCCTCGACGACCTCGACGATGTCGCGGTTGGCGTTGAAGACCCGCAGCTGGCGGTCTGAGCCGTTGCCGCGCGAGAGGATCTCGCCGATCCCCTCGAGCTCGCGCTCCGAGCCCAGCTCGCGCGCGTGCGGCTCGATCTCCTTCAGCGTCCGCCGGACGAGTTGCGCGACGGGCATCCGGTTCCGCGCGCCCGTGGCGAGATCCATCACCGGCGCCTCGAGCCCGTAGCGGGCGGCGAGCCACTTGTTCTCGGTCGTGAGGATGCGGTGGAACGAGGGGATCTGCTCGCCGCGGTCGTGCTGATCGCAGAGGAACTTGACGAGCGCCTGGCAGTAGGCGGCGATCGCGACCGCATCCTCGACGCGGGTGATCGCGTCGCAGATCCGGATCTCGACGGTGCCGAGCCGCGGGTGCAGCCGGATGTCCCACCAGATGTGCGTGTAGTCGGCGATGCAGCCGGTGCGCTCGAGCTGGCCGACCACCTCGGCGTAGTCGGCGTAGTCGCGGAACCGCGGCGGCGGGCCCGAGCGCGGGAAGGCCGCGAAGACCATCTGCCGCGACGACGAGAGCCCCGTCGGCTCGCCGCGCCAGAACGGCGACGAGCACGACAGGGCGAGCAGCGGCCCGAGCTGGGGCAGGAGCCCGTTCACGACCTGGATCGCCTTCTCGGGCTCGTCGATCGCGACGTGGACGTGCATGCCGAAGATCAGCTCACGGCGCGCGATGTACTGGAGCTGGTCGACGAGGTTGCGGTAGCGGTCGCGCGCGGTGATCCGCTGCCGCTCGAAGAGGCTGAACGGATGCGTTCCCGCCGAGCCGACGCGGAGTCCCTTCTCCCGCGCAACCGCCGTCACGTAGCCGCGCAGCTTCAGGAGCTCGCGCTGCACGTCGCCGGCGTTGCGGCACACAGGGGTCGCGATCTCGAGCACCGACTGCATCAGCTCGGCGTTGATCCGCGGCTCGAGCTCGTGGCCGGAGATCGCCTTGAGCACCGTGTCGATGTGCTGGACGAGGTCGAAGGTCTCGCCGTCGAGCAGCATGTACTCCTCCTCGACGCCGAGCGTGAAGGGATCGGACTCGCCGAACTTGTGGTCGAGCACGCTGCCGGCGTGGATGGCGCCCTTGCCCGTGATCGAGTTGGGAAAGATCTGCTTCACGGTGTGTTTCTCACTGTGCCCTCTACTGGGGCACCACCGGCGGCAGCACGGCGTCGGCTTCGATCTCGACACGCCAGCGCGGGTCGAGCAGGGCCTTGACGACGACGGCGGTCGAGGCCGGGCGGATCTCCGCGAACACCTCGCCGTGGGCGCGTGCGATCTCATCCCAGTCGTCCGCGTCGGTCAGGTAGATGCGCGTCCGCACGACGTCCGGGAAGCTGCCTCCTGCCTCGCCGAGCGCGCCGCCGACGATCTCCAGGCAGAGCCGCGCCTGCTCATAGGCGCCCGCCGGTGGATCGCCCTCGCGCGGGATCGGAGCCGTGCCGGACACGTGCACGTTCCCGCCGCTCACGACCGCACGCGAGTAGCCCACGACCGGCTCGTATGGCGAGTGCCCCGGGATGAGGCGGCGCTCCACGGAGCTAGTATCGCCGCCCGTGGACGCGCTTCGCCGGATCGACGAATGGGGCGCCGAGCACGCCGCCGCCGCGGTCGTGCGGCCGGAAGGGGTCGTCGCGCGCCACGGGCCTGCGGATCACGTCTTTCGGTGGGCCTCCGTGACGAAGCTCGCGACGGCGCTCGCGACGCTCGTGGCCGTCGAGGAGGGCGCGGTCGACCTGGACGAGCCGGCGGGGCCGCCCGGCTCGACCGTGCGGCATCTGCTTGCCCATGCGAGCGGGCTTCCGTTCGACGACGGTCCTCCGATCGGGCGCCCGGCAGAGCGCCGTATCTACTCCAACCAGGGATTCGAGGCACTCGCCGCTCACGTTGCGGCACGGACGGAGATCCCGTTCCCGGAGTACCTCGCCGCGGCCGTCTTCCGGCCGCTCGGCATGGGGGCGGAGCTCCGCGGCTCCGCCGGCGCGGACGTCCACGGCACGCTCGCCGACCTCGAGCTCTTCGCCGTCGAGCTCCTACGGCCGCGGCTCGTCGCGCCCGAGACGCTCGCCGAGGCGACCTCCGTCCAGTTCCCCGGCCTGAAGGGCGTCCTCCCTGGTGTCGGCCGCTTCGATCCGCTCGACTGGGGTCTCGGCTTCGAGCTCAAGGACGCGAAACCCGACCACTGGACGGGGACGCTCACCTCAGCGGCGACGTTCGGCCACTTCGGCGGCGCCGGCACGTTCGTGTGGGTCGATCCAGAGCGCTCGCTGGCGCTCGCGTGCCTGACCGACCGCGAGTTCGAAGACTGGGCGAAGACGGCGTGGCCCACGCTGTCGGACGCCGTCGTCAGCGAAGGAACTCGAGCAGCAGCCGGTTGAGCTCGTCGGGGCTCTCGAGGCTCGGCAGATGGCCGGCGCCGGCGATCGTCTCCAGTCTCGCGCCAGGGATCTCGGCCTCGAGCCGCTCGGCCATCCTCTTGATGTCGTCGACGTCCTCCGAGCCGAGGACGACGAGCGTCGGGGCGACGATCTCCGCCAGGCGTGCCTGGGCCGGGACGTCCGGCCAGACCGTCTTCACATGCTCCTCCATCGGGAGCTGCTGGTCATAGGAGCGCAGCGTCATCGCCTCAGTCAGCGCGCGTACCTCGGGCGAGGCGTCGTCGGCGAGCCACATGCGCGCCTGCTGGGCGGCGGCGGCCGCGAGGTCGCCACGCTCGAGCGCCTCCTCCTCTTCGGCGAAGCCGGCCTGCGCCTGCTCCGACCAGTCCCAGGAGCCGATTGCCGCGCCGACGAGGACGAGCCGCTCGACGAGCTCCGGCTGCGCCGCCGTGAGCTCGAGCGCGATCCGGCCGCCGAACGAGCAGCCGACGACCGCGGCCGGCTTGTCGAGCTGGCTCGCGGCGAAGCCGACGTAGTCGATCGTCCCGGGCTCGAGCGAGGCGTCGCCGAAGCCCGGCAGGTCCGGGGCGACCACGTTGTGGCCCGCAGCCTCGAGTGCCTCGACCTGCGGCGCCCACATCCGCTTGTCCGCGATCCCCGCGTGGAGGAGCAGGACGTCACTCATCGGCGAAGATCGGTCGCAGGAGCTCGTCGAACGTCTCCTGGTCGCAGCTCGCGACCACCGCGGGCGTGACTGCGCGCACCGACGCCGTCCGCGGGATTCCCATCGCGAGCGCGACCTCGCCGAACGAGTCGCCCGGCCGGAGCAGCCGGCGCTCGCCGAGCCCTTCCTGGGTCACGTTCAGCATTCCCGAGAGGACGATGTAGAAGCGTTCGCCCGGATCGCCTTCGCGAACGACCGTTGCTCCCGGCGCGACGTCCTCCCGCTCCAGCCGGCCGGCCAGCTTGGAGAGGTGGTCGCCGGGCAAGCCTGAGAGCAGACCGACTCGTGTCAGCTCGTGAACGGTGGCGGGAACGTGGCGAGGGCTCACAGTGGGCTACGTTAGCCGCATGGGGCTCCTCGACGGCTGGCGCTTCTGCCCCCGGTGCGGTGTCGAGGGCGCGCACCGCGACTCGAGCTTCGTCTGTCCTTCGTGCGACTACGTGGCCTGGGCGAACTCCGTTCCCGGCGTGCACGCCCTGATCGAGCGCGACGGCCACATCCTGCTCGGCCGCCGTGCGTTCGACCCGGGCGCCGGCTGCTGGGGCCTGCCCGGCGGGTTTCTCGAGGAGGGCGAGGAGCCGCTCGAGGGCCTGCGACGGGAGGTTCGCGAAGAGACCGGGCTCGAGATCGAGCCGGGCGAGCTGTTCGGGATGTGGATGCAGCCGCACGGCGAGCGCACGGTGCTGTGCATTCTCTGGCGGGCCGCAGTCCTCGGCGGCGTCGAGGAAGCCGCGGACGATGTGCTCGAGCTGGGCTGGTTCGCGCCCGACGAGCTTCCGGAGGACGTCGGCCCCAGCTCGTTTGCGGAAGCCGTCTCACTCTGGCGCGCGCGGCACGAGCACGCGTAGCGCGCGAGGCTCGATCCGGAACGCGAGCGGGGTGTCGAGCTCGGCGGGCTCGCCGTCGACTGCAGCGCGGAGCCGCAGCAGCGGCGAGCCGATCTCGAGCTCGGTGCAGCTGTGCTCCTCCCAGGTGATCCGGCGATAGCCGTGCGGGATGTAGAGATGGAGCTTGCCCTCGTCGAGGCGCTCGCGCTCGCCGAGCGAGAGCAGGTCGAGGCTGTAGTCGTTGTTGCCGACGAGAACGAGACGTGCGCGAACGTGGCGCCCGTCGATCGTGAAGCGCTGCAGCCTGCGGCGGTCCTTCAGTGTCAGCGCGACCGCGCGCAGACGGGCGAGGGCGTTGCGGCGCCGGCGATGGTGCTCACGCCGGTGCACGAGCCGCGCGTAGACGCCGAGCGAGACGTTGTTCAGAAAGAGCTGGTCGCCGACGCGCCCGACATCGACGCGCCGCTCGACCCCTTCGTCGAAGGCGGCGAGCGCCGCGAGCGGATCGTTGCGGTCGAGGCCGAGATCGCGAGCGAAGTGGTTCCGCGTCCCGAATGGGATGCAGACGAACGGCACGTCCTGCTCGATTGCGACCGCGGCGACCGCGGCGAGCGAGCCGTCGCCGCCGGCTATCCCGAGCACGTCCGCGCCGGCCTGCCTCGCGACCTCTGGCAGGTCGTCCTCCTCCTGCAGCAGATGGACGGTGACGCCCCGCGCGCGGGCGGCGTCGCGGAGCTCGCCGGCATCCGGAGAGTCGGCGCCGGAGCGTGGGTTGACGATGAGGAATAGCTGCATTGAGTGAGGCCGCACCGACCCCAAAGATAGGCCGTTCGGCCCATGTACCCTTATCAGTAAGGGCCGATCATCTTGGCCAGATGAGCGAACGCGGCCTGCACACCATCGAGGACGACCTCTCCGAGACCTGGGTCGAGGACTGGGCTGCCGTCGGTCTCGCCGAGCTCGAGGCTCTGCTCGCCAAGCACGCTGCTTTCCTCGGGTATCTCGAAACCGCCGAGGACTAGCCTCCGGCCGCGTTTGCGGCCGCGGCCGGGTGGAAACGCTCGGGCCGTGAACTTCGAGTGGCTCTATCGCGGCACGCCCGGGCATCCGCTGCATCCGCCGCTCACCGATGCCACGATCGGCACCTACACCTTCGCGACCGTCGCGGCCGTGCTGAGCAAGGTCGGCATCGCGGAGCAGGAGGCAGCGCAGGCCTGGACTCTCGCCCTGATCGTCGGGCTGATCATCACCGGGGCGACGGCCCTCACCGGTCTCGCCGACTGGGTTCGAATCGAGCGCGGCACCGCGCTCTTCCGCACGGCCACTGCGCACATGATCGCGATGCTGCTGGCGACTGCGCTCTTCCTGGTCTCGATCGGCGCCGGCTACAGCGACGGCATCGACGGCGTCCTGTCGGATGGCGCCTTCATCCTCACGCTCGCCGGCTTCTTCATGCTGACCCTGGGCGGCTGGCTCGGCGGCTCGCTCGTCTTCAACTACGGCATGCGCGTGCTGAACCTCGTCGAGGAACCGGCGAGCCGTGCGGTGTCACCGGTCCCCCACCCGGAGGAAGAAGCCGCAGAGAAGTAGCGGCTAGTCGGTGGCGAGGCCGAGGCTGCGCTCGAGTGCGCCCTTCGGCTGTGCGCCGACCGCGACGGCGGCCTGCTCGCCATCCCGGAACAGGACCATGGTGGGAATCGAGACGATTCCGTAGCGCTCGGCGAGCTCACGCTCTTCGTCGATGTTCACCTTCACGAGCTTCACCGCGCCCGCGCGCTCCTCGACGATCCTGTCGAGCACCGGTGCAACCGCGTGGCACGGTCCGCACCACTCGGCCCAGAAGTCCACGATCACAGGCGTCTCGCTCTGGAGCACTTCCTGAGCGAACGTGTCCTCTTTGACTGCTGTTGCCATTCTCGCTGGTTCCTTTCGGTGGTTTTCGCGGGGAGGGGAGCTGTTAGGTGCGGTTACCCGCACTCACAGTATGAAAACGACAGGGACGGATGGAGTGTTCCCTAGAATCGAGCGCATGTTCACACCTCTGCCGGACAAGCCCGACCACCCCGCGCTCGAGCTCGAGATCCTGGAGCTCTGGGAGCGCGAGGGCACGTTCGAGCGCTTGCGAGAGCAGAACGCGGGCGGGCCGAAGTTCAGCTTCGTCGACGGGCCCGTGACGGCGAACAGGATGGTGCTCGGCGTCCACACCGCCTGGGGACGGACGCTGAAGGACGTCTTCCAGCGCTACAAGGCGCTCCGCGGGCACGACCAGCGCTACCAGAACGGCTTCGACTGCCAGGGCCTCTGGATCGAGGTCGGAGTGG
Organism: uncultured Gaiellaceae bacterium; assembly: GCA_963765705.1. Lineage (GTDB taxonomy): Bacteria > Actinomycetota > Thermoleophilia > Gaiellales > Gaiellaceae > Gaiellasilicea. The sequence continues at coordinate 219,412 of CAVXXJ010000008.1, forward strand.
AGCGTGCGCTCGGGCTCAACTCCAAGCGTGAGATCGAGGAATACGGGCTCGCCGAGTTCGCCCGCCGTTGCCGGGACGTCGTCGTCCAGTCGTCGCGCGCGTTGACCGAGGGATCGATCCGGCTGGGCCAGTGGATGGACTGGGGCAAGGACTACTTCACCTTCAGCGACACGAACATCGAGTACATCTGGCGGTTCCTGCGGCTCGTGCAGGAACGCGGCTGGCTCTACCTCGGCCATCGCTCGACGGAGTGGTGCCCCCGCTGCGGGACATCGATCTCCGCGCACGAGCTCGTGGGCTCGTACGTCGACCGCACCGACCCCTCGTTGTACGTCCGCCTCCCCTTGCTCGACCGGCCCGGCGAGTCGCTCGTGGTCTGGACGACGACGCCGTGGACGCTGCCGGCGAACGTCGCCGCGGCGGTGAAGCCGGACGCGGAGTACGGACTGCGTGAGAGCGGCGAATGGGTTGCGGTCGCGCTCTATCCGGACGGGACGTTCGCCGAACGGAAGCGCGGCGACGAGCTGGTCGGCTGGCGGTACACAGGCCCATTCGACGAGCTCGAGCCCGCCGCAGCCGTCGAGCACCGCGTGATCCCGTGGGAGGACGTCACCCTCGACGACGGCACCGGGATCGTCCACATCGCGCCCGGGTGCGGCTCGGAGGACTTCGAGCTCTCGCGCGTCCACGACCTGCCGGTGCTCACGCCGGTGGACGAGGCGGGGCGTTTCTACGACGAGTACGGCTGGCTGCACGGGCTCTCGACGGTCGAGGCTGCGGAGCAGATCATCGGCTGGCTCGAGGAGAAGGGACGGCTCGTCGAGGCCGGCCTGCACGAGCACCGCTACCCCGAGTGCTGGCGCTGCCACACGCCGCTCATCTTCAGGATCTCCGACGACTGGTTCATCGGCGTCGAGGAGCTGCGGCAGCCGCTCCGGGATGCGAACGCGGAGGTCGAGTGGACGCCCGCGTACATGGGCAAGCGGATGGACGACTGGCTCGTCAACATGGGCGACTGGAACATCTCCCGGCGCCGCTACTACGGGCTGCCGCTGCCCTTCTACCCGTGCAGTTGCGGCCACCTGAACGTGATCGGCTCGAAGGCGGAGCTCGAGGAGCGGGCGCTGCGGGGGCTCGACCAGCTCGAGGAGCTCCGCCGACCGTGGATCGACGAGGTGCCGATCGCCTGCGAGCAGTGCGGCGAGGAGGTGCGCCGGATCCCGGAGGTGGGCGACGTGTGGCTCGACGCCGGCATCGTCCCGTTCTCGACCCTCGGCTGGCAGAACGAGAAGCACGTCGAGGGAGGCTTCGGTACCGGCGCGGCAAAGGGGCTCACGACCGCGGACCTGCCGGATCACGCTTACTGGGAGGAGTGGTTCCCGGCGGACTGGGTCTCCGAGATGCGCGAGCAGATCCGGCTCTGGTTCTACTCGCAGCTCTTCATGTCCGTCGTGCTGACGGGCACGGCGCCGTTCCGCAAGGTGCTCGGCTACGAGAAGATGCTCGACGAGAGCGGCCGCGAGATGCACAGCTCGTGGGGGAACACGATCGACGCCCCGGACGCGTTCGAGCGCATGGGCGCCGACGTGATGCGCTGGCAGTTCTGCGCGCAGCCGCCCGACCGGAACCTCCTCTTCGGCTTCGGGTCGGCGCGCGAGATCCAGCGCAAGCTCCTGACACTCTGGAACTCGGTCAAGTTCCTCGTCGACTACGCGGCGATCGACGAGTTCCGACCGAAGTGGGGCGCCGAGCCGCCGACCAACCGACCGCTCGACCGCTGGCTCGCCGCCCGGACGGCGCAGCTCGTCGCGGACGCGACGGCGGGCTACGAGGCCTACCTGACAGTGGACGTGATCCGCGCCTTCGACGACTTCGTCGACGACCTCTCGAACTGGTACATCCGCCGTTCGCGGCGCCGTTTCTGGGACGGCGAGACGGAAGCGTTGCAAGCGCTCTGGACCGCGGTCGTGCAGGGGATCCGCGTTGTCGCACCGGTGCTGCCGTTCCTCGCCGAGCACCTGTGGCAGAACCTCGTGCGGGGAGCCGCCGGCGACCCGCCGTCGTCCGTGCACCTTGCGGGCTGGCCGGCGGCCGGCGAGCTGGACGAGCCGTTGGTGGCCGAGATCGCCGACGTCCGGCGGGTCGTGGCTCTCGGGCATCAGGCTCGTCAGGCAACGGGCCTCCGTGTTCGCCAGCCGCTTCGCCGGCTCGTCGTCGAGGGGGCTCCGCTCGCCGCTTCGCACGCGGACGAGCTCCGCGAGGAGCTGCGTGTGAAGGAGATCGAGTTCGGCGACGTCGAGGCGACGGAGCTGCACGTCAAGCCGCATCTGCCCGTCCTCGGCCCCAAGCTCGGCAAGGAGCTCGGCGCAGTCCGCGCTGCGCTCGCGGCGGGCGACTTCGAGCAGCTCGAGGGCGGCGGCTTTCGCGTTCTCGGCCACGACCTCGGCCCGGAGGAGGTGCTCGTCGAGCGCTCCGGCAAGGAGGGCTGGGCTGTCGCCTCGGACGAGGGCGTCACGGTCGCACTCGACACGACGCTCGACCCGGAGCTCGAGCTCGAGGGACGCGTCTACGACCTGATCCACACGCTGAACTCGATGCGCAAGGACCAGGGGCTCGAGCTCACCGACCGGATCACCGTCACGCTCCCGCAGGCCGACGCCGATCTCGTGGAGCGCCACGCGGAGTGGATCAAGGGCGAGGTGCTGGCCGTCTCGCTCGAGACCGACGGCGTCGCATCGCCGCAAATCGCCAAGGCCTGACGGCGCCTTACCGGCCGTGTCCTGCCGTCAACCGAACAACCGGGGACAGTCCCCGGCCGTACGCCTGACGCACAGACATGGCCGAAAGGGCCACTTGCGCGTCGCACTGCGTCGGCGGACGATCGGGCAATGGATCCCCGGTGGGAGGAGCTCCGGCTGGAGCTTGGGAGGCGGTTTGAGCTGCCGCTACGGGGTCTTCGCGAGCTGAACGAGCTGCGGGCGACGCTCGACCGGATCGAGCGGGAGCTGGTGCTCGCTGCGCGGGACAACCTCTCGAGCTGGGCGGAGATCGGCGATGCGCTCGGGATCAGCCGGCAGGCAGCCCGAGCGCGCCACCGTCCTTCCGTCAACCGCGCAGCCGGGGACAGTCCCCGGCCGTTCGCGTGACGGATGGGCATGTCGGGATTGGCAGCAGGGCTGCGGGGTATTACGCTCCCGACGAGGGAGGGCGCGATGCACGCGTGCAGGCAATGTGGGGGATCGACCGGCGATGCGTATCGCTATTGCCCCTGGTGCGCCGCACCGCAGCGCGCGAAGCTCGTCGAGTTCTTCACCGGCACCGGTGCCGAGTCGGGCAAGGCGCTGCGCGTCTCGCGCTACACGGAAGAGGGTCACGTGCGCTTCAGCGTCTGGGACGAGAGCGGCGTCGCGGAGGCAGCCGTCTCGATCGACGAGCGGGAGGCGCAGCGGCTGGCGGCATTCCTCGGCCTGCGCGAGCGCGTGGGCTCCCTGCTCGACCGGCTACGCGCTCAGGTCTAGACCGCTAACGCTGTGTCTCGGCGAGCGCGAGCTCCCGGCGCAGCTCGACGGGCAGGCGGAACGTGACGTCCTCGTTCACCATCCGGAAGGGCTCGATGCGCTCGATGCCTCGCGCCCGGAACCAGTCGCAGACCCGCGTCACGAGCTTCTCCGGCGCCGAGGCGCCCGACGTGACGCCGACGGTGGTGACGCCGTCGAGCCAGGCCACGTCGATCTCGGTCTCGTCGTCGATCAGGTAGGAGGCGACGCCGGCCGCGCGGGCGACGTCCACGAGCCGGTTCGAGTTCGACGAGTTGCGCGACCCGATCACGAGCAGCAGGCCGACCTCCTCGAGCAGCTCCTTCACGGCCCACTGCCGGTTGGAGGTCGCGTAGCAGATGTCCTCCTTCTTGGGCGCATGGATCGCCGGGAAGCGGCGTCGGAGGACGCCGATGATCTCGGCGGTCTCGTCGACGGAGAGCGTCGTCTGCGTGATGTAGGCGAGCCGCGTGTCGGCTGGGAGGTCGAGCGCCTCCGCTTCGGCGACGTCCTGTACGAGCACTGTCGCTTCGGGCGCCTCGCCCATCGTGCCGACGACCTCCTCGTGGCCGGCATGGCCGATCAGGACGACGGTGTAGCCGTCCGCGGCATAGCGCCGCGCCTGGACGTGCACCTTCGTGACCAGCGGGCAGGTCGCGTCGATCACGTTGTGGCCGAGCTCGGCGGAGGCTGCGTTCACCGAGGGAGCGACGCCGTGCGCGGAGTAGACGATCGTCGAGCCGACCGGCGCCTCGGCCTCGGTGTCGACGAAGATCGCGCCGCGCGCCTCGAGGTCGCGAACGACGTGGATGTTGTGGACGATCTGTTTCCGCACGTAGACCGGCGGGCCGTAGTGCTCGAGCGCGAGCTCCACGGTCTCGACGGCGCGCTCGACTCCGGCGCAATAGCCGCGGGGGGAAGCGAGGAGAACGCGCTCGACCATCCCGATGATCGTAGCCTCGACCATGGCCTGGTGTCCCAAGCCGGTGACCGGGCACGGAGAGGCCCTGCCGCTCCGGGGGGGTCGTCGCGACAGGGCCTTCCGAATGCTCCCCGCAGTGAGCGGTTCGCATCGCCCAGTGACATTGACGCTATTACTCGCCCCAGCGGGTTCCAATAGGCCAGACGGCCCATCTTTGAAAGCCGGACTCTTTATCATCTGTGCCCCCCGTGAATGCAGAAGCCCAGGCGGTGCTATTCAACGCGGTGCCGCTGCTCGTCGTCGCGGCGCTCTACTTCGTCGTGGCCGTGGCGCGGCTCCGCGCACTCGGGCGCCTGCAAGCCGTCGGGGCCGGCGCCGCCGGGCTGGCCGCCCTGATTGCGGGGGCGGCGATCCTCGTCACGGGGGAGCCGCTCGCAGGCCAGGCGCTGATCTCGCTGCCGGCGATCCTGCTCGCCGCGGTCCCGGCCGTCCTGGCGATGCGCGGCGCAACCACGGCCGCTTCGGCGCCACTCGCGGAGCGAGCGAGCGTCGGAGCGGGGCCGCTCGCACAGCGGCTGCTCGACGTCGACGGCGAGGAAGGGATCGCTCGTGTGCTCCTCGATGAGCTCGCGGAGGTCTTCGAGCTCGACATCGCGAACCTGGCGCTGGTCGAGGACGGCGCTCGACGCGCGCGCATCGTGGCGGCGCGGGACGCACGTCGCGACAACGATCGCCTGATCGGCCAGGCGCTCGACCTCGAGACCGAACCATCCGGCATCAGCACCGTGACGCGCGAAGGGACGGCCTTTGCGGTCTTCGATGCGGAGAGCTCGCCGATCGTCAACCAGCGCCTGAACCAGCTCGCGCGTGTGAAGAGCTGCGCCTTCGTCCCGATGCTCGCCGCCGGGGAGGTGGTAGGCGTCGTCTTCGCGGGCGTTCGCAGTCCGCGCCTGTTCGCGGACGACGAGCTGGCGCGGATGCAGGCGCTCGCGGCGGAGGCGGGCCTCGCACTCGCGCGCACGCGGGCTTCCGTCAGCCTCGCCGAGGCGTTGGAGCGCGAGCGGCTGATCGCCCACATCTCCCGGGCGGTGCGGTCGCTGCGCGACCTCGACGAGCTCCTGCGCGTCGCGGTCGAGGAGACGGCGAAGGGAATCCGCGCCGATCGCTGCTTCATCCGCCTCGGCGAGCCCGGCGAGCCGGCGCCACTCGCCGCGCAATGGGTCGCGGCGGGCGTCGCGCCCCTGGCTGACCTGACGTCGCTGCCGGTCGTGAACCTCGCGGCCCGAGAGCAGCGAACGCTGGTCGTCGGGGACATCCTGCATGCGCCGGAGCTGACCGACACGACCCTGGGGCACGTGCGCGAGCTGGCCGAGATCGGGTCGCGCGGAGTCCTCGCGGTCCCGATCGTCTCGTTCGGAGTCCTGACGGGCGTGCTCGCGCTGCACCGCTCCGAGCCGACCACGTGGCTTCCCGCCGAGGTCTCGCTCGCAGAGGCGATCGCACACGAGACGGCGATCGCGATCGACACGAGCCGGCTCCTGCGCGAGAGCACGCGCCAGGCCCAGGTCGAGCGGGGGTTCTACCGGATCGCGGCCGTCCTCAGCGAGCCGCTTTCGGCCGGTGCTACTCACGACGCGGTCGCTCAGGCAGCTGCAGAGGCGCTCGGCGGCGATTCGGCGGCAGTGCTGCGGGCCGTTCGGGACAAGCTCGAGCTCGCCGGCTCGTATGAGCTCGCCGCAGGGCTCGCCGCCTACCTTCAAGAGGATGCGGGCGCGCTGATGGCCTGCGCCCGCGCCGGCAAGCTGCTCGCATCGCACCGGTTGGCCGACGACGGTCGCTTCGGCGAGGGGCTCGCCGGTGCGGCGGCTGCAGCCGGCAGGCGCTCGCTCCTGGCCGTTCCCTTGCTCGAGTCGTCGGGCCATGGCGTCGGGCTCGTGCTCGTCTTCTACGAGGCCGAGGAAGTGTTCGACGACGAGCAGCTCGTGCTGGCCGAACGGGTCGCCGGCGCGGCGCGCGGCGCACTGGAGCGAAGCGAGCTGTACGAGCGGGAGCGTCGCTCCCGCTCGCTCGCGCAACGGCTGGCACGGACCGGCCGCGAGCTCGCCGGCGAGCTCGACCCCGACAACGTGCTCGACCAGGCCGTCCGTCACGCCGTGCAGCTCTTGGGCGTCGAGGGCGCTTCGGCTCGCATGCTCGAGAACGACGAGGTCGTCGTGCGGGCCGCGATCGGCGCGGGCGAGGACGCCGCGATCGGCACGCGCGCCCCGTCGACCGGCTTCCTGGTCGGCGACATCGTCCAGACCCGCTCGACACGCGCGGTCGCGGATGTCCGGACCGACCCCCGCCTCGGTGAGGCCGACTCGATGCTCGCGGCGGGCTACCTGGCGTTTCTCGGCGTGCCGATGATCGGCCCGGAGGAATCGGTCCAGGGGATCTTGGCCGTCTACGACGGACGAACGCGTGAGTGGCTCGAGGAGGAAATCGAGGCGCTGCACGCGCTCGGTGCCAGCGCGGCCGCCGCGCGCGCGAACGCCGAGCTCTACCAGGACGTGAGCCACGAGCAGCAGCGGAGCGAGGCGATCCTGGCGAACGTCGCCGACGGGATCGTGGCCGTCGACCGCGAGGGCAAGGTCGTGCTCTGGAACCCCGCGGCCGAGCGCGTCACGGGCGTGCCGCAGGCCGACGCCCTCGGACGGACGCCGATGCAGGCTCTCGGCCGGCCGCTCGAGGCGGGAGAAGGGATCCTCGGCGGCAGCCGGCTCGTTCCGATCCGTCGCGGCGGCGAGGAGGTCTGGCTTTCGCTCAGCGAGGCCGTGATGACCGACCCCGCGGGGGCGGTGGCCGGGCGCATCTACGCCTTCCGCGACATCTCCGCGGAGCGCAGCGTCGAGCAGATGAAGTCGGACTTCGTCTCGACCGTCTCGCACGAGCTGCGCACGCCGCTGACCTCGATCTACGGCTTCGCCGAGACGCTGCTGCGCCAGGACGTGCTCTTCGGCGAGGAGGAACGTGCGACCTTCCTGCGCTACATCGCCTCCGAGTCCGAGCGGTTGACCGCGATCGTCGACCGCCTCCTCTCCGTCGCCCAGCTCGACACGGGCGACATGGCCGTGCAGCTCGCCGACACCGACGTCGGCGCCGTTGTCAGCCAGGCGGTGCGCACGCTCGAGGCGGCAGACGGGCCGGACGGTCACCGGATCGTCGTCGCGCTCTCCGACGAGCCGCTCGCGGCCGCGGCCGACGGGGATAAGCTCGGCCAGGTGCTCGCGCACCTGCTCGACAACGCGGTTCGTTACTCGCCCGCCGGCGGTACCGTCACCGTCGCCGCTCGCCGCCGCGACGACGCCGTCGAGGTCAGCGTCGAGGACGAGGGGATCGGGATCCCCCACGCGGAGCAGGAGCGGATCTTTCGCAAGTTCTACCGCGGCGACGCGGCGGCCGGCGCGGTCGGGGCAGGTGCGACCGGCCTCGGCCTGTTCCTCGCCGAGGGTCTCGTCACGGCGATGGGCGGCCGGATCTGGGTCGACTCGGACGAGGGTCGCGGCTCGACGTTCGTGCTCGAGCTCCGCGCCGCGGAGAGTGAGACATGACGCATTCGGGTACACCGTCGGGCGGGTCCATGACGAGGGTTTTGGTAATCGATGACGAGGCGCCGATCCGGCTGCTCTGCCGGGTGAATCTCGAGGCCGAAGGCATGTCCGTGCTCGAGGCGAGCGACGGGCCTTCGGGGCTCGCGGCCGCTGCATCCGAAACGCCCGACGTGATCCTGCTCGACGTGATGATGCCCGGCCTGGACGGCTGGGGTGTGGCCGAGGCTCTGCTCGAGAGCGAGCAGACCGCGGAGATCCCGATCATCTTCCTGACCGCGCGGGCGGAGTTCCGCGACCGGGCGCGAGGGCTCGACATCGGCGGCGTCGACTACATCACGAAGCCGTTCAACCCCGTCGAGCTGGCGCCGCTCGTGCGGGCGCTGCTCCACCGGCTCGAGCGCGGCGAGCGGGACGAGCTCCGGAGCGAGAAGCTCGCCGAGCTCCGCGCGTTGATGGCCGAAATCTGAGCTTTACCCGGCGAAGTCGGCGGTGACGACGGTCGCGCCGGTGTAGCCGAGGAACTCGCCCGTGCGGGAGCCGATGCCGATCCGCTTCCAGGCGGGACGGAGCAGGTTGGCACGGTGACCCGGGCTCGCGAGCCAGCTGCTGACGATAGAGCGGGCCGTCGCCTTCCTCCCGATCCCCCAGGCGAGGTTCTCGCCGAAGAGCGGGCCGCGGGCGCCGTAGCTCGCCAGGCGGGGGCCGAGCGCGCCGTGGGTGAAGACGTCACGGCGGAGCATCAGCGTCGAATAGTCCTGGGCCGCGCGGACGAGCGTCGTGTCGACCTGGAGCGGCCGCAGGTCATGAGCGGCGCGGACGTCGTTGACGGTCTCGAGCAGCGTGCGCTCTTTCGGGCTCAGCGAGGCGGCCTGCGCGGCGGGAATGACCCCGAGTGCAGCCAAAAACGTGCACAAACCGATACGAATATGTTTCGAAAAAAGCATAAGTGGGCAGGATGCGGAAGGTATCGGACGGTGTCATCCCTCGTTCGGGGGATTCCGCAAACCTCCTACCGGTTTTTTCCGCTCTTAGCGGGCAGTTTGTGCGAGCAGGATCGCGGCGAGGACGATCCCGCCGCCGACCAGCTGCGGTGCTCCGAACGTCTCGTCGAGCCAGAGGAAGGCGACGCCGCTGGCCGCGACCGGCTCCAGCATCGCGACGATGCCGACGCGCGTCGCCGAGACGTGGCGTAGCGCAGCTGCGACGAGCAGGAAGGTCACCATCGTGCCGGCGACGACCACGTAGAGCATCAGCAGCCACACGGGCAGCGCGAACCGCTCGAGGTGCCCCAGCAGCGAAACGCTGTCGTCGACCCGGCCAGCCGGAAAGCGCCAGACCGGCTGCACGGCCGCCCAGAACAGCGCCGCGAAGAGAAAGCCGTAGCAGGTGAGCGACGCCGGGTCACGGCGCTTCACGCCACGCTCCGCCATCAGCACGTAGACCGCGTACGCGACCGCGGCGCCGAGAGCTGCGATGACGCCGAGCCCGTCGAGCGAGATGCCGCTCCACACCTGGACGACGAGCGAGAGCCCGGCGAGAGCCAGCACGAGCGCCGCCCAGATCCGGCGGCGGACCGGCTCCTTGAAGACGGCCCACGCCCAGATCGCGATCAGGATCGGACCGATGTACTCGATCAGCAGCGCGATCCCGATCGGGAGCCGGCTGATCGAGACGAAGTACAGCCACTGGACGAACGCGACGCCGGCGATCCCGAAGACGACCAGGTACGGGAGCTCGCGCCTGGTCAGCCGCAGGCTGTCGCGGCGTGCGAACGCGAGCAGGATCGCGAAGCCGAGGAACGCCCCGGTGGCACGGACCTGCGTCAGCTCGAGCGACGAGATCCCGGACTGGAGCACGACCTTCGAGACGGTGCCGTTGAGGGCGAACAGCAACGCGGCCGTGATCACCATCGCGTACCCGATCGCCGGGCGGCGCTCGCGCCCCGGCTCGCCGGGGATGTACGCGACGTCGGCCATTCGTTGACGAACCTACCAGCGACTAGTCTCTTCTCGGTGAGGGCTCCGCGTCAGGCGGTCGAGATCGTCTTCGACCACGCGACCAAGCGGTACTCCGGCCGCCCAGCTCCCGCGGTCGACGACCTGTCGTTGTCGATCCCCGCCGGCGAGATCTGCTGTCTCGTCGGACCCTCGGGCGGCGGCAAGACGACGGCGATGAAGCTCGTCAACCGGCTCGTCGAGCTCACCTCGGGCGACGTCCGCGTCGACGGGCGCAGCGTCACCTCGCTGGACCAGACCGAGCTGCGACGCGGAATCGGCTACGTGATCCAGCAGGTCGGGCTCTTCCCGCACATGACCGTGGCGGCGAACGTCGCGACCGTCCCGCGCCTGCTCGGCTGGTCGAAAGCGGACACCCTCGCGCGCGTGGACGAGCTCCTCGATCTCGTCGACCTGCCGGCGCGCGACTACCGCGCCCGCTACGCCTCGCAGCTCTCCGGCGGCGAGCGCCAGCGCGTCGGGCTCGCGCGCGCCCTCGCGGCCGACCCGCCCGTGATGCTGATGGACGAGCCGTTCGGCGCGCTCGACCCGATCACGCGCACGCGCCTGCAGCGGGAGCTGCTACGGATCCAGCGCGAGGTGCGCAAGACGATCATCTTCGTAACGCACGACATCGATGAGGCGATCCTGATCGGCGACCGGGTCGCGATCCTGCGCGAAGGCGGCGTGCTCGCGCAGTACGACACGCCTGACGAGCTTCTGGCCAGGCCGGCGGACGACTTCGTCGCAAGCTTCGTGGGTACCGACCGCGGGCTCAAGCGACTCTCGTTGCGGCGGCTGTCGGACGTCGAGCTCGACCCGCTCACGAACGGCGGCGGCCCCGTCCTGGACCTCTCGACGACCCTGCGCGACGCGGTCTCGACGATGATCGCCGAAGGAGCGACCTCGGCCGTCGTCGGCTCGAACGGGGAGCCGGTCGGGGTGATCTCCCTCGAACGCATCACCCAGGTGCTCGCGGGCGACGCATGAGCGAGGGCGGCCCGGTCATCCCCGAGTTCGGGCAAGGGTCCGAATGCGTGCGCGAGAACCGCACCTTCTGCTGGGACTGGGTGCAGAACAACTGGGACCCGATCCTCTGGCCGCGGCTCGTCGAGCACGTGCAGTTGACGGCGATCGCCGTTTCGATCGGATTCGTGATCGCCTCGGTTGCGGCGATTGCGGCCTACCGGTTCCGCTGGTTCGAGGCGCCGTTCGGCGTTGCCGCGGGGCTCCTGTACACGATCCCGAGCCTCGCCCTGTTCCAGCTGCTCGTGCCGATCACGGGCCTGACGGTGACGACCGTCGAGATCGCGCTCGTCTCGTACACGCTGCTGATCCTGTTCCGGAACATCCTCTCGGGCCTCCGCAGCACTCCTCCGGAGGTGATCGAGGCGGCACGCGGCATGGGACTGACGCCGGCGCAGACGCTGATGCGCGTCGAGTTGCCGCTCGCGCTGCCCGCCGTCATCGCCGGGATCCGGATCGCGACCGTGACGACGATCAGCCTGGCGACGATCGCGGCGTTCGTGCTCCCGGACGGGCTCGGGCAGCCGATTCTCGACGGACTGAAGACGTTCTTCAAGACGAAGTTCATCGCCGCGGGCGTGCTGGCGGTCGCTCTCGCGATCGTGGCCGACGCGGGCCTCGTGCTCGTGCAGCGAGCGCTGACACCGTGGGCGAGAGTGCGGCGGGCCTCGTGACCGCGCCGCTCGCGAACCTCGGCGTCTTCTCGGATGCGATCGTGTTCGTGGTCGACAATGCGTCGTTCGTCGCCGACAAGACGGTCGAGCACCTGATCCTTTCCGGTGCGGCGATCGGGGTCTCGGTGCTGATCGCGATCCCGCTGGGCGTCTGGCTCGGGCATCTACACCGCGGCTCGTTCCTGGCGATCAACGTCGGCAACGTCGGCAGGGCGCTGCCGAGCCTGGCGGTGATCGCGTTCGGCCTGCCGATCTTCGGGATCTCGTTCACGAACGTGCTCGTCGCGCTCGTCATCCTGGCCGTGCCCCCGATGCTGACGAATGCCTACACCGCCGTGGACGGCATCGAGCGCGAGGCCGTCGAGGCTGCGCGCGGCATGGGCATGTCCGGCCGGCAGGTGCTGACGCGGGTGGAGTTGCCGCTGGCGATGCCGCTCGTCTTCGCCGGGATCAGGACCTCCTCGGTGTACGTGATCGCGACGGCGACGATCGCGGCGATCGCCGGCGGGGGCGGCCTCGGCGACATCATCGTCAACCAGGCGAGCTACGGCGTCGACGGCGTCATCGGCGCCGCGCTCTGCGTGTGCGTGCTCGCATTCACAGCCGACCTGCTGCTCGCGCTCGTCCAGCGCGCCGTCACGCCGCCGCCGTTGCGCGGGTCGACGCCCGGTCTCGAGCCCGACCTTGCCCCGCGGGCTGCGGGTTAGGGTTGCAACACACCGTCAATCCGAAGGAGGAAACGCAGATGAAGCCCACGTGGCGTCGACTGAGCTGGCTCACCCTGATCCTCTCGGCGCTCGTCCTATCACTCGCGGCATGCGGCGGCGACGACGACGAAGCGACCGCGACGACCGAGGCCGCAGCGACGACCGAGGAGGGGACGGGCGCCGACAAGAGCGCTACCACGGTCGTGATCGGCACCAAGAACTTCACCGAGGAGTTCATCCTCGGCGAGCTCTACAGCCAGGCGCTCGAGGCGAAGGGCTACACCGTCGAGCTGAAGAAGAACATCGGCTCGACCGAGATCATCGACAAGGCCCTGACGTCCGGTCAGATCAACTTCTATCCCGAGTACACCGGCACCGCGCTGACCGTCGTCCACGGCGCCGAGACCTCCGAGGAGAGCGCCGAGGCGACCTACGACGCGGCGAAGGCGGCGTACGAGGAGCGCGGCCAGACGCTGCTGGCGATGACGCCGTTCTCGGACTCCGACGCGCTGGCGATGAGGAGCGAGGACGCCGACGGAATCGAGGCGATCGGCGACCTGAAGAACTTCAAGGGCGGCGCGTTCAAGCTCGGCGGGCAGCCGGAGTTCAAGACCCGTGCCCAGGGACTGCCGGGCCTGGAGCAGAACTACGGCCTGAGCGGCATCACCTTCGTGCCCTTCGCCGGCATCTCGCCGTACGAGGCACTCGACCAGAAGACAGTGGACGTCGCCGCGATCTTCTCGACCGACCCGCCGCTCGCGAGCGGGAAGTACGTCGTGCTCGAGGACACGGAGGCGCAGTTCGGCTTCCAGAACGTCGCGCCGGTCGTCGACCAGGAGGTCGTCGACGCGCTCGGCGACGAGTTCGCTGAGGTCGTCGACGCTGTCTCCGAGAAGCTGACCGACGAGGCGATCATCGCCATGAACTCGGCCGTGGCGATCGACCAGCAGCCCGAGGCTGACGTCGCCGAGCAGTTCCTGCAGGAGAACGGCCTGCTCGACAGCTAGGCGCTACGCCGCGACTGCTGCGAGGTCTTTGCCGGCCTCGTGGCAGTCGCGGCAGCGCGCTTCGTACTGCTCGTTCGCTCCGACGACGATCGTCGCGCCCGAGTACGGAGCGGGCCGGCCGTCGACGAGGCGCTGCGTCGTCGTCGCCGGGCCGCCACAGCGGTGGCAGACGGCCTGGAGCTTGTCGACGAACTCGGCGTGGGCGAGCAGCTCGGGCATCGGCCCGAACGGAAGCCGCCGGAAGTCCTGGTCGAGCCCGGCGACGATCACGCGCGCGCCGCCGTCGGCGAGCGCGAGAGCGGCTCCGACGATCTCGCGGTCGAAGAACTGCACCTCGTCGATCCCGACCACCTCCATGGCGCGCGCCCGCTCCACGACCTCGGCGACGTCCACGACGGGCACGGCCCGCATGCGAATCCCGGCGTGGCTGACGACGTCGGAGGCGTCGTAGCGGTCGTCGATCCGTGGCTTGAAGATGACGGCGCGCTGGCCGGCGATCTCGGCGCGGCGCAGGCGGCGGATCATCTCCTCGCTCTTGCCGCTGAACATCGGGCCGCAGACGACCTCGAGCCAGCCGCCGCTCTTCGGGGGGATTCGGATCACGCGCGGGATGCTAGGACACCCGTCGGATGGGTCGCGAAGTGCCGAAGATAGGCCGAACGGCCCATGCGGTTCAGGCGGATCGAGGCGACCCTGCCCCCGTGAGCTTCCTCGCCGCACTCCTGCTCGTCCTGTCGCTCGTGCTCGTCGCGGCGATGGTCTTCGGCGTCGCCGGCCCGCTCACTGCAGCTGCGCGCGACCGATAGCCCCGCAGCCGCTCGACTCGCAACCCCTTACCGCCACTAGGATGTTGCTACACTCGGCGTCCGCGCGGCGGCGTAGCTCAGTTGGTTAGAGCAGCGGAATCATAATCCGCGTGTCGCAGGTTCGAGTCCTGCCGCCGCTACTCCTCACCCAGTCTTTTCCAACCGAAACCGAGAGAACACGATCTAGATGGCAGCCGGAGTTCGAGTCGCGATCACGCTCGCCTGCACCGAGTGCAAGCGGCGCAACTATCAGACGAACAAGTCGAAGCGGAACACGCCCGACCGCGTCGAGTTCAAGAAGTACTGCCGCTGGTGCGGGAGCCACACGGTGCACCGGGAGACGCGCTAGTGGCGCGCGAGACCCGCAGGCAGCGTCGCGACCAGCGCAAGAAGGCCTCGAACGGGAAGCCCGCCGCCGAAGCGAAGGCCGCGCCGCAGCGCGCGCGCGCCCGGCAGGCGCCGGTTCGGCCCGGCCTGCAGCCCGCCTCGACTCAGACCGGCCGCCGCGAGCCGCGCGAGCGCGGTCGCTTCGTCAAGGAGTCCTGGGGCGAGCTGAAGAAGGTCGAGTGGCCGAGCCGCGCCCAGGTGATCCAGGGCACGATCGTCGTCATCATCGCGTGCATTATCGTCGGCACCTTCCTCTACGCAGCCGACCAGACCTTCAAGCCCTTCGTCCGCAACGTTCTGCTCGGTCAATAGGAAAGAGTGAGATAGCGATGTTCCGCTGGTACGTCATCAACACCTACTCCGGGCACGAGAACAAGGTGAAAGCCAATCTCGAGCACCGCATCGTCTCGATGAACCAGGCGCCGCGGTTCCGCCGCGTCGTCGTCCCGACCGAGCAGGTGATCGAGACGAAGGACGGCCAGAAGGTGCAGATCGAGAAGCGCGTGCTGCCCGGCTACGTGCTCGTGAACATGGACCTGAACGACGAGGCGTGGTCGGTCGTGAAGAACACGCCCGGCGTCACCGGCTTCGTCGGCGCCGGCGCAAAGCCCGTGCCGCTGGCGCAGGGCGAGGTCGACCGGATCCTGCACACCGGCGCCGCCGCCTCGGGCGCCGCGCTGCGCTCGCAGGTCGAGTTCACACTCGGCGAGTCGGTGAAGGTAACCTCCGGCCCGCTGTCGGACTTCGACGGCGAGATCGTCGACGTGAACGCCGACCAGCAGAAGCTGAAGGTGCTCGTCGACATCTTCGAGCGCCAGGTGCCGGTGGAGCTCGGATTCGACCAAGTAAAAAAACTGGACTAGCCAAGATGCTGGACTGAGGTAGGTAGATGGCGAAGAAAGTTCTGACGATGATCAAGCTGCAGATCCCGGGCGGGCAGGCGAACCCTGCGCCGCCGGTCGGGCCCGCGCTCGGTCAGCACGGCGTCAACATCATGGAGTTCTGCAAGGCGTTCAACGCGCAGACCGCGCAGGAGAACGGCCGCATCACGCCGGTCGAGATCACGGTCTACGAGGATCGCTCCTTCACGTTCATCACGAAGACGCCGCCGGCGGCGGTGCTGATCAAGGAGGCGCTCAACCTCGAGAAGGGCTCGGCGGAGCCGAACCGGAACAAGGTCGGCCGGATCTCGAAAGCGCAGCTCCGCTCGATCGCCGAGATCAAGCTCGTCGATCTGAACGCACGCGACCTCGACCAGGCGATGCTCGTGATCGCCGGGACGGCCCGGAGCATGGGCGTGGACGTGGAGCGATGACCACCAAGCACGGGAAGCGCTACGACGAGGCGCGCAAGGCGATCGACCGCGAGCAGCTGTACCCGCCCGCCGAGGCGATCAAGCTGCTGAAGGGCCTCCCGGACGCGAAGTTCGACGAGACCGTCGAGGCGCACTTCCGCCTCGGTCTGAACGTGCGCCACGCCGACCAGCAGCTGCGCGGCACCCTGATGCTCCCGCACGGCACCGGCAAGAGCGTGCGCGTCGCCGTCTTCGCCGAGGGCGACAAGGCGCGCGAGGCCGAGGAGGCGGGCGCGGACGTCGTCGGCGCAGCCGACCTGGCCGCGAAGATCGAGGGCGGCTTCACCGATTTCGACGTCGCGATCGCGACGCCCGACCAGATGGGGAACGTCGGCAAGCTCGGCCGCGTGCTCGGCCCGCGGGGCCTGATGCCGAACCCGAAGACCGGCACGGTCACCTTCGACGTCGCCAAGGCCGTCACCGACGCGAAGGGCGGCAAGCTCGAGTACCGCACCGACCGCGGCGCGAACGTGCACGTCTCGATCGGCAAGAAGAGCTTCGGCGAGAAGAACCTGCTCGAGAACTACGCGGCGCTGATCGAGGAGATCGTCCGCGCGAAGCCGGCTTCCGCCAAGGGCCGCTACATCCACCAGATCACGCTCACGACGACCATGGGCCCCGGCCTCCGGGTCGACCCGTCCCGGGTCCGTGGGATCGTCGAGGAGCTCGAACAGGAGGCCGTTCCGGCCTAGGTTTCCGTCCACAGCCCGTCGCCGAAGAAAGGAAGCAGCCAGCACCACTGGCAGAGGTCTTCCCGAGGTGGCGCTTTGGAAGGTGTTTTCGCCTCTCCCGAGCCCGCCTCCGTGCGGGCTCGATCGTTTCAAGGAGGTGAGAGAGATGCTGAAGAGTGAGAAGGAGCGAGTCGTCGCGGAGCTGACCGAGAAGCTGCGGACGTCGGAGACGTTGATCGTCGCCGACTACCGCGGGCTCACGAACGCCGAGATCGACGGTCTGCGCTCGAAGCTGCTCGAGCACGGCGCCCGCTTCGCGGTCGTCAAGAACACGCTCACCCGCCGCGCGGCCGAGGCCGCGGGAGCGGATGCGCTGCTGGCGCTGCTCGACGGCCCGTCGGCGATCGCGTTCGTCGAGTCCGGCGGCGATTCCGTCGCGGTCGCGAAGGCGCTTCGCGACGCGGCGACGAGCACGAAGGTGCTCGCGATCCGCGGTGGCGTGCTCGAGGGCAAGTCGCTGACGGCGGAAGAGGTCGACACCCTGTCCAAGCTGCCGCCCGTCGACGTCATCCGGGCACAGCTCGTGGGGGTGATCGTCTCGCCGCTCACGACCGTCGTCGGGCTGTTCACGGCGCCGATCCGCGACCTCGTGGGCCTGATCGACGCCCGAATCGAGCAGCTCAAGGAGCAGGGCGACACGTCCGAGGCCGACGCGGCCCCGGTCGCGGAAGCCGCTCCGGCCGCAGAGGCCGAGGAGGCTCCGGCAGCCGAGGAGGCTCCGGCAGCCGAGGAAGCTCCGGCAGAGGAGCCGGCCGCCGAGGCCGAGCCGAGGCGAAGCCGTTTCGGAGCCAGAGGCGGCCGCGGACGAGACGCCGCCCGAGACCGAAGAAGAGACCGTTGCAGAAACCACTGAAGAGACCACTGACAGGACACGACTCGCAGCCAGAGGCTACGGACGAGGAGGAGCAGGAGTAATGGCAACGGATACCGCGAAGGTGCTCGAGACGCTCGGCAAGATGACCGTGCTCGAGCTCGTCGAGCTGAAGAACGCGATCGAGGAGGAGTGGGGCGTCACCGCCGCCGCTCCGATGGCCGCCGCGGCGCCCGCAGCAGCGGGTGGCGGCGACGGCGGCGCGCCGGCCGAGGAGAAGTCCTCGTTCGACGTCGTGATCACGTCGGCCGGCGAGAAGAAGATCCAGGTGATCAAGGTCGTCCGTGCCGTCACCGGCCTCGGCCTCAAGGAGGCCAAGGACCTCGTCGACGGCGCCCCGGGCACCGTCAAGGAGGGCGTGAACCAGGAGGAGGCCGACTCGATCAAGGCGCAGCTGGAAGAGGCCGGCGCCGGCGTCGAGCTCAAGTAACGCAGCTCGTCAGCACCACTGGAAGTCACACCGAGGGCGCCGCGACGGCGCCCTCGGTCGTTGCCAGATGTCCCTCGATCGGGACGCACTTCTGGCCGTTTCCTGCCGATAACGGAACCGCTACCCCTATTTGCGGAGGTCGACCCGATGCGTTTCAAGATTGCTCTCGCCACCACCATCCTCGCCGGCGCGTTCGCCTCGACTGCGCTGGCCGAAGGCCGTCGTCCAGCGATGCCGGCCCCGATCGAGCCCGGGAGGACGGCGCCGACGCCGAACCCCGGTCAGGAGGCACGCGACAAGGCCAAGGCCGACCGGCAGGCTGCCGATCGAAGCCGCGAAGGCCGCGCGCGAGACCGCCAGGGCGGAGCTGAAGGCTGCGGTCGAGAAGATCCGCGCCACCGTCGCGTCCGAGCTGGCGAAGGTCAACAAGGATGCACGGATCGCCCACCGTAAGGTCAAGGCGGAGCTCAAGGCCGCGTGCAAGGCCGCGAAGGCGACAGGCCCCGAGGCAGCGGCGCGCGCCGCGTGCAAGGCAGCGCACACAGCGGCGAAGGCGGCGCAAGAGCAGATCAGGGCGGACGCCATGGCTGCGCGCAAGGAGATCCTCGCCAGGGCGAAAGCGGCGCTCGAAGCGGCACGGCCGTAACCACGATCAACCCGTCGCCGTTTGAAGCGACAGGGGTCACCACTGAGGGCGCCGAGAGGCGCCCTCAGTCATTTGCGCGTCTTTGACGCGGATCTGTATACTTCGACCCCAGTATTCGGCCTCCGCCGCAGCTCTTGCTTGCGGTGAGGGGCCTGTCTGCGCTACTCTTCTGGGTTGCGCTGACGACGTCCCGCCAGTACCGCATCTGCCCACTGAAACTCTTTTCGCCCGTAGCCATAAGGGAGGCTGTTACCACTTGAGCAGCACTGCTGTCGCGCCCCGTGCGCGTAAGAGCTTTTCGCGTCTGAAGCACGTCCTCGACCTCCCCAACCTGATCGACATCCAGAAGGCGTCGTTCGAGTGGTTCAAGAACGAGGGCCTGCGCGAGACGATTGCCGACATCTCGCCGATCGAGGACTACACCGGCACGCTCGCCGTCGAGTTCGGCGACTTCGAGTTCGGCGACCCCGGATTCACGATCCAGGAGTGCCGTGAGAAGGACCTGACCTATCAGGCCCCACTCTCGATGACGGTCCGCTTCGTCAACAAGGAGACCGGTGAGATCCGCGAGCAGCGGGTCTTCATGGGCGACTTCCCGATGATGACGCAGTGGGGCACCTTCATCATCAACGGCACCGAGCGCGTGATCGTGACGCAGCTCGTCCGCAGCCCCGGCGCCTACCTGATGGAGCCGAAGGACGCGACGAAGCAGGTCTTCACCGCGAACCTGATGCCGAGCCGCGGCTCGTGGCTCGAGCTCGAGATCGACAAGAAGGGGATCGTCTACGCACGCATCGACCGGAAGCGGAAGCTGCCGGTGACGACGCTGCTGCGCGCGCTCGCGCGTGAGGACTACAACGACGGGCTGGCGCTGGACTCGAACGAGGACCTGCTGAAGCTCTTCGACAACTCCCCCTTCATCCAGAACACGCTGGACAAGGACACGACGACCCGCGAGGAAGAGGCGGTCGTCGAGGTGTTCAAGAAGCAGCGCCCCGGCGAGCCGCCGACGCTCGACAACTCGCGCAACCTCGTCCGCGCGCTCTTCTTCGACCCGAAGCGCTACGACCTGACCAAGGTCGGCCGCTACAAGCTGAACCAGCGGCTCGGCGTCTCGGTCCCCGACGACACGCGCACGCTGACGACGACCGACATCGTCGCCCTCGTCCGCAAGCTCGTCGACCTGCCGATGAAGCTCGGCGTCGACCTCGAGACGAAGGACTTCGCCGCCGAGGCGATCCAGCTCAATCGCGACCCGATCCGCTCCGAGCTCGACGAGTACGAGCACTTCGGCAACCGGCGGCTGCGCACGACCGGCGAGCTGATCCAGGAGGCGTTCCGCGTCGGCCTCTACCGGATGGAGCGCGTCGTCCGCGAGCGGATGACGACCGAGGACGTCGACACGATCACGCCGCAGACGATCATCAACATCCGGCCCGTGGTCGCGGCGTTGAAGGAGTTCTTCGGCTCGTCGCAGCTCTCGCAGTTCATGGACCAGACGAACTCGCTCTCCGGGCTCACGCACCGGCGGCGGCTCTCGGCGCTCGGCGCCGGCGGCCTCACCCGCGAGCGCGCGCCGATCGAGGTGCGCGACGTCCATCCGACCCATTACGGGCGCATGTGCCCGATCGAGACCCCGGAAGGCCCGAACATCGGCCTGATCGGCTCGCTCGCCTCGATGGCGATGGTCTCGGAGTTCGGCTTCATCCAGACGCCGTACCGCGTCGTCAAGAGCAGCAAGGTGACGGACGAGATCATCTATCTCGACGCCGCCGAGGAGGCCCAGTACACGATCGCGCAGGCGTCCGAGCCGGTCGACTTCAAGACGGGCAAGTTCCTGAACGACACGGTGCTCTGCCGCTCCAGCCTCGGTGAGGCCGTCACGTCGACCCCGAAGGACGTCGAGTTCATGGACGTCGCCCCGGCGCAGATCGTGTCGGTCGCGACCGCCCTGATCCCGTTCCTCGAGCACAACGACGCGAACCGCGCGCTGATGGGCGCGAACATGCAGAAGCAGGCAGTGCCGCTGATGATCCCGCAGGCGCCGCTCGTCGGCACGGGCCTCGAGTACCGCGCCGCCATCGACACCGGCGACGTCGTCCTCTCGAAGACCGACGGCACCGTGATCGACGTCGACGCCGAGAAGATCGTCGTCGAGGGCAAGGGCTCCCGCGAGGAGTACAACCTGACGAAGTTCATGCGCTCGAACCAGGGCACGCTGATCCACCAGAAGCCGGTGGTCGGCCTGGGCGAGAAGGTCAAGGCCCAGCAGGTGCTGGCCGACGGCTCCTCGACGGACGGCGGCGAGCTCGCGCTCGGCGCCAACCTGATGGTCGCCTTCATGACCTTCGAGGGCTACAACTTCGAGGACGCGATCGTGCTCTCCGAGCGGCTCGTCAAGGACGACGTGCTCAGCTCGATCCACATTCACGAGTACGAGATCGACGCCCGCTCGACGAAGCTCGGCGACGAGGAGGTGACGCGCGACATCCCGAACCGCTCGGAGGAGTCGCTCGCCAACCTCGACGATCGCGGCGTGATCCGCATCGGCGCCGAGGTCGGCTCCGGCGACTTGCTCGTCGGCAAGGTGACGCCGAAGGGCGAGACCGAGCTGACAGCGGAGGAGAAGCTGATCCGCGCCATCTTCAAGGAGAAGGCGCGCGAGGTCCGCGATACGTCGCTCAAGGTCCCGCACGGCGAGGGCGGCAAGGTCATCGGCGTCAAGACGTTCTCCCGCGACGCGGGCGACGACCTGTCGCCGGGCGTCAACGAGCTCGTCCGCGTCTACGTGGCGAAGAAGCGCAAGATCTCGGAGGGCGACAAGCTCGCCGGCCGCCACGGCAACAAGGGCGTCATCTCGAAGATCGTGCCCGAGGAGGACATGCCGTTCCTCGAGGACGGCCGTCCCGTCGACGTGATCCTGAACCCGCTCGGCGTGCCGAGCCGGATGAACATCGGCCAGATCCTCGAGACGCACCTCGGCTGGGCCGCGGCGCACGGCGTCTTCGCCGAGCCGGGTGACATCGGCGTCAACCCGAAGGCTCCGATCAACTCGCCGAACCCGTTCCCCGTCGCGACGCCGGTGTTCGACGGCGCCACCGAGGAGGACGTCGACGAGGCGCTCGTGACGTGGTCGAAGCAGAACCCGGACTCGCCGATCAAGTTCCACGTCGACCAGAAGCGCGATACGGGCCGCAAGGTCTCCGGCAAGGTGCGGCTGTTCAACGGCAAGACGGGCGAGCCCTTCGAGCAGAAGGTCACCGTCGGCTACATGTACATCCTGAAGCTGCTCCACCTCGTCGACGACAAGATCCACGCGCGCTCGACCGGCCCGTACTCGCTCGTCACCCAGCAGCCGCTGGGCGGCAAGGCGCAGTTCGGCGGCCAGCGCTTCGGCGAGATGGAGGTGTGGGCGCTCGAGGCCTACGGCGCCGCGTACACGCTGCAGGAGATGCTGACGATCAAGTCCGACGACACGATCGGCCGCGTCAAGGCGTACGAGGCGATCGTCAAGGGCGAGAACATCGCCGAGCCGTCGATCCCCGAGTCGTTCAAGGTGCTGCTGAAGGAGATGCAGTCGCTCGCGCTCGACGTCCAGGTGCTCTCGGACGAGGGCCGCGAGGTCGAGGTGCGGGAGGAGGACGACGAGCTGCTCCGCGCCGCGGAAGAGCTCGGCATCGACCTCTCCCCGGGCTCGCTCCGCGCGGCTGCCCGCCAGCCCACGGCCGAGGAGACCGAGGAAGGCCAGGAGCGCATCGACGCCGAGGGCGAGCTGGTGATCGCGAACGACGAGGAGCTCGACGACCTCGCCGACGTCGTGATGACGCCCGACGAGGTGGCCGAGGAGGAGGCGCAGGCCCAGACCGGCCCCGTCGCCGAAGAGGTCGCCGACCTCGAGCTCGACAACTAATTGCAGACAAGACTGACTGAAGAACAGAAAGAGGCGCTGATCACTTGATCGACATCAACGATTTCGACGCGATCCGGATCGGGCTTGCTTCCAGCAAGCAGATCCGCGACTGGTCCTCGGGTGAGGTCACCAAGCCGGAGACCATCAACTACCGCACCCTGAAGCCGGAGCGCGACGGCCTGTTCTGCGAGCGCATCTTCGGTCCGACCAAGGACTGGGAGTGCTATTGCGGCAAGTACAAGCGCGTCCGCTACAAGGGCATCATCTGCGAGCGCTGCGGCGTCGAGGTCACGCGCCAGAAGGTGCGCCGCGAGCGGATGGGCCACATCGACCTGGCCGCGCCGGTCAGTCACATCTGGTTCTTCAAGGGCGTTCCGAGCCGGATCGGCTACCTGCTCGACATCGCCCCGCGCGAGCTCGAGAAGGTGCTCTACTTCGCCGCCTCGATCGTCACCGCGGTCGACAACGAGGCGCGCGCGAAGGACCTGAACGACCTCGAGGACAAGGTCCGCATCGAGTCCGAGCAGATCTACGTCGATCGCGACGAGAACCTCGCCGCGCTCGAGCAGCGCCTGCAGCGGCGCCGCGACTTCTTCGCCAAGGGCAAGGACAAGGGCTTCGACGAGGACGACGACTTCTGGGCGCGCGGCCTTGCCAACTGGGCCGAGGAGCAGGCGCTCCCGACCCTCGAAGAGGTGCGCTCGCTCGGCTCGGGGATCTTCCCGGAGCTCGCGAACACCGTCTCGACCGAGGATCCGAAGAAGCTCCGCGAGCTCGTCCGGGCGACCGCGACGCGCTCCGACCGCAAGCTCGCCCCGCGCGAGCACGAGCAGGTCGCGACCGCGGCGCAGCAGATCCAGGAGGCGCTCCAGCCGCTCCGCGCCGAGCTCGACCAGGCGTCGGGCTCCAAGAAGGGCGCCCTCACCAAGCACGTGAACAAGATCGTCGAGGCGCTCCTCTCGGGCACCGAGCTCGAGGGCGACGACGCCGCGACCGTGGCCGCCATCGACATGAAGAACCTGGAGAAGGCGCGCGAGGTCGGCAAGGGCCTCCTCGCCGACGTGATCGCGGCGGCCGACCCGGCCGGCGCACCGGAGGACGTCCGCGAGCTCGCCTACGACCTCTGCCTGAAGGAGGGCGCGCGCAAGGACGACCTCGACATGGTCGGCCAGTGGGTGCTGAAGGTGCGCGAGATGTACGCCGACATCGAGTCGCGGCGCGAGGACGCCCGCGAGGCGTCGGTCGACTCCGTGCGCCGCCTCGAGGAGACGTGGCAGAAGTTCCGCGAGCTCGAGCCGAAGATGATCGTCAACGACGAGCAGATCTTCCGCGAGCTCAAGGACCGCTTCGGCTCCCCGTACGGCTTCGGCGTCTACTTCCGCGGCGGCATGGGGGCGGAGTCGATCCGCGACCTGCTCCGCGACCTCGACCTGGCGGAGGAGTCGAAGACGCTCCGCGAGACGATCAAGACCTCGAAGGGGCAGAAGCAGCAGCGCGCGATCAAGCGGCTGAAGGTCGTCTCGGCGTTCGTCACCTCGGAGAACAAGCCCGAGTGGATGATCCTCGAGGCCGTGCCCGTGATCCCGCCGGAGCTGCGGCCGATGGTCCAGCTCGACGGCGGCCGCTTCGCCACGAGCGACCTGAACGACCTCTACCGGCGCGTGATCAACCGGAACAACCGCCTCAAGCGGCTGCTCGACCTCGGCGCGCCCGAGATCATCGTCAACAACGAGAAGCGGATGCTGCAGGAGGCCGTCGACGCGCTGTTCGACAACGGCCGCCGCGGCCG
This sequence comes from uncultured Gaiellaceae bacterium, assembly GCA_963765705.1. Taxonomy (GTDB): domain Bacteria; phylum Actinomycetota; class Thermoleophilia; order Gaiellales; family Gaiellaceae; genus Gaiellasilicea. The sequence goes on from CAVXXJ010000008.1 coordinate 243,792, forward strand.
CGCGGTGACGGGCCCGGGCAACCGGCCCCTGAAGTCGCTCTCCGACATGCTCAAGGGCAAGCAGGGCCGGTTCCGCCAGAACCTGCTCGGCAAGCGCGTCGACTACTCCGGCCGCTCGGTGATCGTCGCCGGCCCGTACCTGAAGCTGCACCAGTGCGGCCTGCCGAAGCTGATGGCCCTCGAGCTCTTCAAGCCGTTCATCATGAGCCGGCTCGTCGAGCGCAAGTCGGTCCAGAACATCAAGGCGGCCAAGAAGTACGTCGAGTCGATGACACCCGAGGTCTGGGACGTGCTCGAGGAGGTGATCGCGGAGCATCCGGTGCTGCTGAACCGCGCTCCGACGCTCCACCGCCTCGGCATCCAGGCGTTCGAGCCCGTGCTCGTCGAGGGCAAGGCGATCCAGGTGCACCCGCTCGTCTGCCACGCCTTCAACGCCGACTTCGACGGTGACCAGATGGCCGTCCACCTGCCGCTCTCCGCGGAGGCGCAGGCCGAGGCGCGCATCCTGATGCTCTCGTCGAACAACATCCTCTCGCCGGCCCACGGGCGCCCGCTCGCGACGCCGACGCAGGACATGGTGCTCGGCTCCTACTACCTGACCTACTCCGGGACCGATCTCTCCGCGACGACCGCCGAGAAGCTCGCGAAGGAGCAGAAGCTCAAGGGGATCAAGCGCTTCCAGAACGAGGAGGAGGTCGAGTTCCACCTCGATTCGAAGGAGGTCGGCCTCCAGGATCCGATCGAGTACCGCTGGCACGGCGAGCTGATCCTGACCACGCCCGGCCGCGTCATCTTCAACACCGAGGTCGAGCGCTCGCTGCTGGAGGCCGTCGTCGTCGGCGAGGCCGGCGTCCACACCTTCATCAACCGCACGCTCTCGAAGCGGGAGATCGACAACTTCATCGCCGATCTCGTCGACCGCTATGGCGCGCACGCGATCGCGTCGGTGCTCGACACGATCAAGAGCCTCGCGTTCAAGTACGCGACGCAGGCCGGGATCACGGTCTCGAAGAACGACATCGTCATCCCGCCCGAGAAGGCGGCCATCCTCGCCGGCTACGAGGCGAAGGTGAAAGTCGTCGAGGGCAACTACGAGCGCGGCCTGATCACCGAGGACGAGCGGCACGAGCAGATCGTCAACATCTGGACGGAGGCAACCGACAAGGTCGCCGACGCGATGCAGGAGAACCTGAACGAGCTGAACTCGATCTACATGATGGCCAACTCGGGAGCGCGCGGATCGTTCAAGCAGATCCGCCAGCTCGCCGGCATGCGCGGCCTGATGGCAAACCCGAAGGGCGAGATCATCGAGCGGCCGATCAAGGCCAACTTCATGGAGGGCCTGTCGGTGCTCGAGTACTTCATCTCGACCCACGGCGCGCGCAAGGGCCTCGCCGACACCGCGCTCCGCACGGCCGACTCCGGCTACCTGACGCGGCGTCTCGTCGACGTCTCGCAGGACGTGATCATCCGCGAGGCCGATTGCGGCACCGAGGAGTTCGTCGAGCTGCCGGTGCACCTGCCGGAGGGTCTGAACAAGTCGGTCATGGGCCGGGCGCTCGCCGAGGACGTCTTCAAGCCACTCGCGAGCGGCAAGCCGAGCAAGACGCTCGTCGGGTCGAAGGGCGAGGAGATCACCGCCCCGCGCCTGCGCGAGATCGCCGAGGAGCTCGACGATCCGGCCTTGAAGCTGCCGGTGCGCTCGGTGCTGAAGTGCCGCGCCGAGACCGGCGTGTGCCAGACCTGCTACGGCACGTTCCTTGCGACGGGCAACGTCTCGGACATCGGCGACGCGGTCGGCATCATCGCCGCGCAGTCGATCGGCGAGCCGGGCACGCAGCTGACGATGCGGACGTTCCACACCGGCGGCGTCGCCGGCGCGGACATCACGCACGGCCTGCCGCGCGTCGTCGAGATCTTCGAGGCGCGGAACCCGAAGGGCGCCGCGACGCTCGCGGAGGTCGGCGGCCGCGTCGAGATCGAGGAGGCCGACCGGACCGTGAAGATCACGATCGTCCCCGATGCTCTCGACGAGGAAGGCGAGCTGATTCCGCCGAAGGAGTACTCGCTGCCGCGGCGCTCGCGGCTGATCGTCACGCAGGGCCAGGTGATCGAGCAGGGCGACGCTCTGAACGAGGGCTCACGGGCTCCGGCCGAGCTGCTCGACCTGCACGCCAAGGCCGGCAAGGGCTCGACGGAGACCGAGCTGTACCTCGTGGGCGAGGTGCAGAAGGTCTACAAGTCGCAGGGCGTCGACATCCACGACAAGCACATCGAGCTGATCGTCCGGCAGATGCTGAAGAAGGTTCGCGTGATGGAGGCGGGCGACACGTCGCTGCTTCCGGGCGAGCTGGCCGACAAGACGAAGCTCGAGCGCGAGAACGCGAAGCTGAAGAAGAAGGACGAGAAGGCCACGTTCGAGCCGCTGATCCTCGGGATCACCAAGGCCTCGCTCGCGACCGAGTCCTTCCTCTCGGCAGCCTCCTTCCAGGAGACGACGAAGGTGCTGACCGACGCCTCGATCGAGGGCAAGGTCGACCACCTGCTCGGCCTGAAGGAGAACGTGATCATCGGCAAGCTGATCCCGGCCGCGACCGGCCTCAAGCGCTATCGCCAGATCGGCATCGGCCCGTCCGACTCCGTGCCCGCGCACCTGTACGCGCGGCCCGAGACCGAGGCCGAGCTGCTGGCGGCGCTGGAGGAGATCGGCGGCGACGGCGACGGCCTCAACCTGGAGGCGCTCGGCCTCACCTTCGGCGGCACGCCGTCGGGTAACGGTGACGAGCCGTCGGCAGACGCCGGCGAGGCGACCGAGGTTCCCGAGGTCGAGTCGCCGCTCGACGAAGAGAAGTAAGGCCGCGAGGCCGATCGGAGTGACGCGAGGGCGGCCGAGAGGCCGCCCTCGCTGATATCGGGCGGGACGGCTAGGAGCTGGTGGCGGTCCCGGGTTCCTGGCGGGGGAGAGTCGTCGCCGAGTTGACGGCGACCACCGTGGCCTTGCCGGCGCCCTTGGCGCGGTAGAGCGCCTCGTCGGCGCGCTCGAAGAACGACACCGCGTCGTCCTCGGGCCGGAGCTCGGTGACGCCGGCCGAGATGTGCAGCCGGCCCGCCTGCCCGACCGGCCTGGCGGAGACGGCATGCTCGAGCCGCTTGTAGAGCTGATCGGCGTCGGTCACCGACGACTCCGGCATGATCACCGCGAACTCGTCTCCGCCGACGCGGCAGGCGACGTCCGCCGACCGGACGACCTCGCGCACGCGGTCGGATGCCTCGGCCAGTACGGCATCGCCGGAGAGATGGCCGATCCGGTCGTTGATCGCCTTGAAGTCGTCGACGTCGAAGATCACCAGCGCGAGGCTGCGGCTGTAGCGGTGTGCGCGTGCGACCTCGCGCGCCAGCGTCTCGTGGAAGTAGCGGCGGTTGTGCAGCCCCGTGAGAGCGTCCAGGTCGGCGAGCTGGCGCGCCAGGCGGAAGCGGCGCGCGTTGTCGATCGCCGGCCCGGCCCGCAGCGCCAGCTCCTCCAGCTCTGCCGTCGCCGTCTCGCCGAACGCTTCCACTCCCCGGCGGGAGTACGCCGTGAGGAAGCCATACGGCACTCCGTCGGACGCCAGGGGGACCGCGAGCGCCGCCCGGATCCGGCTGTGGCCGCCGGCCTCGTCGCGGTCGTACTCGTATGCGATCGCGATCGAGCGGGGCGTCGATCCGTCGGGTGGGCCCTCGATCGCCGCCGTCGGCTCGCCCGTTCCGAGGCCGACCGACGCGACGAGAGGCTCGGTGCCCTCCGCGGCGATGGAGACGACGGCGGCGTCGGCGCCGTCGAGTGCGCCGGCTGCCTCGAGCGTGCGCGCGAGCACCTCGTCCAGGTCGATCGTGCCGCCGAGCTCGCCGAGCAGGCGCGCGCGGCGGTTCTCCTGCTGTGCGCGCTCGAGCGCCTCGGAGAGGTCGCGGACCATCGCCTCCATCCGCTCGTCGAGCTCGGCGGCCACGGCAGCCAGCCGGTCGTCGCTCGTGCCGCCCGAACGGCGTCCGAGCAGGAAGACGGTTGTGGCGAGGGTCATCGCGACCACCGCCGCGCCGCAGGCGATGAGGATCGTGGTCATGGCTCGGGGGACTGAGACGGCGAATCCGTGCCGCTGGCTCACTCTAATCGGCCTTACCCCCCATAGCTATGACTTGCAAAGCGTAAGCGAGCCGGTGGAAGCGCTCTCCGTTCAGGCGTGGATCCCATTCTCTGAGCAGAGTTGCGGCGTCTTCGCTACACTCCGCTGTCCGGTTGGCAGGGCTTTAGCTGCATGCCCGGCCGACCGTTGCTGTGTGAGCAAAGACCGCCGTAACACCGATTGGGGAGCAACGCGTGCCGACAACAAACCAGCTCGTTCGCAAGGGTCGTCAGACGCCGAAGGCGAAGACGAAGACCCCTGCGCTCCGCGGTGCTCCACAGAAGCGCGGCGTCTGCACGCGCGTCTACACGACGACCCCGAAGAAGCCGAACTCGGCGCTGCGCAAGGTCGCGCGCGTGCGGCTGACGAACCAGATGGAGGTCACGACCTACATCCCGGGCGAGGGGCACAACTTGCAGGAGCACTCCGTGGTGCTGATCCGCGGCGGCCGCGTCAAGGACCTGCCGGGCATTCGCTACAAGGTGATCCGCGCCGCGCTCGACACCGCCGGCGTCTCCGATCGCCGGCAGGGCCGCTCGAAGTACGGAGCGAAGCGCCCGTAATGCCCCGCCGAGCAGACATCACCCCGCGCGTGCTCGAAGTCGACCCGATTCACGGGTCGACGTTGGTCACCCAGTTCATCAACGCGGTGATGCTGGACGGCAAGCGCTCGACGGCCGAGCGGATCGTCTACGACGCGCTTGCGATCGTCTCCGAGAAGAGCGGCAAGGCCCCGATCGAGGCTCTCGAGGCCGCGGTCAAGACGGTGACGCCGGTTCTCGAGGTTCGCTCCCGCCGCGTCGGCGGCGCCAACTACCAGGTGCCGGTCGAAGTGCCGCAGCGCCGCGCCCGCACGCTTGCGATCCGCTGGCTCGTCCAGTTCTCGCGCGACCGGCGCGAGAAGGGCATGCAGCAGAAGCTCGCAGGAGAGCTCCTCGAGGCGATCAACGGCGCGGGCGGCGCGTTCAAGAAGAAGGACGACATCTACCGGATGGCGCAGGCCAACAAGGCCTTCGCGCACTACCGCTGGTAAGGGAGACATGAGCACGACCGCCACACGCATCGCGCTGGACCGCGTCCGCAACATCGGGATCATGGCGCACATCGACGCCGGCAAGACGACGACGACGGAGCGGATCCTCTACTACACCGGCCGCACCCACAAGATGGGTGAGGTCCACGAGGGCGCCGCGACGATGGACTGGATGGCCCAGGAGCAGGAGCGCGGGATCACGATCACCTCGGCGGCGACGACCGCGGAGTGGCGCGACCATCGCATCAACATTATCGATACGCCCGGGCACGTGGACTTTACGGTCGAGGTGGAGCGAAGCCTGCGCGTGCTCGACGGCGCGGTTGCCGTCTTCGACGCCGTCGCGGGTGTCCAGCCGCAGTCCGAGACCGTCTGGCGCCAGGCCGACAAGTACAAGGTCCCGCGGATCGCGTTCATCAACAAGATGGACCGCACCGGCGCCGACTTCTTCGCCTCGGTCAAGTCGATGGTCGACAAGCTCGGCGCCAACCCGGTGCCGATCCAGCTGCCGATCGGCCAGGAGGAGCACCACCGCGGCGTCGTCGACCTCGTGGAGATGAACGCGATCACCTACGAGGACGACCTCGGCGAGAAGTTCACCGTCGGCGAGATCCCCGCCGAGCTCGCCGAGCAGGCGCACGAGTACCACCACCTGCTGATCGACTCGATCGCCGTGCACGACGACGAGCTGACCGAGACGTACCTCACCGACGAATCCCTCGTCACGCCGGAGATGATCAAGCGCGCGCTTCGCGCCGGCACACTCGCCGATGCGCTGACGCCGATCGTGCTCGGCAGCGCCTTCAAGAACAAGGGCGTCCAGCCGCTGCTCGACGCCGTGATCGACTATCTGCCGAGCCCGCTCGACGTCCCGGCGGTCCAGGGCATCGATCCGAAGACCGAGGCGGTGCTCAGCCGCGACGCGTCGGTCGACGCGCCGTTCGCCGCGCTCGCGTTCAAGGTCATGTCCGACCCGTTCGTCGGCAAGCTGACCTACTTTCGCGTCTACTCCGGCACGCTCAAGGCGGGGGATCGCGTCCTCAACACGACGAACGGCAAGACGGAGCGGATCGGCCGCATCCTCCAGATGCACGCGAACCACCGTGAGGAGCGCGAGGAGATCTGGGCGGGCGAGATCGCTGCCGGCGTCGGGCTCAAGCAGACGACGACGGGCGACACGCTCTCGGTCGAGAACGCGCCGATCGTGCTCGAGCGGATGACGTTCCCCGACCCCGTCATCTCGGTCGCGATCGAGCCGAAGACGAAGGGCGACCAGGACAAGCTGGGCGCCGGGCTCGCGCGCCTCTCCGAGGAGGACCCGACCTTCCAGGTCACGTCCGACGAGGAGACCGGCCAGACGCTGATCGCCGGCATGGGCGAGCTCCACCTCGAGATCATCGTCGACCGGCTGATGCGCGAGTTCAAGGTCGACGCCAACGTCGGCCGGCCGCAGGTCGCCTACCGTGAGACGATCGGCAAGCCCGCCGAGAAGATCCAGGGCCGCTTCGTGCGCCAGACCGGCGGCTCCGGCCAGTACGGCGACGTCGTCATCAACCTGCTCCCGCAGGAGCCGGGCGCGGGTTACGAGTTCGAGGACAAGATCGTCGGCGGCAAGATCCCCAAGGAGTACATCAAGCCGGTCAACGAGGGCATCGTCGAGGCGATGAACTCGGGCATCCTCGCCGGCTACCCCGTCGTCGACGTCAAGGTCGAGCTGATCGACGGCTCCTACCACGACGTCGACTCGAGCGAGCGCGCCTTCAAGATCGCAGGCTCGATGGCCTTCAAGGAGGCGATGAAGCGCGCGAAGCCGAAGCTGCTCGAGCCGGTGATGGCTGTCGAGGTCGTCACGCCGGAGGAGTTCCTCGGCGACGTGATGGGTAACCTGAACAGCCGCCGCGGGCGAATCGAGGAGATGACCCCGATGGGCAACGCGACCACGATCAAGGCGATCGTGCCGCTGTCCGAGATGTTCGGCTACGCCACCGACGTCCGCTCGATGACGCAGGGGCGCGCCACGTTCAGCATGCAGTTCGAGCGGTACGAGGAAGTTCCCGGCAACATCGCCGCGGACATCGTCGACACGCAGTCCACAGGTTCGTAAGAGACAGACGGAGGAGAGACCAGAAATGGCCAAGCAGAAGTTCGACCGCAACAAGCCCCACCTCAACGTCGGCACGATCGGTCACATCGACCACGGGAAGACGACGCTGACGGCGGCGATCACCAAGGTGCTCGCCGAGTCCAGTGGCGGCACGGCGGTCGCATTCGACGACATCGACAAGGCTCCCGAGGAGCGCCAGCGCGGGATCACGATCAACACCGCGCACGTCGAGTACGAGACGGCGAACCGGCACTACGCCCACGTCGACTGCCCGGGTCATGCCGACTACATCAAGAACATGATCACCGGCGCCGCGCAGATGGACGGCGCGATCCTGGTCGTCTCCGCCGCTGACGGCCCGATGCCGCAGACGCGGGAGCACATCCTGCTCGCGAAGCAGGTCGACGTGCCGTACATCGTCGTCGCGCTGAACAAGGCCGACATGGTCGACGATCCCGAGCTGCTCGAGCTCGTCGAGATGGAGGTGCGCGAGCTCCTCTCCAAGTACGACTTCCCGGGTGACGACATCCCGATCGTGCACGTCTCGGCGCTGAAGGCGCTCGAGGGCGACGAGGAGTGGACGCCGAAGATCCTGGAGCTGATGGAGGCGGTCGACTCCTACATCCCGGAGCCGACCCGCGAGATCGACAAGCCGTTCCTGATGCCGATCGAGGACGTGTTCACGATCACGGGCCGCGGCACCGTCGTCACCGGCCGCGTCGAGCAGGGCGCGATCAAGATCGGCGACGAGGTCGAGATCGTCGGCATCCACGAGAAGGTCGAGAAGACGGTCGTCACGGGCGTCGAGATGTTCCAGAAGACGCTCGATGCGGCGCAGGCCGGCGACAACGCTGGCGCACTGCTCCGCGGCATCAAGCGTGAGGAGATCGAGCGCGGCCAGGTGCTCGCGAAGCCCGGCTCGATCACCCCGCACACCGACTTCGACGCGGAGATCTACGTGCTCTCGAAGGACGAGGGCGGCCGCCACACGCCGTTCTTCTCCAAGTACCGCCCGCAGTTCTACTTCCGCACGACGGACGTGACGGGCGAGATCACGCTCCCGGACGGCCAGGAGATGGTCATGCCGGGCGACAACACGCAGATGACGGTGCAGCTGATCGCGCCGATCGCCATGGACGAGGGGCTCCGCTTCGCCGTCCGCGAGGGCGGTCGCACGGTCGGCGCCGGCGTCGTCACGAAGATCACCAAGTAGGAAGAGGAGACGTGGCGCAGCAGAAGATCCGCATCAGGCTCAAGGGCTATGACCACCAGCAGCTGGACCGCTCGGCGTCGCAGATCGTCGAGACGGCCCAGCGCACCGGTGCGACGATCACCGGCCCTGTGCCCCTGCCCACCGAGAAGAACGTGTACTGCGTGATCCGGAGCCCCTTCAAGGACAAGGACTCGCGCGAGCACTTCGAGGTGCGCACGCACAAGCGGTTGATCGACATCCACAGCCCGACGCCGAAGACGGTGGACTCGCTGATGCGCCTCGATCTCCCGGCAGGCGTCGACATCGAGATCAAGCTCTGATGAAGGGAATCCTCGGGACGGAAGCTGGGCATGACGCAGGTCTTCGATCCGGAGAGCGGTGAGGTGACGGCCGTGACCGTGATCGAGGCCGGCCCGTGCCCGGTCGTCCAGATCAAGACGAACGAGACCGACGGCTACGAGGCCGTCCAGCTCGCGTTCGACGAGGTCGCCGAGCGCAAGCTCTCGAAGGGCGAGCTCGGCCATCTCGCGAAGGCGGGCGCCGCGCCGCACCGCCATCTGGTCGAGTTCCGCGGCCAGAGCGAGCTGCAGGTCGGCGAGGCCGTCACCGTCGAGGCGTTCGAGCCCGGCGAGAAGGTCAAGGTCGCCGGGATCTCGATCGGCAAGGGCTTCCAGGGCACGATCAAGCGCCACAACTTCGCGCGCGGCCCGGTCTCGCACGGCTCGCACAACGTTCGCAAGCCCGGCTCGATCGGCGCCTCGGCGACTCCGTCGCGCGTCTTCAAGGGCCAGAAGATGGCCGGCCGGATGGGCGGCGTCCGCGTCACCCAGCCGGGCCTCGTCATCCACGAGATCGATCCCGAGCGCAACCTGCTGCTCGTCAAGGGCCCCGTTCCGGGCCCGAAGAGCGGCATCGTCGAGATCAGGACGGTGAAGCAGTAATGGCCGCTCCGAAAGCCCAGCTCCTCGGCGGCACGTCGTCCAAGGACGTCACTCTCGACGAGGCGGTCTTCGCCGCCGAGGTGAACGCGAACCTCGTGCACGAGACCGTGCGCGCCGAGCTGAACGCGCGTCGCGCCGGCACGCGCGGGGCGAAGACCCGTGGCCTCGTGGCCGGCGGCCGCGCCAAGCCATGGCGCCAGAAGGGCACCGGCCGAGCACGCGCGGGCACGATTCGCGCGGCCCAGTTCACGGGCGGCGGCGTCGTCTTCGCGCCGACGATGCGCAGCTTCGACGTGAAGGTGAACCGCAAGGCGCGCCGCGCAGCGCTGCGCAGCGCGCTCTCCCAGCACGCTGCCAACGGCACGATCGGCGTCCTCGACGGCTCGGCCTTCGAGGCTCCGTCGACGAAGCAGGCCAAGAGCCTCGTCGAGTCGTGGGGCAAGGACGCGCCGGTCGTGCTCGTCGCGACCGAGGAGGAGGAGACGCTGATCAAGTCCTTCCGCAACCTGCCGCGCACCCTCGTCACGGTGCCCTCCGAGCTGGAGGTCGCGACCGTGATCTGGGGCAAGAGCCTGCTGATCACCGAGGCCGCGCTGCCGCTCGTCGAGGGGAGGGCGACATGAGCCTTCATCCGAACGAGGTCTTGCTCGCTCCGGTCGTCTCGGAGAAGAGCTACAGCCTGATCGAGGACCGCAAGTACACGTTCAAGGTGCACAAGGACGCGCACAAGACCCAGGTGCGCCAGGCCGTCGAGGAGCTCTTCGACGTCCACGTCCAGAACGTCAACATCCTCAAGGTGCAGGCGAAGCCGAAGCGCCGCGGCGCCAGCATCGGCAAGCGCCCGGGCTGGAAGAAGGCAATCGTCCAGGTCGCCGAGGGCGAAACGATCGAGATCTTCGAAGGAGCACAGGTCTAAATGGCCCTCAAGAAATACAAGCCCACCTCGCCGGGCCGCCGCTTCATGACCGTCTCCACGTTCGAGGAGATCACGAAGACGACGCCGGAGAAGAGCCTCACCGAGCCGCTGAAGCGCAAGGGCGGCCGGAACAACATGGGGCGGATCACGACCCGGCACCAGGGCGGCGGCCACAAGCGCCGCTACCGCGTGATCGACTTCAAGCGGACGAAGGACGGCGTGCCCGCGAAGGTCGCCGCGATCGAGTACGACCCCAACCGGTCGGCGCGGATCGCGCTGCTCCACTACCTCGACGGCGCCAAGGCCTACATCATCGCTCCCGCGCGCCTGCGCGTCGGCGCGATGGTCGAGTCGGGCCCGAACGCGGACATCAAGCCCGGCAACGCGCTCCCGCTCGAGAACATGCCCACCGGCACGATGGTGCACAACGTCGAGCTGAAGCCGGGTCAGGGCGCCAAGATGGCCCGCTCGGCCGGCGCGAGCGTGCAGCTCGTCGCCAAGGACGACGGCTACGGCGTGCTCCGTCTCCCGTCGGGGGAGATGCGTCGCGTACCGCTAACCTGTCGGGCCACCGTCGGGCAGGTCGGCAACACAGACCACGAGAACCAGTCCGGCGGCAAGGCGGGCCGCAGCCGCTGGAAGGGCATCCGCCCAGGCGTGCGCGGCTCGGCGATGAACCCTGTCGACCACCCGCACGGCGGCGGCGAGGGGAAGTCGAAGGGCGGCCGGCATCCGGTCACCCCGTGGGGCGTGCCGACGCTCGGCAAGCGCACGCGCCGCAAGCACAAGGAATCCAACAAGCTGATCGTTCGCGGCCGTCGCCGCGGGAAGGACAAGCGCTAAATGAGTCGCAGCTCGAAGAAGGGGCCTTTCGTGGAGGAGCGGCTGATGAGCCGGATCGAGGCCATGAACGCGGCCAACGAGAAGCGGATGATCCGCACCTGGTCGCGCTCGTCCACGGTCTTCCCCGACATGGTCGGCCACACGATCGCGGTCCACGACGGCCGCAAGCACGTGCCCGTGTTCGTCAGCGAGCAGATGGTCGGGCACAAGCTCGGCGAGTTCGCTCCAACCCGGACGTTCCGCGGTCACGCGGGCGACCGGCAGGCGAAGGTCCAGAAGGCGCGGTAGTGGCAGCCGTCAAGACAGAGGAGCAGGTCGTGCGCGCGGAGGCCAAGTATGTCCGGCTCTCGGCGCGCAAGGCGCGGGTCGTGCTCGAGCACATCCGCGGGCGCAGCGTCCCCGAGGCGCGGACGATCCTCGCCTTCACGCAGCGCGCGGCCGCCCAGGACATCGAGAAGGTTCTCCGCTCGGCCGTCGCGAACGCCGAGACGAACCCGCTCCTGCACTGGAACGGGGACGACCTCGTGATCAAGGCGGCCTACGCCGACGAAGGCCCGACCCTGAAGCGCTGGCGCGCGCGTGCGCGCGGCCGGGTCAACCGGATCCGCAAGCGCACTTGCCACGTCACGATCGAGCTCGCTCAGAATCCGAAGGCCGGCCAGCGCCGCGCACCGCGCGCCGCTGCGCCCACGACGACCGAGGCTCCGGCGCAGACAGCTAGTAGTCCGGCCGCCGCCGAAGAGAAGCCGAAGCGCGCAGCCAAGTCGCGCGCGAAGAAGAAGGAGGCGGTGGCCTGATGGGCCAGAAGGTGCATCCCGGCGGCCTGCGGGTCGGCGTCATCCACGACTGGAAGTCCAACTGGTACGTCGGGAAGAAGGAGTTCCCGCAGTACATCCTCGAGGACGTCCAGATCCGCGAGCACATCAACAGCAAGCTCGGCCATGCCGGCCTGTCCGACATCCTGATCCGCAAGGACAAGCAGCGAATCACGGTCGACATCTTCACGGCGCGCCCCGGGATCGTGATCGGCAAGTCGGGCGTCGAGGTCGACGCGCTCCGCAAGGAGCTGCACTCGATCACGGGCAAGAACGTCCACATCAACATCAACGAGATCAAGCGGCCCGAGCTCGATGCGAAGCTCGTCGCCCAGTCGATCGCGGAGCAGCTGCAGAACCGCGTCAGCTTCCGCCGGGCGATGAAGCGCTCGCTGGCTTCGGCCATGCGCTCGGGCGCTCAGGGGATCAAGATCCAGTGCGGCGGCCGCCTCGGCGGCGGCGAGATGAGCCGCTCGGAGCGCTACACCGAGGGCCGCATCCCGCTGCACACGATCCGCGCCGACATCGATTACGGCTTTGCCGAGGCGAAGACGACCTACGGCCGGATCGGCGTCAAGGTCTGGATCAACAAGGGCGAGATCATGCCGGAGGGGTTCGAGGGCATGACCACCGGCAAGGACACACGCCTCGGCGACCAGGATCAGGCCCGGCGCCGGCGCGGTGGCGCGGCCGAGGGTCTCGGCGCCTCGCGCGAGTCGAGCCGCAACCGCTCGCAGGACCGCGAAGGCCTCGGTCTCGTGAAGAAGTCCCGCCGCCCCGGCGGCCGCCCCGGCGCCGCCGGTGGCAAGCCGGGCGCTCCGGGCACCGGTCAGGCTCGTCCGCCGCGCGCGTCCGGTACCAGCCGGCCCCGCCGCCAGGAGAGCGTCGAGCGGCCCCGCACCGACGAGAACGCCGTGTCGGCCGAAGGACGCGAGCAGCCGATGATCGAGCCGGCGGTCGAGACGACTCCGGCACCCGTCGCGGATGCGCCGGATTCGACCACGCCGAAGGTGCAGACCGAGGACAAGACCAAGCTCGACGAGTCGGGCAAGGAGGGTGACGGCTAGTGCTCCTCCCGAAGAAGGTCAAGTACCGCCGCGTGCACCGCGGTCGCCGCCGCGGGCTTACGCGCGCGCAGAGCGAGGTGCAGTTCGGCGACTACGGGATCAAGTCGCTCGAGGCAGGCTGGATCACCAACCGGCAGATCGAGGCGGCCCGGATCGCGATGACGCGCAAGATCAAGCGCGGCGGCAAGGTCTGGATCAACATCTTTCCGGACAAGTCGGTCACGGCGAAGCCGGCCGAGACCCGCATGGGCTCCGGTAAGGGCTCACCCGAGCACTGGGTGGCCGTCGTCAAGCCCGGCCGGGTGATGTTCGAGCTGGCCGGCGTGCCCGAGCCGCTCGCCCGCGAGGCGCTGTCGCTCGCGAGCCAGAAGCTGCCGGTGAAGACGAAGATCGTCAAGAAGGAAGCTGATCTCTTTGAAAGCTAGAACGCTCCGCGACATGACCGACGACGAGCTGCAGCGAACGCTCCACGAGCGCCGCCAGGAGCTCTTCAACCTCCGCTTCCAGTCCGCGACCGGCGCGCTCGACAACAGCGCCCGGCTGCGTGCGGCGAAGCGCGAGATCGCCCGCATTCTCACCGTCCGCCACGAGCGCGACTCGAAGCAAGCACAGAAATTGGGGACCACGTAATGGCAGAGAAGAAGCCCACCAAGAAATCCAAGAAGACCGAGGACGCGCCCGTCGAGGAGACCGTCGTCGACGCGACCGCCGAGACGGAGGCCGCGACGCCGGCCGTGGACGAAGGCGCGCCGATGGCCTCGACCGAGGCGATGGACGACGCGACCCCCGAGGCAGAGCCCGTCGTGGAGGAGCCCGTCGCGGAGGAGGCACCTGCTGAGGAGCCCGCCGCGGAGGAGCCGGTCGCCGAGGAGGCGCCGGCGGAGGAGCCTGTCGCCGAGGCCGAGCCCGAAGTCGTCGCCGAGCCGATTGCCGAGGCACCAGTGGTCGAAGAGGCCGTTGCCGAGGAGCCCGTCGCAGAAGAGCCTGCCGCCGAGGAGCCTGCCGCGGAGGCAGAGCCCGAGGCGCCGGCCGAGCCCGAAGCACCGGCTGAGCCCGCAGCGCCGGCCCCGCAGTCCGGCCCGAAGCCGAAGCGCAAGCGCCTGCCGCGCGCGCTCCGCCCCAGCACGAAGAAGGGCCGCGTCAAGCGCGAGAAGCCGGCCGAGCGCAAGCCGATCGTCCGCATCCCCAAGCCCGAGCACGAGTTCGGCCGCCGGCAGGAGCGGCTCGGCACGGTCGTCTCGGACAAGGGCGACAAGACGATCGTCGTCAAGGTCGACACGATCAAGATGCACCGGCGCTACAAGAAGGTCGTCCGCCGCTCGAAGCGCTTCCACGCGCACGACGAGCAGAACGCGGCCAAGCTCGGTGACGTCGTCAAGATCATCGAGACGCGCCCGATCTCGAAGACGAAGAACTGGCGCCTGGCCGAGATCGTCGAGGCGGCGAAGTGATCCAGCAGGAATCCAGGCTTCGCGTCGCCGACAACACCGGCGCCCGCGAGATCCTCTGCATCCGCGTCATGGGCGGGTCGAAACGGCGCTACGCCCGCGTCGGCGACGTGATCGTTGGTACCGTGAAGTCCGCGACGCCGCAGGGCACGGTCAAGAAGGGCGAGGTCGTCAGGGCGGTTGTCGTCCGGACGAAGAAGCCCTACGGCCGCGACGACGGCACGCAGATCGCGTTCGACGAGAACGCAGCAGTGATCATCGACGCCGCCCGCAACCCGCGCGGAACGCGCATCTTCGGGCCCGTCGCCCGCGAGTTGCGCGAGAAGAACTTCATGAAAATCGTCAGCTTGGCCCCCGAGGTGCTCTGAGACACATGGCAACGAAAATCAAGATCAAGAAGGGCGATCTCGTCCAGATCCTGTCCGGCAAGGACCGCGGCAAGCAGGGGCGGATCATCGAGGCGCGCCCGCGCGACGGCCGTGTGCTCGTCGAGAACCTGAACGTGATGACGCGGCACACGCGGCCGAAGCCCACTGCGCGACTCGAACCGGATGGGCGGCACGCAGATGGCGCCCGGCGGCCGGATCGAGAAGGCCGCGCCCGTCGACGTCTCGAACGTGATGCTCGTCTGCCCCGTCTGCAAGCTCCCGACCCGCGTCGGGATGAAGGTCAAGCAGATCAAGGGCGAGACCGTGCGCGTGCGCGTCTGCAAGCGCGACGGCTGCGGCCAGGAAGTGGACAAGTAGTGGCGACCGCGACCTACAGCCCGCGCCTCAAGGACCGCTACGCCGAGCTGCGCCCGCAGCTCCAGGAGGAGCTCGGCCTGTCCTCGATCATGGAAGTGCCGAAGATCGAGAAGATCACGCTCAACATGGGCGTCGGCGACGCGAAGACGGACGCGAAGGCGCTCGACTCCGCGATCGAGGAGCTCTCGATCATCGCCGCCCAGCGCGCCCAGGTGCGCAAGGCGCGCAAGTCGATCGCGAGCTTCAAGCTCCGCGAGGGCATGGCCGTCGGCGCCAAGGTGACGCTGCGCGGCGCCCGCATGTACGAGTTCCTCGACCGGCTCGTGTCGGTCGCGCTCCCGCGCATCCGCGACTTCCGCGGCCTCAACCAGGCCTCGTTCGACGGGCGCGGCAACTACTCGCTCGGCGTGCGCGAGCAGATCATCTTCCCGGAGATCGACTACGACTCGGTCGGGTCGATCCGGGGCCTCGACGTGACGATCACGACCTCGGCGAAGACGGACGAGCAGGCGCTCGCGCTCCTGCGGGGCCTCGGGCTCCCGTTCGCGTCCGATGACAGGAAGGATCAGTAAGTGGCCAAGACGTCTCTCGTCGTCAAGCAGAAGCGCCCGCAGAAGTACAAGGTGCGCAACTACACACGCTGCAACCGCTGCGGCCGCCCGCGCGCGGTGTTCAAGAAGTTCGGCCTCTGCCGGATCTGTCTCCGCGAGCTCGCCCATCAGGGCGCCATCCCCGGCATGACGAAGAGCAGCTGGTAAGGGAGCGACGATGCTGACCGACCCGATCGCAGACATGCTGACGCGGATCCGCAACGCCAACAAGGCGATGAAGGACACCGCCGAGATGCCGACCTCCCGGATCAAGGAGGAGATCGCCCGCGTCCTCAAGGACGAGGGCTACATCAAGGACTTCCGCGTCGTCGAGGTCGAGGGCCAGCCGTACTCGACCCTCGTCGTCGAGCTCAAGTTCGGCCGCAACCGCCAGCGAGTGATCACCGGCGTCAAGCGCGTCTCGCGCCCCGGCCGCCGCGTCTACGCGCGCAAGGACCGCCTGCCGCGCGTGCTCGGCGGTCTCGGCACCGCGATCCTGTCCACCTCGACCGGGCTCGTCACGAGCCGCCAGGCCGCCGAGCGCGGCATCGGCGGCGAAGTGATCGCCTTCGTCTGGTAGCGCCAGTCCCATGAGCAGAATCGGCAGAAAGCCCATCGAGATCCCGAGCTCCGTCAACATCGCGATCTCCCCTGGGCGCGTTCAGGTCAACGGGCCGCTCGGCGAGCTCGATCAGGTCGTGCCGGCGCGGATGAAGATCGAGCAGAACGACGGCGAGCTCGTCGTCACCCGCCCGACCGAGCGCGGCGAGGACCGGGCGCTGCACGGCCTGACGCGGACGCTGATCGCGAACATGGTCGAGGGAGTCACCAAGGGCTTCGAGAAGCACCTCGAGATCCAGGGCGTCGGCTACCGCGCATCGCTGCGCGGCACCGACCTGGAGCTGAACGTCGGCTACTCGCACTCGGTCGTCATGAAGCCGCGGCCCGGAATCACGTTCGAGGTGCCGGTGCCGACCCAGGTGATCGTCAAGGGCACCGACAAGCAGCAGGTCGGCCAGACGGCCGCCGAGATCCGCGCCGTGCGCAAGCCCGAGCCGTACAAGGGCAAGGGAATCCGCTACGTCGACGAGGTCGTCCGGAGAAAGGTCGGGAAGCGCGCATGACCGTCACCACGACTCGGCAGGCGCGCGAGCGCCGTCATCGCCGCATCCGCGGCAAGGTCGCCGGCACGGCCGAGCGGCCGCGCCTGATGGTCTTCCGCTCGAACAAGGGCGATCTTCGCGCAGCTGATCGACGACGAGACCGGCCGCACGCTTGCGGGCGCGAGCTGGCTCGGGCTGAAGAAGTCGTTCAAGGGCAACAAGACCGAGCAGGCCGCGGAAGTCGGCAAGGCAATCGCCGAGGCCGCCAAGAAGGCCGGGATCGAGACCGTCGTGTTCGACCGCGGCGGCTACCTGTACCACGGACGCGTCAAGGCGCTTGCAGAGGCCGCGCGTGAGGGAGGACTGAAGTTTTGAGAGCACCGTCGAGCGAGAAGTGATCGCCCGCGAGGAAGTTCGCGAGCTCAAGGAGCGCGTGATCGAGATCAATCGCGTCGCCAAGGTCGTCAAGGGCGGCCGCCGCTTCTCGTTCACGGCGCTCGTCGTGATCGGCGACGAGGTCGACCGCGTCGGCGTCGGCTACGGCAAGGCTCGCGAGGTTCCGCTCGCGATCTCGAAGGCCGTCGACGACGCGAAGAAGAACCTGTTCACCGTGCCCAAGCACGGCACGACCGTCACCCACGAGATCCTCGGCCGCTTCGACGCCGCAAAGGTGTTCATTCGGCCGGCCTCCGAGGGAACCGGCGTCATCGCCGGCGGCGGCGTTCGTGCGGTGCTCGAGCTGGCCGGCATCCGCGACGTGCTCGCGAAGAGCCTCGGCACGACGAACCCGATCAACATGGCGAAGGCGACCGTGGACGGCCTGAAGAAGCTGCGCCGACCCGAGGACGTCGCGAAGATGCGCGGCAAGACGATCGCGGAGGTACTGCCGTGGAAGCCGCCCGTCGAGACCCCGCTCGTGCCCGAGCCTGAAGTCCAGCCCGAGCCCCCGGTCGTAGTTGAGCCCGAGGCCGTCGTCCCCGCTCCCGAGACGGTCGAGGCGACCACTGAGGTCGAGGAGACATCGTGAGCTGCGTAGGCTTGACGGAGCAGCAAGCGGAGGCGCCGGCTTTGCCGGCGGTGGAGCGATGAGAGTGACGCAGATCAAGAGCGCGATCGGCCAGAACCCGGCGAACCGGGGCACGCTCCGCTCGCTCGGGCTCGGCCGGATCGGCAAGTCCAACCAGCTGAAGGACAGCCCGGAGCTCCAGGGTAAGCTGAGGAAGGTCGCTCACCTGATCCGGGTGGACAAGTAATGGCCGACGACCTCAATCTCTCCAATCTCAAGCCCGCACAGGCGCGCAAGGACCGCAAGCGGGTCGGCCGCGGCCTGGGCTCCGGCAAGGGCCGCTACTCCGGCCGCGGG
Organism: uncultured Gaiellaceae bacterium; assembly: GCA_963765705.1. Lineage (GTDB taxonomy): Bacteria > Actinomycetota > Thermoleophilia > Gaiellales > Gaiellaceae > Gaiellasilicea. The sequence continues at coordinate 262,134 of CAVXXJ010000008.1, forward strand.
ATCAAGGGCCAGAAGTCGCGCGCCGGCTCGAAGAAGATGCCTGCCGGCTTCGAGGGCGGCCAGATGCCGCTCGACATGCGCGCGCCCAAGCTTCGCGGCAACACGTCCGCGGACGCGATGCCGATCGGGCCGTTCCGGACGTACTCCCAGCCGATCAACCTGCGCGATCTCGACCGGGTCTTCGCCGACGGCGACACGGTCAACATCGAGGCGATGGTCGAGAAGGGGCTGCTGAAGAACACGAAGGCGGACGTGAAGGTGCTCGGCACCGGCGACCTGAAGAAGAAGCTCGCGGTCACCGCTCACTCCTTCTCCGCCAGCGCGCGCGAGAAGATCACGGCCGCCGGCGGTAGCGCAACGGCGCTCAAGGAGCCGAAGGATCCGCGCAAGAAGAAGCACAAGGCCGCGAAGCCGAAGCCGGAGGCCGACGAGCCCGAGGCCGAGGCGACCGAGGCCGCGGAGCCCGTCGCCGAGGCTGAGGCGCTCCGCCGAGGACTCCCCCGCCGAGGAGGCGTAGTTGTTCAGCTGGCTCTCGAACGCCTGGCGCGTCCCTGAGCTCCGCCGCCGCGTCCTCTTCACGGCGCTGATCCTCGCGATCTACCGGCTCGGCTCGTGGATGCCGGCGCCGGGCGTCGACTCCGAGACGATCAACAACTACTTCGAAGGGACGGGGCGGCACGATCCTCGGCCTGCTCAACCTGTTCTCCGGCGGCGCGCTCTCGCAGTTCTCGCTCTTCGCGCTCGGGATCATGCCGTACGTCACCGCCTCGATCATCCTGCAGCTGATGACGGTCGTGATCCCGCGGCTCTCCGAGCTCCAGAAGGAAGGCGAGTCCGGGTACGCCAAGATCAATCAGTACACGCGCTACCTGACCGTCGTCCTCGCGGCGGCGCAGTCGACCGGCTACGCGTTCCTGTTCCGCCGCCAGGGCGTGCTCGACGCGAACGTCGGCCGGCTGACGCTGATCATCATCACGCTCACCGTCGGCTGCACGCTGCTGATGTGGATGGGCGAGCTGATCACCAAGCGCGGGATCGGCAACGGCATCTCGCTGCTGATCTTCGCCTCGATCCTGACCGGCGCCCCGATCGGCATCGCCGCCTGGTGGAACGGCGGGCCGATGGAGAAGCTCTTCTTCCCGTTGATCGCGCTGGCGATCATCGCGGCGATCGTCTTCATCCAGGAAGGCCAGCGGCGGATCCCGATCCAGTACGCGAAGCGCATGGTCGGCCGCCGCATGACCGCGGGCGGATCCACCTACATGCCGTTGCGCGTGAACATGGCCGGCGTCATCCCGGTCATCTTCGCGGCCGCGGTGATGGCGTTCCCGCCGACGATCGGCCAGTACTTCCCGCAGACCCAGGACTTCGTCAACCAGCACTTCCTGCCGACGGGGATCCCGTACATGCTGATGCAGGGCCTGCTGATCGTCGATCTTCACCTACTTCTACACCGCGGTCCAGTTCAACCCGGTCGACCAGGCCGACAACCTGCGCCGCTACGGGGGCTACATCCCGGGCATCCGGCCGGGACCGCCGACCGCGCAGTACCTCGACCGCGTGCTGACGCGGCTGACGCTCCCCGGCGCCGTCTACCTGGCGCTCGTCGCGACGCTGCCGACGCTCTTCATCCGCTACGGCGGCTTCTCGCAGGCGACCGCCGGCGCGCTCGGCGGTACGTCGGTGCTGATCGCCGTCGGCGTCGCGCTCGACACGATGCGCCAGATGGAGTCGCAGATGATGATGCGCTCCTACGAAGGCTTCCTCAAGTACCGTGAACGTCCTGGTGCTCGGCCCGCAGGGGTCGGGGAAGGGCACGCAGGCCAAGCGCATCGCCGACGAGCGCGACCTCCCGCACATCTCCACGGGAGACAAGCTGCGCTCCCTCGACAAGGCGACAGACCGCTCGGTCGTGAGGTCGACGAGATCATGACTCGCGGCGATCTCGTTCCCGACGAGATCATCATTCGAATGATTCGCGAGCTGTTAGCGCAGCCAGAGGCTGCGCAGGGCTTCATCCTCGACGGCTTCCCGCGCAACCTCACCCAGGCCGAGGCGCTCGACCGGATGCTCGCCGAGATCGGCCGCGGGCTCGACGTCATCTTCTTCTTCGACCTGGACGACGAGACCGCCATGGAGCGCGCGCTGGGGCGTGCGCGCGAGGAGGGCCGGAGCGACGACACGCCGGAATCGATCGCGCGCCGTCTCGCGCTCTACCATGAGCAGACCGAGCCGGTCGTCGAGTACTACCGCACAACAGGCAAACTGGTACCGCTGCACGCCAGCCGCAACATCGACGACGTCTCGGAGGAGATCGAGAAGACCCTCGACATGTTGGACGACGCCGCATGATCATCCGCAAGTCCGCCCAGGAGATCGCCAAGATGGCCGCCGCCGGCGGCATCGTCGCCGACACGATCACCCACGTCGGCGAGCAGCTCGAGCCCGGCATCACGACCGGAGAGCTCGACCGGATCGCCGAGGAGTTCATCCGCTCGCGCGGCGGCACGCCGACCTCGCTCGGCTATCGGGGCTTCCCGGGAGCGATCTGCATCTCGCCGAACTCGATGGTCGTCCACGGCATCCCGGGCCCGTACGAGGTGGCCGACGGGGACCTGATCACGATCGACGTCGGGGTCACGCTCGACGGCTACATCGCGGACAGCGCCTACACCTTCGGCGTCGGGGAGATCTCGGGGATCGCCCACAAGCTCCTCGGCGTCGGCCAGAAGGCGCTGGAGGAGGGGATCGCGCAGGCTCGACCGGGCAACCGGGTCGGTGACATCTCGGCGGCCGTCCAGGACGCCGTCGAGCGGAACGGCTTCGCGGTCGTGCGCAGCCTCGTCGGCCACGGTGTCGGCCGCTCCTACCACGAGGACCCGCACATCCCCAATTTCGGGCAGCCGGGCCGCGGGCCGCTGCTCGCCGACGGGATGACGCTCGCGATCGAGCCGATGATCACGGCCGGCCGCCCCGAGGTCTACGTGCACGACGACGACTGGTCGATCTCGACCGAGGACGGGTCGCTGGCCGCCCACTTCGAGCACACCGTCGCGATCACCGCCGACGGGCCGCGGATCCTGACGCTGAGCGGCGATCGAGAGCCGTCTTTGCTATCCTGAGCAGCCCGCGCGGCGTAGCGCCGTGCTTTGCCGCGCGTCCGCAGCATCCACCAAATATTGAGGTCAATGGCAGTCAAGGAAGAGAAGATCGAGGTCGAAGGCGAGGTGGTCGAGGCGCTCCCGAGCACGATGTTTCGGGTGCAGCTGGACGAAGGTCACGCCGTGCTCGCCACGATCTCGGGCAAGATGCGGAAGCACTACATCCGCATCGCCCCGGGCGACCGCGTCAAGGTCGAGCTCTCTCCTTATGACCTCACGCGCGGCAGGATCACCTTCCGCAACCGCTGAGGAGCCCAGGTTTCCTATGAAAGTCCGTCCGTCCGTCAAGCCCATGTGTGAGCGCTGCCGTGTGATCAAGCGGCACGGGCGCACCATGGTCATCTGCACCAATCCTCGTCACAAGCAAAGGCAGGGCTAGTCACTTGGCACGAATCGCAGGCGTCAACCTTCCGAACCAGAAGCGTCTGGAGATCGGGTTGACCTACATCTACGGGATCGGCCCGACGACCGCGCAGAAGATCTGCAAGGCGCTCGAGCTCGACCCGAACGAGAAGGTCAAGGACCTCACGGACGACGAGGTCAACAAGATCCGCGGCTACATCGACGACTCGCTGCAGGTCGAGGGCGACCTGCGCCGCGAGCGTTCCCAGGCGATCAAGCGCCTCTCCGAGATCGGCTGCCTGCGCGGGATCCGCCACCGCCGCGGCCTCCCGGTGCACGGCCAGCGGACGAAGACGAACGCCCGCACGCGCAAGGGCCCGAAGAAGACCGTCGGCCGCGGCAAGAAGGCAGCGGCGAAGTAGATGGCTCCTCCTCGTAAAGCTGCGGCCCGGGGCCGCACGCGTCGCCGTGTCAAGAAGAACATCGCCATCGGCCAGGCGCACATCAAGACGTCGTTCAACAACACGATCGTCGCCCTCACCGACAAGGACGGCAACGTGATCGCGTGGGAGTCGGCCGGCTCCGCGGGCTTCAAGGGCTCGCGCAAGTCGACCCCGTTCGCCGCGCAGGTCACCGCCGACTCGTGTGCCCGCAAGGGCATGGAGCATGGGCTCCAGAAGGTGGAGGTCTTCGTCAAGGGCCCGGGCTCCGGCCGCGAGACGGCGATCCGGTCGCTCCAGGCTGCAGGCCTCGAGATCCTCGGTGTCCGCGACGTCACCCCGCAGGCCCACAACGGCGTCCGCCCGCGGAAGCGGAGGCGCGTCTAGTGGCCCGCGATCTCGGACCCAAGTGCCGCATGTGCCGCCGGGAGGGCCTGAAGCTCTTCCTCAAGGGCGAGCGCTGCCTGACGGAGAAGTGCGCGATCGAACGCCGCTCCTATCCGCCGGGCGAGCATGGCCGCGGCCGCATCAAGCAGAGCGAGTACCTGCTCCAGCTGCGCGAGAAGCAGAAGGCGCGCCGGTACTACGGCCTGCTCGAGAAGCAGTTCCGCAACTACTACGAGAAGGCGACACGAGGAACGGGCAACGCGGGCGAGAACCTGCTGCGGATGCTCGAGACGCGCCTCGACAACGTCGTCTACCGGCTCGGCTTCGCGGGCTCGCGCGCCCAGGCGCGCCAGCTCGTCCGCCACGGCCACTTCCTCGTCAACGGGCGCCGGGTCAACATTCCGAGCTACGGCGTGCGCCCGAACGACATCGTCACCATGAAGTCCGGCAGCCCCGCGGAGCCGGCGATCCGCGACGCCACCGACCTGACCGCGTCGGTCGCACCCTGGCTGCAGGCGGACCACGAGGGCCTCACCGGCAAGGTGCTGAAGTGGCCCGAGCGCGCCGAGATCGATGCGCCGGTCCAGGAATCACTGATCGTCGAGCTCTACTCCAAGTAACACGGAAAGGAACACTTTGGCTACACGCACCAGCTTGATGGATTTCCAAATCCCGCGGATCGTCCACGAGGAGATCAACGAGAACCGCGGCGTCTTCGTGATCGAGCCGCTCGACCGCGGCTTCGGCTACACGTTCGGCAACTCGCTGCGCCGCGTGCTGCTCTCCTCGCTCGAGGGCGCCGCCGTGACCGCCGTCAAGATCGAGGGGATCACGCACGAGTTCACGACGCTCCCGGGCGTCCGTGAGGACGTGACCGACATCATCCTCAACCTCAAGAACCTGATCTGCCTGCTCCACGGCGAGTCGCCCGAGGTCGAGGTCCACATCGCCAAGAAGGGTGCCGGGGCGGTCACCGCCGCCGACATCCAGGCGCCCGCCGATCTCGAGATCCTGAACCCGGAGCTCGAGCTCGCGCAGCTCTCCGACAAGGGCAAGCTCGAGATGACGCTGACGATCGGCCGCGGTCGCGGCTACGTCCCGGCCGAGCTGAACCGCGGTCCGGAGACGACGATCGGCGTCATCCCGATCGACTCGATCTTCTCGCCGGTCCGCCGCGTCACCTACGACGTCGAGGCGGCGCGCGTCGGCCAGCGCACCGACTACGACAAGCTTCGCCTGGACGTGCTCACCGACGGCTCGATCGAGCCTCGCGAGGCGATCGGGCAGGCTGCCGAGATCCTGATCCGCCAGCTCGCGATCTTCACCGATCTCGACCGGATCGAGGGCTTCGCCGAGGTGCAGGCCGGCGAGGCCGGAGGCAGCGAGGCGCCGGCGGCGCACGGGATGGAGAACTTCCCGATCGAGGAGCTCGAGCTCGGCGTCCGCTCGTACAACTGCCTGAAGCGGGTCGGGATCGAGACGATCGGCGACCTGGTCTCCAAGTCCGAGAACGAGCTCGCCGCGATCCCGAACTTCGGCAAAAAGTCGATCGAAGAGGTCAAGGAGACGCTCGCGACCCAGGGTCTGTCCCTCCGGGGAGACGAGTAACGAGATGAGGCACGCCCGCGCAGGCAAGAAGCTGGGGCGCGATTCCGCGCACCGGAAGGCGCTCTACTCGAACCTCGCGGGCGCGCTGATCACCCACGGGCGGATCCAGACGACCGAGGCGAAGGCCAAGGCCGTCAAGCCGTTCGCGGAGAAGATGATCACCCTCGGCAAGCGCGGCGACCTCGCCGCGCGCCGCAAGGCGCTCTCCGAGCTCCGCTCGCAGGACGTGGTGCACAACCTCTTCGCCGAGGTGGCGCCCCGCTTCGCAGAACGGCCCGGCGGCTACACGCGGATCATCAAGCTGGGCCAGCGCTACGGCGACGCCGCCGAGATGGTCTACCTCGAGCTCGTGGACTACGAGCCCGAGGACGCGCTGGCCGGCTAGCGGCTCGGCCGCGCACCGCGAGCGAGTCGCCAGTCCGCCCTCGAATCGTGGCCTAGTGACAGTCTGTTACTAGGCGACGGCGGGCGCGAGCTCGCGGCCGATCAGTTCCACCATCGCGAGGTCCTGGTGGTCGAGGTGCTGCAGCATCACGCGCTCGACGCCGGCTCGCTCGTAGGCCCGCAGGCTGCTCGGCGGCCTCGTCGACCGTGCCGAGGATCGCAACGGTGCTCCGTTGCGCCTTGTACTCGTCCGGATCGGCCTCCTGGCCGGCCCGTTCGAGCCGGCGCCGGATGCGATCCCGCGCCTCGGCCTCGTCGCGTCCGATCGCGCAGGCGGTCATCATCGACAGCGGGATCGGCTCGCGACCCTCGCGCTCGCAGGCGCGGGCGAGCTTCTCGCGGCGCTCGGCGCACTCCTCCGGCGTCGCCATCACCGTGTTGTACTCGTCGGCGAACCGCGCGGCGGGATCGACCGTGCCGGAGAGACCGCTGCCGCCGACGATCAGGTGCGGACGCCGGCCGTCGCCCCAGAAGCCGCGAACCGCCTCGATCTGCTCCCGGAAGAGCAGCAGCCGCTCCTTCATCGGCGGGAACGGGAAGCCGAACGCCTCGTGCTCGGCCTCCATCCAGCCTGTTCCCATCCCGAGCGAGATGCGGCCGCCCGAGACCTCGTTCGTCGTCGCGGAGGCGTTCGCGAGCACCGCGGCCGGGCGGAAGGTCACCGGCGAGACGAGCGTGCCCAGCTCGATCCGCTCGGTGCGTGCTGCCAGCGCCGGCAGCACCGCCCAGGCGTCGAGCGCGGCGCGGGACGGGTCGGTCGGGGAGAGGTAGTGGTCGGAGCGGAACAGCGCCTCGATGCCGTGCTGCTCGCATGGCCTGCGCGAGCGCCAGCCAGTCCTCCCACGACACGCCCTCCTGACCTTCGATCATCAGCGCCAGGCGCATCCGGGCATCCTACGAGGATGGGTCTCGTCGTCGCGCTCTTCGTCGCGGTCTTCCTGCTCGAGGAGCCGTGGAGCTGGGTCGTCGTGGGACTCGGCGCGGGGTGGGAGATCGCCGAGACCGTGCTGATCGTGCGCTGGTCGCAGCGGCGGAAGGCACACGTCGGCGTCGAGGCGCTCGTCGGCCGTCGGGCGGTCGTCGCTGCGGACTGCATGCCCGAGGGTCAGGTGCGGGTGGCCGGCGAGCTCTGGCGTGCCCGGTGCGAGTCAGGAGCAGGGGTGGGTGACGACGTGGTCGTCCAGGAGGTGGACGGGCTCACGCTCGTCGTCGAGCACGTCTAGCCCCCTAGGCGCTACCAGACGACGGGGAGCGTCTCGAGCCGCCGGAAGCCCGGCGTCGGCCGCCACTCGAGCTCGTCCAGCTCCGCGGCGAGCCGAAGCCCTGGCAGCCGCCGGAACAGCGTCTCGAGCGCGATCTCCGCTTCGAGCCGCGCGAGCGGTGCGCCGAGGCAGTAGTGGCTACCGCGTCCGAAGGCGAGGTGGCGGACGTCCTCGCGCCGGACGTCCAGCCGGTCGGGATCCTCGAAGCGGTCCGGGTCGCGGTCGGCTGCATTGACGATGGCGATCACGAGCTCACCCCGTCTGATCGTCTGCCCGCCGAGCTCGACGTCGGTTGCGGCCCAGCGGTTCAGCGTTCGTTCCACCGGGCCCTCGTAGCGCAGCGCCTCCTCGAGCGCGGCCGGGAGCAGTGTCGGATCGGCCCGGACGAGCTCGAGCTGGTCCGGGTGCGTGAGCAGGTTGACGACCGCATTGCCGATCAGCCCGACCGTCGTCTCGTGCCCGGCCACGATCAGGAGCACGATCGTGCCGAAGACCTCCTCCTCCGTGAGCGCGTCCTCCTCGTCCCGAGCCGCCAGCAGTGCGCTGACGAGGTCGTCCTGTGGATCGGCGCGCCGCGCCGCGAACAGGTCGGTCAGGTACTCGACGAACTCACCCATCAGGCCGAAGAGCCGCTCCATCGCCTCCGGCCCGATCGCCGGAGTGATGATCGCGTCGGACCATTCCTTGAAGCGATCCTGGTCCGCGCTCGCCACGCCGAGGAGCTCTGCGATCACCGTGATCGGCAGCGGGAACGCGTACTCGGCGGAGAGGTCCATCGAGCCGCGTGCCTCGACCGCGTCGATCAGCTCGTCGGCGATCTCCTGGACGCGCGGGCGCAGTTGCTCGACCATCCTCGGCGTGAATGCCTTCGTCACGAGGCGGCGCAGGCGCCGGTGGTCGTCGCCGTCGCGGTTGAGCATGTGGTTGTCGATCGCCTGCAGCGGTGCGGGCAGCTGGTCCGCGGCGAGCTCCTCCTCCGTCAGTGCGAGCCTGGGATCCCGGACGAAGCGCTCGTCGTCCAGCAGGACTGCGGCGACGTCGTCGTAGCGAGTGACGAACCAGATCAGCGCCTCGCCGTCGAGGCCGGGCTGGCGCAGGACGGGGTCGTGCTCGCGCATCTGCCTGAAGGTGCGGTACGGGTCGCCGCGGAACTCGCGGCCGTAGAGGTCGTACTTCCGCTCCGTGGTCGCCATCTCGACAACCTTAGACTGCGCGGCCGTGGCTGAGAAGACGCTGAAGCTGACCCTGGAGTACGACGGCGCCGGCTTTCGCGGCTGGGCGCGCCAGCCGGGTGAGCGCACCGTCGAGGGTGTGCTCCGGGAGACGTTCGACAGCGTCTACCCGGGCTGGCGAGAGCTTGCGGTCGCGGGCAGGACCGACACCGGCGTGCACGCGACCGGGCAGGTCGCGAGCGTTCGTGTGGCCGGCGGCCCGCCCCCAGCTCGAGCGGCGAAGGCGCTGAACGCGGCGCTCCCGGACGACATCGCGGTCGTCGTGGCCGAGGAGGCTGCGGCGGATTTCGACGCGCGCTTCTCGGCGACGTCCCGCGCCTACCGCTACCGCATCCTGCGGCGGGGCGTCCGCTCCCCGTTCCACGAGCGACGGGCGCTCTGGTGGCCCAAGCCGCTCGACCGCACCTTCCTCGACGCCGCCGCGGCGCTGTTGCCCGGGACGCACGACTTCACGGCCTTCACGCCGACCGAGACGAACCACCGGCTCTTCGAGCGCACAGTTCTCGCGGCCGCCTGGGAGGAGGACGGTGACGAGCTGCACTTCACGATCGAGGCCAGGAGCTTCGTGCGCCACATGTGCCGGATCCTCGTTGGCTCGATGCTCGAGGGGCTCGACCTCGAGCCGCTGCTCGCCGGCCGTCCGCGCAGCGAGGCCGGCAAGACCGCTCCGCCGTCGGGGCTGTACCTCGAACGCGTCGACTACGACGACGTCTGAACGACCACCTCGAGGTATTCGAACGACGCTGCGACGCCTTCGCCCAGCCGGTGCACTTCCCCGAGTCCGACGAGGTCGCTCCGGAGAGAGGCGGCATCGTTCTCGTCGAGTCCCTCGAGCACGGCGACGATCGGGCCGAACGTCGAGCCGTAGAAGTCTGCGAACGCGGCCGGTGAAGCGTAGTGCTCGGTGATCGACCGACACTCGGTCCGTAGCCCGGCGGCGCCTTCTGCGAAGAGCTCTTCCAGTCGATCCCGCGTTCCCCAGAGCAACGGTGAGTCGATTCCGGCGGGCGGTGGCGCGTATGTGGCGACGATGCCGAAGAAGGGTGCGAGCGCAGGCGTCCAGTTCGCCATCGCGATCCGCCCGCCGGGCCGGCAGACGCGGAGCAACTCACCGGCGACACGGTTCTGGTTGGGCGCGAACATCGCTCCGAACACCGACAGCACGGCGTCGAACGACGCGTCGGGGAAGGGCAGCTGCTCGGCATCGCCCTCGACGAACCGAGCGTCGAGTCCCTCAGTGGCCGCGCGCGCCCGAGCAGCCTCGAGCTGCACTGGTGCGAAGTCGACCCCGACGGCGTCGCACCCGCGCCTCGCCGCCGCGAGCGCGGCGTTGCCCGTTCCCGTCGCGACGTCCAGAACGCTGAGGCCACCTCGAATCCCCGCCGCCTCGCAGAGCAGCTCGGACGCCGGCAGCATCTTCGCGCCGAGCGGACGGTAGTCGCCGGCCGACCATGCTTGTCGTTGCGCAGCCTTGAGCGGGTCGAGATCCAGCGGGTTCGATGTCGTGGGCACGGTACGCCTCCTCCGGTAAATAGAACGATCGGTCGTTCTAACTCTAAGCGCACCCGTGGTAGCGTGTCAAGCGATGAGGACCGGCGAGACCGCGCAGCCCGCTCCTCGCCGGCGGCGGTCTGACGGCGAGCGCAGCCGGAAGTCGATTCTCGAGGCGGCTGCGGCGCTCGCGACCATCGACGGGCTCGAAGGGCTCTCGATCGGTCGCCTGGCCGAGCGAACGGGGATGAGCAAGAGCGGCCTCTACGCACACTTCGGCTCGAAGCAGGAGCTCCAGCTCGCGACCGTCGAAACGGCGAACGAGATCTTCCAGGCGGAGGTGATCGAGCCGGCGCTCGTTGCCCCCGCCGGGCGCGACCGGCTGATCGCGCTCTGCGATCACTACTTCTCTCATCTGGAGCGCGAGGTCTTTCCCGGCGGCTGCTTCTTCGCCGCTGCCGCCGCGGACTTCGACACACGGTCGGGTCCAGTCCGGGATGCGATCGCAGCCGCCTACACCGGCCTCGACGAGCTGCTGCAGGAGCTCGCCGCCGACGCGCGCAGTCGCGGCGAGCTCCCCGCGGACACGGATCTCGCACAGCTCTCATTCGAGCTCGGCGGCTTTCTCCTCGCTGGGAACGCCGCTTACGTGCTCTTCCGGGACGCCGGCGCGCTCGACCAGGGCAGGCGGGCCGTGCGCGCACGCTTGACCGCCTGACCCGCGTTCAGTACTGACCTGTACTGACCTCAACTCGGGTGAGCGCAGGCCGATCACGCAGTCAGATGAGCCGTCGTTTCCTGACACGGTCGCAGTGGCCGGTTGTTGCGACCGGCGCTCTCGCTGCCTCGCTGATCGCCGGCTACTTCATCGCCGGTCAGGGAACGACCGCCCAAACTCTCAGCTACGAGGGGATCGGCGTCCTTGCGCTCGTCGCGTGCATCACGGGGATCCTCGTCCACCGGCCGGAGCGCGCCGCTTATCTGTGGTGGTTGGCCGCGGCGATCTGCTTCCACCTTGCCGGGGACGTTGTCCTAGTTGTCTACGACCTTCGTGCCACGACTGCGCCGTTTCCCTCGCTCGCCGACTTCGTCTACCTGGGTGGGTATGCCGCGGTCCTCGTCTCGATGACGCTGCTCCTACGCCGTCGCGAACGGCCCGTCTCGAGCGACATGCTCGACGCCTTGATCGTTCTGGTCGGTTCGGCCCTGCTCTTCTGGTTCGCGCTCGTCGAGCCGTTTGCGCGAGGCGCCGGCTCGAATGTGCTGAGCAAGCTCGTTTCCGCGGCCTACCCCTCCGCGGACGTCCTGCTCGTCGTTGCCGTCTCCCAACTGGTGTTGAGCGCCGGCACCCGCAGCACGTCCTTTCGGCTGATCGCGGTCGGGACGCTCTTCATGCTCGGCACCGACGTCGTCTACGGTCTCGAGTCACTGCGGGGCCTGTACGCGCCGGGAGGCTGGCTCGACGCCGGCTGGATGATCTCTCTCGTCATGTTCGGCGTCGCGGTGCTGCACCCGTCGATCTCCACGCTCGACTCGAAGACGCCGGTGCACGACACACGCCTGACCTGGCAGCGTCTCGCATTGCTTGGCGTTGCACTGCTGGTCACGCCGATCGTGTTCGCCGTCTACTCGGGACCCGCCGACTCGATCGATCTCGTCATCATCGTCGCAGCGGGAGTCTTGACGACCCTGCTGGTCGTCGCCCGGATGGCGCTTCTCTTCCGCGAGCACACGCGGTGATCGTCGCATGGCGCGACGCCGCCGCTTCACAGGAGGTCGAGCAAGCGCTGCGGTCTGCCAACGTGCGCTTCGAAGCCGCCGCCCAGGCGCTCGAATGCGCGATCTACGAGTGGAATGCGGAGACGGAGGAGATTCTGTGGACGGAGGGGCTCTCGTCCGTCTTCCAGCATCCCGTCGACCGAACCGGGTCGTCGAGTAGCTGGTTCATGGAGCAGGTGCACCCGGACGATCTCGCCGAAGTCGCCGACTTCCCCTCGGTGGTGAAGGGAGGCTCCGAGAGGACGGAAACGAGCTATCGATTCCGCGCCGGTGACGGAACGTATCGCTACGTCTTGGACCGCTGGACCGCGATCGAGGACGCCGACGGAGCGGTCAGCCGGATCGTCGGGGGACTCGTCGACGTGACGGACCGCCGCGAGCTCGAGCTTCTGCTGGTGCAGTCGCAGAAGATGCAGGCCGTCGGCCAGCTCGCCGGCGGCATTGCGCATGACTTCAACAACCTCCTGCTCGCGATCTCGGGCAACGCCGAGCTGCTCCGGGACTCTCCGACGCTCGGGGCCCAGGATCAGGAGGATGTCCGCGAGATCGTCAAGGCATCGGCGCGCGCGGCAGCCTTGACCAGCCAGCTCTTGACGTTCAGCCGGCCCGACCTGCACGAGCTCGGATCGGTCGACCTGAACTCCACCGTGGCCGGGATCGAGACGCTCCTCAGGCGCCTGCTCGGCGAGAACATCGAGATCGCGACGTCACTCGAGCCACAGGCTCCCGCGGTCCTCGGGACGGCCTCGGGAGTCGAGCAGATCGTCGTCAACCTGGCCGTGAACGCGCGCGATGCGATGCCTGCGGGAGGTGAGCTGCGCATCTCGACGCACCTCGAGCCGGGCGGAGCACAGGTACGGCTCGTCGTCGAGGACACGGGCGAGGGCATGGACGAGGCGACGGCAGGCCGCGTCTTCGAGCCGTTCTTCACGACCAAAGAGGTCGGCAAGGGCACCGGGCTCGGCTCTGGCCACGGTCTACGGGATCGTCGATCAGTTCGGCGGCACGATCACGCTCACGAGTCGTCCGGGAGCAGGCACGACGTTCGACGTGCTCCTGCCGCTCTCCGAGAGCTCTCCGGACGTTGCTTCCACGGTCGCACCGGTTGCCGGCGCGGGGTCGGAGCGAATCCTCCTCGTCGAGGACGAGGCTCCCGTGCGCGCGGTCGTCACGAAGATGCTGGCGGCGCACGGCTACACCGTGGTCTCAGCCGACGACCCGATCGACGCACTCGAGCTGCTCGCGCGGGACGAGTTCCTGCCCGACCTCGTCGTCAGCGATCTCGTGATGCCCGGGATGAGTGGGGTCGCGTTCGCCAAGCGCGTGGAGTCGCTCCAGCCGGGCCTCCGCTTTCTCTTCATCTCGGGCTACAGCGGCCACAGAGCGCTCGAGGACGACAGTGCGCTCGAGCAGATCGAGGTCATCCAGAAGCCGTTCACCGCCGGCGAGCTGACGCGCGCGGTACGCGAGGCGCTCGACACCCGCACCGGCGCGTCACACGCCGCCGTAGGCGCCTGAGCCTCGACCGGCGCGGCTACGATCGGGTAAGTGCCCCCGAAGGCAATGTCCTCCGAGCTGCTGCCGGCCGCACAGCGGCGCGCTGCGGCGTCCTCAGTCGCGCCCATACCTTCGGGTATGAGCGCTCCCTGCGTCCTTGCATCGCTTGCTGTGCGACCAGCAGCAGCGCGGCAACATCACCGTCGGAGGCACTGATGCGCTTCCCGGTCGTCCTCTTCGACTTCGACGGCACCGTGATCGACTCCGGCGCGATCATCATCGCGTCGATGCGCCACGCGACGAAGACGGTGCTCGGCCGCGACATCCCCGACGAGGAGCTTGGCAGGGCAGTCGGCGGCTCCGGCCTGATCGAGCAGATGCGACTGATCGACGCGGAGCGGGTCGACGAGCTCGTCGCGTGCTATCGCGGGCACAACGAGCCGCTGCACGCCGAGCTGGCGGAGTGCGCGGGGATGACGAACGTGCTCACCGAGCTGAAGAAGGAGGGTCGCAGGCTCGGCGTCGTGACGGCGAAGCGCCGGGAGACGGTGGGGCTGGCGTTCTCGTACCTCCCGCTCGAGCACTTCTTCGACATCGTCGTCGGCGCGGACGACACCGAGCGGCACAAGCCCGATCCACAGCCGTTGCAGCATGCGCTCGAGCGGCTCGGCGCCGATCGCGACGATGCGGTCTACGTCGGCGACTCGCCCTTCGACATCCGTGCAGCGAAGGGGGCAGGCATGCACTCGATCGCCGTCACGTGGGGGCGGATCCACCCGCGGGAGCGGCTGGAGGCGGAGGCGCCGGACGCGGTCGTCGACACTGCGGAGGAGCTCCTTGCCGCCCTCTGAAGCAAAGCGCGTCGCCGAGCTGCGCGACCTGCTGCACCATCACAACCATCGCTACCACGTCCTCGACGACCCGGAGGTCACGGACGCCGAGTACGACCGCCTCTTCGACGAGCTGAAGCAGCTGGAGGAAGAGCATCCCGAGCTCGCCTCGGACGACTCTCCGACGCGTCGCGTGGGCGGGCCGCCGTCCGACAAGTTCAAGAAGGTCGAGCACCTCGCGCCAATGGGCTCACTCGAGAAGGTGACGACGGACGAGGGGCTGCTCAAGTGGGCCGAGGATGTGCGCAAGCGGCTCGACTCGGACGAGCCGGTGGCATACGTGATCGAGCCGAAGATCGACGGCTCCGCGATCTCGCTCGTGTACGAGAACGGGACGCTTTTGCGGGGCTCCACGCGCGGCGACGGCCTCCGCGGTGAGGACGTGACGGTCAACCTGCGGACGATCCGCTCGATCCCCCTGACGTTGCAGGGGAAGGCGCCACCGCTGATGGAGGTGCGCGGCGAGGTCTACTTCCCGCTCTCGGGCTTCCGTCGCTTCAACGAGGAGCAGGTCGCCGCCGGCAAGGCGCCCGCGCCGAATCCCCGCAACGCCGCTGCAGGCTCTCTCCGGCAGCTCGACTCGAGGATCACGGCCGCGCGTCCGCTCGCGGTGTGGGTCTACGGCACCGGCTACCGGGAAGGTGTCGCGCCCGACACCCACTTCGAGACGCTCGCGTGGCTGCGCGAGCGCGGCTTCCGCACGAACCCGTTCGCCGAGCGGTTCGAATCGATCGAGGAGGTCGCCAAGGCCTGCGCGGAATGGGAGCGACGCCGCAGCGACCTCGACTACGAGATCGACGGAATCGTGGTCAAGGTCGACTCCTTCGACCAGCAGCAACGGCTCGGCGCGCTGCACGAGCGGCCGCGCTGGGCGCGCGCCTTCAAGTGGGCGCCGATGACCGCCGAGACGAAGCTGCTCAAGATCGCGATCCGCGTCGGCCGCACCGGCGCGCTCAACCCGTGGGCGATCATGGAGCCCGTCAACGTCGGCGGCGTGATGGTGTCGCGCGCGACCCTCCACAACGAGGAGGACATCAACCGCAAGCAGATCCGCGAGGGCGACCGCGTGATCGTCCAGCGCGCCGGGGACGTGATCCCCCAGATCGTCGGGCCGGCCGGGCCGCATGCGAAGGGCACGAAGGAGTTCAAGATGCCCGAGCGCTGCCCCCTCTGCGACGCGGAGGTCGTGAGGCCCGAGGGCGAGGTCATGCACCGCTGTCCGAACCGGGCTTGCCCGTCGCGCGGCCTCGAGACCCTGAACAACTGGGTGATGGCGGCGATGGACATCGAGGGCGTCGGTGAGCAGTTCGTCTGGCGGCTCTGGAACGAGGGGCTGCTCCGCTCGATGCCCGACCTCTACCGTCTGACGGCGGAGCAGCTGATGGAGCTCGAGGGCTACGCCGAGATCTCCGCCCGAAACGCGGTCGCGGCGATCGCCCTCTCGAAGCAGCAGCCGTTCTCACGCGTCCTTTTCGGGCTCAACATCCCCGACGTCGGCTGGGTGACCGCGCGGAACCTCGCGCGCCACTTCGGCGAGGTCGACCGGCTGCTCGACGCGAGCCAGGAGGAGATCCAGGAGGTGGAGGGCATCGGGCCCGATCGCGCCGAGGCGATCGCGGAGTGGTTCTCGGACGAGCAGAACCGGACCCTTGTCGCGGAGCTGCGCGAGCTCGGGCTCCGCTTCGAGATCGGCGAGGAGGAGAAGCCGATCGAAGGCCCGTTGTCGGGCTCGGCGTATGTGATCACGGGCACGCTCGAGTCGTTCTCGCGTGAGGAGGCGAAGGCGGCGCTCGAGGCGCTCGGGGCGAAGGTCTCGGACAACGTCTCGAAGAAGACGACCGGCGTCGATCGTCGGCGACAGCCCCGGCTCGAAGGCGGCCAAGGCCGAGAAGGCGGGCGTGCCGATCCTCTCGGAGGCCGATCTCAAGGAGCTCGTGAAGGACGCGCCGACGACGTCGCAGCCGACGGCTGCGGCGCCGCGCCGACGCCGGTAGCGCGCATGTTGAAGAACTAGCGTCGGCAAGGTACCATGCGACGCATGGAACCCGGTGCCGCAAGTAACAGCGGAGCAAGGAGCTCGCTCTCGCAGCTGCGCCGCGGCGCTGTGGAGTACTGCGTGCTCGCGCTCCTCCGCGACGGGGAGCGCTACGGCTTCGAGCTCGTCCGCAAGCTCTCCGAGGTCGACGGCCTCGTCACGAGCGAGGGAACGATCTATCCGCTGCTCACGCGGCTGCGCCGGGACCAGCTCGTGACGACGTTCTGGAGCGAGTCCGAGACAGGACCGCCGCGGCGCTACTACCAGCTCACCGACGAGGGCCGCGAGGCGCTCGCCGGCTTCACAGAGGAGTGGGCCCGATTTCGCGATGGAGTCGACGGGCTGCTCGAACAGGAGGGAACACGATGACGACCGTCCACTCCAACGGGCTCGTCGCCGACTATCTGCGGCGCCTGGAGCGCGCCGCCGCGTCGCTGACGCGCTCGCGGCGCGCCGAGCTCGTCGCGGAGATCCGCGAGCACATCGACGACGCTCTGTTCGAGGCCGGCGCCACGGATGAGGTCGCGGTCCGGAACGTGCTCGAGCGCCTCGGCCCGCCCGAGGAGATCGCGGCCGCCGCCGGCCCCGCACAGAGGCGGTCAGGCTCGCTCGAGCTGGCGGCGATGATCGCCTTGGCGATTCCGATCGTCGGCTGGTTCGTCGGGATCGCGCTTGTCGCAGCCTCTCGCGCCTGGACGGGCCGCGAGAAGGCCGTCGCGATCGCGCTCGCCCTGCTTCCCGCGGTGCTGCTGGCTGTCGGTTTCATGGCAGAGAGCGCTCCCCATTCCTCGGTTGCGATCGAGGCAGTCGCGGTCGAGCCGGGCGTGAAGCCGGTCCCGGTGCCGCCGCCAGGGACCCTGCCGGAGGAGCAGGCCGGCGGCGACGGTGGACTGGGGCCCGTCGAGCTCGTGTTCATCTTCGGCAGCCTGCTCGCGGGTCCGCTCGCCTCGGTCTTTCTCGCTTCGCGCTTGCGCCGGACAGCCGAGCCGGCCTCAACCTGAGGCCGCGAGAGCAGTCGCGAAGCGATCCTGCGCGAGCCGCGCCCAGTAGGTCGCGATCGGCCGGCCGTTCTGGAGGATCGCGAAGACGTAGCGGTCGCGGACGAAGCCGGAGAGCGCCGACGCGCCGCTCGTGGTGCCCGTCTTCGCGATCACCTGTCCACGCGCGGGGCGGCTCTCGAGCCGGTCCTCGAGCGTCCCGTCGACACCTGCGACGGCGAGCGAGTCGAGGAAAGCGTCACGCAGATCGGCTTCCGCAAGCCCGGCCTCGAGCAGCGCCACGACGGCGCTCGCAGTCAGCCGGTCGAGGCGCGAGAGGCCCGAGCCGTCGGCCAGACGGACTCCGGCGAGCGGCACACCGGCCGCCTCGAGAACGTCGCGAATCACCCGGACGCCCGCGGCCGTCGAGCCCTGCTCGGCGTAGAGGGCGCCGAGCTGCTTCACGAGCACCTCGGCGGTGTAGTTGTCGCTCTCCCGCCCCATGAACCTGACGATGTCGGCGAGCGGCTCGGAGAGGTCGCGGGCAAGCGGCAGCCCCACCGTCGTGAGCGAACCACTGCGGCTGCGGCCGGCGACGGGCACGCCTGCCGCTACGAGCGCTTGCCGGAAGAGCGAGGCCGCCGCGAGCGGCGGGTTGGCGGACGTGCGTCCGCGATAGCGGCCACGGTCGACGACGAGCGCCGAGAGCGGCGGCGACTGCCCGATGTAGAAGCTCGGCCGCCAGCCGGGGGCGACGCGTCGCGCGTCGAACCACGACTCGTCGCCGATGACGGCCCCGTCGACGCGACGGATCCCCCACGAGGCGACCTCGGCGGCGAGAGCCTGCAGGTCGGAGGGCTCGAGTGTCGGGTCGCCGAAGCCGCGGAGCCAGAGATCTCCGTGCCAGACGTCGCCGACGAGCGTGCCGCTGCCGACGACCTCGGTGTGGAAGCGATAGCCGGGGCCGAGCAGGGACAGCGCCGCGTAGGCGACCGGCAGCTTCTGGTTCGAGGCGGGGACGAGCGCGAGCGTCTGGTTGCGCGAGTAGACGACGGCGCCCGTGCGCAGGTCGACCGCCAGCGCCGCGGTGCGCGAGGGATCGACGTGCGGAACGTTCAGGGCCCGGTCGAGCCGACCGGCGAGCGTTGGGTCGGCGGCGCGTGCCGGCGAGGCGACTGCGAGCAGCAGGACGGCGGCCGCAGCCAGGCATGGGCCGAGCCTGTGGTGAAGATAGGCCCGGAGGCCCATGCCGCCGACCTGCCCAACACGGATAATCAAACGGCCTTGGACGATCGTCGCCCCGCGGTCCTGACCGAGATCCGGTCGCTGCTCGACCTGCCCGCGGATGCCAAGCTGCCTCCGCGGGCGACGCTCGAGCACACGCTCACCAGCGGGTACGCGTATGCGCTCGAGCTCGAGCAGGAGCGGGTCCGGCTGGAACGCCGCCTGCGCGCCCTGCTGCGCTCGGCCGACGCGGCGAAGCCGGGCGAGATGTCCGCGGTGACGGGGCAGTTGGCGGACGCCGAGCGAGAGCTCGCGGACGTCCGTGCCCTGCTGGCGGAGTTCCGCGAGCAAACCTTCAGCTAGCGCCCTCGACCTAGACGATCCCGGACCGGACGGCGTACACCGCGGCCTGGATCCGATTCTCGATCTGAAGCTTCATCAGGATGTTCGAGATGTGGTTCTTGACCGTCTTCGGGCTGATGTGGAGCTCGCCCGCGATCACGGCGTTGTCCTTGCCGTTCGCGATCAGCTTCAGCACCTGGATCTCACGGTCCGACAGCTCGGCGCGAATCGTCGCGGCGGCCTCCGGCGACGCGGTCGTCGCGCGCACGTGCTGGAGCACCTTCCCCGCGATGTGGGACGAGATCAGCGATTCGCCGACCGCCGCCGCCTCGAGCCCGCGCATCAGCTCCTGGATCGACGCATCCTTGAGCAGGTAGCCACAGGCGCCGGCGAGGATCGCGTCCATCACGTCCTGCTCCTGATCCGAGATCGTGAGCACGATCACGCGCGTCAGCGGTGCGTCGCGGCTGATGTGGCGCGTCGCCTCGACCCCGGTCATCCCGGGCATGTTCAGGTCCATGACGACGACGTCGGGCGCAAGCTCCCTGACGAAGGCCAGCGCCTCCGAGCCGCCGCCCGCCTCGCCGACGATCTCGATTCCCTGCTCCTCGAGCAGGTTGCGCAGTCCGGTGCGAAAGAGGTCGTGGTCGTCGACGAGCAGCACGCGGAGGGCGGGCTCGTCGGCGTCCTCGGTCGTCACGGTTTCGTTCAGCGCTGCCTCCTCGGCTTTGGCAGGCGCCAGTTTACTGGAGCCTTGATCGTGAACTGATCTTGGGCCGCGAAGCGGCCCTTTCAGGGATCTTCGCGTCGACTAGCGCAGCGTGATCGTGACCGTCCGGCGGCCCCAGGCCATGGCCTGAGCCGTCGACGAGAACCAGAGGTCGATCGTGTTCCCGTGCACGGCGCCGCCGATGTCGGCTGCGATCCCCTCGCCGTAGCCGGGGATGGTCATCCGCGTTCCGAGGGGGATCACCGAGGGATCGACGGCGACGACTCCCGGGGCGGTCTGGAGACCCGTGGCGGTGCGTCCGCGCAGGGCGTAGCCCGTGGCGCTGACGGTGAGTCGTCCGGCCGCTCGTCGCGAGCGGCGCCGAGACGACGTGTGACGGGCGCGGCCGTGGTCGCAATCGCCGTCGTCCGCGTCTCCGCGCTCCGCGCCTGCTCCTCGATCGAGGCGATCCGGGCGGCATTGAGCCCTTGCTGGTGGCGGAGGCCGGCGACGAAGCGCCTGCGTGTCTCGGCCGCGTCCGCGAGCGCGCGGGCGCGGGCAGCGGCCGCCGCGCCGAGCTCGGTGAGCTCCGCCTCTCGCGCCGCGAGCCGGGTGTCGAGCGCCGCGAGCCGCTGCCGGGACGAGCGCGCCTGCTCGATGATCCTGCTTGTTCTGCGCCGGCGGCGCGGCTGAGACTGTCGAGGCCGGTCAGCGCCTCCTCGAGCGACTCGGCGCCGAGCAGGATCGCGAGGGGATCGGACGTGGCCGGACTGCTCGTACAGCGCGCGGACGAGCTCGGCGAGCCGCGACTCGGAGACGTTCACCGCGTTGCGCGCGATCGCGAGCTGCTTGCGTGCGGCGGCGCGATCTCGTTCCACGACCGCTTGCCGTGCCGCGATGCTCGCGGCCGCGCTGCGCGCCTGGCCCAGCTCCGCCTCGAGGGCGTAGAGCTCGAGGGTGGCGGCGTTCGCGCGTCCCTCGAGCGACTGGTCCGCCGCGCGCAGGGACGCGACCTGGGAGTCCGGGCCGACGGCGTCCGCAGCCAGCGCGACCGGAACCGAGGCGACCAGCAGGAAGCCCGTGAAAACGGCAGCGAGACGCGCCGCATCGCTCGTCGAATGCGTCCTCACGAGGCGCGGACCGTAGCAAGTTTTGGCTCCGACTGCGATTGTTTGTGATTCGTAAAGCAGGCCTGTTGACACCGGTTTTTGGCTCTGTTGAGCGTTGCCGTTGTCCGGGAAGGCTGCTAGGGTGCCCCACTTGTGACGGACCTGGCCCCCACCGGGGTGTCTTGTGGAGTCGAGCGGAAGGTGACGACGTAGTCAGCTCGACCAAGCGAAAGGCGCCGGCGATCCTCACGTTCCTGACGGCGATTCTCGTGGCCGTTGCCTTGGCCTCGGTCAGGAACGCCGCCGCCGACCCGAACGTCGACGCGAAGCAGGCTCAGGCCCAGGACGTGCTCGACCAGATCCAGACGATCGACGGCCAGCTCTCGCACGCGATCGAGTCGTACAACCTCGCGAACGTGAAGCTCGACCGGATCAACGCCGATCTGAAGGCGAACGCGCGCCATCTGACGGTCGCGAAGTCGAGCCTGCGCAGCGCTCAGACCCATCTTTCGGCGCGGCTCGTCTCGCTCTACGTCAACGGCGGCGAGGGGAACGCTCTCGAGGTGCTGCTCGGCGCGGAATCGCTCGACGACCTGCTCAACCGGATGGACGCGGTCGAACGGGTGTCGGATCAGGACGCGCGCGTGCTCGCGCGAGGTGAAGCACTTCGGCGGCGAGGTCAAGCAGCGGAAGCTTCGTCTCGACCGCGCTCGCACGGCGCAGGCCCAGGTCGTCGCCCAGAAGGCCGACCAGCGCCGGTCGATCGAGGGCCAGCTCGCCGAGCGCCAGCGGCTGCTCTCCTCGATCAAGAGCGAGATCGCGAGCCTCCAGGCCGCGGAGCGGCTCCGCCAGCAGCGGCTCGCTGCGCAGGCGCGGGCGCGCCTCGCCAGCAGCGTCGGCGCAGCGCCAGGGCGGCGTCGAGGACCAGCAGGCGGCGGCGTTCGACGCGCTTGCGCTCGAGGCGTCGATCGCGCCCGCTCCCGGACGCCCGCTACGGCGGCGTCGTCGGAATCGCGATGCAGTTCCTCGGCGTGCCCTACGTCTGGGGCGGCGCGAGCCCGTCGGGCTTCGACTGCTCCGGTCTGATCATGTACTCGTTCGCCCAGATGGGCGTCTCGCTGCCGCACCACGCGGCATCGCAGTACGGGATGGGCGCTCCCGTCTCGCGCGACCAGCTCCAGGCCGGCGATCTCGTCTTCTTCAACGGGCTCGGCCATGCCGGCATCTACATCGGCGGCGGTCAGTTCATCCACGCGCCCCACAGCGGCGACGTCGTCAAGATCTCGAGCCTCTCCGACTCCTGGTACGCCGCCACCTGGGTCGGCGGCCGCCGCATCTAGCCCGTCGGGTCAGTGCCCAGGCGAAAGTTCTGGGGCTGGGGATACGAAGGCAGCGGCCTCGACGCGGACGAGCTCCGCGGGCTCGCAGCGCTGCTCGAGGCGCAGCTCGGCGTGCCGGCCGGCGACCCGGTCGAGCCACCGCAGGTGGAGGAGCTCGAGCTGCGGCCGCCGCGGATCGCCGCGCCCGCGGCGCTCGAGCGACTCTGCACGGCACGACCCGCACGAGCGTGCCGGCCATGCCTACGGCAAGTCGTACCGCGATCTCGTGCGGGCGCTCCGGCGCGAGTTCCCGGAGCCTCCCGACCTCGTCGCGCTGCCCGAGTCGGAGCAGGACGTCGCGGCGATCCTCGACTGGTGCACCGGCAGCGGCATCGCGGTCGTCCCCTACGGCGGCGGCTCCTCGGTAGTCGGCGGCGTCGAGCCGGACGTCGGCGACGACTTCGCGGGCTCCGTCAGCCTCGACCTGCGGCGGCTCGGCCGCGTGCTCCACGTCGACGAGCGCTCGCGAGCGGCCGAGGTCGAGGCCGGCGTGCTCGGCCCCTCGCTCGAAGAGCAGCTGCAGCCGTACGGCCTCACGTTCCGGCACTTTCCGCAGTCGTTCGAGTTCTCGACGCTCGGCGGCTGGATCGCCACGCGCTCAGGCGGCCACTACGCCACCGGCCCCACCCACGTCGACGAGCAGGTCGAAGCCCTGACAGTGGTGACTCCGGCCGGGATGCTCGAGACGCGGCGGCTACCCGCGCGGGGGCGCGGGACCTGCACCGGAGCGGCTCTTCTGCGGCTCGGAGGGCTCGCTCGGCGTCATCACCCGCGCCTGGGTCCGGCTGCAGGAGCGAGCGGAGTTTCGCGCGGGCGCGTCCGTGCTCTTCGAGCGCTTCGAGGATGCGATCGAGGCGACGCGCGCGGTCGCGAGCTCCAGCCTCCGTCCGGCGAACTGCCGGCTGCTCGATCGTGTCGAGGCGCTCCTCTCCGGCAGCGGCGACGGCACGAGCGCGATCCTCGTCCTCGGCTTCGAGGCGGCCGACCGGCCGGTGGACGCGGAGCTCGCGCATGCAACGGAGCTCTGCCGCAGCTCACGGCGGCGCGGTTCGGGACGGAACGGCTGCAGCGACCTGGCGGTCGGCCTTCCTCCGGCTGCCGTACGTCTACGAAGGGCTCGTGCGCATGGGCATGCTCGCCGGCACCGTCGAGACCGCGGTCACGTGGAACCGGTTCGAGGAGCTCCACGCGGGCGTGACGGCCGCGCTCGAGGACGCGGGACGGGCTACGTGCGGCAGCGTGCTCGTCGCCTGCCGGCTCGCGTACGTCTATCCCGATGGCCCGGCTCCGTACTACACGTTCGTCGCGCCTGCCCGTGCCGGCGCGGAGCTCGAGCAGTGGGACGCGATCAAATCCGCGGTCTCGCGGGCGATCCTCGACCACGGCGGCACGATCACGCACCACCACGCCGTCGGCCGCGACCACAGGCGCTGGTACGACGAGGAGCGGCCAGAGCTCTTCGCCGGGGCGCTGCGCGCCGCGAAGCACGTCCTCGATCCGGCCGGGATCCTCAACCCCGGGCGTGCTGCTCGATCGCTAGCAGTGTTTGTGGTGGTGCTCGTGCACGACCGCGTGGCCTTTGCCGCGCGCGATCAGCCAGCGGTTGACCGGGAACGCGACGACGCCGGCGATCAGCGAGCGCGCACCGCGAGGCTGCCCCAGAAGAGCAGGTCCGTCAGCCCGGCCTCCATCGCGCCCGGGATCAGCAGCATGATCGCGTTGTCGACGATCTCCATCACCGCGATCGAGATCGTGTCCGAGGCGAGCGCGAGCGGGATCGCCGCCGCCAGGGCCAGCCCGCCGCGAAGCAGCGGCAGCATCGTCAGCGAGTAGCCGAAGAAGAACGCCAGCGCGATCGCGAGCACGATCGTCGCGAGGTCGCTCCAGCCGAGCGCGGTGCCGATGATCATCCCGAGCACCTCGCCGATCGCGCAGCCCGTGAGGCAGTGGGCCGTGGCGCTGAAGGCGAGCCGGTCGAGGCTCAAACGCCGGCGGCCTCGTTCAGCGTCGCGCCCGAATAGAGCGCTTCGAGCTCGTCGCCGAAGTGCTGCGCGACGACGCGCCGCTTCAGCTTCAGGGTGGGGGTCAGCTCGTCGTCGTCCATCGTGAAGTCGCGCGGGAGGATCCGGAAGCGCTTGATCTGCTCGTAGCGCGAGCGATCGGCGTTGACAGCATCGACAACGCCCTGGATCAGCTCGCGCACCTGCGGGCTCTCCGCGAGCGTCGCGATGTCTCCGTCCAGCCCCTGCTCCGCCGCCCACTTCGGCAGCTCCTCCGGGTCGAGTGTGATCAGCGCCGCGATGTAGGGCTGCCGGTCGCCGACGACCAATGCCTGGGAGACGTACTTCGACGTCTTCAGGTCGTTCTCGAGGTTCTGCGGCGCGACGTTCTTGCCGCCGGCCGTGACGATGATGTCCTTCTTGCGGTCGGTGATCTTGATGAAGCCGTCCTCGTCGATCTCCGCGATGTCGCCCGTGAGCAGCCAGCCGTCTGGTTGGAGCACCCCGGCCGTCGCCTCGGGATCCTTGTAGTAGCCCTGGAAGATCGTCTCGCTCCGGATCAGCAGCTCCCCGTCCTCGGCCAGCTTCACCTCCGTGCCCGGCAGCGGCCGGCCGACGGTGCCGAAGCGGTACGCCTCGTGCGTGTTCGTCGATGCGGCGGTCGTGCACTCGGTCAACCCGTAGCCCTCGACCAGGAGGATGTCGATCGCATGGAAGAACTCCGCGATCTCGTGTGAGAGCGGCGCGCCGCCGGAGATCGCCAGCCGCAGCCTGCCGCCGAGCTTCTCCTTCACCTTCGCGTAGACCAGCTTGTCGGCGACCGCGTACTGCGCTGCGAGGCCGCGCGGCACCGGCTTGCCGGCGCGGCGGAGCGCACTGACGCGCCGGCCGACGCCGAGAGCCCAGTCCACGAGCCTGCGACGCGCTCCTGTCGCCTCGTCGAACTTGGCGACGACCGCGGTATGGATCTTCTCGTAGACGCGGGGCACGCTCGGGAAGACGGTCGGCTTCACGGTCTGCAGCGCGGCGCCCGCCTGGAGCGGGTCGGGCAGGAAGGCGATCGCGTAGCCGACGTAGGCTCCGGAGAGGTGCATCAGCCGGCCGAAGTTGTGCGCAAGCGGGAGGTAGAGGAGCATCGTGTCCTCGGGGCCTGTGAAGCTCGGCAGGTCGTCGACGACCGCGACCATCGCGTAGTAGTTGAGGTGCGAGATCATGCAGCCCTTGGGCGGGCCGGTCGTGCCCGAGGTGTAGATGTACGTGAAGAGGTCGCTCTCCTCGATCGCCTCGCGGGCCTCGCGCAGCGCGTTCGGATGCTCGGCCGCGTAGATGCGGCCGCGGGCGGCGAGGTCGTCGAGATCCGCGTAGGTGAGGACGTGGTGGAGTCGCGGGATCGCGCCGCGCACCTTGTCGACCTTCGCGCGCTGGACGTCGTCCTCGCAGAGGACGCCCACCGACTCGGAGTGGTCGAGGATGTAGCCGGCGTCCTTGGTCGAGCTGTTTGCGTAGATCGGAGCGCCGATCGCGCCGATCGACCCGAGCGCGAAGTCGAAGAGCGCCCATTCGACCCTGTTCGTGCCGAGGATCGCGAAGGCGTCCCCCTTCTGAACACCGAGCGAGAGCAGTCCGTTCGCGTAGCCCTCGACCCGCTCCGCGGCCTCCTTCCAGGAGAGCGGGCGCCACTCGTCTCCATGCTGGACGAGGTACGCGGGCGTCGTCCGGCCGGCCGCGACCGCGTCGCGCCAGAGCCGCTCGATTGTGCGCTTGGGGCTCATCGTTCAGACTCTAGAGCAGGGATGCGGCCCGGTAGGGCGAATCGTTCGGTCCCTCTACACTGAAGGCGGTTATGCGCACCACCTGGAACGGCTCGATCAGCTTCGGTCTCGTCTCGATCCCCGTGGGTCTCGCCCCGGCGACGAAGCCTGCAGCGCGCGCGTCGGACGTGTCCTTCCGGATGCTCCATCGCGAGTGCGGGACGCCGATCAAGCAGAAGCGGTTCTGCCCCGTGCACGAACGCGATCTCGGCCCGGACGAGATCGTCAAGGGCTGGGAGGTCGCCAAGGGCCAGTTCGTGATCGTCGAGGAGGAGGAAATCGAGGCGCTGACGAACCAGGACGACTCGCGCTCGATCGAGATCTCGCGCTTCGTCGACGCCTCGCAGGTCGACCCGATCTTCTTCGACCGCACCTATTTCCTCGTGCCCGCCCAGGCGGCCGCGGCGCGGCGGCCCTACGTGCTGCTGCTGAACGCGATGCGCGAGTCAGGGATGGCGGCGATGGGCAAGTTCGTCCAGCAGGGCCGGGAGAAGCTCTGCCTGATCCGCCCCAAGGGAGACGCGCTGGCGCTGGAGACGCTCTTCGTCTCGGCCGACGTGTACTCGCAGGCGGAGATCGAGGAAGCCGTCGACGACACGACGCTGAAGGGGCCGGAGCTCGAACTCGCGCAGCAGGTGATCGCCAGCCTCGCGGGCGACTTCGACCCTTCGGATCTGCAGAGCGACTACCGGCGCGACCTGCGTACGCTGCTCGAGGCCAAGCTGGCCGGCGAGGTGATCGCGACGCCGGAGCCGGTCGCCGACGAGACGCCAGAGATCGACCTGATGGAAGCGCTGCGGCGCAGCGTCGCAGACGCGCAGGAAGCGAAACAGCCGGCGGCCAAGAAGAAAGCCGCACCCAAGGCCGGCAAGGCGACGCAGCGCCGCAAGTCCGCCGCGCGCTAGACGTTCTCCGCGCTACCTAATGCGCTTGGGGCATGACGCCCAGCGCCTGGAGCTGCGCCTGGAAGAGGGTCTTGTCGATCTTGCCCTGGTAGATCGGAACGCCTTCCTCGATGCACACGCGAATGACTTCCTGCCGGTCGATCCCGAGCTCCTTCGAAAGCTCTTCGGGCGTCAGGTGGTTCGCCATTGCTCTGTCCTCCTCGTCGCGCGGCAATGAAAAAGCCCGCTGGGCGCGCTGTGTCTTCGTGCTACACAGCTGCTGCGCTCAGGCGGGCTAGGACATCGCTCGCTCGTTGTGATTCGTGGGATTCAACGGGCCCACGTCCCCAAAGTTGCCATGGTCATCTGAGGATACTGTGCCCGGATGACGGCTGCAACGAACCTTCAGGCCAGGATGCTGGGGTCGGTTCGGTACTACGTCGGCGGCGAAGGAGAGCCGCTGCTCCTGCTGCACGGGCTCGCCGGCTCGACCGGAAACTGGGTCGAACTGCTGCCGGAGCTGGTACAGCGCTACCGCGTGATCGCGCTCGATCTGCCCGGCCACGCAGGCTCCGGGCCGCTGCCGCGCGGCGCCTCCACCGCCGATTTCGCAGCCGTTGCGGCGGCTGTGCTCGTGGCCGAGGAGTCCGGCCCGGCCGTGGTCGCCGGCCATTCGTTCGGCGGGCTCGTCGCGCTCCGGCTCGCGCACAGCCGGGCTGAGCTCGTGCGCGGGCTCCTGCTCGTCTCGCCGGCGGGAATCCGGAGCGCCACCCGGATCGCGCAGGCAATCGCGCTGACGACCACGACGATCCGGCCGGGTCGCTTCGTCTCGCCGCTCCGCCATCGCTATGCGGCTCGCGTCTGGTATCGCCGCGCGGTCTTCCGGCCGTGGTTCGTCTCCGACGCGGTGTCGCTGACGCCGAGCGCGACGCACGGCCTCCTCGGCGCACAGCGTCAGCACACGGACACCAAGACCGCCGCCCGCGCCATGATCGCCGACGACCCGCGCCGCGACCTCGACGCGGTCTCGTGCCCGGCGATAGTCGTCTGGGGCGCGCGCGACACGCAGCTGCCGGTCGACGACGCCTTCCAGTACGCGCGCCGGCTGGGCGCGAAGCTGCGGGTCGTCGCCGATTGCGGGCACCTCGTGATCGTCGAGCGGCCGGCCGCGGTGCTGGATGCGCTCGCGGAGCTGAGCTAGATCGGGTTCTCGACCTCGATGAACTCCCACTCGAGCGCGAAGCGCTCGGCGAGGTCGCGTGCCAGCGCCTGCACGCCGAGCCGCTCGGTCGCGTCGTGACCGGCGGCGACGAAGTGGATCCCGAGCTCCCGGGCCGTCTGCAGGCTCGGCTCCGTCGGTTCGCCGGTGAGGAGCAGGTCGTAGCCCTCGTGCGCCGCCTGGATCAGCATGCTCCCCGCCCCGCCTGAGCAGATCGCGACGC
Source organism: uncultured Gaiellaceae bacterium (assembly GCA_963765705.1). Taxonomy (GTDB): domain Bacteria; phylum Actinomycetota; class Thermoleophilia; order Gaiellales; family Gaiellaceae; genus Gaiellasilicea. The sequence goes on from CAVXXJ010000008.1 coordinate 290,579, forward strand.
GCTCGATCCGCTCCGGCCCGTGCGCGAAGACGACCGGCTCGCGTCCGCCCACGGTCTCGCGGATCCGGCCGACCAGCTCGGCGACGCCGGAGGGCTCGCGTAGGCGGCCACCCTGGCCGACCTCGGCGAAGGGCCGCTCGACCTCGACGCCGAGCGCGTCGGCGAGGAGGGCGTTGTTGCCGATCGCCGGATGTGCGTCGAGTGCGAGGTGATAGGCGAGGAGCGTCAGGTCGGCGGCGAAGAGCGCCTCGAGCCGCCCGCGCTGCCGCCGGTCGATCCACAAGCGGCTCGTTCCGCCAGAACATCCCGTGGTGGACGATCAGCAGTTGCGCGCCCGCGGCGGCCGCTCGCTCGAACAGCTCGAGCGACGCCGAGACGCCGCACGCGACCTTGGCGACCTCGTCCGCGCCCAGCACCTGCAGCCCCGGCCGGCCGTACTCGGGGAAGCGGTGCACCTCGAGCAGCTCGTTCGCGTATTCGACGATGTCGTCCCGGTGAGCCATCGGGCGATTATCGCTACCCTTTCCGCGCTCGGGGTGTGGCGCAGCCTGGTAGCGCGCTCCGTTCGGGTCGGAGAGGTCCGGAGTTCGAATCTCCGCACCCCGATTAGTTGCGCAAGATCCATGTCCGCCTCCCGGCGGACATGCGATCGCGCGAAGACCCCTGAAGCTGCGTGCGTCGGGTTCGGGGCCCTTTCACAGGCGCTTGCCCGCTTGTTCAGTGGCGAGCCGAGGGATCGCTCGCCTGCGGTTGAGCTAGCCGGGGATCTCGTCCAGGTCGGCTCTGGCGCGGCCGAGCGTGGTCGTGATCAGCGAGACGACGATCGCCGCCGCCAGGACGAGCGAAGCCCATGCGATGCCGCTGATGTCGTCCGCCCAGCCGAGCGCGTCGTCGATCGAGATCTCGCCCGGCCCGGTCGCCGCCAGCGCGATCACGACCGTGAGCAGCGTCAGCTCGAACTCGTAGCCGCCGAGCAGCCCCTTCGGGAAGACGACGGTCGCGATCGCGTTCAGCATCACGGTCGCGAGCAGCAGCGACGCGAACGGGGTCAGGAGTCCGCTCGCGAGCAGGAGCCCGCCGCCGAGCTCGGAGAGGCCGGCGACGATCGCCATGACTGCGGGCATCCGGTAGCCGAGCGAAGCGAAGAACGCGGCGGTTCCCTGCGGGCCGCCGCCGCCGAACCAGCCGAAGAGCTTCTGCGCGCCGTGCCCGGCGAAGACGAGCCCGACGACGAGGCGGAGCAGCAGCAGGCCGTACTCCATGGCCGGATCCTACCCCGGCTATCCTCGTTCGATGCTGCGCGCGGTCATCTTCGACGTCGACTTCACGCTCGCGCGGCCCGGCCCGGAGCTCGGGCCGGAGGGGTACCGCAAGGTCGGGCGAGCGGCACGGGCTCACGCTCGACCCCGACCGCTACGAGACCGCCCGCCGCGCGGCGCTCGAGTCGCTGCAGCGCCACCCCGACCACGTCCACGACGACGAGCTCTGGATCGCGTTCACCGAGCGGATCGTCGAAGGCATGGGCGGCGAGGGAGACGGCGCGCGCGCGTGCGCCGACGAGCTCGTGCGCGCCTGGGAGCTGCACGAGCGCTTCACGCTCTACGAGGACGCGCTGCCGGCGCTCGCCGAGCTGCGCGAGCACGGCGTCAAGATCGGCCTGATCTCGAACGGCAGCCGCGACCTGGACGAGTTCGTCTCCCACCACGGCCTGGATGCCGACTGCGTCGTCGGCTCGCGCGACTTCGGCCGCACCAAGCCGCACCCGGAGATCTTCCTCCACGCGCTCGCGCTGCTCGACGTCCGGCCCGAGGAGGCGGCGATGATCGGCGACTCCTACGAGGACGACATCGAGGGCGCCCGCGCGCTCGGGATGCAGGCGTTCCTGCTCGACCGCGACGGCCTCCGCCTCGACGAGCCCGACCGGCTGCCCGATCTGTTCTCGCTTCCGGCGGCCCTCGGCCTAGCAGTCGGCTGAGCCCTCGCAGCTGCGCAGCGTCTCGACGTGCGGCACGCCGCCGTTCCAGGTGAGTCGGACCCGGAGCGACGCGGCGTTGTTCGTGTAGTCGATCTCCTCGAGCTGCAGCGTCGGGTTGGCGCGGTGGACGAGCACGTAGATCCCGGCGGGCACGCCGCGGAGCTCGAGGTTCTGGCCGTGGAAGTGGGCGGGGTAGAGGTCGGTGAAGCCGATCGACGTGCCCTGCTCGACGGAGAGCGCTCGCGGGTTCGAGGCGGCGCAGTTGCCGTAGAAGCGACCGCCGGTGAAGGCCTGGACGCGCCGCCGGGCGAGCCCGTAGTGGTCGGCGAGGCAGAAGCCGCTCTTCCGGTCGCGCACGACGAGCTCTCCCTCGAGCGTGCGGAGCTCATAGCGCTGGAAGTCGAGCAGGTGCCAATGCGTGTGCGAGGGCGAGGGCGTGTAGCGGAGGCGGCCTGCGTCGTCGTAGGTGCGCACCGATCCGTCGGACATCCGGACGAGCTGCTGCGCGCGCATCGTGCCCGCCGGCGCCGGCCGGCTGCCGCGGATCCACACCGGGCCGTCGCCGATGTTGTCCGTCGCCGAGGCGAAGCCGAGCTTCGTGCCGGCGAGGGTGAGCCGGAACGGCGCGCGCTGGTCGAAGTCGGGGAGCAGCTCGCGCGGACCGACCTGAGCGGCGTGCCCGGAGTCGCTCGTCTTCTCTGGGAATGGCTCGCCCGGCTCCAGAGTCCGGAACGCGATCTTGCCGTCGCGCGCGAACGAGGGGGCGACCTGCTCGGCGGCGCCGGTGACGACCAGCCGCGGCTTGCCGCCGGCCGGGTCGACCGTCCAGATGTCGAAGCTGCCGCCGGCGAGCGGGCTCGCGGCATAGGCGACCAGGAGCCCGTCGCCGCGCCAGGCGGGCATCGCGACCACCTGGTCGCCACGCGTCAGCCGCTGGAGGCCGCCGCCGTCGCGGCGGACGACGTAGAGGCTCGGTGGAGCGCTTGCCGCGGTCCTGGCGGACGAAGACGATGCGGCGCCGGTCGGGCGACCAGTCGGGCTCGGTGTCGGTCCCGTCCGTCGTGATCGCGCGGTCGCCGACATAGAGGTCTCCGTCGCGCGAGGAGACGACGAGCTTCGGGAGACCGCGTGCGGCGGAAGCGTCACCGTCCCAGGCGAGGCCGGCAAGCAGCGGCAGCGGCGCGAGCGCCACTGCGATCAGGAGAAGCCGAGTTCTGCCCGCCATGCGCTCGTATGCTGCCCGACAGGAGCGGACGGCAGTCGGGTTTCCTCCCCGAATGCCTTCGCGCTCTCCGCGAGCGTGGCCACGGGCCCGACGCAGACGTCCTCGCCGTCGAAGAGCTGCAGCCAGTCGTCGAGGGAGCGGTCGGCGAAGGTCGCTGCCAGCTCCGCGGCGAGCTCCTCCTGCGCCTCGGGCTCGAGCTGGCGCTCTGCGAGCTCCGGGCGGCCGATCACCTCGCAGAGCCGGATGGAAGAACTTCGGCTCGAGCGCGCCGACGGTGAGCCAGCGGCCGTCGGCGGTCGCGTAGATCCGGTAGCAGGCGAGGCCGCCGGTGAGGAAGCGCGGCGACGGATCGCCAGGGTTTCCATGTGCGTCTAGCCGGTGCGAGACGAGCCTGTGTGAGCCGTGCGTCATCGAGATCGTCAGCCGCGCGCCCCGGCCCGTGCGCTCGCGCTCGAGCAGCGCGGCGAGCATCTCGACGACGGCTCCGAGCGCTCCGGCGGCGAGGTCGGCGGGCTGCAGCGGCGGCAGCCCGGGTGCCGTGTCCTCGAGCACGCCCGCCCAGCCGAGGTAGTTGAGGTCGTGGCCGGCGCGCGCCACATGCGGCCCTTCGGAGCCGAAGCCGGTGATCGAGCAGTAGACGGCCGACTCGGGCGCGTCGTCGGGGCCGACGCCGAGGCGGGCGGCGACTCCGGGGCGGAAGCCCTCGAGCACGATGTCCGCGCGCTCCAGCAGGGCGCGGGCGAGCTCGGGCTCGGCCTTGAGGTCGCAGGCAACCGACTCCTTGCCGCCGTTCAGGGCTTCGTCCCACGCCGGCGCGACGTGCCGCATCGGGTCTCCCTCCGGCGGCTCGAGCCGGACGACTCGGGCGCCCAGCCGCAGCAGCTCACGCGAGGCGAACGCGCCCGGGAGGTAGCGGGTCAGGTCGACGACGAGCAGGCCGGCGAGCGGTTGCACCGCCGTCGAACGTACCACTAAGGTGCGACGAGTTGACTGACCGTTCAACTCACTCTCAAGCGGCGGCTCCGACAAGCGCCGCGTCATCCTCGACGCGGCGGTCCGCGTCTTCGCGGCAGAAGGGGTACCACACGAGCCGCGTCGGCGACATCGCCGAGGAGGCGGGGATCGCGCACGGTCTCCTCTACCACTACTTCGCCTCCAAGGAAGAGGTGCTGGAGACGGTCTTCCGTGAGAACTGGCGCGTGCTCCTGGATGCGTTCGACCGGATCGAGGCCTCGGACGAGCCGCCGGTCGTCCAGCTGGCAGGCATCGCGAAGGTGCTGCTCCGCGCCTGGCGCGACCGCCCCGACCTCGTCACCGTGATGGTGCGCGAGGTCGCTCGCAGCCCACAGCTGCAGGGTCAGGTCGACGAGATCCGGGCCGGCTTCCTCGTCATCCAGCGGGTGATCGAGCGCGGGCAGGCGGACGGCTCGTTCCGGCCCGAGCTCGACGCCCGGCTCGCCAGCTGGGTCTTCTACGGCGGGCTCGAGGAGTTGCTGACCGGCTGGGTGCTGGGCCAGCTGCCGGACGGCGACGAGGCCGTTGCGCGCGCCGAGCAGACGGTGATCGACCTCGTCTGCGGCGGCCTGACCCGCGCCGGCGTCGCAGCGCCTGTCTAGAGCGTCAGCGGCAGAACGGCAGGCCGGGCCGGAGGAGCGCAAACGCCCAGATCTGGTCGTCGAGGAGGTAGAAGGCGGTCGTCGCGCGGCGGCCGGGCAGCACGAGCACGGCATAGCCGCCACACTCGTGCCGGACGAGCGAGCCGTAGACCGAGGTGACGCGCACCTCCGACTCGCCGAGCGAGAGATCGCGGTTCGTCCGCCAGCTCAAGGGCTGATAGATCGTGAAGACGGCAACGACACGGCCCTGCCGCAGCTCGACGCCGGCGCCGCGAGGCTGGAACGCGAAGTAGTTGAAGTACAGCGTCTCCGACTTGCAGCCGCGGCAGACGCCGTAGGCACGACCCCAGCGGCGCTCGACCTCGGCCTTGGTCGCGCCCAGCGTCATCCCGCCGAGGCTGCGGCCGGGGATGAGCACGCCCGCTTCGGGCGGCGCGGCTGCTGCGGAGGCGGCCAGCCCGAGCGCGAGCGCGACGGCCGTTACGGCGGCGAGACGCATTTTGGGAGGATACGGGCGCGTGGAGTCCTACAACATCTTCGACGGCGAGCTCGACCTCGAGCGGGACCAGCCCGGCTTCAGCTGGCGCGCCGCCCGCGTGGGGGAGAGGATCGGCGCGGAGCAGATCGGCGCCAGCCTCTACGAGCTCGCTCCCGGGGAGCGCTCGTTCCCGTACCACTACGAGTATCCGTGCGAGGAGTGGCTCCTCGTCGTCTCCGGCGCGCCGACGCTCCGCGTCCCGGACGGCGAGCACGTCCTGCGCGCCGGCGACGTCGTCTGCTTCCGGCAGGGCCCGGATGGAGCGCACCTCGTCCGGAACGACTCCGACCAGCCGGTGCGGGTGCTGATCGCCTCGACGAAGGGCGACCCGGCCGTGGCCGTCTATCCCGACAGCGGCAAGATCGGGGTCTGGCCCGGGAACGACGCCGACCCGCCGTTGCTCGTGCGGCGCGAGTCCGCCGTCGACTACTGGGACGGAGAGACCCCCTGAAATGCGGCGGGCCCCGCCTTGCGGCGGGGCCCTGTCGTGCGGAGAGGTGAAGCTATGTGGTGCGGACTGCTGCGGTGCTGTCGTGGTCGGCTGGCGGGCCGGTCTCTTTAGCGCAGTTTCGGCGCGGACGGCCTCCCCGAATCAGCGGAAGGCGCTCTCCCCCGTCAGAGCCTGGCCGACGACGAGCGTGTGCACCTCGTGCGTTCCCTCGTAGGTGAGGACGGACTCGAGGTTGTTCACGTGGCGGATCACCGGGTACTCGAGCGTGACGCCGTTCGCTCCGAGGATCGTGCGCGCCGAGCGCGCGACCTCGATCGCGCCGCGGACGTTGCCCATCTTGCCGAGGCTGACATGCTCCTGGCGCAGCGTGCCGGCGTCCTTCATCCGGCCGACGTGCAGGGCGACGAGCAGGCCGCGGTTGAGCTCGAGCGCCATCTCGGCGAGCTTCTGCTGCGTCAGCTGGTAGGAGGCGATCGGCTTGTCGAAGACGATCCGCTCCTTGGCGTAGTCCAGCGCCGCCTCGAAGCAGGCGCGGCCGGCGCCGACGGCGCCCCAGACGATCCCGTAGCGGGCTTCGTTCAGGCACGAGAGCGGCCCGCGCAGCGTGTCGACCTCCGGGAACATGTTCTCCGCAGGCACGCGCACGTCCTGGAGCACGAGCTCGGAGGTGACCGAGGCGCGGAGCGAGAGCTTCTTGTGGATCTCCGGCGCAGTGAACCCCGGCGTGCCCTTCTCGACGAGGAAGCCGCGGATCCCGTCGTCGGTGCGCGCCCAGACCGTCGCGACGTCGGCGATCGTGCCGTTCGTGATCCACATCTTGGCGCCGTTGAGGATCCAGTCCGACCCGTCCCGGCGCGCATGCGTGCGCATCGAGCCCGGATCGGAGCCGGCGTCGGGCTCGGTCAGCCCGAAGCAGCCGATCGCCTCGCCGGTGTGCATCGGCGGCAGCCAGCGCTGCTTCTGCTCCTCGGAGCCCCACCGCCAGATCGAGAACATCGCGAGCGAGCCCTGGACCGAGACGGCGCTGCGGACGCCCGAATCGCCGGCCTCGAGCTCGAGGCAGGTGAGCCCGTAGGCGACCGCACTCGCGCCCGGAAGCCCGTAGCCGTCCAGGTGCATGCCGAAGAGGCCGAGCTTGCCGAGCTCGGCGATCAGCTCGCGCGGCAGGATTCCCTGCTCGAACCAGTCGCCGACGTCGGGCAGGACCTGCTCGCGCACGAACGCGCGCACGGTGTCGCGGATCGCCTTCTCCTCGTCGTCGAGGAGGGCGTCGATCGCGAGGAAGTCGAGCGGCTCGAGCGCGGTCTGCTTCTCGGTTACGGCCACGGAGGCAAGGGTACCGTGGCCAGATGGTCGGTCGGCAGTTATCGCACTCGCGGATGACGACCCAGACGCGGCGCCGGGAACCACCCTCGGCCTTGCGAAGGCGGCCAGCCTTGGCTGCGGCCGAGTGCGGCTCCCGGCTTGGTCTGGATCGCCCCCTCGAGCACGCTAACTACCAACCAACCCTCTAGTGCTCGCGGCAGTCGTCCAGGCGCTGACGCTTCTTCTCTCCGGCTCGGTGGAGGCCGAGGTCGCGGCGATGACCCCGCGTGAGAAGGCGGCGGCCGTCGTGATCGCGGGCCTGCCCGCCGAGCCCGGCTTCGGCGGCGTCCTCGTCCGGCCGTGGAACTCGGACTCGCCGCTGCCGCGCGGCTCGCTCGTCTTCGCCGACCAGGAGGGTGGGACGGTGAAGAGCTTCGCGTCGCTGGCGCCCTGGAAGGCCGCCTCGCAGTACCGGAGTGTCGCCGAGGCGCTTCGAGCGGGGCGGGAGACGGCCGCGGCGCTCCGTGGGGCGGGAGTCCAGGCGACGTTCGCGCCGGTGCTGGACCTGGCGGACGGGCCGCTCGGCTCACGGCAGTTCGCGCGACCCGACTACGGCGTCGCGTTCGCGCGCGGCCTGGGCCCGCACGCGTGCGCGAAGCACTTCCCCGGCCTCGGCTCGACGCCGCGGTCGACCGACGAGGCGCGCGTCTACGGCGTCCTCCGCAGCCAGGACCTCGCGCCGTTTCGGGCCGCGATCCGGGCGGGCCTCCCCTGTGTGATGGTCAACCACGCCATCTATCCGCGGTTCGGGCCGCGCCGAGCCTCGCTCGAAGGGGAGACGTATCGCCTGCTGCGCCGGCTCGGCTTCCGCGGCGTCGCGGTCACCGACTCGCTCGGCATCCTCGGCAGCCCGTACGCGCCCTACTGGGCGCGGCTGGCGCTCACGGCGGGAGCGGACATGGTGTTGACGACGAGCGCGCGCGACGCGAGACGGATGGTCGACGCGCTGGTGCCGCTGGCGCGAGCGGGGAAGCTCGACGCCAAGCTCGTCAGGGTGCTCCGCTACCGCCGGAGTCTGGGCGTGCCGGCACCGTCACCGTGACCGTGGCCTCGACCGGCTTCGTGCCGATCGCCCGGGCGGTGAGGCGGTGCGCTCCCGGCGTCTCGGTGTCGGAGTTCCAGCCGAACGTGTACGGGGCTGCGACGTCGGAGCCCCGGACGACGCCGTCGATCACGAACTCGACCTGCGTCGGCTTTCCGGCAACGTCGACGCGCCAGAGCAGGAGCCCCGTCACCTCCTGACCCTCGGTGACGCTCTGGGTGACGATCCTCAGCGGCGGCGTCACCGGCGGCTTCGGCTTCGGCTTCGGAACGACCCGCTTCGCCGCGACGAGCGGGATCCGCCGGTTTGCGACCCGGCCGTCGACCGACGTCGCGACGATCTGGAGCACGTGCTTGCCGGGCTTGGCGCGCGCCGCGTTCCAGGCGAAGAGGAACGGCGGGCGCCGGTCGACGGCGCGGCGGTGGCCGTCCACGAAGAAGGTCATCGTGGCGGCCTTCGCGCCCCACGGGCGCACACGGAGCTTCACCTGGCCGCGCACCTTCGTCCACGGGCGGGCGCCGGCGCTCGTGAGCACGAACGACTTGTTGTCGACCACGATCGTCTTCCGCGCGATGTCGTAGCGGCCCGGCCCGGCGACGCCGTGGACCTGGAGCACGTGTGTGCCGTTGCCGAGCTTCGTCGTGTTCAGCCCGCCGGAGTACGCGAACGGCGCGCGCTGGTCGACTCTGAGGACGCGGCCGTCGATCGAGAACTCGACGCGGCCGATGTCGCCGGTCGCCTTCGCGCGCCACGGGACGATGCCGCGCAGCGGCCCTGCGGGCACGACGGGGAGCACGCTCAGCTTCTGAGCACCCGCGTAGCGCCGGACGAGCCGGAGGTAGTAGTCCCACTTCCAGCGCGGGCCGGGATCGGTGTGGTGCGAGGAGCCGCCCCGGCCGCCGCCGGGAGCCGGAACGTCGGCATGGCCGATGAAGTGCCGGCGGTCGATCGGCATCAGCGAACGGCGCGCGATCCACCCGGCGAGCCGTGCGGATGCGTGGTACTGCGCATTGGTGAAGGCACCGCGCCCGTACGTGAAGCCCTCGTGCTCGATCCCGACCGACTGCGTGTTGACGTTCCAGTTGCCCGCATGCCACGCGATGTCGGACAGGTGGACGAGCTGCACGATCCTGCCGCGACGCGAGACGACGTAGTGCGAGGAGGCGTGGGCGCGCGGGCTCTGCAACCAGCGGACCGAGCCCCAGAACGCGCCTTCGGTGACGTGGACGACGATCTTGTCGAGCGAAGCGACCGGCCGGTGCGACTTGGTGAAGTTGCCCTCGCCCTTCAGCCAGACCACCGGCGGGCGTGCGCCGACGCCCGCGTCCGCTCCTGCGGCGAACGTGCACGAGGCCGCGATCGCCGCGGCGAGGACACTGAGTTTCCGGACGCCCATCTGCCCGGCCAAGCGTAGCCCTTGAAAGTCAGAATTCGGTTAAGGGAGGACGATTGCGTCCTCTGGGGACGCGTCGAGTGCGAGGTCGAGCGTGGGCGGAAGATCGCCGTTCGCGACCACGACCGGCACCTCGTTTGCGGCCCGGCGGCCGCCGGCGGTGCGTCCGTAGACGAGCAGGTCGTGCGGGCCCTCCGCGGCCGTGGTCGAGTCCCAGTGCAGGCGGTAGGGCGCCGAGCCGTCGCGGCTGACGGGCTTGCCGTCGACGTAGAGCACGACACGCCGGACCGGGTACGACGGTTTCACGTCGATCGTCACCTCGCCCCGCGCGCCACCCTCCGGCGCCACACCCTCGAGGGCGAGCTCGATCGGGTCGTTGTTCACGCGCACCGGAAAGCGCTTGAGCATCCGGTAGCCGCGGCGGCCGTAGACCTTGGCCATCAGCATGTGCCGGCCGTTCGGGACGGTGCGCGTGTCCCAGCCCTGGCCGCGGGCGAACGCGAAGGGCCCGACGCGGTCGCGCCAGCGCAGCTTCCCGTCGATGAAGAACTCGACGCGATAGACCCCGCGCCCCCACAGCCGCCGGACGCGTGGCACGTCCCAGAGCGCGATCCCCTTGACGACGGCGCCCGGCCGGACGATCCATTGCTTCGGCCGCGGCTGAGGCAGCGGCGCGACCTTCGGGATCCGCCGCGTGTACGCCGGCTTGACGGGGTTCCTCGCGTGCTCGCGTACGAGCGCCATGTAGCGCTTCCAGTTCCACTTCCGCCCGGGGTCGGTGTGGTGGTCGACGCCACCGACGCCGTGCCCGGATGGATGACGCACCTCTGCGTGGCCGATCACGTGCCGCCGGTCGACAGGCATGCCCGCGCGTGCGGCGAGATATGCGACGAGCCGCGCCGACGCGTCGTACTGCGCCTCGGTGAAGCCGCCGCGCCGGCTGAACCCCTCGTGCTCGATCCCGATCGAGTGCCGGTTGACCCAGCGGTTGCCCGCGTGCCATGCCACATCGGAGGTGCTGACGAGCTGGACGATGTCGCCGCCACGTGAGATCACGTAGTGCGACGAGCCGTGAGAGCGGTGGTTTCGCAGCCAGCTCACGGAGCCCCAGAAGCTGCCCTCGGTGACGTGGATCACGATCCTGTCGACCGACTTGATCCCGCGGGCCGAGGACGTGTGGTTCGCCGATCTCAGCCACAGCACCTCGAGGTCCCGTGCCTGTGCCACCGCCGCACATGCGGTCGCGACCGCGAGCGCGGCAACCAGCACCCAGAGAATTCTGCCCCTCGACCCCATCAGACCCGAGACTCTTTGTAGCCGACGTGTCGGCTGTTCGCTGAAAAATGAGACCTGCTTGACGCTCGACCAGGACCGACCGTACACTTGTTGATTGACTAGTCATTCAAGAAGCATGGGAGTAGCCATGGCCACGATCGAGTCAGTCGGGACGGGAGTCTCGTTCGCCCTCAGCGAGGAGCAGAAGAGCCTCCGCGAGCTCGCGCACGACTTCGCCGCGAAGGAGATCAGGCCGAAAGCGGCCGAGTACGACGAGCACCAGACGCACCCGGCCGACGTGATCGCGAAGGCGCACGAGCTCGGCTTGATGAACGCTCACGTGCCGGAGCGCTTCGGGGGCTTGGCCCTATCGGCCTTCGACGGCATGCTCGTCGCGGAAGAGCTGAACTGGGGCTGCTCCGGCATCGCCACCTCGATCGGCGCCAACGGGCTCGGCTCCGCGCCCGTGATCATCGCCGGCAGCGAGGAGCAGCAGGCGAAGTGGCTGCCGCCGCTGCTCGAGGAGCCGATTCTCTGCTCCTTCGGGCTCTCCGAGCCCGAGGCCGGCTCCGACGTCGCCAACCTGAAGACGACCGCGGAGCGCCGCGGCGGCGAGTACGTCCTCAACGGCTCGAAGACGTTCATCTCGAACGCCGGCCATGCCTCCTGGATCGTCGTTTTCGCGAAGACCGACCCGTCGAAGGGACACAAGGGGATGTCCGCGTTCATCGTCCCGATGGACACGCCGGGCGTGCAGATGGAGAAGCATCTCGACAAGATGGGCCAGCGCTCGACCGACACCTCTGCGTTCGCGCTCACCGACGTCGTCGTTCCCGCCGAGAACCGGATCGGCGAGGAGGGCGAGGGCTTCAAGATCGCGATGCAGACGCTCGACTTCACGCGCCCCGCGACCGCTGCTGGCGCCGTCGGCGTCGCGCAGGCGGCCTACGAGCATGCGGTCGAGTACGCGAAGCAGCGGGTCACGTTCGAGGTGCCGATCGCGATGCACCAGGGCATCAACTTCATGATCGCCGACATGGCGACCGAGATTGCCGCCGCGCGGCTGCTCGTCTGGCAGGCCGCCTGGCTGCACGACCAGGGCGAGCGCGCGACGCTCGAGTCCTCGTTCGCGAAGCGCTTCTCGGCCGACACGGCGATGAAGGTGACGACCGACGCGGTGCAGGTCTTCGGCGGCTACGGCTACATGAAGGAGTACCCCGTCGAGAAGCTGATGCGCGACGCGAAGCTGTTCCAGATCTACGAGGGCACTTCGCAGATCCAGCGGCTGGTGATCGCCAAGGAGATCTTCCTGCCGCGTAGCGGTTAGGGTCGGCGCGTGGCACTCGAGATCGATCTCTCCGGGCGGGTAGCTCTCGTCACCGGCGGCTCGCGCGGCCTCGGCCGGGCGGACGCGCTCGCGCTCGCACGGGCCGGCGCCGACGTCGTGATCGCCGACATCCAGGTCGAGTCGGACGAGTCGACGGAGACCGCGGAGTCGTATGGGGTCCTTGCTCAGGTCGCCAAGGCGCAGGGGATCGTCTACACCGAGGCGACCGCCAAGGAGATCCAGGGGATGGGCCGGCGCGCAGCGGCGATCAAGTGCGATGTGACCGACCGCGACCAGGTCAAGGAGACCGTCGACCGCGTCGTCGAGGAGTTCGGCTCGGTCGACATCCTGATCAACAACGCCGGCACGCTCGACCACGTCGGCCAGTTCTCGGACCAGAACCCGGACCTCTGGGAGCGTGACCTGAAGGTCAACCTCACCGGCGGCTTCAACTGCGCACAGGCGGTGTGGCCGCACATGAAGGAACGGCAGTGGGGCCGGATCATCAACATGGCCTCGGTGGCGGGCACGCTCGGCGGCTTCGGGCAGGCGAGCTACTCGACGACGAAGGCCGGGATCCTCGGGCTGACGCGGACGCTCGCGATGGAGGGCGGCAAGTACAACATCACGTGCAACGCGATCGTGCCGGGGATCATCGGCACGGAGGCGTTCCACTTCGCGAACCCGGCGATGAACGAGCGGATCGCCAACCGGACGGTGTTCAAGCGGCCGGGTGAGCCGGACGACATCGCGAACGCGATCTGCTTCCTCTGCTCGGACCTCGCGAGCTACATCACCGGCGTCCAGCTCAACGTGAGCGGCGGCGTCGAGCTCTTCGTCTTCTAGCTCGCCTGCGCTGCTGACAAATGGGCCGAACGGCCCTTGTGCGCATTCGTTCGACATGTAACGGTCTCGGAGCCGTTCGTTCCCCCACTCCGGGCGTTGTGACGCACCGGGAAAGGAGTCTCCGATGCGTTCGCGCTCCGCGTTCCGGCTCGCACTCGTCTCTGTCCTGCTCTGCGGCTTGCTCGCCGGCAGCGCCCGCGCCGACTCGCCCGACTGGCGCGCCGCTCTCGGCGTCAGCGCCGACGACGCGGTCACGGCTTCGGCGGCCGACGCCAAGCGCCGCCTCATTGGCATCGCCGGCGCCGAAGCTGTCCTCGCCGACGCCGACACTCGCTATCCGGACGGAGACAGGCCGGCAAGCCGCGCGTCCGCCGACATCGCGTTCGGGCACGACCGTGAGCTTGCGGTCTCGCTTCAGACGCGGTTGAACGGCGGCGAGAGCCTCGCCACGCTCGTCCCGGCCGCCGCGGACCTGCTCCGCTCGCAGCGCAGGACGGTCGAGCAGATGCTGGGGGACATCCGGCTGCTCGCGACGACCGGCGCCGACTCGACTTCACTCGACCAGGCGGAGCGGTTCCACGCACAGGCGCTCGCCGCCTGGCGCAAGGGCCAGCCCGTCTCCGCGGTGCAGCACTTCACGCAGGCCGTCGATCGCGGCTTCGACGTGCTCGCCCGCTACGGCCTCGGCTACGACGGCAGCGCCGACCGGGACGGCGACGGCGTGCCCGACGTGCTGGAGCTGCGGGCCGGATCCAATCCGCGGGTCGGCGACACCGATCACGACGGGTTGACCGATCGCTTCGAGATTCTCGTCGCCCAGCTCGCACACCATCCTGCGAAGGCCGACACGGATGGCGACGGAACGAGCGACGCGGCCGAGGACCTGGATCTCGACGGGCTGACCGCCGCCGGCGAGCAGCTTGCGGCTTCGAGCCCGCTCAAGCCGGATACCGACGGCGACGACCTCCGCGACGGAGCGGAGATCCACACCCACGGGACCAGCCCGACGAAGGCCGACACAGACGGCGACGGCCTCGACGACGGCGCCGAGCTGCGTGCGGGCACGGACCCGCTCGACCGCGACACCGACGACGACGGCATCCTCGACGGTGCTGACACGACGACCCAGACCGTCTCGGAAGGCGGCGTCAGCGTCGCCCTCACGGGCGTGGGAGATCTCTCTGGTGCGCTCGAGATCACGAGCCTCGCCGGCGACGGACAGCTCTCGGGCGCCCCCGGCCAGGCCGGCCCGGCGTACGACCTCTCGCTTGCCGACGGCACCTCGGGCTTCGACAGCGCCGAGATCACGATTCGGTACGACCCGGCGCTCGCCGGTGGCGACGAGGCCGACCTGCGCCTCTTCTGGCTCGACGAGGAAACGGGCTTCTGGCAGCCCGCCGCAGACGCGCAGGCGGTCGACGCAGCCGCGAACACCGTCACCGCCACGGTCGAGCACTTCTCGATCTACGCGATCTTCAACGTCAGGAACTGGAACGCGACGCTGACCGCGCTGGCCGGCACGTGCGAGGAAGGCGGGGGTGGTGGCGGCGGCGACGACGAGGTCGTCTTCGTCGACGTCGCGTTCGTGCTCGACAGCTCCGGGTCGATGCTCTCGAATGACCCCCAGGGCTTCCGGCGCACCGCCGCGAAGCTCTTCGTCGACGCGATGCTGCCGGAGGATCGCGGCGCGGTCGTGGACTTCGACTCGATCGCTCGCCTCTTCCAGGGCCTGACGAGCGACAAGGCGGCGCTGAAGGCGGCGATCGACCGCGTCGACTCGAGCGGCGGAACGAACATCGCCGCAGGGGTGCAGGTGGGCATCACCGCACTCGCGCCGAGCGTCGACCCGCTGCGCGGCAAGATCATGATCCTCCTCACCGACGGGGTGGGCAGCTGGAATCCGGCGCTGATCGGCGTCGCGGTCGCCGAGCGGATCACGATCTACACGATCGGGCTCGGTCCGGATATCGACGAGCCGCAATTGCGGTCGATCGCCACGGGCACCGGCGGCCAGTACTTCCACGTCGCCAACGCCTCCGACCTGCCGGACGTCTTCCGCGAGATCGACGACGAGATCGACGAGGGGAAGGACACCGACGAGGACGGCCTGACGGACTGCGAGGAGGAGGAAGGCGTCCACGACAGCACGTCCTTCGACCTCGTCTTCACGTCCGACCCGCGCGTCAAGGACACCGACGGCGACGGCCTCGAGGACGGCGACGAGGTCAACGTCGACGATCGCTTCAAGTCCGGCGACGTCTTCCTCTATCCCGTCTTCTCCGATCCGCGGAACGTGGACAGCGAGAGCGACGGCGTCGACGACGCCACCGAGGCCGATGCCGGCTCGCGGGCTCGCTCGAACGAGACGGACGGCGACGGGCTCGGCGATCTGGACGAGTTCGAGCTGGGCACGGACCCGACACTGGTCGACACGGACGGCGACGGGTACGGCGACGGGGCGGAGGAGCTCGACCGGGCGGGCGGATTCGACCCGCTCATCCCGACGGAGGTCCTGAGCACATTCGACTACGCCACTCACTTTGTGCTGGGCGCGGTCTGCGGCGAGCTCTTCGGCTTCTGCCAGCGGGACTCGGTCGCCTGGCTCGCGGGGAACATCGCCAGCGGGGTCTTCGGCGTCACGGACATCCGCGACGCCATCGGCCAGCTCTTCCAGGGCGAGTTCGTCGGAGCGGGCCTCTCGATCCTGAGCGTGGTGCCGATCGCCGGCGACGCGCTCTCGGTCGTCGCCAAGGCGGTGAAGTTCATCAAGCGGGTCGCGAGCAAGGCCGGCGACGCGCTGAAGACGGTCTTCAAGAGCGACCTGCCGCAGTGGGCGAAGATCAAGATCCTCGACGACCTCGCGCCCGGCGCCGTGGCGAGAGCCCGCGGCCTGGGCGTCACCGACGACGCGCTCGAGCGCCTGGGCAAGGCCGGCGTCGACTTCAAGCTCCTCGACGAGGCGATGGCGGGCGCGACCGCCGTGGTCAGGAGCGGGTTCGTCGACTGGCGTGCGGCCGAGGCGATCGTCCGCTCCAACTTCGGCGGCGTCGCGAAGGGCTTCCCGACGATCAAGGGAGCCAAGGGCACGAAGGGCTACCGCTTCGTCGACGCGTTCGACAACGCGGCGGGAGGCATCGCGCGGGAGGCGAAGACCGGCCTCGCCCGCCTGACGCCGTTCATCCAGGAGCAGATCCGCAAGGACGTCCTGCTCAAGACCGGAGAAGGTTGGTCGAAGATCGAGTGGCACTTCTTCCCGAGCGCGCGCTCGAGCACCCTCGGCCCGACCAAGGAGCTGATGGACGCACTGAGTGCAAACGGGATCGGCTGGGTGATACATCTCCCCTGATGCCGCCGGTCGACTACTCCGAGCTCTCCGACGAGGAGGCGCAGCGCCGTTTCGACGAGCTGACGTCCTCCTCGCCGGAGCGCGTCGCCTGGCTTCGGCAAGAGGTGGGCGACGTTCTCGACCTGACGCCGGAGAGCCTCGTGCCGCTGTGGGAGTGGTTTGTGCGGCGGGAGGGGTCGCGATCGGATCGCGGCGGCGAGCTGCCTCTCTGGTACGAGCCGGACCCGCCCGAGCTCGCCTCGGAGCGGCTCTCGCCCGCCGCGCTGCGGGACGTCGACGCGATGGCTCACTACCTGGCGGAGGTCTTCCTGCACAACGTTCCCGGAGCCGCGTGGGGGATCGGAAAGCTTCCTGCGAAGATGAAGTACGCACACCAGAACAAGCCGGTCGTGAAGCTCGACGGCGACCAGAACGCGAATCCGGTCGGGATGGTCTTCGGAAACGCCGTGCGCGTCGGTGTGATGGGTGAGACGACGCCACCGGACACCCTCCTGGCGGCCTACCGTGCCTGGGTTCCCCAGTGAGTTACCAGTGAGCTACGACCTGAGCGTCCTCGGTCCGCTTGACCAGGCGCGCGCTGCCGCGCTGCTCGCCGCGGCCGGCGCCGAGGGGGAGGGTGACGAGCTCCACCTCGAAGAGGACGGTGTCGCCGCGACCTTTCTGATCCGCGGCGGCGAGGTCGGCATCGGCGTGACGACGCTGACCGACGACGACGCGGCCGCGCGGGCGGGCTTCCGCCGTGTCCTCGACATCGTGCTCGCGCTCTCCGAGGAGCTGGGCGCGCGCGTCTACGACCCGCAGGTAGGTCGTGAGCTGGCCCCGGACGACGCCGAGGAGGCGATCAGTGCATTCGGCTGACCTGACCGGAGCCGGAATCTCGTTCGAGCTGACAGGCGAGCAGCGGGCCCTGCAAGAGCTCGCGCACGAGTTCGCGGTCAACGAGCTGCGGCCGATCGCGCGGGAGTGGGACGACAAGGAGGACTGCCCGGCCGAGCTGCTCGGCAAGGCGGCGGCGCTCGGGCTGACCTCGCACGCGATCCCGGTGGAGTACGGCGGCGGCGGCGTGTCCGCGGTCACGTCGAGCCTGATCGCAGAGGAGCTCTCGTGGGGCTGTGCCGGGCTCGCGGCGCCGATCGGCGCGACGATGTTCCCGGTCCGGCCGTTGCTGCGCTCCGGCACCGAGGAGCAGAAGCAGCGCTGGCTTGGCCGGCTCGCCTCCGCCGACGGCTGCCTCGCCGCGATCGCCTTCACCGAGCCGGGCGCGGGCTCCGACGTGATGGGGATCCAGGCGACCGCCAGGCGCGATGGCGACGAGTACGTCCTGAACGGCGAGAAGTGCTACGTCACGAACGGCGGCATCGCCGAGCTGACGATCGTCTTCGCCAAGCTCGAGGGTGCGATCACGGCGTTTCTCGTCGAGGCGGGCGACCCGGGCGTGAGCACCGGCCGCAAGGAGCCGAAGCTCGGCCTGCGCGCCTCCTACACCGGCTCGATCCTGCTCGACGACGCCCGTCTCCCGGCGGACCGGATCCTCGGCGACGAGGGCGAGGGCTTCGCGATCGCGATGGACTTCTTCATGCACTCGCGGCCGCAGGTGGCGGCGTCCGCGCTCGGGATCGCGCGGGCCGCGTTCGAGTACGCGACCGAGTACGCGAACGAGCGCCGGGCGTTCGGCAAGCCGTTGATCGCCAAGCAGGGCGTCTCGTTCAAGCTCGCGGACATGGCGATCCAGGTCGAGGCGGCACGACTGCTCGTCTGGCGGGCCGCGGCTGCGCTCGACGCGGATCGAGGACGCGGGCTTGCTCGGCTCCTATGCGAAGGCGTTCGCCGCCGATGCGGCGATGAGCATCGCGACCGACGCCGTGCAGGTCCTCGGCGGCGCCGGGATCATGCGCGACCACCCGGTCGAGAAATGGATGCGCGACGCGAAAGTGCTCCAGATCGTCGAGGGAACGTCCGAGATCCAGCGGCACGTGATCGTCCAGTACCTGTCTCGTTAGCGCAAGATGAGCATCCGCGGAAGCGGATGCTCATCGCGCGAAGACCCTGAAGGGGCCGCTTCGCGGCCCAAAAGCCCGACTCCCGAATCCTCGCGACTAGCTCACACGTTTTACCTCGGCGCCACTTTGAGCGCCGGAGCCACGGCTACACTGACCCACTTCGTGCGCGTTGAAGCGACATCTGTTCGCGCCGGAACGGCGCCTGGGCGCTCTGCGGCGCTGGTCGCCCGCTGGGTGCTGGTCTCGCTCGCGCTGCTCGCGGTTCTCGTCGCGCTCGTCGGGCTCGCGTTCGCAGGCTCGACGGCACGGATCGCCGACGGCGTCGAGATCGCCGGCGTCGACGTGGGCGGCCTGACGCCGAACGAGGCGCGCCGGGCTGCTCGAACAGCGCTTCGACACGCGTCGCGCACGTTCCCGTCGTCTTCACGGCGGGCGGCGAGCGGTACGCCGATCAAGGCCACGT
The DNA here is from genome assembly GCA_963765705.1 of uncultured Gaiellaceae bacterium. Lineage (GTDB taxonomy): Bacteria > Actinomycetota > Thermoleophilia > Gaiellales > Gaiellaceae > Gaiellasilicea. The sequence goes on from CAVXXJ010000008.1 coordinate 309,441, forward strand.
CGCTCAGCGTCGAGGCCGACTGGGCCAGCCGCGATCGAGACGGCGGCTCGCGAGGGAGAGGGCTTCGGGCCCGTCCGCGGCTTCCGCCGCCTCCAGGCGCGGTTCTTCGGCGCCGAGATCGCGCCGCCGGTGCAGGCCTACGGCGCCGCGCTCGACTTCAAGCTCGCCGGCCTCGCCGAGAAGATCGACCAGCGCCACGTCGAGGCGAAGCTCGTCCGGCGCGGGCTCGCGGTCGAGGTCGTCCCGGGTCAGCCCGGCCGCCGGCTCGACCAGGAGGTCGCGGGCGGGAGGATCGTCCGGGCGCTGGCACGGCTCGAGCGCGGGCAGCCCGTGGCGCTGCCGGTCCGCATCGATCCGGTCGAGGTCGACGGCCGCCGACCTGGCGCCAGCCGCCCGTCAGGCCCGCATCGCCCTCTCGGCGCCCGTCCGCCTCCAATACGACGGAACGCGCTGGAAGCTGCCGCGCTGGCGGATCGCCGAGCTGCTGTCGCTGCCGGTCGCCGGCGAGACGCAGGTCGCGATCGCCGGGCCGGGCGCCGAAGCCTGGTTCACGCAAGCTGCGCAAGACGGTGGAGCACGCGCCCGTCGACGCCGGCTTCGCGGTCAAGCCGGGCGGCGATCGACGTCGTCCCCGACAAGCCCGGCCTCGGGATCGACGTGCCGGCGACGGCGAAGGCGCTCCTCGCGGCGGCAACGTCGCCCACGGCCCGGACGGCCGAGCTCGCCGTCCGCACGACGCCCGCCGAGCGCACGACGGCCGAGGCGCAGGCGATGGGGATCACGGGCGTCGTCGGCAGCTACCACACGACCTACGGCGGCATCCCGAGCCGCCTGCACAACGTCGCCCTGGTCGCGCAGCTGATCGACGGCGCGCTGATCGCGCCCGGGCGAGACGTTCTCGTTCAACGGCACGACCGGCGAGCGCACGGCCGAGAAGGGCTTCCAGGAGGCGCCGGTGATCATCAACGGCGAGCTCCAGACCGGGCTCGGCGGCGGCATCTGCCAGGTCTCGACGACCGTCTTCAACGCGGCCTACGAGGCCGGCCTCGCAGATCGACGAGCGCACCAACCACGCGCTCTACATCTCGCACTACCCGCTCGGGCGCGACGCGACCGTCAACTACCCCGATCTCGACCTCAAGTTCACGAACGACACCGACAAGTGGCTGCTGCTGCGCACGTTCGTCGGCTCCGGCTCGTTGACGGTCAACCTCTACGGGACGCCTCAGAACCGGCGGGTCGAGACGACCGAGCAGCCGCTTCGCGTCGTCGGCGCGCCGAAGGTGAAGCGCGATCAAGGATCCGACGCTCCTGAAGGGCGAGAGCGAGGTGCTGGAGTACGGCCAGCCCGCGCGCGCAACCGGCGTCAGCCGGACGGTCTACGACGCGAACGGCACCGTGCTGCACGAGGACAGCTGGTACTCGACGTACCGCTCCGAGCCGAAGGTCGTCCGGGTCGGGGCGAAGCCGAAGCCCAAGCCGAAGCCCGATCCGAAGCGGCCCGAGGCGGCGAAGCCGGACGCAGTCGTCCCCGGCGACGGTCGACGCCGCTGCCGGACGCTCCACCAGCCTCTAACCCTCGGCCGTAGCCACCGTCTCGGCGAACCAGGTCGGGACGCGCGTCGGCCTGCGGGTGATCGCGTCGACGGTCGCGTGCGCGGTCGAGCCCTCCGCCACGAGCTCGTCGCCCCGCTCGACCGCGTAGTCGTAGCGGAAGCGTGCGCCGCGGATGTCGACGCAGCGCGTCCAGACTCGGAGGCGGTCGTCGAAGTAGGCCGCGCGGTGGTAGCGTGACGTTCACCGCCGTCGTCAGCGCCTCGATTCCCCGCGCCTGGATCGACAGGTACCCGCCGGCGTGCTCGGAGAGGTACGCGACGCGGGCGACCTCGAACCAGACCACGAACGAGGCGTGGTGCGCGATCCCCTGCGCATCGGTCTCGGCGAAGCGGACGAGGATCTCGGTCGAGAAGTTGTAGCCCTCCACGTGCTCCACCATACGATCCGCGGATGACCCCTGGAGACCTGGCCGAGCTGATCCGCGAGCGACAGCCGTGCGTCGTCCTCACCGGGGCGGGGGTCTCGACCGAGAGCGGCATCCCGGATTTCCGTTCCGCCGGGGGCATCTGGGCGAGCTACGACCCGATGGAGGTGGCGAGCATCGCGGGCTTCCGTCGCGATCCCGCCCGCGTCTGGGAGTTCTACGCACAGCGGCTCGCGGTGCTCGAGGATGCGCAGCCGAACGACGCGCACCGCGCGCTGGCCCGCCTCGAGGAGCTGGGTCTCGTGGAGGCGATCGTGACGCAGAACGTCGACGGGCTCCACCAGCGCGCCGGCTCCCAGGACGTGCTCGAGGTGCACGGCTCGATCCGCGCCGCGATCTGCCCCGGCTGCGGCGCACCCGCCGGGCTCGAGCAGCTGCTGGAGCTGCTCCCGCTGCCGCGCTGCGACTGCGGTGAGATCCTGAAGCCCGGCGTCGTGATGTTCGGCGAGCTCCTCCCCGAGTACGCGATCGAGCGTGCGACCGCGCTCGCCCGTCTCGCTCGGCTGCTGCTCGTTGTCGGCTCGTCGCTGGAGGTCCATCCTGTTGCCGGGCTGCCGCTCCAGACGCTCGCCGCCGGTGGCTCGCTCGCGATCGTCAACCGCGGCCCGACCGCGCTCGACGGTCGTGCCGACCTGCTGCTGGACGGAAGCGCAGGTGCGCTGCTGCAGGAAACCGTGCGGGCACTCGACTGACGCCCGCCGTACACTCCGCGCCATGCAGGGGCCCGCCGACGACCGCCTCGCCGCTCTCGAGACGTTGATGAGGCAGGTGCTCGAGCGTCTCGATCAGCTGGAGCGCTCGGCTCAGCCGTCGGCCTCCCAGCCGGCTCCGCCGCGCCCGCAGCCCCCCGCGGCTCCGACAGCCCCGCAGCCCGCCGCTCAGTGGCCCCCGGCCGTGCCGCGGCCACCGAAGGCGCCCGGGCCGCAGGTCTCGGTCGAAGACCTGCTCGGCGGGCGCGTGCTCGGGTGGGTCGGCGGAGCCGCCGTCGTGCTCGGCGTCGCCTTCTTCCTCGTCATGGCGGCCAACCGTGGCTGGATCGACGAGGCGACCCGGATCCTGCTCGCGTTCTTCGGCTCGACCGCGCTGCTCGGCGCCGGGCTCTACCTGCACGAGCAGCAAGGCCGGACGCAGGCTGCGCTCGCCGCGGTCGCCACCGCGATCGCCGCGCTCTACCTCACGCTCACGGCGGCGACACAGCTCTATGACCTGGTCGACCCTCTGCTCGGACTCGTCTTCGCCGGGCTCGTCGGCGTGGTCGCGACGGCGATCGCGGTCCGCTGGAACGAGCCCGTCGTCGCCGGGATCGGCATCCTCGGGGCGCTTCTCTCGCCCGTGCTCGTGGATGCCGACACCGACTCCACGTCGCTCGCCTTCATGGCGATCGCGCTCGTGTCGGCGGTGGGCGTGCTGCTCTGGCGCCGCTGGAGCTGGCTCGGGATCGCGGCGTTCGTCGTCAGCGCGCCGCAGCTCGGCGTCTGGCTCGAGGGGGAGTACGAGGACAGTCTCGGACTCACGCTCGGCGTGCTGGCCGCCTTCTGGCTGGTCTACGTCGTCGCTGCGATCGGCTACGAGCTCCGCGAGCCGACCGAAAAGCTGCGCATCGTCTCGGCGAGCCTCCTGCTCGCGAACGCCGCTCTGGTGGCGGGCGCGGGCTGGGCGATGCTCGACGACACGGGCCATAGTGGCGCCGCCACGGCCTGGGTGATCGGAGCGGCCGCCGTGCACATCGGCGGCGGCATCCCCGCCTACGGCGGGCGGATGAGCAAGGAGATCGCCGCGCTGATCATGGCCGTCGGCACCGCGCTCGCGGCGCTCGGACTCGCGCTCGCGATCGATGGGCCGGCGCTCGTCGCCGGCTGGGCCGCCGAAGCGCTCGTACTCGCGTGGGCGGCGCGAAGATTCGGCGATCCGCGGGGCCAGATCGCCTCGGCGGCGTTCTTCACACTCGCCGTGGCGCACACGGTCACGATCGAGGCGCCGCCCGACGCACTCCGCTCCGGCCTGGAAGACTTCGGGGAGGCGGCGATCGCGGTCGTGATCGTCGGCGTGGCGGCTGCGGGGCTCAGCCGGCTCTCGGCAATGCCGGAGCTGCGCGCGGCATACCTCGGCATTGCAGCGACGGCGGCTCTCTATCTGCCGTCACTCGCGATCGTCTCGGCCTTCGAGGGCGACGAGCTCGAGCCCGGCCAGACACCACAGGTGCTGCTCTCCGCCTTCTGGGCGGTCGCGGGCCTGACCGGGATCGTGGTCGGCCTGCTTCGGGACGTGAGGTTGCTTCGTCTCGGCGGGCTCGCACTGCTTCTGCTCGCAGCGGCGAAGGTCTTCGCGTACGACCTCTCCGAGCTCGAATCGATCTACCGCGCGCTCTCGTTCATCGCACTGGGCCTGCTCCTGCTCGGCGGCGCGTTCGCCTACCAGCGGATCCGCAAGGAGGTCGCCGAGTGAAGCGGGCTGTCGTCGTCGCCGCACTGGCCCTGGTCGCCGCGGCACCGGCGAGCGCGCTCGACGCGTCGAGCTTCCGCTGGGAGCGGACCCTCGACGCCGAGAGCGGGCTCGCGGCATTCGAGCCGGACGGGCCGATGTACGAGCACGCCGCGGTCGGCTTCGGCGACCTGCGCGTCCTCGACACGCAGGGCCGCCAGGTCCCGTGGCGGCCACGGTACGTCCGCGGTGATCGGTATCTGCAGTCGGGGAGGATCCTGAATGCAGGTACGGAGGGCCGCGCGGCCGTCGCCCTGGTCGATTTCGGCCCCAAGCGGTACGTCCGCGAGCGCATCACGCTCAACGTGCCGTTCGAGCCCTTCGTGGGACGGGCCGAGGTCTTCGGCAGCCACGACCGCCGGACGTTCACCCGGCTCTCCTCGACCGCGATCTACGACGTCCGAGGCGCGACGCGCGCGGCCAGCGGCACCGTCGTCTTCCCGCCCAGTGACTTCCGCTACTACCGCATTCGTGCGACGGGCGTGAAGGAGATCCGCGGCGCGACTGCGGAGGCGGTGGTGGCGGCAGGTGCTCCCGTCCGGCGGCCGGCGGCGATCGAGATCCACCAGGAGGAGCGGCGAACCGTGATCGATGCCGACGTGCACTACCGTGGATTGTGGGTGCACGAGCTCCGCTTCACGTCCGCGACGCCGGCGTTCGATCGCCCGGTCAACATCTACGGCTCGATGGACGGCAAGGCGTACTTCGTCGCCGGCGGTGGGCGGATCTATCGCTTCGGGGACACCGGCGAGACCACGGTTCCGATCCACAGCCGCTATCGCTACCTGCGGATCCGGGTCGGCAACGGCGACGACGAGCCGCTGCGCGACCTGCGGGTGACGTTGCGCGCCTACCGCGACTACATTCTGCTCGCGCCGGGTTTCACGCCGCCCTACCGCGTGCTCTACGGCGGTCCGAACGTCCGGCCGAACTACGACTTCGGGCGCCGGAAGTACGCGGAGAGCCCGCCGTGGCCGCGCTCGGCCCGGAGCGCCGGAACGAGGCCTTCGAGCCGCCGGCCGACACGCGCTCGTTCGCGGAGCAGCATCCGCAGCTGATCCAGGTCGCGCTGGCCCTGGCGGCTGCCGCGCTCGCCGTCGGGGGCTTCTTCGCCCTGCGACGCCGCACTGCGGAGTAGCGCGGTTTGCTCTAGGCGGCCGCGCGCCGCACTGTGCGCTCGTCGAGAACCCGCTTGCAGTCGGTGCAGACGTGCTGCTCGACCTCGTAGGGGATCCCGGCGTGCTGACGCAGCGCGTGTGCGAGCACTGCCTTGTGCTCGTGGAGCTGGCGGGCTCGTCTTCCGTGTCTCGTGGCCATCTCGCCTCTCACCGTAACGCTTCCTGCCACTGAAGAAAGTACCGAAAGGGTGAATAACCTGTCAATACTTTGCTAGCACCCCAACGCCCGAACGGGGCGCTACCGTGCTTTCCGTGCGTGCACTGCTGTTGATACTCGCCGCGTCGGCTGTCGCCGGTTGCGGCGACGACTACTCCGCCTCCACCGCCACTACGCCGGCGACCACCGCGGCCTCTACTCAGTCAGACGTCACCGCGCCAGAAAAGACGGTGCCCACCTGTGTCGCCGACTCGACCGAGCGGATCGGCTCCAACAGGGAGACCTATGCAGCAGTCGTCCAGGAGCGTGCGCAGGCGTATCGCACGCCGGACGGGAGGCAGCTCGCGTCGTTCGGGCCGAAGAACGTCAACGGCGTCCCGACCGTGTTCGGCGTGCTGGCGAAGCGCGTCGATGCCGACTGCGAGGCGAAGTGGTACCGCGTGCAACTGCCCCTGAAGCCAAACGGGAGCATCGGCTGGGTGCGCGCCTCGGACGTCAAGCTCGCGCCGGTGACGACGCGCATCGTCGTCGACCTCTCCGAGCGCCGCGTGACGCTCTTCGACCACGGCGAGCACGTGCTGGATGCGACCGCCGCGATCGGCTCGCCGCAGACGCCGACGCCGTTGGGGCGCTACTACGTCAACCAGCGGCTCGTGCCGGACGACGTGTCGGGACCGTTCGGGCCAGGGGCGATCGGGATCTCGGCCTTCTCCGAGGTGCTGACCGGCTGGACGCAGGGCGGTCCGATCGCGATCCACGGGACGAACCGGCCCGACCTGCTCGGCCGTGCCGTCTCGAACGGCTGCATTCGCGTCCGCAACGACCTGCTCCGGCAGCTCTTCGAGCGAACGCTCGCGGGCACGCCGGTTACGGTCCGCGCCTGACGGGTACGATCGCCCGCATGGCGAAGACACAGCAGAAAGACATTCTCTCCCGGGTGCAGGACCTCGGCGCCGAGGCGCTGAACAGGCTCACAGAGGTGCCGGGCGGCTCGAAGCTCGTCGACATGGCGAACGAGACCCGGACGCGGCTCGACGACATGCAGAAGAAGCTCCGCGGCCTGGACGCGCTCGAGAAGCGCGTCGCGAAGCTCGAGCGGGAGCTGGCGAAGCAGTCGACGACGGCCCGCAAGCCGGCCGCGGCCCGCAAGCGGACGACGGCCGCGCGCAAGCCGGCAGCCGCGAAGAAGCCTCCGGCCTAGCCAAGTAACAGTCTGTTACTTGGTCGCTGGCACGCGCACGCGCAGCGCGCCGGGCGACACCTCGAAGCGCACGGGCGTCGTGCCCGGCTGCTCGCCGTCGAGCTCGATCGGAAGCGGCGCGTCCGCGTCGACGGTCACGACCGCGCCGCGCAGCAGCTCCGCCTTCGGGTGCGGCAGGTGGCGCGCCCGGTAGGTCTTCGGCAGCGTCACAAGCAGGTCACGCTTCGTCAGGTCGCCGATCGTGAGCACGTCGAAGAGCCCGTCGTCCGGCTCGGCGTCCGGGCAGATGATCATCCCGCCGCCGAACGTCCGCCCGTTCGCGACGACCACGTCGTGCATACGACCGCCGCGGATCTGGTCGTCGACCGACACGCGCAGCTCCGAGTTCTGCCAGCGCGCGAACACGGCGAGCGTCGCCCAGAGGTAGGAGACCTTGCCGCCGAGAGCCTTCGTCGTCTCGTTGGCGCGCTGGGCGATCGCGCCGCTCATGCCTGCGCTGGCGACGTTCGCGAACCAGGACTCGGCGTCGCTCCCGTCCCAGGCCCGGTACTGGACGCGTCCCAGGTCGATCGTCCGCGGCCGGCCGGTGAGCGCGACGTCGATCGCGCCGTCGAGCTTGTGCGGGATCCCGTAGGTGCGGACGAAGTCCCAGCCGGTGCCGCGAGGGATCACCGCGACCTCGACGTCGGTGCGGCCGGCGATCCCGTTCGCGACCTCGTTCACCGACCCGTCGCCGCCGACGACGACGAGCAGCTTCGCGCCGCCGTCGGCCGCCTCGCGCGCCAGCGAGCCCAGCTCGCCCTGACGCTGGGAGAAGAGCGTGTCGCCCTCGAGGCCTCGCTGCGCCGCGCGGTGCGCGATCTCGGGCCAGCGCCGGCCGGTGGCGCCGTTGTCCGACGCCGGGTTGACGAGGAAGACGGTGTCGCTAATGCGTCGCCGTCGCGAGCGCGACGCGTGTCATCCGGTCGACCGCGGCCTTCATCTCGTCGTCCGAGATCCGCTTGAACTCGCCCTCGACGACGATGTCGCTGACGACGAGCAGGCAACCCGATTGGACGCCGCGGAGCGCGCCGACGGTGAAGAGCGCCGCCGCCTCCATCTCGACGGCGAGCACGCCGCGCTTCGACCAGCGCTCGTACTGGCCCTCGTCGGGGTTGTAGAAGAGGTCGCTCGAGACGATCGGGCCGACGTGCATCTCCTGACCCATCTCCTTCGCCACGTGGACGGCGCCGTGGATCAGCTCCCAGCTCGCGGTCGGGCAGTGCGGCTCGTTGGCGACGAGGTGCATCGCCGTCGAGTCGGCGGGGACCGCGGAGAGCGCGACGATCATGTCGCCGAGCTTGTGGTCGCGGCTGCAGGCCGCCGCAGGTGCCCACCCGCAGCAGCTTCTTGACGCCGAGCTGGATCAGCTCCTCGAAGACGATCGTCGCGCCGGGGCAGCCCATTCCGGTTCCCTGCACCGAGACCGGCTTGCCCTCGAACGTGCCCGTGTAGCCCAGCAGGCCGCGCTCGGAGTTCCGCTGGACGACGTCGTCCAGATAGGTCTCGGCGATGTACTTGGCCCGCAGCGGGTCGCCGGGCAGGAGACACGCGTCGGCGTACTCGCCCGGTTCGGCTCTGACGTGAATCGGCATCCGCGAGACACTAGATGATCGACCGGTGGCGGGCGTGCAGTCGGCGACGCGCATCGGTCGTCATCCGGCGGTGCGGACGCCGCCGGTCGATCATCTTCGGCAGGATCAGGTGCATGGCGCACACCGTCGAGCCTCCCGTCGAGCAGATCCTCCGCTACTGCGCCGAGGATCCGGTGGAGCGGGTCTTCCTCGAGGACGTCGCCCGCCGCGGGCTCGGCCGGTTCGCCGGGGTCGAGGAGGACGGACGCCTGGTCGCGCTGTGCCACACCGGCGCGAACGTCGTTCCGTCCGGTCAGGGTTGCGGCGCCTTCGCCGACGTGACCGTGCGCGCCCGGGCGCGGATGCTGATCGGCGAGCAGGGGGCGGTGAGCGGAGCTCTGGGCAGCTGTTCGGCGCAAGCTGCCCGCGCCCAGGGAGGACCGGCCGGGACAGCCGGTGTACACGATCTCGGTCGCGCCGCCGCCGGGGGGGAGCGGGCTGCGGCCGGCGCGGCTCTCGGACCTCGACCTGCTCGTGCCCGCCTGCGCGCGCGCGCACGAGGTCGAGCTCGGGATCGACCCGCTCGCACGCGACGCCGACGGCTTCCGCTGGCGGACGCGCACGCAGATCGAGGAGGGCCGCTCCTGGCTCTGGGTCGAGGACGGCGTCATCCTCTTCAAGGCGGAGGCGTCGGCCTGGACTCCGGAGGCGGTGCAGCTGCAGCAGGTCTGGACCGATCCCGCCGCGCGCGGCGCCGGCAACGGCAGCCGCGGCCTGCGCGATCTGATCCGCCTGTTGCTCGAGCAGGTGCCGCGCGTCTGTCTCTTCGTCCGGGCCGACAACCAGCCTGCGATCAGGCTCTACGACAGCGTCGGCATGCAGCACGTGCTCGACTACCGGAGCGTCCTGTTGTGAGGGAGCTCGTCCTCGCCCGTCACGCGGAGTCCGAGTGGAACGTGCTCGAGCGGCTCAACGGCGATCCGGCGGTCGCGGTCGGGCTGACCGAGTTGGGTCGCGAGCAGGCGCGAGAGCTCGGCCGGATCGCCGGGCCGGTGGATCTGGTGGCGCACTCCGAGTTCTTGAGGACGCGCGAGACGGCCGAGCTGGCCTGGCCCGGCGTCCCGCTCCTCGAGGTTCCCGAGCTGAACGAGTACGGGTTCGGTCGCTTCGAGGGAACCCGCTGGGCCGAAGGCTTCGACGAGTGGGCTCTCACCTCGACTCCCTTGGACCACGTCCCCGGAGGCGGAGAGAGCCGGCTCGTGGGGGTGACGAGGTTCATTCGTGGCTATCGGGCTCTGCTCGCCCGTCCAGAGGAACGCATCGCGGCCATCGCCCACGGAGCGCCTGTTCGCTACGTCCTGCTCGCGCTGGAGGGCAAGCCGCCCGTTGCCGTGCTGGAGGGCGTCGAACGTGCGAAGCCCTTCACGGTCGATGTCGAGCGATTTGCCCAGGCCGTCGAGGTGATCGAAGCGTGGGCGGCGGCGCCCGCCTGGTAGGGCAAACTGAAGCGATGCTGCAGCGCATCGAGTCGTTCATCCGCGAGCAAGACCTGATCGAGCCCGGCGGAGAGGTCACCTGTCTCGTCTCCGGCGGCGCCGACTCGACCTGCCTCTGGCATGCGCTCGGCGCGCTGGGCTACCGCGTCTCGGCGCTGCACGTCGCCCACGGCCTGCGCGGCTCCGAGTCCGACGAGGACGCGCGCTTCTGCCGCGAGGCCTTCGACGCCGAGGTCGTGGCTTGTGTTTCTGAAACACAAAGTCCCACCGAGGCCGCGCTGCGCGAGCTGCGCTACTCGGTCGCGACCGACCGGCTGCGCGCGACCGGCCACACAGCCTCCGACCAGATCGAGTCGGCGCTGCTCGGCCTCGTCGCGTCCGGCACGCCGCAGCGGATCAAGGCGAAGCGGGAGGACGGCGTCGTCAGGCCGCTGCTCGGGCTCTGGCGGGAGGAGACCCGGGCCTACTGCGAGGAGCACGGCCTGCGCTACCGCGAGGACTCGTCGAATCCCGACACGAAGCGCGGCCTGATCCGGAACGAGATCCTGCCGTTGCTCGAGCGGCTCGACCCACGCGCACGCGCCTCGCTGCTGCACGCTCGCCGACGAGCGGCCGCGACTGCCGCGCACGCTCGAGCGCACTCTGGCGGAGCTGCTCGCCGGCCGCGACGGCACGAAGTCCGCCGACCTCGGTGCCGGCGTCCGCGCCGTGCGCGAGTACGGCACCGTCCGGCTGGAAGGGACAGTGCGCTGGGGGCCGTGGACGCTCGAGTCGGAGCGCGGCGACCTCGAGGTGCGCAGCCGCCGGCCGGGAGATCGGCTCGCAGGCCGCTCCAAGAAAGTGCAGGATCTGCTCGTGGACGCCAAGGTGCCGAGAGCCGACCGCGACGGCTGGCCGCTCGTCGTCTGCGGGGACGAGGTCGTCGCCGTCCCAGGTGTCGCGGAGGCCCCCGGCTGGGAAGGAGCGGTCACATGGAGACGGTGAAGGACGCGGTCGGCGAGATCCTGATCGAGGAGGACGCGCTCCAGGCGCGGATCGGCGAGCTCGGGCAGGAGATCTCCAGGGAGTACGAGGGCCGCGACCTGCTCCTCGTGGGCGTGCTCAAGGGCGCCGTCTTCTTCATGGCCGACCTGATGCGGGAGCTGACCGTCCCCTGTGAGATCGACTTCATGGCGATCTCGAGCTACGGAGCCGCGACGGACTCGTCGGGCGTCGTCCGGATCCTCAAGGACCTCGACGCGAACATCGCCGGCCGCGACGTGCTCGTGGTCGAGGACATCATCGACTCGGGCCTGACGCTCTCCTACCTGATGCGCAGCCTGAAGGCGCGCAAGCCCGCGACGCTCGAGATCTGCGCCCTGCTGACGAAGCCGGAGCGGCGCGAGGTCGAGGTCCCGGTCAAGTTCGTCGGCTTCGAGATCCCGAACAAGTTCGTGATCGGCTACGGCCTCGACTTCGCCGAGCGCTACCGCAACCTCCCCTACGTCGCGGTGCTGCACCCGGACCTGATCCCGCCGCACTAGCCGTCAGGACAGGCCCATCTCGACGAGCGCGGCCGAGTCGAGCTCTGCGCATTGGACGCCGTGCGCCTCTGCCTGGTCCTCGAACGCTCGCAGGATCCGCACGTCCGGATCCGAGAAGTTGCTCGCCCGCAGGGCTGCCGTCGCGGAGACGTATCTCCTGGTGCCGTTCCGCAGCTCCAGGCAGACCGTCCGGGGTACGCCGTCGTCCGATCCGAACCAGCTCACGAACGACCACGTTCGGCTGTTCCTCCTCCCGATCGAGGCGACGTCCTGCCAGCGGATGCAGTAGTTGCGGAGGAAGTTCCTGATCCTGATCTCGTCGTCGTCGACCGTGACGGAGACGACGAACATGCGCCAGATCACAAGCGCTGTGGCCGCCAGGCCAACGACCGCCAGCGCGGGCTCACCCCAGTTCTCGCCCAGCGTGACGAGCAGAGCGGTGATGACCAGGCAGGGCACGAGGAGGAAGACCGACTCCAGGAAGCGAGACTTCCTGTGGTGCGTGATCGACCCGCCACCGTGATCACGCAGCACCCGTCTCCCGCGACGGCTCCAGATCGCGGCTCCGACGGTGATGCCCACGAACGAGGCGATCCCCAGGAGGGTTTTCAGCAAGTAGGGGCTCACGAGCCCGAAGTCTGCGCGAATCCGCTGCACGAAGAGGGGATTCCGCCGCTAGATACAACTATCCGGGGGATGAGGCTGGGACACTTAGGCTGCTACCCTCACTTGACCCCGTGAACAGATTCTTCCGCAGCGCGCTCTTCCCACTGATCGTGATCGTCCTGCTCGTCTACCTGGCGAGCCAGACACTGATCCCGCGTGGCGAGGCTGCGAAGAAGCTCACGTACTCGGAGCTGCTCGGCCAGGTCGAGAACGGGAATGTCAGCTCCGTCGAGTTCACACCGAACCGGCTGCTGATCACCGCCACGCTCGTCGGCGGCGACAAGGTCAAGGTCAACTACCCCAGCGACGTCTCCGGGCTCGAGTTCGAGAAGGCGCTGAAGAGCGAGAACGTCACCTACGGGTCGAAGGGCAAGGGCTCGTCCTGGTGGAGCTCGCTGCTGATCTCGCTGCTCCCGTTCGCGCTCCTGATCGGCTTCTGGATCTTCCTGATGAACCAGGTCCAGGGCGGCGGCTCGAAGGTGATGAGCTTCGGCAAGTCCCGCGCGAAGCGGATGACTCCCGACACGCCGAAGATCGGCTTCAAGGACGTCGCCGGCGCCGACGAGGCGGTCGAGGAGCTGCACGAGATCAAGGAGTTCCTCGAGAACCCGAAGAAGTTCCAGGCGCTCGGCGCCCGGATCCCGAAGGGCGTCCTGCTCTACGGGCCTCCCGGCACCGGCAAGACCCTGCTCGCGCGCGCCGTCGCCGGCGAGGCGGGCGTGCCGTTCTTCTCCATCTCCGGCTCCGACTTCGTCGAGATGTTCGTCGGCGTCGGCGCCTCCCGCGTCCGCGACCTGTTCGAGCAGGCGAAGCAGGCGAGCCCCTGCATCATCTTCATGGACGAGATCGACGCTGTCGGCCGCCATCGCGGCGCCGGCCTCGGCGGCGGTCACGACGAGCGCGAGCAGACGCTGAACCAGCTGCTCGTCGAGATGGACGGCTTCGAGATGAAGGACAACATCATCCTGATCGCCGCCACCAACCGTCCCGACATCCTCGATCCCGCGCTGCTCCGCCCCGGCCGCTTCGACCGCCAGATCGTCGTCGACCGGCCCGACCGGATCGGCCGCAAGAAGATCCTCGAGGTGCACTCCAAGGGCAAGCCGCTGGCGCCCGAGATCGACCTCGACACGCTCGCCGCCGGCACGCCCGGCTTCACCGGCGCCGACCTCGCGAACCTGATCAACGAGGCCGCCCTGCTCTCCGCCCGCTACGGCAAGAAGATGATCGGCCAGGACGAGCTCGAGGAAGGGATCATGCGCGTGATCGCCGGCCCCGAGAAGAAGGCCAGGCTGCTCGGCGAGAAGGAGCGCAAGATCACGGCCTACCACGAGATGGGCCACGCGCTCGTCGGCCAGTACCTCGAGAACACGAACCCGATCCACAAGATCACGATCGTCTCCCGCGGCCAGGCGCTCGGACTGACGATCTCGCTGCCGACCGAGGACCGGTACCTGACGACCCGCTCGGCGCTGATGGACGACCTGGCGATGACGCTGGGCGGCCGCGCCGCCGAGGAGCTCGTCTTCCACGAGGTGACGACGGGCGCTGCGAACGACCTCGAGAAGGTGACCGCGACCTCGAAGGCGATGATCATGCGCTACGGGATGAGCGAGAAGCTCGGCCCGCGCGTGCTCGGCCGCGACCACAGCCAGCCGTTCCTCGGCCGCGACATGGGCAACGAGCCCGACTACTCCGACGAGATCGCCCGCGAGATCGACGACGAGATCCGCCGCGTGATCGAGGAGGCGCACCAGACCGCGCACCGTGTGCTCCGCGAGCACATGGAGGAGCTGCACAAGCTCTCCGCGATCCTGATCGAGCGCGAGACGATCGACAAGGACCAGTTCGAGCGCCTGCTCGCCGGCGAGACCGAGGAGTCGGTCTTCCCGGAGGACGAAGCGCCCGAGCCGGACGAGCTGCCCGTCGAGGGCCCGGCGCGCAAGCCCGCGCCGAAGCCCAAGCCACGCCCGGTCCCGGGCGTCACGATGCAGCCTCCGAAGCCCGAGACTCCTTAACTCAGCGCAAGATGAGCATCCGCTCTCGCGGACGCTCATCGCGCGAAGACCCCTGAAGGGGCCGCTTTGCGGCCCAAGAGCGCTCAGTGTCGGCCGGTGCTGCGGGCCGCGAACGCAAGCAGGGCCAGCGCTCCGAGAGCGGCCGCCGCGCCGAGCATGTCGACAGCCGGTCCGCCGGCGGAGACGGCCTCGACGAGCGCCAGCAGGACGGCGCCGAGCGCCAGCACGCCGAGCACGAGCCCTGCGATCAGCGCAACCCTGCGGAGCGACGTGCCCGCTTCGTCTGCAACCGGCAGCTTCAGCTCGAGCGACCAGTAGGCGAGCTCGGCGACGGCGAGCAACGCACCGGCGACGAGCGGTGCCCGGGTGTCGAGCGTGTCGGTCTCGAACCCGACGATCGCGACGTACTCGGCGCCGAGGAACACGATCGCCACCGGGACGGTGAACGGAATGCTCAGCACGAGGCCGCCCGCGAGCACGACGAGCGCGATCGCAGTGAGGAGCACGTTCGCACGGGCGAGGTACCCGTCGTCGGCGATCACGGCGAGCCACGCACCCACGCCCGCGCCGGCGAGCACGGAGGCAGCGCCCACCGCTATGCGCGCGTGAGCCGAGCGTGCCTCCGGAATGCCCTCACCCCCTCGAGGACGCCGTCGAGCGGCTGCTCGTCGTTCCAGGTCGCCACCGCGACGCCGAGCCGCTCGTAGCGAGCGCGAATTTCCTCGCGGCGCAGCAGCCAGAGCCGGTGCGCCAGCTTGTCCGACTCGCTCTTGCCCGGCGTCGCGAACGCGGCCGGCGATACCTCGACGATCGCGAGGTCGTACCGTCGCGCTCTGAGGTCGGCGAGCGCCTCGATCGCACGGTCGTCGAGCAGCGGCGTCACCGCGACGACGAGCGCCTGGGCCGGCAGCGTGCGCGCGGGGATGATCGAGACGTCCTTCCACGCGTAGTTGAAGACGATCTCCGACTCGAGCAGGGCGTCGACGATCCGGTAGCGCTGGCCGGCGCCCATCCCCGGCGTCAGCCAGCGGAGGATGCCGCCGAACGAGACGAGGCCGACGCGGTCGCGGCGCTCGAGATAGCGCGTGGCCAGCGTCGAGGTGGCGCGCACGGCGAGGTCGAGGGTCGAGCGCCCGCCGGCGCGCGCGTCGGCGAACGTGTCGAGGAAGAGGATCACATCGGCGTTCCGCTCCGGATGGCGCTCGTTGACCACGAGCACGTTGCGGCGGGCGCTCGCCCGCCAGTTGATCGACCGGACACGGTCGCCCGAAGCGAACTCACGGAGGTCGGCGAACTCGAGCCCTTCGCCCTTCTGCCGCGAGACCTGGTTGCCCGCGAAGGGCTGCGTGGAGACGGGCGCGATGATCGCGCGCAGCGTCTCGGGGAGCGGGTAGACGCGCAGTCGCGTCCGCCGGTCGAACCTCGTCTCCCAGGAGAGCAGCCCGAGCCGGTCGCGCGCCCGCACTCTGATGTCGCCGACCCGATAGTTCCCCCACCTCACGCAGCGGAGACGCAGCGTGATCGTCTGCTCGTCCTCCCAGCCGAGCCGCAGCGAGAACACCTGCCCGCCGGAGACGAGCTCGAGCCCTTCGGGAACGGCGACCAGGAGCTCGAGCCGCTCGACCGGCCGCTCGGAGGCGACGACGAGCTCCAGCTCGAGCTCGTCGTCCTCGAGCGCGGTCGGTCGCTCGAGGGTGACCCACACCCGCACCTCGGGCGCCCGCGCGAGCGCCAGTCCGAGCGCAGGCAGGAGCGCGAACGGCGCCGCGAGGACGGCGAGCTCGGGCCGCCGGATTGCGAGCGCGGCGAAGAGAAAGAGCGCCGCGAGCCCCGCGTACGCTGTCGCGCGGGGCGACGCCGAGGGCGTCATTCCGCTGCCGGTGCGGTCTCTTCGGCGACGGGCGTGGGCACGCTCTCGAGCACCTCGCGGACGATGTCGTCGCCGGAGACCTGCTGCACCCAGAGCTCCGGCCTCAGCATCAGCCGGTGCGCGAGCGCGGGCACGGCGACGGCCTTCACGTCGTCCGGGGTGACGAAGTCGCGGCCCGCCAGCGCTGCCTTGCAGCGCGCGAGCTTGAGCACGGCGAGGCTGCCGCGCGGGCTGGCGCCGACCGCGGTCGAGCTGCTGGTGCGCGTCGCCGACACGAGCTCGACGATGTAGCCGCCGACCGACTCTCCGACGTGGACGTGCTCGATCGCGGCCTGCAGCTCGAGCAGCGTCGGGCCGTCGATCACCGGATCCAGCTCGACCTCGTCCTCGCGCCGCTCGAGCCGCCGCGAGAGCAGCTCCCACTCGTCGCTCTTGCTCGGGTAGCCGAACGACACCCGGAGCAGGAAGCGGTCGAGCTGCGCCTCGGGCAGCGGGTAGGTGCCCTCGTACTCGATCGGGTTCTGGGTCGCCAGCACGAGGAACGGCCGCGCGAGCGGGTGTGTGACGCCCTCGATCGTGACCTGCCGCTCCTGCATCGCCTCGAGCAGCGCGGCCTGCGTCTTCGGCGGGGCGCGGTTGATCTCGTCTGCGAGGAGGAGGTTGGTGAAGATCGGCCCGGGGCGGAAGAGGAAGTCGGCGTCACGCTGGTTCCAGATCGACGAGCCGGTGACGTCGGCGGGCATCAGGTCGGGCGTGAACTGGATCCGGTTGAAGCCGGTGCTCGTGACCTGCGCGAAGGAGCGCGCCGTGAGCGTCTTCGCGAGGCCCGGGTAGTCCTCGAGCAGCACGTGCCCGTCGGCGAGCAGCCCCATCAGGACGAGCTCGAGCGCATCGCGCTTGCCGATGACGGCACGCTCGACCTCGTCGAGGATGCGCGTCGCGTGCTCCTGGACCTGGGCGAGCTCCATCAGAGCGTCTCCAGCGCCTCGACGGCGAGCCGCAGCGAGGCGATGTCCAGGCCGGGAGCGAAGCGCTCGCGCGGCGGCTCGAGGTCGCCGCGGACGATCTCCCAGGCGTCGTCGCCGAGCGCGCGGCGGGCCGCATCCGGGCTCGAGTCCAGCTCGATCCCTCGCCGCGCAGCAAGGAGCTCCGCCGCGACGCCCCGGAGGCGCGGCCGCAGGCGGTAGTGGAGGTCGAAGGCCGTCGCGAGGCCGAGCGACACCTCGCGCTCCATGCGCTCGAGCTCGGGGATCCGCTGCGCAGAACGCGGGCGCCTGATGAGCGCGGCGTCGAACGCGGATGGGCCGCGCGGCGGGAGGGCGCGCGCGCAGCGCCGCGAGCAGGTGGCCGAGACCGACCGCTGCGAGCACGAGAACGTAGACGTGCACGGCGAGCTCGCTGCGACCCGGCATGGCGACGAGCACGATCGCCAGCACGACGGTCAGGAAGAGGGGGAACCGCGCGATCTGGAGCGCACGCTTCACGTCGCCGCCTGCTCGCGCTGCGCCGCAAGCGCCGCTTGGCGCTCCTGCTCGGCGAGCGCTTGCGCCGCGAGCAGGTCGTCGCGAACGGTCTCGAGCGCCGAGATCGCTTCGTCCTTCATGTCCGAGCCCACAGCATGCTGCGAGAACTTAGCCCTTTCGAAGAGATCGGTCAGTCGTCGCGCCGCCTTCGGGCTGACGGACAGCTCGGCGAGCATGCGGCCGAGGTACTCGAGCGGAGCCTCGGCCGGGCGTCGCGGCAGCCGGTGAGCTGCCAGGACACGTTCGAGCCGCGCATAGGCCGCGATCACGGCTCGACGTGGATCGGGCTCGGCCCGCAGGTCGTCGAGGGACTCGTCCACCGCCGCTGCGAGCTCTGCTGCGAGCAGGTCGTCCTCGCCGAGCTCTCCCCGCGCCCGTCGCCTTGCCCGCCCCGCGAGCCACCACGCGCCCACGGCGAGGACGACCAGCGCGACGGTGATCAGGACGGGCCACCACGCGACGCCGGCCTCGTATGGCTGCGTGGGCTCTCTCGAGGTGTGGACCGGAATCGAGCGCGCCTGCCCGACCACCTCTTCACGGTCGATCGGAGGCGGCCGCTCCCAGGTGGCGATTCTCCGGGCGAAGAGCATCGCGACGCCCACGAGCACGGCGAACGAGAGGAGCATCTCGAGCGGGCTTCGGCGCTTTCCACGGCCGGTCCGGGCATCGATCCGCCGACGCAGCACCAGCAGGTAGATGAACGCGACCGCGCCGCCGATCAGGGCGAGGAGGTAGATGGTGAAGAAGACGTCCAGCAGCGCGTCGCTGGGGTTTCGCGTCGTGTCGTCCCCGGCCGAGGTCGAGCCGCGCGCCGCGATCGCGACGACGGCGAGTGCCACGAGGACGCCGAGGGTCGTCAGCAGAGCAGTGCGACCACGCGGGGTACTCTCCATCGCAGGGTGAGACGTCCAGCGGTGGAGGAACGTTTGCAGCGCCCCGCCGTGATGGGGATCGTGAACGTGACGCCCGACAGCTTCTCGGACGGCGGCAAGCACCTGAGTCCGGACGTCGCCGCGGCGGCGGCCCGCCGGATGGTCGAGGAGGGAGCGGCGATCGTGGACGTCGGCGGCGAGTCGACGCGGCCCGGCTCGGACGGCGTCTCGCTCGACGAGGAGCTCCGCCGGGTGATGCCGGTACTCGAGCTTCTCGACGGGGTGCCCGTCTCGATCGACACCGCGAAGAGCGAGGTCGCGCGCCGCGCGCTCGCGCTCGGCGCCGAGCTCGTCAACGACGTCACCGCTCTGCGCGGCGACCCTGAGCTCGCTGCCGTTGTCGGCGCTGGCAACGCCTATCTCTGCCTGATGCACATGCGCGGCGAGCCGCGGACGATGCAGGCCGACCCGCGCTACGACGACGTCGCCTCCGAGGTTGCCGCCTTTCTCGAGGAGCGGCTGGCGTTCGCCGTCTCGGCGGGGATCCCGGAGGAACGCGTCTGCCTCGACCCGGGCATCGGCTTCGGCAAGACCGCGGCCCAGAACTTCGAGCTGATCCGGCGCCTCGACGTCCTGCTCGCGCTCGGACGGCCGGTGCTCGTGGGGCTCTCGCGCAAGAGCTCGCTCGGGAAGCTCTTCGATCCGGAGGCGCGCACCGGCACGCTCGCGGCGTCGCTCGGCGCGGCCGTCGCCGCCTACGAGCGCGGCGCGTCGATCTTCCGCGTGCACGACGTCCGCGACCACGTGGAGGCGCTCGCAGCCGCGGGGGCGATCGCGTGAGGATCGAGTTGCCATGATTGTGGAGCTACATGCGATCGAGCTGCACGGGCGCCACGGAGCGCTGGACTGGGAGCGCGAGCAGGGTCAGCGCTTCCTCTTCGACGTCGAGCTGGACGTCGGTGAAGCCGGCAGCTCCGACCGGCTCGAGGACGCCGTCGACTACCGCGACGTCGCCGCCTGCGTGCGCGAGGTCTCCGACGGGCGCGCGTACCACCTGCTCGAGGCGCTCGCGACGGCGCTCGCAGACGAGCTGCTCTCGCGCTTCCCGGTCGAGCGGGTGTCGGTGCGGGTGCGGAAGCCCGACGTCGTCCTCGACCCGCCCGTCGAGTACGCAGCCGTCAGCGCGACCCGGCCGTGACCGTCGCGTACGTCGGGTTGGGCTCGAACCTCGGTGAGCGCGAGGCGACGATCCGTGCGGCGATCGAGGCGATGCCGGGGGTCGTCGCGGTCTCGGAGCTCCGTGAGACCGATCCGGTCGGCGTCGTCGACCAGCCGCGCTTTCTCAACGGCGCGGCGCGGCTCGAGACCGATCTCTCCGCGCGGGAGCTGCTCGACGCGCTGCTCGCGATCGAGCGGGAGCTCGGCCGCGAGCGCCGCGAGCGCTGGGGGCCGCGGACGATCGATCTCGACCTGCTGCTGTACGGCAGCACCACCGTCGACGAGCCGGGACTGACGGTTCCGCACCCGCTCCTGCACGAGCGCCGCTTCGTGCTGGAGCCGCTCGCCGAGCTCGACCGGGAGCTCGTGGTTCCCGGTCGCGGACGAGTGGCAGACCTGCTCGCGGAGCTAGACTGACGCCATGTCCCACCTCGACGATCTCGACGAGTTCGAGGCGGAGCTCGAGCTCTCGCTGAAGAAGGAGTACACGGCCGTCTTCGGCCTGTTCCGCTACTGCATCCTCACCGCCGACGCGACGTATCTCTGCAACAAGCTCGACCTCCAGGTCTCGCCCCAGGCGAGCTACCCGTTCTTCCACGTGAAGATGGAGGACGTCTGGGTCTGGGACAAGAACCGGCCGACGCGGATCATCCCGCGCGCCGAGGTCTACACCTCGAGCGATGTCACCGTCGAGGAGCTGCGCGGCGAGAACGACGATCCGAAGCTGACCGCCGAAGCGCTTGCGGAGCGCCTCGGCGAGCGCATGTCGACCGACGACGACACGCCCTAAGGCGTCATGCTCCTAGCGGTCGACGTCGGCAACACGCAGACGGTGCTCGGCCTGTTCCGGGGCGACGAGCTGGCCGACAGCTTCCGGCTCGCCACGGACCGCAGCCGCACCGGCGACGAGCTCGGCGTGACGCTGGCCGCGCTCTTCGACCTCGAGGACGTCGACGGGATCTGCCTCTCGACGACGGTGCCGGCGCTGCAGCGCGAGTGGGAGCGGGTCGCGCAGCGCTGGGCGCAGGCGCCGCTCCTGACCGTCGGGCCCGGCGTGAAGACGGGGATCCCGATTCGGTACGACGACCCGCGTGAGGTCGGCCCCGACCGGATCGTCAACGCCGTCGCGGCGAACGCGCGCTACGGCGCGCCGTGCATCGTCGTCGACTTCGGCACCTCGACGAACTTCGACATCGTCTCGCCCGACGGCGAGTACCTCGGCGGGGTCCTGGCGCCCGGGATCGAGGTCTCGATGGACGCGCTCTTCGCCCGCGCCGCCAGGCTCGTGAAGGTCGACTTCGCGGCGCCGCCGACGGTGATCGGCAAGACCACCGTGGGTGGGCTGCAGTCCGGGCTCGTGTACGGGTTCGCCGGTCAGGTGGACGGGATCGTCGGAAAGATCCGCGAAGAGCTCGGTGTCGAGGCTCAGACGGTCGCGACCGGCGGGCTCGCCGAGCTGATCGCCCCGCACGCACGCACGCTCGACCGGATCGATCCGCACCTCACGCTCGAAGGGCTGCGGATCGTCTGGCTGTTGAATGCCTAGCCGCCGCCGTAGATCGAGATCGGCAGGTCGAGCAGCACCTCGTCGCCGCCGGGAAGCTCGGCTTCGAGGCGCTCGAGGAGGGGTAGCGCGCCCGGAGCGGCGGCGATCAGCAGGCGCTCGACCGCCTCGGTCGAGTCGAGGACGACGAGCTCCTGCTTGAACGGGCGCGGGAAACGACCGCGGCCGAGATACCAGCCGTAGAACTTCTTCAGGAAGCCCGAGGCGCGCCGCTCGCCGAGCTCGCGCACGGTCTCGCGGATGAAGAGGACGAGCTCCGCGACGACCTCCTCGCGTGTCGGCTCGCGGCCGTCGCCGTCGACGATCTCGCGCAGGATCCACGGGTTGCCCTGCGCGCCGCGGCCGACCATGACCGCGGCCGCACCGGTCGTCGCGAGCACGGACTGGGCCTTGGCGCGGGAGGTGATGTCGCCGGACGCGATCACCGGCACGCTGACGAGCGAGACGAGCTCGGCCGTGAGTGCGTGATCCGCGGTGCCGGTGTACATCTGCTGCGCCGAGCGGGGATGGAGCGTGAGCGTGGCGGCGCCTGCGTCGACGAGCTGCGGCCCGACCTCGAGGCAGGTGCGCGAGCCGTCTCGGAGCCCGCGCCGCATCTTGACGCTCACCGGGACGGCGACCGCGCTCGCGACCGCCTCGACGATCGCGGCGGCGCGTGCGGGCTCGTCGAGCAGCGTTGCGCCTGCGCCCGTCTTCGTCACCTTGCGCACGGGACAGCCGAAGTTGATGTCGACCAGGTCGGCGCCGGCAGCCTCGACCATCCGCGCTGCCTCGGCCATCGAGCGCGGCTCCGCGCCGAAGATCTGGATCGCGAGCGGATGCTCGTCGCCGGCGACGCGGAGGTAGCCGAGCGTGCGCTCGTTCTTGTGCTCGATCCCGGCGCAGCTGACCATCTCCGAGCAGACGAGCCCGGCGCCGAAGCGGCGTCCCTGACGGCGGAACGCCTGCACGCTGACGCCCGCCATCGGGGCCAGGACGAGGCGCGTCGGGATCTCGACGTCCCGGATGCGCCAGCTTTCGCGGAGATCGATCGACACGGTTTGCAGATGGTACTGGCAGGTATTGACCGCGTCCGAGGCGACAGCTACCATTCCCGCCCGCGTCGGCGCAACCACCGCCGGCTTTTTGGCTCTATTGACCCCAGTTGGGGAGGAACGGTTGAAGGACGTCATTCTCACGCCCGAGGGCTACGAGAAGCTCAAAGTAGAGATCGAGCACCTGTCGACGAACAAGCGTCGTGAGGTCGCCGATCGGATTCGCATCGCGCGCGAGTTCGGCGACATCTCCGAGAACGCCGAGTACGACGACGCCAAGAACGAGCAGGCGATGCTGGAGCACAAGATCGCGCAGCTCGAGGAGCGCCTGTCGAACGCGCGCGTGATCCAGAAGCGCGACGTCGATCTCAGCGTCGTGTCGATCGGCTCGAAGGTGCGCCTGCGGGACGTCGACGCGAACCAGACGGTCGAGTACATGATCGTCGGCTCGGCCGAGGCCGACCCGTCGGAGCTGAAGCTCTCGAACGAGTCGCCGGTCGGCAAGGCGATCATCGGCAAGAAGAAGGGCGAGACCGTCGAGGTCACCGCCCCCAGAGGATCCTTGAAGTACAAGATCCTCGACATCAAAGCCGCCTAGTAACACTCTGTTACTTGGCGTAGGGTGCGCTCGTGTTCGAGCGCTTCACCGGGCCGGCGCGGCAGGTCGTCGTGCTCGCCCAGGACGAGTCTCGCGCCCTCAAGCACGACTACATCGGCACCGAGCACCTGTTGCTCGGGCTGCTTGCGGAACAGCGGGGCATGGCGGCGCGAGTGCTGGGAGCGCGTGGCGTAACGCTCGACGTGGCCAGGGAGCAGGTTTCCGCCGATATCGGGCCGGAGAAGTCGGCCACGACCGGCATGGTCACGGCCAGCATGGTGCCGTTCACGCCCGCCGCAAATGATGCGCTCGAGCTCTCGGCCGAGGAGGCGCGAAACCTGGGCCACGGCCTGATCGGCACCGAGCACGTGCTCCTCGGCCTGACCAGCGGCCGGGACGAGGTCTTCACGCAGGTCCTTGCCAAGCTGGGCACGGATCCGGAGGAGATCCGGCGGGACGTGATCGCCGCGTTCTCCGGGCCGGAGCGCATCTAGACTCGCCCGCATGTTGCCGAAGCGCTTTCCCGACCGGGACGAGATCGCGGCCGTCCGTGCGAAAGCCGACGCCCTCGAGGCCGGCGCGCACGACGAGACGCAGCAGTTCCGGCTCGCCGGGCGTGTGATGGCGCGCCGCGAGATGGGGAAGATCACGTTCCTCGACCTCGTCGACCGCAGCGGCCGGATCCAGCTGCTCGCCGGGAAGGTCGACGTCGATCTCGGCGACATCGTCGGCGTCAGCGGGCATCCCGCGAAGTCGCGCCGAGGCGAGCCGTCGCTGCAGGTGATCGAGCTCGAGCTGCTCGGGAAGATCCGATCGCCCCTGCCCGACACGTTCCACGGGCTCACGGATGTCGAGGCCCGCTACCGCAAGCGCTACCTCGACCTGCTGATGAACGAGGAGACCCGCGCGGACTTCCTGCTGCGCAGCCGCATCGTCGCCGCGATCCGGCGCCACCTCGATGCCGAGGGGTTCGTCGAGGTCGAGACGCCGATACTCCAGCCGCGCTACGGCGGCGCCTTCGCGCACCCGTTCGTCACGCACTACAACGAGCTCGACGCCGACTTCTACCTCCGGATCGCGACCGAGCTCTACCTGAAGCGGTTGATCGTCGGCGGGCTCGAGCGGGTCTACGAGATCGGCAAGGACTTCCGCAACGAGGGAGTCTCGTACAAGCACCAGCCGGAGTTCACGATGCTCGAGTGGTACGAGGCGTATGCCGACTACCGCGACACGATGGAGCGGATGGAGCGGCTGATCGAGGCGGTGGCGCTCGCGGTGAACGGGACGACGAAGACGACGTTCCGCGAGCACGAGCTCGAGCTCAAGGCGCCGTGGCGGCGCCTTGGCTTCACGGATGCGCTGGCCGAGCACGGTCTCTGGATCCGCGACGAGGCCGGATTGCGGGCGGCGCTCGACGAGCGCGGGGTGGAGACGAAGGCGGACAAGGACTGGGCTCAGCTGATCGACCACGCGTTCAGCTACTACGTCGAGCCGACCCTGATCGAGCCGACGATCGTGCACGACTATCCGATCGAGATCTCGCCGTTCGCGCGATCGACGGACGACGACGACGCGATCACCGAGCGGTTCGAGTACTTCGCGGGCGGGATGGAGCTCGGGAACGCCTTCTCGGAGATCAACGACTCGGTCGAGCAGCAGCAGCGCTTCGCACACCAGTCCGAGCAGGTCGAGGGCGAGGCCGAGGACCCCGACTACGTCGAGGCGCTCTCGTACGGGATGCCGCCGACCGGCGGGCTCGGCCTCGGCATCGACCGGCTCGCGATGCTGCTCACGGGCCGGGACACGATCCGCGACGTGATCCTCTTCCCGGCGCTGAAGGAACGTACGTAGACCATGCACCGGCGCAGCCGGCTTCCCGCTCTCGCCGGGACCGCAGCCGGCGTCGCCGCGGCCGCCGTCCTGACGCTGACCCAGTCGTCGACCTACCGGGCCGACTCCTCGATCGTCCTCGTCCGGCAGGGGCAGCCTCCCGGCAGCGACCCGGCACTGGCGCAGGCGGCCGAAGCCGCCGGAGGGCTCTTCCACAGTCGCGCGGTCGCCGAGCCCGCGATCGCGAACCTGCGGCTGCGCGAGTCGCCGGACGACCTGCTCGACCGTTTCTTCGTCGAGACCGAGTCCGAGAGCTCACTCGTCCGCATCGCGGTCGAGGCGCCGAGCCGCGACCAGGCACGCCGCGCAGCGCAGGAGCTGACCGAGCTCTCGACGGTGCTCTTCAACGACCGCTTCGGGCCGCAGACGGTCGCGTCGGTGTGGGAGGCGCCGCGCGCGAAGGAAGACCGGGTCTCGCCCAAGCCGGCGCGCAATCTCGCGCTGGGGGCGCTGCTGGGGGCGCTCGCCGGCTGGGCGCTGGGTGCGCTGGGGCGCGGACGCCCGAAGCTCCCGGCCCGCGAGCGGCCGGAGCGGCGGGCCGTGAAGCTGCCGCGCCCGAAGCTGCCCAGCCTGAGGATGCCCGGCCTGAGGATGCCCAGCATGACGCTGCCGAAGCCGGTGGCGAAACCCGCGCAGGCCACGCCGGCACCCGTGACCCAGCCGGCGCCGGCACCTGTGACCGTGCCCGAACCGGTGGTAGCGCCAGCCGTCCCGGAGCCGGAGCCCGAGGGGCCGTTCGTGCCGCCTCGCCTCGGCGACTGGACGGTGCGCGACGTCGAGCGGCTGCTCGCCGAGCACGGTGAGGCCTTCCCCGACCGAGCCGAGGAGCTTCACGTTTATCTCGACTCGTTCCGCGGCGTTGCGGATCCGGACGGGCGACTCCCGGGCGCGGTCGAGGGCGTGATGGAGGACGTCTTCCGGGATCTGATCGAACGCGCGAAGAGCTAATCCGCCGGGCGGGCTCCGAAGAGCCCGAAGGCGATCCGGGCGACCTGATCACCGACCGCAGCTGCCGTCTCGGCCGCGACCGAGCGCCCGAGCCCGACAGGATCGGCGAGCTCGCGGAACGGGCGTCCACCGGCGGTGCGGCCCGCGTGGGCGCGCGAGACCGCCTCGCGGGCGCGTTCCACGACCGGCAGGTCGTCCGGTGGCTCGATCCGGGCGAGCAGCTCCGCGAGCTCGTAGGCGCCGAAGGTCTTCTCTCGCGATGCGGTCGCCTCGACGACGGCCGAGGCGACGTGATGACGCTCGAACCCGACCACGAGGTCGGCGGCGCTGAGATCCTCGTCGAGGAGCGTGCGAGACCGGTGCTCGGCGAGGTCGAAGCCTGCGGCGGCGCCGAGCTCGACGGCGTCCGCGAGCGCGGGTATGTCGGAGTCGTCGAGCGTGCCGAACGACGAGACGCGCACCGGGAGGCCGCTCGTCTCCTGCCGGAGCCGGTGCTCGGCGAGGACGCTGCGGAACCGGTTGCCCGTGCAGATGAAGACGACGTGGAAGACGTCCTCCGGAGCGCTCACCGGAGGTGTCCCTCGTCGTAGCCCAACTGCTCCTCGATCCGGAGCTGACGCTTGCGAACCAGCGGTCCGAAGAGAGGTGGCGCGAGGCTCAGTACGCGCGCCTTCCAGACGAGGGGCCGCTCGGCGGGGCAGAGGCCCGCCGCCCGCCGGTAGGCGCGAGCGGCCTCGCCGTAGCGGCCGTCGCGAAGCGCCGCGTCACCCTCGCGGCCGAGCGCGCGCGGTCCGGGCCCCGAGCGGCGCCGATGCACATAGGCGCGCTCGTCGTCGGCGAGCTCCACCCGCTCCTCGAGCCCGTCGAAGATCGCTTCGATGTCCGCATCCATCTCGCGCCAGCCGGAGGAAAGGCCCGCGTCGCCCCAGCGGTAGAGCGCGAGCGGCTCCCGCTGGAGGGACACCCGGTGGCCCGCGTAGATCGCGCGCAGCCAGAAGTCCCAGTCCTCGGCGCGGCGGCGCTCTTCGTCGAAGGGGCCGATCTCGTCGACGAGCGCGCGCGGGAAGATCGACATCGTCGAGACGAAGTTCTGCTCGAGGATCGCGCGGCGCTGTCGCGATGGCTCGGGAAACCGGCCCTTGTAGCGCATCCGGCTCGGATGGATCCCGCCCGGGAACAGCCAGTAGCAGTTCGAGGTGGCGATGCCGCCGTGCCGGTCCCAGACGTCGAGCAGGGCCGCGAGATGCTCGCCGAACCACAGGTCGTCCGCGTCGCAGAAGGTGATCAGCTCGCCCTCTGCGGCCTCGATGCCGCGGTTGCGCGCGGCCGCGACGCCGGCGTTCTCCTGGCGCACGACCTTGACCGGGCCCTCGAGCGCACCGACGATGTCGGCCGTCCCGTCCGTCGAGCCGTCGTCGACGACGACGAGCTCGAGATCGCGGTAGGTCTGCCAGAGAACGCCGCTCGCAGCGGCGCCGATCGACCAGGCCGCGTCGAAGGCCGGCATCACGACCGAGACGCGCGGGCTCATCGCGCCAGCAGCCTCTCGTAGGTCTCCAGGTACGCCTCGACCATTCGGGTCTCCGTATACGGCGCGACGAGCGCTGTTCCCGCTTCGGCGAGCCGGGCGGCGAGCTCGTCGTCGTCGAGCACGCGCCGCAGCGCCGCTGCGAGCGCTTCGGCGTCGCCGTCCGGAACGAGCAGGCTGTCGCGCCCGTCCGTCAGCAGCTCTCTGATCCCGCGGACCGACGTCGCGACGACTGGAGTCCGCGAGGCGAGAGCCTCGAGCGCCACGAGCGGCAGGCCTTCCCCGACCGAGGAGACGACGACGGCGTCGGCGGCGCCCATGATCGCGCGCGCGTCGCCGCGCAGGCCGGCGAGCACCACCCTGTCGGCGACCCCGAGCGCCTTCGCCTGCTGCTCGAGCTCGGCCTGCAGCGGCCCTTCGCCGAGAATCGCCAGCGCCGCCCCGGGCACGTCCGCGATCGCCCGGATCGCCAGCGCGTGGTTCTTGACCGGGACGAGCCGGCCGGCGGCAACGACGAGCTTGAGTCCGGGAGGCAGCCCGAGCTCGCGCTCGAGCTCGGCGCGGTCGCGCGGCTCGGGCGGCGGGGGCACGGCGTTCGCGATCGTCTCGACGCTCGGATAGCCGGCATCCGCGAGACCGGCCTCGACACCCGGGCCGCACGCGACGACGGGGAGGCCGGCCGCTCGCAGCAGCTTCGCCGCCGGCCCGTAGTCGGCCTCGGGGACGCCGTGGACGCTGACGAGCGAGGCGGGCCTCCGCCCGCGGCGAGTCGCGAGCGCGACGAGCACCGCCATCGCCGGGTTCTGAGCGTGCACGACGTCGGGGCGGAAGGCCCTGATCGCCCGGAAGACGCGCCAGGCCCCGAACGGGATCCGCCACGGCCGCCGTTCGAGCAGCGGCAGCGGGAACGGCTGCAGGCCGAGCTCGTCGGCGACGGCTCCGGGTGCCGCGGCGACGGCGACGACGTGTCCCCGCTTCGACGCTCCCCGGACGAGCGAGGCGACCACGCGCTCGGCGCCGCCGGTGCGCATCTCCTGGATCACGTGCAGGATCCGCATCTCAGTGCTTCGCCACCTGCTCGTAGACCGCGAGCAGACGGCGCGCCACGCTCTCGGAGCTGAACTCGCGCTCGACCTTCGCGGCGCCGGCGCGGCCGAACGCGTCTCGGCGAGCGGGGTCGGATGCGAGCGTCTCCATCGCCGTCGCCAGGTCGTCGACGTCGTCGGGCTCGACGAGATAGCCGGTCGCGCCGTCCTCGATCTGCTCCGGGATGCCGCCGACCCGGGTGGAGATCACCGGCAGCGCGTTCGCCATCGCCTCGAGGATCGAGACCGGGAAGTTGTCGCCGCGCGTCGGGAGGACGAAAACGTCGAGCTCGCGGATCTTCGCCCGAAACTCGGGATCGAACCCGTGGAAGCGGGCGTCGAGCCCGAGCCGGGAAGCCTCGGCCGCGAGCTCGCCACGCGCCCTGCCGTCGCCGTAGATCTCGAGCTGCAAGGGCGTTTCGACCTTGGCGGCCGCCGCGAGCAGGATCTCGATTCCCTTGTGGTACTCCAGATTCGCCGCGGTGCCGAAGACGACGGGCTCGCGGCCAGGGTGGGGCTCCGCGTGCTGCGGCGCGACGCCGTACGGGATCACGTGCATGCGGCGCCGCGGGAAGCCGTACCGGACGAGAAACGCGGCGAGCGCGTGTGAGGGGACGATGACGGTGCCGAGATAGGTGAGCAGCGCCTCGGCCCTGAGGATCCCGTGCAGGAGCCACGCGATCCGGGTGCGCGAGACGCCGGGCGGAACGGGATCGTCGTCGCGGCCGACCCGGACGCAGAGCTCCTCCGGCACGCCGTGCAGCGTGTGCACCGAGGCGGCGCCGCGCAGCCGTGCCTGCGGCCGCGCGAGGAGCCCGGCCCGCCGGTCGTGGGTGTGCACGACGTCGGCACCGGCCAGCGCCGGCCAGGCCCGTGCCGCGCCCCGTGCGTCCAGCTTGTGGCGCATCGAGGCGACCGAGGCGTCCACACCGAGGTCACGGAACTCCGCCGCCAAGCTCTCGCTGGCGACGACGACGTGGACGTCGGCCCCGGCCGCCGCCATTGCGGGCGCGAGATCGCGGACATGCGAGAGCGGCCCGCCGTGGGTGAGGCTGGAGACGTACACGACGCGCACGTCAGTGCTGCCGCCGCGTGCGTCCGCCTTCGGCCCAGACGGCCGTCGCCAGGCCGCCGAGCAGCCAGAAGGGAGCGTAGTACTGCTCCGAGACGAAGATCGCCGACACGATCGCGATCAGGAGCGAGACCCGCAGCGCATACGCATAGCCAGGCGGCCCGAACCCGCGCCGGGCCGCGACGGTGAGCCTGCTCATCATCATCCCGAGGTAGAGCAGGAAGAGGACCATGCCGAGGATGCCGAGCTCCGCCGCCATGTCGAGGTAGGCGTTGTGGGCGACGTAGAGGTTGTGGGTCCCGACAGGCCGGCCGGTCTGCTCGTTGTAGTGGAAGCGGAAATTTCCGGGGCCGACACCGAGCAGAGGCTTCTCGACGGCGAGCTCGGCTGCCGCCGTCCAGGCGTCGTAGCGCGTCGTCACGTTGTAGTCGGCGACCTTCTGCTTGTAGAGCAGCGCGGTCTCGAAGCGCGACGGATCGCTGCGAATCACGAGCAGCGCGACCGTGACGGCGAGCACGCCGCCGCCGAGCACGAGCCGGATGTGACGACGATCGACGACCACCATCCAGACCAGCCCAGCCGCGAGCCCGACCATCGTCCCGCGCGAGAGGCTCAATACCGTCGCGGCTGCGATCAGCCCGATCGCGGCGAAGAGGGGCACGCGCCAGCGCGGCGCGTCCCCGAGCAGCCAGAAGGCCATGGGCAACGTCGTCGCGAGGATGAACGCGAAGTCGCTCGGATTGGCCTCCGGCAGCGTCGCGACGACCGTCTCGCCGGTGAAGTAGCTGTTGAGTGCGATGACCGCGGCGGCCGCGGCCGTGATCGTCAGCACCCAGGCGATCTGCCGCTGCAGCCTGTGGGCGCCGACGAACTGCGAGACGATCACGTACAGCGCGACGAAGCTCGCATACCGCGTCGTCGTCGTCACCGCGATCGACGCATCGAAGGCCTGCACCGTCGAGGCAAGGGCCAGCAGCAGGATCCCGATCACGACGGCGTGGCTGCGGTCGAACAGCAGCGGCCGCCGCGACGTCAGCGCGTAGCGGGCGAAGCTCGCGAAGCAGATCGCGCCGGCGATCTTCGTCATGGTCAGCTGCGGGTTCGAGCTGAGCAGGAAGGCTTCCTCGAGCGCGCCCGCCGCGACGAGGACGAGGAGCGCCGCCTCGATCCGAAGTAGGAGCACGACGGCGAGGGCGACGCCGGTCAGCGCCACCAGCGTCTCGGCCGGGCTCGCCGTGGTCGAGAAGAGGACGATCCCGAGCAGGGGGATCGTCAGCAGCGCGATGATCGCCGTGGCGAGCACGGGGCGCTCGCTGAGTGGGTTCGGTCGCTCGTGCGGGACGAACGACACCAGCGTCAACGGCGTCCGGCGAGCCGGGCGCGCCGCCGGCCCTTGCGGATCCTGGCGATCTCCTCGGGGAGTTCGTAGTAGCTCGTGCCGCCGGGTGCCTTGTAGTTGTTGAGGACGACGGCAGTGGGCTCCAGCGAGATCAGCGAGAGCCGCTCGATCGCCCGCCGGACCTGGCGGCGCGTGGCCGTCGCCGCGTTCGCGACCACGATCACGGAGCCGGCGTAGCGCGCCATGATCCGCGCGTCGCTGATCGGCACGAGCGGCGTCGCGTCGATGATCACGGTCTCGTACAGCTTTTGCAGCTCCTCGAGGACGAGCGGGAACTCGGAGGTCAGGAGCTCGCCTGGGTCGCCGCCGCGATGGCCGCCGGTGACGACGTCGAGAGTCTCGAGCGAGGTCGTGCGGATCACATCCGCGATCGGCGCGCCCTTCAGCACCTCCATCAGCCCCGGCGAGCGCTCCAGCTGCAGCAGCTCGGACACCCGGCCGCGGCGCAGGTCTCCGTCGACGAGGACGGTGCGGGTCCCTGCCCGCGCGACGGTGACAGCGAGGCCGAACGCGATCGTCGTCTTGCCGTGGCTGCCTTCGGGGCTCGTGACGACGAGGGAGTTGAGGCTCCCCTCGGAGAAGAGCAGGTTCGTGCGCAGCTCCCGCAGCGCCTCGGAGACGCCGCGTAACCGTGGGCTCTCGCTCAGGATGCCCGGGGAGTTGAGGATCGCCAGCGCGGGCTCGGTCGGGATCTCGCCGAAGACGGGCGCGCCCGAGACGCGGCCGAGCTCCTCCGGAGTCTCGACCTTCGTCGTCAGGTTCTCCTGCAGCAGCGCCAGGCCGATCCCCAGTGCGAGGCCGAGCAGCAGGGCGACCGCGATCGTCAGGCGGGTGCGCGGGAAGACCGGCTCGTCCGCGACCGTCGGCTGGTCGAGCTGCAGGAGCTTCAACGAGCTGATGCCGATGTCCTGCTCCGCCCGCTCGAGCAGCACGTCCGTGACCGCCTGGGCCGAACGTTGCGCCAGGTCGGCGTCGGGGTCGCGGGCGTTGATCTTGATGATCGGCGTGCCGCTGAAGGTCTGGACGTTGATCTCACCGAGGCCGCCGACGCGGCGCTCTGCCTCGTCGCGGGTCGCCCCCGAGGTCGCGGCGTCGGCGTAGACCGGGACGACGGCATCGGCGATACCGAAGAAGATCAGCCCCTGGTCGGCATCGGTCGGGCTGAGGGCGATCGTAGAAGTCGACTCGTAGACCGGCGTCACGAGCCGGAGCGCCACGATCGCCACGGCGACGAGGGCTGCCGTCGTGACCAGGATCGTCCACTTGCGCCGCCACAGCACGCCGATCAACTCGTTGAGATCCACTGCCCTCCGTCTCGTTCTCGCCCGGCGTTGGGGTTGGACAACAATAGCCCGTGCCTATGACGGTTCCGACGCCCATCCGGGTGCTGCTCGCGTGTCAGCCGCTCCACTCGGGCGTGCCGCATCACGTCCTCGATCTCGTGCGGTCGCTCGACCCGGCTCGCTTCCAGCTCGCGCTCGCGTGTCCGCGCGAGTCGGTGCTGTGGGACGAGCTCGAGGGGAGCGGGGTGGAGCTGCACGCGATCTCGCCGGCGCGAGAGCCGCGCCCGGCCGACCTGCGAACTCTCGCAACGCTGGTTCGGCTCGTCCGGAGCGCCGACGTCGTTCACGGGCACTCGGCCAAGGCGGGGTTCCTCGTCCGGCTCGCGGCCGCGGTGACGGGGCGCAGGAGCACGTGCGTGTTCACGCCCCACGGCTGGTCCTTCTGGTCGGCCGGCGGCGCGACGGGCAGGTTCTACGTCTCGCTCGAGCGGCTCGCGGCGCACTGGTGCCGGACGATCGTCACGCTGTCGGCGGACGAGCGAGACGCCGGTCTCGCGGCCGGTGTCGGCTCCGGCGCCGATTACGTGGTGATCCCGAACGGGATCGACCTCGCCCGCTTCGCGCGTGCTCCGGAGCCGGTCGCGGGACGAGTCCTCGTGGTCGGACGGTTCGCTCCCCCCAAGCGCCACGACCTCGTCCTGCGCGCGTTCGCGGAAGTCCACGAGCGCTTCCCGGGCTCCGAGCTCTGGTTCGTCGGTGACGGCGACGACCGGCCGGCCGCCGAGCGGCTCGCCGCCGAGCTGGGCGTGCAGGACGCGACCCGCTTCCTCGGCGTCCGCGAGGACGTGCCGGAGCTGATCTCCCAGGCCGCAGTCGTCGCGCTCGCGAGCGACTACGAGGGCTGCCCGCTGTCGTTGATCGAGGCGATGGCCGCCGGAGTGCCGGTCGTGGCGACGAGCGTCGGCGGTGTCCCGGAGGTGGTTCGGGACGGTGTCACCGGGATTCTCGCGGAGCCGGGGAGCGTCGGCGGGCTCGTGCGCGGCCTCGCCCAGCTGCTCGGCGACGGCGAGCGGGCCGCCGAGCTGGGCAGAGCCGGGCGCGAACTCGCGCACGAGCGCTTCTCACGCGAGCAGATGGCGGCGGCGACCGCTGAGGTCTACGAGCGAGTCGTGGCCACGTCGCGCCCGATTCGTGCGTCGTGAGTCCCTCGATCGGGGGAGCCTGAATAACTCGAATCGGGGAGATCCATCGCTCGATCGAGCCATTTAGAGCGCTCCTGGGCAGGCCGACGAAGACTGTGTGGCGGCCAACACCTCATCGACGCGCTTGCTGCGCCGCTTCGGCGCCGTGCTCGCGCTCGCGACACTCTTTCTCTCGTTCGGCGCTTCCGCGAACGCCGCGACGCCGTCGACCGGCCTGCTGAAGATCGGCGGCACTTTCCCGGCGAGCGTCAAGGCCGGCGACTTCCGCTACGTGATCCTCCACTCCGATCGAGCGGCCCTGATCCCGGCGCTCAAGGCTGCGAACCCGCAGCTGAAGGTGCTCGTCTACAAGGACATGGCCGCCGCCCTCAGCTGGGCCGGCAACACTCAGGTCCCGGCCGGTGTCAGCATGGCCGAAGCCGAGGCCAACCCCGAGTGGTTCCTCCGGGACACGACCGGCAAGCGGATCGAGTGGTGTGACTTCTCCGGCGACTGGCAGATGGACGTCGGCAGCCGCTCCTACCAGGATCGCTGGGCCGCCAACGTCGCCGCGGACATGCGCGCGAACGGCTGGGACGGCGTCTTCGTCGACGACACGAACGCCAGCCAGTCCTGGCATCTCTGTGGCCGCACGATCGCCAAGTACCCGACCGACGCCAACTACGCCGCCGCGACGCGCAGCTTCCTCGCGAACGCCGGCCCCGCCCTCACCTCGCAGGGCTTCCTCGTGATCCCGAACGTCTACATGCCCTACAGCTCGAACGCCCTCGCGACCTGGGTCGACTGGATCTCGTTCACCTCGGGCGCGATGCAGGAATTCTGGTCGAAGTGGGGCACCACGAGCACCGGCCACTTCGGCGGCGCCGACTGGACGTACCGGCAGCAGTTCCTGGGAGCCACCCAGAAAGCCGGCAAGATCTTCCTCGGTCTCGCGTACGCGCCCAACGGCGACGCGCGCTCGATGCGCTACGCCCGCTCGACGTTCCTGCTCGACTGGGACGGCGGCCCGAGCGCGGTCCTGTTCGAGGGCGAGAGCGGCGGCGATCCGACGAACATCGACTGGATGACCGACATCGGCACCCCCGTGGGCGCCCGCTACCCCGTCGGCGCAGCCTGGCGCCGCGACTACAGCGGCGGCACCGTGCTCGTCAATCCTTCCTCCACGACAGTCTGGGTCACCCTCGGCTCGCCGCACGTCAACGCCGAGGGCCAGCTCGTCACCTCCCTCGCGCTCGCGCCGACGAACGGAGTCGTGCTGAAGCGCGTTGGAGCTACTCCGCCTCCCGCTCCGACACCTCCGCCGGCAGCGGAGATCAGCCTCAAGGGCTCCAAGATCCGCAGGATCGGCGCCGACCTCTACTGGAGCGGCCTGCACGCGGGCACCCCGGTCGACGTCTTCCGCAACGGAGCCAAGGTCGCCACGGCCTTCACCTACTCGTCCTACCCGGACCGCTTCGGCCGTCAGGTTCGCGGCAAGTACACGTGGCAGGTCTGCCTGGCCGGCACGCGCACCTGCTCGAACACGCTCTCGCTGACCTTCTAGAGCCTCTCTAGACTCGCGACGTGCTGAGCCGACGGCCGCCGCCACTCGCGCTGACCTACCACGGCCTCGCCGACGTCCCGCTCCGCGACGATCCGTTCCGCCTCGCGGTGAGGCCCAAGGACTTCGAGCGCGACATCCGGCTCCTCCGCCGCTGGGGCTACCGGCTCGTCACCTTCGGCGAGCTCGCGCAGCTGGTCGCTGCGGGCGACGCCGCCGGGCACGCCGCTCTCACCTTCGACGACGGCTTCGTCGACAACCTGACCACTCTCGTCCCTCTGCTCCGCCGGCACGACGCGCCGGCGACCGTCTTCGTCACATCCGGGTGGCTGGGCCGGAAGCACGAGAGCGCGCCGTGGACGCGGATCGTCGACGAGGACGAGCTGATCGAGCTCGGGCGCTCGGTGGAGATCGGCGGGCACACGATCACCCACCCCGACCTGACGACGCTCTCGCGAGCGGACGCCGAGGCCGAGGTCCGCGGCGGCAAGGAGGCACTCGAGAGCATCCTCGGCCGTTCCGTCGACGTCTTCGCCTACCCGTGGGGCAGCGCGACGGACGAGACCGTGGCCGCGTGCCGCGCGGCGGGATTCGTCGCCGCGTGCGCTCCTGTCGCCATCGGCTCGTGGGACGATCCGTTCCGCCTGCCGCGCGAGGCCGTCGGCAACCGCGACACCGCGCTCGGGCTCTGGCTCAAGCGGCACGGCCGCCACGAGCAGCTGATGCGCCCCGTGCGGCCGCTGCTCCGGACCAGGCCGGGTGCGTACTGGATCAGCGCCGTCCGGAAGCTGCGCGAGCTCGCGGAGCAGGTAGGGCGTTGATCCTGTCGTAGAGTGCGGGCGTGACCGGCAGCGAGACGAGTGTCGCCTCCGTCCCCGTGCTCGTGACGGGCGCCGGCGGCTTCATCGGCAGCCACCTCGTCGAGAGCCTCGTCCGCGCAGGGGCGCAGGTGCGCGCGTTCGTTCGCTACACGTCGACGGGCAGGCACGGGCACCTCGACGAGCTCGCCCCTGACGTCGCGGCCGAGGTCGAGATCTACAGCGGCGACCTCGCGGACGGCGATGCGGTCGCCCAGGCGGCCGAGGGGCGCGCGATCGTCTTCCATCTCGGGGCGGTGATCCCGATCCCCTATTCGTTCCGCCACCCGCGCGAGTACGTCGCCGTCAACGTCGTGGGAACGCTGAACGTCCTCCAGGCCGCGCGCGCAGGCGGCGTCGAGCGGGTCGTGCAGATGTCGAGCAGCGAGGTGTACGGGAGCGCTCAGACCGTGCCGATCTCGGAAGAGCATCCCCTGAACGCGCAGTCGCCGTACGCGGCGACGAAGATCGGCGCCGACCAGCTCGCGCTGAGCTTCCAGCGCTCCTTCGAGCTGCCCGTCGTCGTCGCGCGGCCGTTCAACACGTACGGGCCGCGCCAGTCCGCGCGGGCGATCATCCCCTCGATCGCCGCCCAGGCGCTCACCCGCGACGTCGTCGAGCTCGGCGCCGTCGAGCCGACGCGAGACTTCCTCTACGTCGGCGACAACGTGGCCGGGCTGATCCGGTGCGGCACCGTCGCCGGGATCGAGGGCGAGACGCTCAACCTCGGCACGGGAACCGAGATCTCGATCGGAGAGCTGGCGGAGAAGATCCTCGCAGCCCTCGGCTCGAGCGCCTCGATCGTGTCGGTCGACGAGCGCGTCCGTCCGCCCGAGGCCGAGGTCGTGCGGCTCGTCGCCGACGCCTCGAAGGCCCGCCGCCTGCTCTCCTGGGAGCCCGACACGCCGTTCGACGAGGGCCTGCGCGAGACCCTCGACTGGGTTCGCGACCACATCGGCACCTACCGGCCGGCGGTCTACAACGTCTAGCGAGATCGAGGTCGTCGTGCTCGCGGGCGGCAAGGGAACGCGCCTCGCTCCCTACACGACCGTGCTGCCGAAGCCGCTGATGCCGATCGGCGAGATGCCCGTGCTCGAGATCCTGCTTCGCCGCCTCGCGCTGGCCGGCTTCGACCACGTCCACCTCGCCGTCGGCTACCTCGCGCAGCTGATCGAGGCCTACTTCGGCGACGGCTCCCGCTTCGGGGTCGACCTCCACTACCTGCGGGAGGAAGAGCCGCTCGGCACCGCCGGCCCGCTGGCCGAGGTCGAGGGCGACTTCGAGCGCCTCCTGGTCATGAACGGAGATCTGTTCACGGCGATCGACTTCGGCGCGCTCGTCGAGCAGCACGTCACCTCAGGTGTGCAGGCGACGCTCGCGCTGCTCGCACGCCAGGTCCCGATCGACTTCGGCGTCATCCGCACGGAAGGCGACCGCGTGGCCGGCTTCGAGGAGAAGCCGACGATCGTCTACGACGTGAGCATGGGCGTCTACGTGTTCGAACGGGCCGTGCTCGAGCTGATCCCGGCCGGGCGCCGCTACGACTTCCCCGAGCTCGTGCTCGACCTGCTGGCGCGCTCGCAGCCGGTGGGTGCGTACCGCTCGGATGCCTTCTGGCTCGACATCGGGCAGCGCGACGACTACGAGCTCGCGAACGAGCAGTTCGAAGCGCTCCGCCCGACGCTGTTCGGGTCATGACCGACGCTCCCTGGAGGATCACTCTCGCCGACGTCTCGATTGGAGCGGAGGAGCGGGCGGCGGTGGACGACGTCCTGCGGTCGGGCTGGCTCAGCATGGGACCCGAGACGGAGCGGTTCGAGCAGGCGTTCGCCGCCTACGTGGGCACCGAGCACGCCGTCGCGGTGACGAACGGGACTGCGGCGCTGCACCTCGCCGCCGCGGCGCTCGGGCTCGGCCCGGGGGACGAGGTGATCTGCCCGGCGCTCACGTTCGTCGCCTCCGCCGCCGGCATGCGCCAGGCGGGCGCGGAAGTGCGCCTGGCCGACTCGACGTCGCTCGAGGACTTTGCGATCGACCCGGACGAGCTGGAGCGGCTCGCCTCGCCGGACACGCGCGCGGTAGTCGTCCTCCACTACGGCGGCTATCCCGCCGACATGGAGTCGGTGCTCGCCGTGGCGAAGCGCCGCGGCTGGTACGTGATCGAGGACGCCGCGCACGCGCCCGGCGCGCGTCTCGGTGGGGAGGCGTGCGGCACGATCGGCGACGCCGGCTGCTTCAGCTTCTTCCCGAACAAGAACATGACGACGGGCGAGGGCGGCATGGTCGTCCTCCGGGACGCGAACGTCGCCGCCCGGGCGCGCAGCCTGCGCTCGCACGCGATGACGACGATGACGTGGGACCGGCACCGCGGTCACGCGGCGAGCTACGACGTCGTCGACGTCGGCTTCAACTACCGGATCGACGAGATGCGGGCTGCGCTCGGACGGGTTCAGCTGTCGCGGCTCGACGAGCTGAACGCAGCACGCGAGCGTGTGACGGGCTGGTATCGCGAGCTTCTCGGCGGCGCCGACGGGCTCTCGCTGCCCGGGCTCGGCGGCCGCGGCACGCCGTCGTACCACCTGGCGCCGCTGGTCGTGTCCTCGCTCGAGGCTCGCGACCAGCTGCGGGAGCGGCTCCGCGTCGCGCGAATCCAGACGAGCGTCCACTATCCGGCGATCCACCGCTTCCGCCACTACGCCTCCGGGCGCGGCCTGCCGAACGCCGAGGCGATCGCCGACCGCACGCTGACGCTGCCGTTGCACCCGGGCCTCACCCGCGAGGACGTCGAGACGGTCTGCGCGGCGCTCCTCGAAGGGAGTTAGCCGTGCCGGCGAGGGCCCTCCGTGCGGCCGCCATCTTCCTCGCCGGAGCCGTTGCCGCACTGACGGCGGCGTACGCGCTCGGCCTGCACGAGAGCGACGACGACCCTCACACGGGTGTGTACACGCTCCGGGACGGAGACGTGGCCGTCAGGCCGGAGGCGGCGACCCGGTGCGAAGCCTCGGCGGAAGGAGGCATCCCGAACCTCTTCTGCACGCGCGCGCCGAGCGGGCGGCACCAGATCATCTTCTACGCCGATTGCGTCCTGGTCTGGCCGCTTGCTCGCGGCCCCGACGGCCCACCCTTCAGCTACGGCTGGGACCCGGCGCGCGATTGTTCCTAGGGACGCAGCCAGCTGCTCCAGCCGAGGCCTAGCCCCGGGGTCGAGAGCCAGAGCTCGCCGATCCGCTCGTACTGCGTCTTTGCCCGCTCCGAGCCCGGAGCGTACTGCCCGATGGCGCTCTGGCGCTCGTGATGGCCCAGGCCTTCGTCGAGCCAGCACAGCGTCGCCAGCGTCGAGACAGCATCCGCAGGGATCTCGAGCGCCTCCACGGTCTGCCTCGTCCAGCGAAACAGGATCTCGGATACGGGCAGCTCGCCGCGGAACAGCCCGGCGAAGTGCTGCTCGCGGGTGTCCGGGCCGGGTGCGCCGTCCAGATGTGCGAGCGCGTCGGCGAGCAGGTACCAGAGATCCCACAGCGGCAGCGCATGCGGGACCGCGTCCTCCCAGTCGAGCACGGTGAAGCCGCCGGGGCGAACGACGGCGTTCCAGCTGCCGAGATCGCCGTGCTGGAACACCGCGGGCACCGCGGCCAGGTCGTCTGCCAGCCCGGCGGGCGCGCCCGGCCAGTGCGGCAGCACGTGACGACGCAGCCGGTCGCGTTCCGGCCCCAACAGCTCCGGGGCCGCACGCGTGTGACGAGCGACGGCGAGCGTCCACTCGGCGACGGCCTCGATCGCGCGCAGCTTGTCCGTCCGCGAAGCGGCGGTATGGAGGAAGCCGATCAGTCGCTGGCCGACGGCGGCGGACTCCAGCGACGCATGGATCCCTCCCACGACGAGCCGGCCGAGGAAGCGCGGCGCATGCTCGGCGACCGGGCCCCCCACCCGGCGCGCAAGCTCGAGTCCGCGCTCGTCGCGATCGAAGGGCTCCGCGTAGTCCGGCACGCGAGCGAACTTGAGGGCCCAGCGCGGCTCCCGCCCGTCGTTCTCGAAGACCTGGAAGACGCCCCGTGAGAGGGCATCGCCTTGACCGGCGGCGAGGAACCACTCGATCCGCGCCGGGATCCCGAGCTCGTGCGCGGCCGTGATCAGGAACGGCTCCTCGTGACCGCGCTGCGCCACGCTGACGAGACGGCTCGCCGGCGCGATCCCCCGCGCCAGCGCCGGCTGGAGCAGCCGGTTCCGCAGCCGCTTCCAGCGCGCCGGAGGCGCCAGCGACTCCGTCAGCGCGTATCGCACCGCCGCGCGGCAGTCGAGCGGCAGGAAGAACGTCGGCGCCTCCACGCTGGGGAGCGCCAGGAAGGCACGGCTCACGAGCTCGCGCGACCCCAGCGACGGCTTCCGCGCGCCCTCGACGATCACCATCCCGGCGCCGCTGGCAGCCGCCGATCCGGCAGCGCCCGCCGAAGCCACGGCGAGATCGGCACTCCCCAGCTGCTCACCCGCCGGAGCCAGGCTCACACCCGCAGCCTGCAGGCCCTCCGGCCATCCCGGGACCTCGCCGAGAATCGCCGCGCGCCGGACCGGTAACGGCAGGAGAAAGCGGGCGTCGACGCGGGCGAGCGGCGCGCTCAGCGCCGGACCTCGTCGTACAGCGCCTCGTACCGGCGCGCCATCGCCTGCGCGCTGAAGCTCGCCACGGCGCGAGCCCGTGCCGCCTCGCCCAGCGCCGCCGCGCGCGTCGGATCGTCCAGCAGCGAGCGCACGGCCTGCGCGAGCGCGGCTGCGTCGTCCGGCGGCACGAGCAGGCCCGTCTCGCCGTCGACGATCGCCTCCGAGACGCTGCCGACGTCGGTGGCCACGACCGGGCGGCTCGCGAGCATGGCCTCGATGACCGCGAGCGGAAGGCCCTCGGAACGGCTCGCCAGGACGTAGACGTCGAGCACCGGGAAGTACGCCCTGCTCTCGGGGACTCGTCCGGTGAAGATTGCCCGGTCGGCGACGTCGAGCTCCAGTGCGAGCTGCTCGAGCTCGTCCCGATCCGGTCCGTCTCCGACGAGGACGGCCGTCACCCCTGGCAGCTCGACCAGCGCCCGCAGGAGGACGTCGAGGCCCTTCTCGGGCGAGAGCCTGCCGATCGAGCCGATCACGGGCCCCGAGACCGGGCGGTCGACCGGGGGCACGTCCAGGTCGGGCACGCCGTTGTAGATCGTGCGCACCGAGCCCGGCGGCAGCCCGACCACTCGCTCGACCATGCGGGCAGACTCGTCGCCGACCGAGACGTGCGCAGCCAGCCGTCGCACCATCAGCCGGCGGAGTCCTCGCTGGAACGTGTCCTCGGTCGGCATCGGCGCGTGCTCGACCGCGACGACCTGGGCGCCCGGCGTCGCCAGCGCGGCGGCGAGCCCGTACTGGCAGGAGAAGGGCGTGCGCAGGTTCGCATGGACGACCTCCGGCCGCACGCGCCGGAAGGCCCGGAAATGGGCCGCGATCGCCCTGAGGTCGGCCTTGTTGCGCACCGGCGGCAGGACGACGGTCGCGCAGCCGGGACGTGCCGCTGCGATCTGAGTGACCACACGTTCGTCGACGCCGAGCAGCGTCACCTCGATGTGGGGGCCGAGCCACTCGAGCAGCGTGCCGAGCGCGCCCTCCGCTCCGCCGACGAGCGTCGCGTCGGTGTAGGCGGCGAGTCGCAGCGGCCTGGTCATGTGCGTCGCATGCGCTCGTAGAGCCGGACCAGCGGCTCCGTCGCCGGCTCCGGTGCGTAGCGCTCCAGGAAGAGCCTCCGTGCCGCGTCCCCCGCCAGGCGCCTGCGGTACGGGTCCTCGAGCAGCGCGACGGCGGCCGCGACGAGCGTCTCGTCGTCGTCGGCCACGACCACTCCCGCGCCGGGCTCGATTCCCTCCGCGCCGAAGCGTGTCGTCACGACCGGGACGCCGGCGGCCAGCGTCTCGAGCACCTTCACCTTCATCCCGCTCCCTCGCGCAAGCGGGTAGAGCAGGAGCGAGAGCCCGTGGAGGAACTCCGCCGCCGACGGGACCTCACCGACGAGCTCGATGCCACGACTGGCGTGCACGCCGGGGATCGCCGCGGTCGCCCGGCCGGCGATGCGGAGGCGTGCGTCGGGCACGCGCTCGAGCACTCTCGGCCAGATGTTCGTGACCAGCTCCCGGATCGCGGTCTGGGTCGGTGGCCAGAAG
The DNA here is from genome assembly GCA_963765705.1 of uncultured Gaiellaceae bacterium. Taxonomy (GTDB): domain Bacteria; phylum Actinomycetota; class Thermoleophilia; order Gaiellales; family Gaiellaceae; genus Gaiellasilicea. The sequence goes on from CAVXXJ010000008.1 coordinate 351,480, forward strand.
CCCGCGCCGACGAGGCCGGCGACGGGCGGGCCGTCGAGCGGAGCCGGCTCGTAGTACCGGGGATCGACGGAGAGCGGCGCGAGCGTGATCTCCGCGCTCGGTGCGAGCTCGTGCAGGCCCGCCGCGACGACCGGCGAGCTCGCGATCAGGTGTTGATGGCGTCTCGCCGCGGCGCGCTCGGCCAGCACGTGCTCCGCGACGTGGCGGAAGCTGCTCGTCCACGGGGCGCCGAAGTCCTGGTCTCGCCGAACGAGGTAGTGCACGTGCACGACCGACGGGACGTCGATTCCCTCGTCGCACCACGCCGCCTCGGTCTCGTCCAGATGAACGACGTCCGCGGTCTGCGCCAGCTCGCGCACGCGTGCGGCGAACTCGCCCCGGAGCTCGCCGCGGGGCCGGCGGACGCGGTTGAGCTGGGTGCGGAGGCTCCGCGGCAGCGGCGTCACGGGGACGATCTCGACGTCGAGGTCGTCCGGGACCTCACCCGGGATCGAGTGCGAGCGTCGGGCCGCGATCGCCTGCACGTCGACGCCATGGCTGCGGAGGCCGCGCAGGAGGGCCACGGCGCAACGGCCCTGCGCGTTGCCCTCGGGGAGCGGCGGAGAGGTCAGGACGACCAGAGCACGGAGGGGCCGCGGCACGGCGCGAACCTAGCGCTTCACCGAGCAGGCGAGAAACACGCGTCCGAGACGCCCGCCGAACCGGGCGCCGATCGCGTCGTCCAGCCAGGTCGCGTCGTCGCCCGGGAGGATGCGGAGCGCCCAGGCAAGTGCCATGAAGACGAGCGCGAACACGAGCGATCCGGCAACGACGCCGCCGACGCCGCCGACCGTGGTCGCCGCCAGCGCAGCGAGCCCGGCCAGCGCCGAAGCGGCCGCAGCCCTGACGAGCGCTCCGGCTTCGAGCCGGGGCCGGCCGGTCGCCCGGATCGAGGCGGCGAGGAGCGGGACGGCAAGCGTCACCTGGCCGCCGACGTTCGCGATCGCCGCGCCGACTGCGTCGAGCTCCGGTACGAGCAGCGCCGCCAGCGTGACGTCGACGGCGGCGGCGAGGGCCATCGCCAGGAGCGGCAGCCGCAGCCGGCCCAGCCCCGTCAGCAGCGCCTCCCCGAGGCTCACGAGCGGCACGAACGGATAGGCCGAGATCATCACGAGCAGCACGGCCCCGGTGTCGCGGTACTCCATGCCGTAGACGAGCTCGAGCAGAGCCGGTCCGACGGCTGCGCTGGCTGCGGTGAGCGGGAACGAGAGCAGCAGCAGCAGCCGCAGCGCCCGCCCGAAGCCGGACCGGATCCGGTCGGTCGCACCCTCGCCGTAGAGCGACGCGAAAGCAGGCGTGATCACGTTGGCCAGCGACTGCGGCAGGTAGAGCAGCGTCGTCATCACGGCGAACGCGATCGAGTAGAGGGCGAGCTGCTCGTCGCTCGAGTAGCGATCGAGGAAGAAGAGCTCCGAGCGCCGCGAGACCACCATCGTCAGGACGACCCCGAGCGACAGGACGGCCGCGTAGCGCGCCACCTGGCGGCTGAGCTCCCTGGCCTGCGCCGGCCGTGGCGCGAGAGCAGTCACGTGGCGGCGGGCGAGCGCTCCGGTCCAGGTCGAGCGTGACGACGCCGATCGCCGCCTCGACCGCGAACATGCCGGTGATGCCGCCGTCGGCGGCGAGCACCGCGATCGTCGCGGGCACGCCGAAGAGGCCGGTCACCAGCCCCACGAGCGAGGCCTCGCGGAAGCGCTGCATTCCGGCGAGGGCGGCGCTCGGCAACGCGTGCAGCACCCCGATGGCGCAGACCAGGGCGGCGAGGAGCCACGCATTCCTCGGCTCGTTGCCGCCGAGGGCGAGGGCCAGCAGGACCGCGCCGCCGAGCAGCGACGCGACGACGTGGACTCTCAGCGCCCAGACGAGAAGCCCGCGGACGAGCTCCGGCCGGCCGCGCCCGAGCGTCTCGCCGATGAAGCGGACGAGGGCGCCGTAGAGGCTGTGAGTGAGCAGCGCCGTCAGCGTCAGCGCGACGAAGGCGATGAAGCTCTGCCTGCCCATGTCGTCCGGACCGAGGAAGCGAGCGGCGACGACGGAGATGACGAGGGAGTAGAACTGCGGCACGAGCCGGCTGGCCAGGTACCAGAGCCCGCCGCGGAGGACCGCGCCGCCACTCGTGGGATTCGGCACCTCGCTCACGGCGTCTTGTCGAGGGCGCGGGCGATCTCCTCGCTGCCGGGGTAGAGACGGCGTGCCTCGAGCAGCTCGGCACGGGCCTTCCGGGGATTGCCCGCGTCGATGTACGCCAGGCCGAGCAGGTAGCGGACGGCGGCGTTACGGGGCTCCTTCGCCGCCGCGCGCTCGAGCGGGGGGATCGCCTGCGCAGGATCGGCGGCCAGCTCCGCCTCGGCGAGCAGCGGCTCGATTGCCAGCGGGTCGAGTCGCCGCGCCCAGACGAGGTCGCCGGATGGGGCGCTGCCCGCGAGTGCACGTTCCGTGATCCGCTCGCTGAGCCAGGGTGGTGCGAAGAGCAGCAGCGCCACGGCAACCGCGGCTGTGCCGGCGACGAGGGCGGCGGGACGCGGCAGCGGCCGGTCCTCGCCGGACGCGAGCGCGATCCCGAGTAAGAGGAAGACGGGGATCCCGACGGCCGGGAACGTCCAGATCCAGTCGCCCGACGCGTGCACGGTGAAGTACGCGAGCGTCCCCAGCGCGGCCACGCCTGCGACGGTGTCGAGGCGCCGCGCGACGCCGACTACGAGCAGGACGAAGAAGCCGACCAGCAGCACGAAGCCGACGAATGCCGGTTTCGAGCAGGACGTCGAGCGGCAGCGAATGAGCCCGGACGGGCGTCTCGTTGCTGCGCGCCTCCTGCAGGTAGACCGCCCCGAAGCCGCGCCCGCCGATGCCGGCGACCGGATGGTCGGCGAAGCCGGCGAGGCTGACGCGCCAGAAGTCGTAGCGGTTGGAGCCGAGGCTGAGCAGGTGGCTGCTCCCCGTCTCGGTCGTCGGCAGCTGCTTGAAGCTCTCCCATTTCTCGGAGACGAAGTCGCGCGGGTCGTCGACGTGCTTCGCCGCCTCGAGAACGCCGATCCCGGCTGCGAGCGTCGCGCCGGCCGCGACGGCGATCGCAGCGATTCTGCGGGCGCGCGCAGGCACGGTCAGCCGGTTGTCGACGAGCGCGTAGACGCCTCCGACCGCGACGCCGGCGACGAAGAGCGCGAGCGCGATTCCTCCTGCGTGCCGCGCAGCCGCGTCGGCGCCGTCCGCGCGGAAGGCCGCGGTCAGCCCGTGGTACTGCGGGGCGACGAGGGCAGCCGCCGCGAGCGCCGGGACGAGCAGCCGCAGCCGCCCGGGAACCGCCGCGAAGACGACGAGCGGCGGAGACGGCGACGGCGACCGCGCCGCCCTTGCTCTGCGTGCTGAGCCAGCCGGCGAGCATCGCGGCGGCGAAACCGAGCGCGAGGGCGCGGACGACAGCGTTGAGGCTGCGCCGTGCCGCAAGCGCGAGTGCGGGCCAGAGCCCGACGAGGAAGAAGGCGGCCTGGGCGTTGACGTAGGACACGGGCGCGGTCAGCCGGCCGTCCTCGTAGAGGCCGCCGGGATGCGGTGCCGAAGCGAGCCTGGAGCGCGATCGCGACGGCGCTCGCGCCGAGCGCGAATGTCACGCCGGTGAGCGGCAATTCGACAACTTTGCGCAGTTTGCGCCGTCAAAGCTGGCAAAATCAGCAAAAATGCGTACAGTAAGGAGAGAAGGAATTCGTTCCGGGCAAGTGCGGGGGCAGGCGACCAGATCGCCGAGATTCCCGTCCAGATGCCGAACGCGGCGACGAAGACGGCACAGACGAGCGGCAAGGTTGGGGGGCGGCAGGCAGACGAAAGAGCACCGTTGCGGCGACCAGTGCGACGAGCGATGCGTACGGCAGCCAGTCGGGAGCGAGGATGCTCCCGTCGAGGCGCCACGCAAGCGCGAGCGCGACGATCGTCGCACAGAGGACGGGAAGCGCCCGAACCAGGTCACCTCCTCCGGCGCGAATCCGGTCAGACACTGGAGAAAGTTGTGCCAGGCGCGATTGAAAATTGGATAGTATGGAGAAAAGGCGACACAAGCTCTATAACGAAGGACAGTAAGACGTTCGAGTCATCCAGCGGCAGAAATGAGGGCGGGGGCGATGGAGAAGTACAGCAAGGCTAGGAGTGATCGGAGCGTTGGCGTTGCTGGCGCTCGTGGTGGTGTCGGTGGCAACGGCCGCATCGCCGCGCGAGATCTACGCGGACTACGCAGACAACGGTCGGCTCGACCGAACATACAGCGATAGCGATCTGCGCAACGCGTTGAACGATGCGGCGGTCCAGGGGTACGGCAAGCCGATCGTGACCACAGGTTTGCGCGGCGAGATCCAGGGTCAGCTCGCGGAAAGCCCAGGGCTGGACACGGTGGGACGACGGCGGCTCGCTGCCCTTCACCGGTGTCGACCTGGCGCTCCTCAGCGCCGGCGGAGGTTTTCTCCTCCTCCTCGGCTGGGGCCTCAGGCGCTTCGCGCGCGTGCGCCCGTAGAGCCGGCGGACTAGGACTCCCGGACAGACAGCGCGATGGTTCAGCTTCTCGACTCCGTCGACGCGATCCACGAACTCGCGCCGCGCCTCGAACGACGCCATTTCCGGCTCGGCGGCGGGGCTTGGGCTGGCGGCTCGGCTGCCTGGCAGTCGACGTCGTCATGCTCGCGCTGACGGGGGTTGCGACCGTCGTCGGCGCCGGCGCGGCAGGCGTCGTCGGACGTCTCGGTGGGCTGGACGGTCGCCTATTGCGCCCTGGTCGCCGTCCTGCTGGCGGCGCGTGGGCTCTACGGCTCGAGCTTCGGGCTCCGCACGGCCGACGACCTCCGTCGCGTCGCGGGCGCGGCCGGGTTCGCGGCGATCCTGCTGCTCGCGCTCGCGGCCGTGATCGGCGGCTCCGCGAGCGAGGTCGACCAGACGCTCCGGCTCTGGCTCTTCGCCACGGTCGTACGTCGCTGCGGGCCGCGTCGCGCTCAACTGGTCGCACCGTCGCGCCCGCATCGCCGGCGAAGGGCCTGCGCCCGACGCTGATCGTCGGCGCCGGCCGCGTCGGCCGCCTCGCGGCGACGCGACTGCTCGACAAGCCCGAGGTCGGCCTGAAGCCGATCGGCTTCCTCGACAAGGACCCGATGGCCGACGACGGCGCGGGGTGGAGCTGCCGGTCCTCGGCGCGAGCTGGGACCTCGAGCAGGTCGTCCGCGAGCACGACGTCGAGCAGGTGATCATCACGTTCTCGACCGCGCCGAACGACGTGCTCCTGCGGCTCGTCCGGCGGTGCGAGGAGCTCGGCGTCGCGGTCGCCGTCGTGCCCGCGTCTCTACGAGCAGACGACGACGCGCCTCTCCGTCGACCACATCGGCGGCCTGCCGCTCGTCTCGGCATCCGCCTCGAATCCGCGTGGGCTCCATTTCGCGCTCAAGTACGCGCTCGACCGGATCGTCAGCCTCGTCCTCGTCGTCGCGCTCGCGCCGCTCCTCGCTCGCGCTCGCGGTCGCGACGTACTTCTCGGTCGGCTCGCCGATCTTCTTCCGCCAGCGCCGCGTCGGGCGCGACGGCGATCGAGTTCGACATGCTCAAGTTCCGGACGATGCGGCTGGCGAGCGAGCACGGACGGCTTGTTCGAGCTCGCCGGAGGGCATGGCTCCCGGCGGCGTCGAGGGCGCCGACCGCCGCACGCGGCCTCGGTGTCTTCCTGCGCAAGACCTCGCTCGACGAGCTGCCGCAGCTCTTCAACGTCCTGCTCGGGCACATGAGCCTCGTCGGCCCGCGGCCGGAGCGGCCCGAGTTCGTCGCGCAGTTCGACAGCAGCGTCTACCGCTACCACGACCGGCATCGCGTGAAGGCCGGCATCACCGGCTGGGCGCAGGTGAACGGCCTCCGCGGCCAGACGTCGATCGCCGATCGCGCGGAGTGGGACAACTACTACATCGAGAACTTCTCGCTCTGGCTCGACGTGAAGATCCTGCTGCTCACGTTCGCGGTGCCCTTCGCCCGCGTTCGCTCCGGGCGAGTAGCGCGCACCCGCGGCGCGAGTCGCGCTAACGGTCACGACCTCAGCGTCCGATACCATGGGCGCAGACCTTCGACCCCGGAGGGCGGGTGAGCCTTCCTCCGGAGATCACGTTGGAAGGAGGGTCGACAGGATGTTCGAGCGATTCACCGAACGGGCTCGCCAGGTAGTCGTCCTAGCGCAGGACGAGGCCCGCGCCCTCAAGCACAACTACATCGGCACGGAGCACATTCTCCTCGGCCTCCTTCGGGAGGAGGAAGGGCTCGCCGCGCGCGTGCTCGAATCGCTCGACATCACGGTCGAGGAGGTGCGCGCGCAGGTCGCGCGCATCGTCGGCCAGGGCGACGAGGTCACGACCGGCCAGATCCCGTTCACGCCGCGCGCGAAGAAGGTGCTCGAGCTGGCGCTCCGCGAGGCGCTGTCGCTCGGCCACAACTACATCGGCACCGAGCACATCCTGCTCGGGCCTCGTGCGCGAGAACGAAGGCGTCGCCGCGCGCATCCTGCTCGACTTCGACGCCGACGCCGAGAAGATCCGCAACGAGATCATCCGCATGCTCTCCGGCCCCGGCCGGCGCCAGCAAGGGTCCGGCGGAGGAGCTGGAGAAAAGGCAAAGAGCTCCAAGCTGCTCGACCAGTTCGGGCGCAATCTCACCAAGGCTGCGACGGACGGCAAGCTGGATCCCGTCGTCGGGCGCCAGACCGAGATCGAGCGCGTGATGCAGATCCTCTCGCGCCGCCAGAAGAACAACCCCGTCCTGATCGGCGAGCCCGGCGTCGGCAAGACCGCCGTCGTCGAGGGCCTCGCCACCCGCATCTCCACGAACCAGGTGCCGGAGCTGCTGAAGAACAAGCAGATCTACACCCTGGATCTCGCTGCCCTCGTCGCCGGCTCCAAGTACCGCGGCGAGTTCGAGGAGCGGCTGAAGAAGGTGATGAAGGAGATCATGCAGCGGGGCGACATCATCCTCTTCATCGACGAGCTCCATAACCTCGTCGGCGCCGGCGCGGCCGAGGGCGCGATCGACGCGGCCTCGATCCTGAAGCCGGCGCTCGCCCGCGGCGAGCTGCAGACGATCGGCGCGACGACGCTCGACGAGTACCGCAAGTACCTGGAGCGCGACGCCGCACTCGAGCGCCGCTTCCAGCAGGTGCGCGTGGAGGAGCCGTCGATCGACGACACCGTCCAGATCCTGCGTGGCCTGCGCGACCGCTACGAGGCTCACCATCGCTGCCAGATCTCCGACGACGCGCTCCGCGCCGCCGCCGTGCTCGCCGACCGCTACATCCAGGACCGGCACCTGCCCGACAAGGCGATCGACCTGATCGACGAGGCCGGCTCCCGGCTCCGGATCAAGACGATGACGGCGCCGCCGCGCTACCGCGAGCTCGAGGACGAGATCGAGCGCGTGCGCACGGACAAGGAGAACGCGATCGAGTCGCAGGAGTTCGAGAAGGCCGCGTCGCTGCGCGACAAGGAGCGCAAGCTGACGCAGAAGAAGAAGGAGCTCGAGGAGAACTGGCGCACCGAGGAGTCGGAGGAGCAGCCGGTCGTCGGCGAGGACGAGATCGCCGACATCGTCTCGATGTGGACGGGCATTCCCGTCTTCAAGCTCACCGAGGCCGAGTCGCAGAAGCTGATCCGGATGGAGGAGGAGCTGCACAAGCGCGTCATCGGCCAGCACCAGGCGATCGTCGCCGCCTCCAAGGCGATCCGGCGCGCCCGCGCGGGGATCAAGGACCCGAAGCGGCCGACCGGCTCGTTCATCTTCCTCGGCCCCTCCGGCGTCGGCAAGACCGAGCTCGCGCGCACGCTCGCCGAGTTCCTCTTCGGCGACGAGGACGCGATGATCCAGGTCGACATGTCGGAGTACATGGAGAAGCACTCCGTGTCCCGGCTCGTCGGCTCCCCGCCCGGCTACGTCGGCTACGACGAGGGCGGCCAGCTGACCGAGGCCGTTCGCCGCAAGCCGTACTCGGTGCTCCTGCTCGACGAGATCGAGAAGGCCCACCCGGACGTCTTCAACATCCTCCTCCAGATCCTGGAAGAGGGAAAGCTGACCGACTCGCAGGGCCGCAAGGTCGACTTCCGGAACGCGATCGTGATCATGACGTCGAACATCGGCGCCGGCCAGATCGCCAAGAACCAGACGCTCGGCTTCTCGATCGGCGACGAGCACGGGCTCAGCTACGAGGAGATGAAGGGCCGCGTCACCGGCGAGCTGAAGAAGGTCTTCCGGCCGGAGCTGCTGAACCGGATCGACGAGATCATCGTCTTCCACAAGCTCGAGAAGTCCGAGATCCTGACGATCGTCGACCTGCAGCTGAAGCGGCTGCGCGAGCAGATGGCGAACTACGAGGTCGCGATCGAGCTCACCGACGCCGCGAAGGAGGTGCTCGTCGAGCAGGGCTTCGACCCGGCGATGGGCGCCCGGCCGCTGCGCCGCGCGATCCAGCGCTTCATCGAGGACCCGCTCGCCGACTTCGTGCTCGGCCGCAACCTCAATCCCGGCGCCACGATCCTCGTCGACCGGAAGGAAGAGCTCACCGGCGAGGAGGACGAGTCGCTCGTCAGCATCAGGATCGTCGAGGGCGAGCCACGCGCCGAGAAGGTGACCGTCCCGGCCGAAGTGCCGTCGGAGCCCGAAGAGGCTCCGGCCGAAGAGGAGTAAGCCCGAGAGGCCGCCGCGAGGCGGCCTCTTTCGTTCCGTCCCACTTGCGCGCCCCGGCGCGGTGTGGTGTGCTCGCCGCGCACACGACCAGAGGGGGAGAAATGACCGGTCAACACACACGCTTCGCGCGCCTCGTCGCCGCGGCCGCGGCCGTCCTCGCCGCGGGCCTGCTGCCCATGGGTGCGGGCGGTGCGAGCAGCGCAGCGCCTGCGATCGAGGCGCTGTCGACGCTGCCGCAGTACGTCTCGGGAGGCGACGTCCTCGTCGAGCTCCGGCTACACGACGACGCCGCGAGCCTCAAGCACCTTCGGATCGAGCTCAACGGCAAGGACGTGTCCTCGAGCTTCCGCGTGATGCCCGACGGCACGCTGCGCGGACTCGTCGGCGGGCTGGTGCTCGGCGACAACGAGATCGTCGCGCGCTCGAACGGGAACGGAAAGGGAGTCCCGAAAGGCCGTTCCGCCACGCTCCGGGTCGTCAACCATCCACTCGGCGGACCGATCTTCTCCGGGCCGCAGCAGGAGCCGTTCTTCTGCGAGACGGTGCAGAACGGTCTCGGGCCGGCGCTGGACGCCGATTGTTCGGCCCCGACGCAGGTGCGCTACCAGTACCGAACCACCGCCGGCGCCTTCGCCGCGCTCGCCGATCCGACGGTCAAGCCCGCGAACCTCGCCCGAACGACCACGCTCGACGGGCGCACCGTCGACTACGTCGTTCGGATCGAGAAGGGCGTGATCGACCGCGCGGTCTACGAGATCGCCGCCCTCTACGACCCCGCCGCGCCTCCGAGCCCGTTCACGGACGAGCCCGGCTGGAACGAGCGGCTCGTCTACACGTTCGGCGGCGGCTGCAACGTCGGCTACCACCAGGGTCAGGGCAACGGCGGTGTGCTCACGGACCTCTTCCTCGCGCGCGGCTACGCCGTCGCGTCGTCGTCCCTGAACGTCTACGACAACAACTGCAGCGAGGTGATCTCGGCCGAGGTCGCCCTGATGGTGAAGGAGCACTTCGCCGAGACGTACGGCAAGCCCAGGTACACGATCGGCTTTGGCGGCTCCGGTGGGGCGATCCAGCAGCACCTGATCGGCAACAACTACCCCGGCATCCTCGACGGGATCATCCCGAGCGCTTCGTTCCAGGACTCGATCACGCTCGGAACCGTCCCGGACTGCCGCCTGCTGGCGCTGTACTTCGCCAGCCCGGCCGGCGTCGCTGCAGGCTGGACGAGCGCGCAGCGCGCCGCTGCGTCGGGCTTCGGCACGTTCAACTCGTGCCAGTTCTGGCACCTGGCGTTCGCCAGCCGCACGAACGCGCTCGAGGCCTGCCCAGGGGCGGTGCCCGTGTCGGCGCTCTACCACCCGGTGACGAACCCCACCGGGATCAAGTGCACGAGCTTCGAGCAGATCGCGACGCAGCTCGGCCGCAACCCGGCGAACGGCTTCGCCTGGCGGCCGCTCGACAACGTCGGACTTCAGTACGGGCTCACGGCGCTCCAAAGTGGTGCGATCACGCCGGAGCAGTTCGTCTCGCTGAACGAGAACGCCGGCGGCTTCGACTTCATCGGCCAGGTCGTGCCGCAGCGTGTCGCCGCCGACCCGATCGGGCTCGTGCGGTCGTACGAGACAGGCCGCGTCAACACGGGCGGGCTCGGGCTGGCGACGACGCCGATCATCGACGCCCGGACCTACACCGACCTCCCGAACGGCGACATCCACACGCGGATCCACTCGTTCGTGATGCGCGCGCGGCTCCAGAAGGCGAACGGCACCTTCGCGAACCACGTGATGCTGATCGCGAACGCGGCCGGGTCGGGGGCGATGGCGGTCGAGGCGCTCACGCAGATGGAGGCCTGGCTGGCTGCGATCCACGCGGACGACGCGCCCGGCACGGCTCAGGAGCGCATGCTCCGAAACCGGCCGGTCGCGTTGACGGATGCCTGCTGGGCGGGCTCGACGAAGATCGTCGAGCCGTTCGGTCTCGGCCTCGCCGGGACCTGCGCGGCGCTGTACCCGACGTTCGCGGAGACCCGGATCGCTGCCGGCTCCCCGCTCGAGAGCGACGTGTTCAAGTGCCAGCTGAAGCCGGTCGACTTCACCGCGTACGCGGTGTCGTTCACGGCGGCGCAGCAGGCTCGGCTCCAGGCGGCGTTCCCGGCGGGCGTCTGCGACTGGAGCAAGCCCGGCGTCGAGGAGCGGCCTCCGCTCGGCGCCTGGCTCGACTACGGCGGTTGAGTGGCAGCGTGGGCGGGCGGCGACGAGCTGCCCGCCCACCGTCGCAAAGCTGGAACGGTCCCGTCAATCGATCGACACATCCCCGTCCGCCGGGGTGGCTAGCCTCGCAGGATGGCCAAGGCGGCAGTCAACTATGCGTGTACCGAGTGCGGCTACTCCGCCGGACGGTGGTTCGGCAAGTGCCCCGGGTGCAACGCCTTCGGGTCGCTCGTGGAGGAGGCCCCCGTCGCCGCGACCGCGAAGTCCGCCGCCAAGCCGCTCCTGCGCCTCGTCGACGTCAACGCCGAGGAGGCGAAGCGGATCTCGACCGGCGTCCCCGAGCTCGACCGCGTGCTCGGCGGCGGGCTCGTTCCTGCGAGCCTCGTGCTCGTCGGCGGCGAGCCGGGCGTGGGCAAGTCGACGCTGCTTCTCAGCGCTCTCGGCGCCATCTCGGCTTCGGGCCTCCGCGCCCTGCTCGTCACCGGCGAGGAGTCGACTGCCCAGGTGAAGCTCCGCGCGGCCCGTCTCGGCGGCACGGACGGTGTCGAGATCCTGGCCGAGACGGAGCTCGACACGGTCTGCGCGACGCTCGAGCGCGAGCGCCCCGATGTCTGCGTGATCGACTCGATCCAGACGCTGTACGCCGCCGACATGGGCTCGGCACCGGGCTCGGTCGGCCAGGTGCGCGAGGCGGCGGGACGGCTGCTGCGTGTCGCCAAGGAGTTCGGCGTCGCGACGATCCTCGTCGGTCACGTGACCAAGGACGGCGCCGTCGCCGGCCCACGCGTGCTGGAGCACCTCGTCGACTGCGTGCTCCAGTTCGAGGGCGACCGCTACCACGCCCATCGCGTCCTGCGCGCGACGAAGAACCGCTTCGGCTCCACGAACGAGCTCGGCGTCTTCGAGATGACCGGCGAAGGGCTCGTCGGCGTCCCCGATCCGTCCGAGCTCTTCGGCAAGACGCTGCCCGGCGAGATCGGTGCCGCGGTTGCCTGCGTGCTCGAGGGCACGCGGCCGATCCTGCTCGAGATCCAGGCGCTCGTCGCGCCCACCGACCTCGCGATGCCGAGGCGAGTCGGCACCGGAGTCGACCCGAAGCGGCTCGCGATGATCGTGGCCGTCCTCTCGCGTCACGCCGGCGTCGCGCTCGGCTCCGCCGACGTGTTCGTCAACGTGGCCGGCGGGTTGCGCATCGACGAGCCGGGCGCCGACCTGGCGATCGCGCTCGCGATCGCCTCGGCCGCGCGCAACGCGCCGGTGCGCGAGGGGGTGGCTGCGTTCGGCGAGATCGGCCTCACGGGTCGGCTGCGTCCGGCCGCGCAGTCCGAGCGGCGGCTCGAGGAGTGCACCAAGCTCGGCATCGCAGCCGCCGTTGCCCCGGCAGGCACGCGCTCGCGTTCGAAGATCAGGGTGTCCGAGTCGGGCACGCTGCGGGAGGCGCTTCGCGCCGGGCTCGAAGCGGGCGAAGAAAACCCCCGCAAATCGGCGTAATCAGCCGAAAAGGTCGCGTTTTCCAGGGGTTTCTGATACACTGGTCGCCGCATGCCGGTGAGCTCTCGAGCCCGCCGGCTTCTTCACTGAACAGATCGATTTTCACAGCAGATTTCAAAAACCTCGGGGAGGCTGGCTTGTTCGAAGTGGGTGACAAGGTGGTGTATCCGCACCACGGAGCAGGCACGGTCGTGAAGAAGGAGAAGCGCGAGATTCTCGGTCAGACGCGCGAGTACCTGACGATCCAGATCCTGCACAACGACATGACCGTGAACGTACCCGTCGAGAACGCTGAGCAGGTCGGTCTGCGCACCGTCATCGACGAGGATCTTGTCAACACGGTCGTGAAGGCTCTGACCGCGGGCGAGTCGGAGATGCCGAAGAACTGGAACCGCCGGTTCAAGCACAACCGCGACAAGATGAAGACCGGCGACATCTTCGAGCTGGCCGAGGTCGTCAAGAACCTCAACCTGCGGGATCACGAGAAAGGCCTCTCGACCGGCGAGAAGCAGATGTTCGTGAAGGCGAAGAAGATCCTCGCCTCCGAGCTGATGTACGCCAAGGCCGTCGACGAGGACGAGGCCGCCGAGTGGCTCGACGGCGTGCTCGCCGGAACCGGCGAGAAGCCGGCGAAGAAGAAGGCCAAGGCGAAGGCCGCCGCGGCAACTGCGTAACCTCGGCTTCGCCGCGCAGTGAGCGTTTGGGCCCTCCTCGTCGCAGCCGGGGCGGGAGAGCGGCTGGGCGGGGACCTGCCCAAGGCATTCGTCGGGCTGGGTGCGCTGCCGCTGCTTGCCGAGCCGCTGCGCCGCCTCGACGAGTCGGATTGGATCGACGCGATCGTCGTCGCGGTACCCGCGGGCTGGGAGGAGCCTGCGATCCTCCTCTCCGAGGAGCTCGCGGCCACCAAGGTCGTCGCCGCCGTCTCAGGCGGAGCGACCCGGGCCGAATCCGTGCGGACCGCCCTGGCGGAGGTGCCCGAGGATGCGCTCGTCGTGGTCGTGCACGATGCGGCCCGGCCGCTCGTGAGCGACGCTGTCATCGAGCGCGTGCTCGCGCCTCTGATGACATCGCTGGCGGAAGGGTGGGACGGCGTCGTGCCCGGGCTGCCGCTCACGGACACCGTCAAGAGCGTCGACGGCGACCGGGTCACGGGCACTCACTCGCGTGAGAAGCTCGTCGCCGTGCAGACGCCGCAGGCATTCCTCGCTCCGAAGCTCCGTGAGGCCTACGCGGGCGACCTCGGCAGCGCCACGGACTGCTCCTCGCTCGTCGAAGCGCGCGGCGGGCGCGTGAAGGTCGTCGAGGGCGACCCGCGCCTGCTGAAGGTGACCACCCGCGCCGATCTCGACCTGGTGGCCTCGTGGCTGTGAAGGCGTTCGTCTTCGACGTCGGCGAGACGCTGATCGACGAGACGCGCCTGTGGGAGCGCGCGGCCGACGCCGTCGGCGTTCCCCGGTTCACGCTCATGGGCGTCGTGGGTGGGCTCGCGGCACGCGGCGAGCACCACTCCTCGGTCTGGAAGATCCTGGGCGTCGAGCGGCCTGAAGCGACCTGGGATGCGAGTGACTTCTATCCCGACGCCCTGCCGTGTCTGCACGCACTCCGCACGCAGGGCTTGGTCGTCGGAGCGGTCGGGAACACGCTCACGGCGACCGAAGATCTGCTGCGCGAGCACGTCGACCTGATCGGCTCGTCGGCCCGCTGGGGGGTCGAGAAGCCCGCACCGGAGTTCTTCGAGCGCATCGTCAAGGAGAGCGGCGTCGCGGCCGCCGAGATCGCCTATGTCGGCGACCGGGTCGACAACGACATCCGGCCGGCGATCGACGCCGGCATGGTCGCCGTCCACATCCGGCGCGGCCCCTGGGGCCACCTCTTCGACGCGCCGCCGCGTGCGATCCGGATCGAGTCGCTCACGGAGTTGCCGGAGGCGGTCGGTGTCTGAGCTCCGGATCGGCCTGGGAGTCGACGCGCATGCGTTCGAGGACGATGTGCGCCTCGTGCTCGGCGGCGTCGCGATCGAGCACCCTCGTGGGCTCGCGGGGCATTCCGACGGCGATGTGATCGCACATGCCCTGATCGACGCGGTGCTCGGGGCGGCCGGGCTCGGCGACATCGGCTCGCTCTTCCCGTCCGGTGACGCGCGCTGGCACGGCGCCGACTCGCTCCACCTCCTCCGCGATGCCTACGCGCAGGTGCGCCAGGTGGGGTACGCACTCGTCAACGCCGACTGCGTGCTGATCGGCGAAGAGCCGAGGATCGCGCCGCACCGGGAGGAGATGCGCCACCGGCTCGCAAACGCGCTCGGCGTCGAGCCGCACCGGGTGAACGTCCGCGCGACGACGACCGACAAGCTCGGCTTCACCGGTCGGCTCGAGGGTCTTGCGGCCGAGGCCGTTGCTCTGCTGGAGCGCTCGTGAACCTCGTCCGCTACGCCGACAGGCCGGACCTGCTCGAGCTCCGCTTCGAGCGCCTCTCGCAAGTGACGTTCCCCGAGTACATGCACCACAACACGCCCGGGAACCTCTACTGGGGGCGGCTCTACTCCGAGTTCCCGGACTTCCAGGTCGCGCTGCTCGACGGCGACGAGCTCGTGGCCGAGGCGCACGCGCTGCCGGTGCCGTGGGACGGGTCGGTGGAGGGTCTCCCGTCCGGCTGGGACGAAGGGTTCGTGGCCGGGATGACCTCGGGGCTGGAGCCCGCGGCGTTGATGGCGCTCGCGATCAGCGTCCTCCCGGGCCGGCAGGGGCAGCAGCTCTCGTCGCGGATGATCCAGGCGTTCCGTGACACGGCGCGCGCAGCCGGCCTGTCGAGCGTGCTCGCGCCGGTGCGCCCGACGTGGAAGGCGCGGTACCCGCTGATCCCGATCGAGGAGTTCCTGACGTGGCGGCGGGACGATGGCGCCCATTTCGACCCCTGGCTCCGCATCCACGAGCGGGTCGGAGGCGAGATCCTCGCGGCCGCTCCGCGCTCGATGGTGATGGAGGCTCCGGTCGCCGACTGGGAGGCATGGACGGAGATGCGCTTTCCCTCGGACGGCGAGTACGTCTTTCCGGGAGGGCTGGCGACGCTCGTCGTCGAGCAGGGCGTCGGCCGTCACGTCGAGCCGAACGTCTGGGTGCTCCACAAGGCTAGGTAGGCAGCGCGACCAGGCCGTCCTCGACGACGACGAGACCGTCACGGGCGAGCGAGTCGACCGCGTCGGCGTCAGCGTCCGCGACCGGCAGGGACCCGTCGGCTACGAGCCGAAGCAGCGCGGCGCGGCGCTGCCGGAACGACCCCTCGAAGCGGGACTGCTTGCGCAGAGGCTCGTAGCGTTCCCCGGCCGAGGGGCAGCCGGCCTCGAGTGGACAGACACCGCAGCGTGGCACCCGCGCGAGACACACCGTCGCGCCGAGATCGAACAGCGCCTGCAGCGACTCCGGCCCGAACCGGTGGCCGGTCCGCTCCTGGATGCGCGCCACGTTCGTGTCCACCGGCAGCACCGCCTCTCCGAACGCCTGGTTGCGGATCGCGCCCGCGGTGTACGGCCCGATGCCCGGCAGCTCCGTCAGGTCGTCCGGCCAGCCGTGCTCGGCGATCATGCGGGCGGCGCGGTGGAGATTGAGCGCGCGCCGGTTGTAGCCGAGCCCTTGCCAGGCGCGGATCACGTCGCCGGGCGACGCTGCCGCTAGCGACGCCGGATCGGGCCAGCGCTCGAGCCACTCGAGCCAGCGGGGGACCACTCGCTCGACCTGCGTCTGCTGCAGCATCACCTCGCTGACGAGGATCGCGTACGGGTCTCTCGTCTCTCGCCACGGCAGAGAGCGGCCGTTCTCCGCGTACCAGGCCAGGAGTCGTTCCTGCACAGGCTCGAGCGTAGACGAGTGCTCCACCTGCAACGCGGCGAGAGCCGGCCGCAATAACCTTCGCTCGTGAGCCCATACACCCCGCCGCCGAAGGCCGAAGGATTCCTGGACCCGGGAGATCCGACGCTGTTCCCGCGTCTGACGGCGGCCCAGATCGAGCAGCTGGCCGAAGTCACCGAGAAGAGGTCGTTCTCCCCGGGGGAGATTCTGTTCCGGCAAGGCCAGCGCGACACGCCGTTCTGGATCGTTCTGTCGGGAGCAGTCGACATCATCGACCACCAACCCGAGGGCGATCGCTACTTCACCCAGTGTCGGCCGGGAACGTTCATCGGCGACGTCGCCATGTTCACCGGCGAGCCGACGATCGCCCGCGGCGTGATTGCCGAGGAGACCTCGCTCCTGGTCATGACTCCGGATGCGCTACGGACGTTCGTCGCGGGGTCCACGGAGCTGGGCGACCTCCTCCTACGCACCATGATCGTGCGGCGTGAGTGGCTGCTGGGTCAGGGCATCGGCTACGAGCGTCTGATCGGCAAACGCCGGTCGGGCGACGCCTTCGCGATCCGCGAGCTGCTCGAGCGGAATCTGATTCCGTTCAGCTGGCATGACATCGACACCGACAGCGAAAGCCGGGCGTTGCTCGAGCGGCTCGGCATCGGCGCCGACGAATGCCCCGTTCTCGTCCGGACCCACAATGTGCTGCGGTCCCCGACCGTCACGGAGGTCGCCGACGAGCTCGGCCTGCGCGCGCAGATCGACCAGATGATCTTCGACGTCGTGGTCCTCGGCGCAGGCCCTGCGGGACTTGCCTCCGCCGTATACGCCTCGTCGGAGGGTCTCAGCACCCTGGTGATCGAGCGCTTCGCACCGGGAGGGCAAGCGGGAACCAGCGCTCGGATCGAGAACTACCTCGGCTTTCCGACCGGTCTGTCCGGCTCGGAGTTGACGCGGCGAGCGACCCTGCAGGCTCGGAAGTTCGGCGCCGTCATCTCCAGCGCGCACGAAGGCTGTCTCTTTGCGGAGTCCACGCAGGATGGGCTGCGCGAGCTGGTGCTTGCCGACGGTCAGCGAGTGCGCGCCCGCTTCGTCGTTCTCGCCGTAGGTGCCGACTATCGCCGTCTGTCGGCCGACGGAGCCGAGAGCTTCGAGGGAGAAGGTCTCTACTACGCCGCGACTCACCTCGAGGCTCTCCAGGTGGCGGGTGAAGACGTGGTCGTGGTCGGCGGTGGCAACTCGGCCGGGCAGGCAGTGGTCAACCTGCTTCCGTACGCCCGTCACATCCACCTGGTGGTGCGCCGGCCGTTGACCGACACGATGTCCCGCTATCTGATCGATCGCGTCGAAGCTGCCGAGAACGTCGAGATCTCGCAGGGTTGCGAGGTGAAGGCCATACATGGCAGCGATGCGCTCGAGGCGGTCACGATCGTCCGCCAGGATCAGACCGAGCGTCGAGTGACCACCGGGGCCGTGTTCCCGATGATCGGCGCCGTCCCACGGACCGACGATCTCGTCGACCTGGTCGGTCTCGACGACAAGGGGTTCGTTGTCACCGGCGACAACGCGCGGCGTCACCAGAGCTTTGCCGAGCATCGAGGAGGCGATGACCGCCAACCTCTGCTTCTGGAGACCACTCGAGCGGGCGTCTTCGCCGTCGGGGATGTGCGAAGCGGCTCCACCAAACGGGTGGCATCGGCCGTCGGAGACGGCGCCCTGGTCGTTCGCTCGCTCCACGATGCGCTCGCCGTCGCATCGAACGGCGCGAGCAGGTGACCTTCTAGCGCGAAGCGCCGAGCAACGTCCGCGCGCGAGTGCGTGAGAGATTCGCGGAGCTCCAGGGGTCGGCGCTCCGGAGCCGCTCGCGCTGGACGCGGATCGTCCGGTCACGCTTCGGCGCCGGAAGCTCGACGAGGGCGGGGACCGCGTCCGCGCTGAGGCTCGCGAGGTATGACAGGTCGAGCCGACCCGTCGCCTCCCAGCGGTCGATGTTCCGCTCGGCGATCCGGCGATCGGGGTTTCCGAGCGAGAAGACGAGCAGACCCACCGTCGTGACGAGTACGGCCGCCGGCGCCAGCCGAGTGCGTACCGCCGCAAGCGCTCCGGCGGCGCCGACCAGGGCGAGCATGCAACCGAGCCACAACGCGGTCGTCTCGGTGAGCAGCCGCAAGCGGGTGAGGCCGAAGGCGTCCTCGTAGACACGCAACCGGTAGAAAGCCGAGACGACGATCACGAGCGTGAGGCACACGAGCGCCCCGAGCAACACGCGCACCACGATGCCGTCGCGCCGTGTGCGCACCGCGGCCAGCTTCCACACCGCTCCGATCACGGCGAAGGTCATGCCCGCGACGGCGAGCAGCTGCCAGAACCCGGACCGTGCGTATTCCGCATACGTCAGGCCTGTCGTGCGCAACACCCGGTCGTGACCGCCGAAGAGCACCGCCAGTTGCACGATGACGAAGGCGAGGAAAAGTGCGTCCAGGAGCGTCAGCGGGATCACCCACTCGGCCCGCGAAAGGCGGCGAAGCGCGCGCGGCTCACCCGGCTCACGCCCAAGTCTCGTCGCCAGACCGAGCCCGAGCGCCGCGGCCAGAACCAGGACGAGCGTTGCGATCCGCGCCGGCAGCGACGCTCCGGACGGCAGCGGCAGATCACCCGCAAGGCCGGCAAAGGCGGCGTCCGCCGAGAGGAAGAGCAGGCCGAATGGGAGCACGAGCAACCCTCCAAGCGTGCTTCCGCGCAAGACCGGTACCCAGCGCGGCGACGGCCTGGGTGTGACCGCCGGCACGAATCGCAATGCCCGAACCGGCGCCGTCACCGCAACGAGACCCGGGCCTGCCGCGGCGAGGCTGGCGAGGATCCAGGCCGCGGTGAGATCGATCGAGACGACCCAGGCGGCGTCCAGCAACGCTGCCTGCGCGGCAAGGGCGCACGCCAGCAGGCCGAGCGTCAGGCGCAGCAGCGAGAGCCGCAAACCGGCAGCGGCCGCCGCCAGCATCAGCGCGGCCACGACCGGGACGGCGACGCCCAGTCGCTCGCCCGGCAGGAATGCCGCGCCGATCAGCGCCGCGGCGAGCGCGAAGCCTCTCACTCGGGCAGCTCCACGACCATCCGGCACCCTGTGGGCGTCCGTTCCTCGGTCCGGATCGTCCCGTCGTGGAGCTCGACGATCCAGCGCGCGATCGCCAGCCCGAGGCCGCTGCCGCCGTCCCCGCTCGAGCGTGCCTGATCCGAGCGGTAGAAGCGCTCGAAGACACGCTCGGCCTCGGCGCGCGGGATCCCGGGCCCCTCGTCGATCACCTCGAGCAGTGCGCCGCGCCCGTTCGTCGCGGGCGGCCAACGTGACGGCGCTGCCCGGCCGGCGCGTGGCGAATGGCGTTCGCGACCAGATTCGAGACGACCTGGTGCAGTCGTGCCTCGTCGCCGTTGAGGACGAGGTTGTCTGGCTCGACAACGAGTTGCAGGCCGACGCCGCGGGCCAGCGCACCCTGCCGCCAATCGGTGGCAACCCGCTCGAGGAGCGCCGAGGCGTGGACCGGCGCGCGTTCGAGCGGCACCGCGCCCGACTCCAGCTTGGAGAGCTCGAGCAGCTGCTCGACGAGCCCGCCGAGGCGCTCCACCTGCTCGAGCATGGCCGAAAGCTTCTCCGGGTCGGTCGTCTCGACACCGTCGACGAGGTTCTCCAGCATCGCCCGCAGTGCGCCGAGCGGAGTGCGGAGCTCGTGGGAGACGTTCGCGACGAGGTCGCGACGGACGCGGTCGACCTCGGCGAGATCCGCCGCCATCCGGTTGAAGGCACGACCGAGCTCGCCCACCTCGTCCCGGGACGTCGCGGTGACGCGGCGGTCGTACTCGCCGCGGGACATCGCCCGCGCCGCACCGACCATCTCGCGCAACGGCCGCGTCATGCCGTGGGCGAGCAGCTGCACCAGCGCGAGCGCCAGCGCCACGGCCGCGATCCCGGTCAGGAAGGGAGAGAGGCCGGTGCGCTCGCCGATCAGGACGACGATCACGGTCACGACCACGGCGGCGACGATGACGACGCCGAGCTTCAGCTTGATCGACGAGAGGAAGTCGAGCGGTCTCACAGGCTGTTCGTGTCCAGTGCGTAGCCGATCCCGTGCACCGTCCGGATCACGTTGGCGCCGAGCTTGCGCCTGATCGCTCGAACGTGCGAGTCGACCGTGCGCTCGCCCTGGCCGACGCGGTAGCCCCAGACCTCCTCCAGCAGCCGGCGTCGGCCGTAGACGACGTGCGGAGTCAAGGCGAGCCGGTGGAGGAGGTCGAACTCGGTCGGCGTCAGGTGGACGTCGACGCCGTTGGAGGTGACGCGCCTCGTGGCCGCGTCGATGGCGAGCGAGCCGAGCCGCACGAGGCCTTCGGCGTCGGGTGCGCGCTCGACGCGGCGCAGGAGCGCGCGGACCCGCGCGACGAGCTCGCGAGGGCTGAAGGGCTTCGTCATGTAGTCGTCGGCCCCGACGCCGAGCCCGACCTCGAGATCCGCTTCGGAGTCACGGGCGGTGAGCATCAGGACCGGCACGTGCCGCTCGCGCTGGATCAGCCGGCACACCTCGAGGCCGTCGATCCCGGGCAGCATCAGGTCGAGCACGACGAGGTCGGGGCGGAAGCTCCGGCAGAGCTCGACTCCCGCGTGGCCGTCGTTCGGCGATCTCGACCTCGAAGCCCTCCGACCGCAGCCGCGCCGCTACCGATGCGGCGATCGACGCCTCGTCCTCGACCACTGCGATCCGCCGCGATTGCATGGCTTCAGCGTACGAGACCCTTACCGTGAAGGCGTGCGGATTACGTGCAGATCTCGTGCACGTCGCCCACCTTGGCGAGTGCGTCGTGCACTGCCGCGGCGAGCGCAGCCGAGGTGAAGGGCTTCTGTAGGAACGACCCTGCGGCGATGGCGCCTGACCGGGCGGCGGCGTCCTCGGTGTAGCCGGAGATGAAGACGAACGGCAGCTCGGGCATCCAGGTCGCGACCTCGCGTGCGAACTCGGCGCCCGTCGAGTGCGGCATCATCATGTCGGAGATCACGAGCGCGAACTCGTCGCCCCTGGCGCGTAGCGTCGGCAGCGCGATCGAAGGGTTCTCGGCGGTCTCGACGACGTAGCCCAGCCGTTCGAGCGTCCGGGCGAGCAGCGTTCGGACGACGTCCTCGTCCTCCACGACGAGGATCCGCCTGCCCGCGCCTTCCGGCGGTTGGCTCAGCACCGGAGGCGCTTCGTCGTCGTTGTGCTCGCCGGCGAGTGCGGGGGCAGGGAGCGCCGGGAGATAGCTGTGGAACGAGCTGCCCTCGCCGGGCACGGTCGCCACCTCGATGTGGCCGCCGCTCTGCTTGATGATCCCGTGCGAGCTGGAGAGACCAAGGCCCGTCCCTTCGCCGACGCCCTTCGTCGTGAAGAACGGCTCGAAGATCCGATCGACCACGGCGAGCGTCATCCCGAAGCCTTCGTCCTCGACGGAGAGAACGACATACGGGCCAGGCTCGAGGTCGCGGGCGCGCGAATCGTCGGCGTGCACCTCGGCGTTGTGTGTCCTGATCGTCAGCGTGCCCCCGTCGGGCATCGCGTCGCGCGCGTTCAGCGCGAGGTTGAGCAGTACCTGCTGCATCTGGCCGGGATCGGCCTGGATGGCATGCAACCCGGGGTCGAGCACCGTCACGAGCTCGATCCGCTCGCCGAGGACACGGCGCAGCATCTCGACGGTCTCCGAAACGAGCGCGTTCAGCTCGAGCGGCCGCGTCTGGAGGGACTGACGCCGGCCGAACGCAAGCAGCTGTCGGGTCAGCGCAGCTGCTCGGCGTGCACTTGCCTCGACACTGCGCAGATACCCCGCCGCGGGACCGCCCGCCTCGACCTCCGCTTGCGCGAGCTCGGTGTAACCGAGCATGCCGAGGAGAAGGTTGTTGAAGTCGTGCGCGATCCCCGCGGTGAGCTGGCCGATCGCCTCGATCTTCTGCGACTGGCGCAGCTGCTCCTCGGCCGCGCGCCGTTGGGTGATGTTCTGGGCCATCGAGACCGCGCCCTGCGGCTTCCCGTCGGCGTCGCGGAGCAATGCCGTTGCCGAGTCGACCCAGACGATGTCACCGTTCTTGGCGTAGAGGCGGTGCTCGTGACGGTACGAGTCGTGCTCGCCATTGACCATCGCCGTGAAGAGCCTGGCCACCTCCGGGATGTCCTCGGGCACCGTGTACTCGAGCAGGTTCCGGCTCGCGAGCTCCTCCGCGCTGCGTCCGCTGATGTCGCGCATGACCGTATTCGTGTGCCGAAGCCGGCCACCGAAGCTGACGAGGCCGATTCCGATCGGGGCGCACTCGAAGATGGTCTCGAAGCGGGCAAGTGCCTGGACCTGCTCACGTCGCGCCTCACGCTCGGCCGCCGCGCTCACCGCCGAAGAGAGGATGACCCCCAGCAGCTCGAGCGTGCCGCGATCCTCATCGGTGACGGCTTCTTTCGTGACGCTTAGCGAGCCGACATTCCGGCCATCGTGGAGAAGCGGGACGCTGATTCGCGCCGATCCAGTCGTGGTTCCGACGACCGCCTGCGCGACGAGTTCGTCTCCGTCAAGAACGTTGACAGTTGCGCCGTCGGCGCTCGTCAGCTCCTGCGCACGTTCGGCGATCAGGTGCGCCGCGGCCTCGAGCTCGAGTTGGGTGGCGGCGACCTCCGCCTGGATCTCGACGACACGTGAAAGCCGCGCGTTCTCGTTGCGCAGGGCGACCTCGGCGTGTTTGCGCGAGGTGATGTCCTGGATCATCACGAGGGCCCTCCACGACGCTCCCGCTTCCTCAGGTGCCATAGCGACATAGCAGTCGATCCAGATCGCGTTCCCTGCCTCGCTGATCAGCCGCACGTCGAGCCGGTAGGAACTGATCTCGCCGTCGAGTAGCTGTCGGAAGCTCGAAACCGCCTGTGGAATGTCGTGTGGGTGGGTGTAGCTCTCCACCGGCATGGCGGCGATCTGGTCTGACGTGTAGCCGACGAGCAAGCGGAATGCCTCGTTGCAGCGCACGATGTGCCCGGCGGCGTTCAGGAAGCCGATCGCAAACGGAGAGCTCTCCCAAACCGGGACCAGGCCTGGGCCGGCGTCGGGACGCAGATGCGCGGGGATTGCCACACTGCCGTCATCGGTTGCGACCGGCCAGGATTGAGCGATCCGCGAGCTTCGGCTGCAGGGTCCCGTTCGCGTGGGCAACGGTAGATTGGATTTCGATGACCACTCGCGTGCGCTTCGCGCCCAGCCCGACCGGATCCTTGCACCTCGGCAGTGCCCTCTCCGCCGTCGCGAACCGCCGACGCGGCGACTGGATGCTGCTGCGAATCGACGACACCGACGCCGCACGGAACGTGCCCGGCGGGGAGGAGCAGCTCGTCGCCGATCTCGAGTGGCTGGGCATCGTCTGGAACGACGGGCCGGTGCGGCAGAGCGACCGGCGCGAGCGCCACCTCGAGGCCGCGCAGGCTCTGGGCGATCGTTTCGACGGGATCACGCTCGTCCGCGAGGACGGGCGCCCGACGTATCACCTCGCGAGTGTCGTCGACGACGTCCATTACGGGATCACCCACGTGATCCGCGGGAACGACCACCGGTCGAACGAGGCGCTGCACCGGCGGCTGCACGAAGCGCTCGGGACCGAGCCGCCCGAGTACATCCATCACGGCCTCGTACTCGGGCCTGACGGGAAGAAGCTCTCCAAGCGGAACCACGGCGTCGCGACGGTGGCCGACCTGCGTGAGCAGGGGATCCCGCCCGAGGCGGTGCGCGCGTACCTCGAGGAGCTGGACCTGCCGCGACACGACGTCCACCTCGACCTGCCGCGGATCAGGCGGCTCGCGATCGACGCGATCGAGGCTCTCTCGGACGAGGAGCTCGCGGCCCGTGCCGGCGCGCCGCCGCAGCTCGCCCTTGCCCTTCGCGGCGCCCGCGACCTCGTGGAGGCTCGCGCGATGGCGGCGGCGATCCTGCAGCCGCAGGCCGTGACGCTGCCCGAGGAGGCGCGGCCGACGCTGGAGCGCTTCGTCGAGCTGCGGTCGAGCGGTCTCGACGGCAAGGAGATCGTGCGCGAGCTGAAGGCGGTCGGCGGCGACCTGAAGGCGCTCCGGCTGGCGCTCACCGGCGCCGATCGCGGCCCCGAGCTCTGGACGGTGATCGCCGCTCTGCCGCAGGACGAGGCGCTGCGGAGGGTCGATGCGGCTCTATAACACGAGCGTCCGCGGCCTCACCGACCTCCCCGAGCCTCCTGGCCCGATCGGGATGTACGTCTGCGGCCCGACCGTCTACGCGCGCGCACACATCGGCAATGCCCGACCGTTCGTGCTCGGCTGCTGGTACAAGCGCTGGCTGCGCGAGCGCGGCTACGAGGTGACGCTCGTCCACAACATCACCGACGTGAACGACAAGATCTACGAGGCGGCGCCGGGCGCGAGCGCCGAGCGTGCCCGTCAGGCGACCGAGTGGTACCTCGAGGACACGGGCCGCTTCGGGCTCGACGAGGTCGACCACTGGCCCAAGGCGACCGAGACGATGGACGAGATCATCCGCTTCATCGTCGACCTGATCGAGCGCGGCTACGCCTACGAGGTCGAGGGCGACGTCTACTTCCGCGTCGCCCGTTTCGAGGAGTACGGCCGTCTGTCCGGTCAGCGCCTCGACCAGCTCGAGGACGAAGAGGAGACGCCGAATCCGCTCAAGGACGATCCGCGCGACTTCGCGCTCTGGAAGGCGAACAAGCCGGAGGAGGACACTGCGTGGGACTCGCCCTGGGGACGGGGCCGCCCAGGCTGGCACATCGAATGCTCCGCAATGGCCGAGAAGCTCCTCGGTCCCTCGTTCGAGATCCACGGCGGCGGGCTCGACCTCGTCTTCCCGCACCACGAGAACGAGGTGGCGCAGTCACGGGCGCTCGGGCACGAGTTCGCGAAGATCTGGATGCACAACGGCATGCTCCGCTTCACCGGCGAGAAGATGTCGAAGTCGCTCGGCAACGTCGAGACGATCGAGGAGGTGCTCGACCGCTGGGGCGTCGAGACGACGCTGCTCTTCTTCCTGACCGCACACTGGCACAGTCCGATCGACTTCTCCGACGAGACGATGGAGCAGGCCAGAGCGCAATGGACAACGCTGTCGAATGCGTTCGCGTCCGATCACCGAACCGATCTCGGGCCGCAATGGGACGAGCTCGTCGGGGTGCTCGACGACGACTTCAACACGCCGGCGGCGCTCGCGCTGATGCACGAGTGGCGGCGTGTGGGGAACATCGACCGGCTGCGGCGGTCGCTGGAGCTCTTCGGGCTGGCTCCGCCGGATGAGGACGCGCCCGATGAGATTCATGCGCTCGCGCAGCAGCGGCAGGAGGCCCGCGAGCAGCGCGATTACGCCGAGGCCGACCGGCTCCGGGCGGAGATCGATGCGGCGGGCTGGGAGGTGCGCGACGAGGCGGGCGGCTACCGCCTCGTCCGCAGCGTGTGACGCGAGAGCAGGTCTACGGCCGCCGGCCGGTCCGCGAGGCGCTGCGCGGGCCGCGTGAGGTCCTCGAGCTCTGGGCGACCGAGCGGGCGGTCGCGTCCGAGCCCTGGCTCGCTGACGGGCCGCGGGTCCACGTCAAGCCGGACCGGGAGATCGGCGAGGCGGCCGAGACGCGCGACCATCAGGGCGTTCTCGCCTGGTGCGAGCCGTACCGCTACGCCGACGCGCACGAGCTGGCAGCCGTCGAGCGCCCGCTGCTCGCCTGTCTCGACCAGGTCACCGACCCACGCAACCTCGGTGCGGTGATCAGAAGCGCCGAGGGAGCCGGCGCCACGGGCGTCGTCGTCCCCGCGCACGGCTCCGCTCGCGTGACCGCGGCCGTTTGCCGGGCGTCGGCCGGCGCGGTCGAGCACCTTCCCGTCGCGGTGGTTCCGAATCTCGCCCGCTACCTGAACGAGATCAAGCGCGGCGACCTCTGGATCTACGCTGCGAGCGCCGAGGCGGAGCAGGATCTCTGGACGGCCGACCTGACCGGTGGCCTCGCGCTCGTCTTCGGCGCCGAGGGCAAGGGCGTCCGCCCGCTCGTCCGCCGGGCCTGCGATGCAACCGTGTCGATCCCGCTCGCCGGCGAGGTGGAGTCGCTCAACGTCAGCGTCGCCGCTGCGCTGCTCCTCTACGAAGCACGCCGTCGTCGCGATGGCTGACGCGACGCTGTACCTCTTCGACGGGCACAACCTGCTTCACGCGGGCTCCTTCGACGGCCAGCGCGAGCTCACGGACGTGCTCGCGTCCTTCGTCGCCATGCGCGGCGCACGCGGCGTGCTGGTCTGGGACGGCGTCGGGGTCGACGCGGAGATCGGCCCGCTGTCGATCCGGTACGCGGCGCACGCGGACGCCGTGCTCGAGCGGCTCGCCGCCGAGCATCGGGATACGGAGGTCGTCTGCCTCGTCTCCTCGGACTTCGCCGTTCAGGGCACGTCCGGCCAGGCCGTCCAGAAGCGATCCTCCGGATCGTTCCTCGGCGATCTCGAGCAGGTGCGCCACGCCGAGCCGCACGGCTCACGCCTGCGCGACTCGCTCGACGACGAGACGCGCGAGCGCCTGGAGCGGATGCGCCGGGGAGAAGGCTGACAAGCGCGCAGCGCCTCGAGCTAGGTGCATTGAAGGATGCACCACGTGTCCTCGAATCGCCTTGCCTGCAGATCCTCGTCGCGGATCCAGAAGTAGATGCGTCCGACGTCTCCCCACATCCAGTCCAGATCGTCGTCGCTGTCGAGTTGAAGCAGTAGGCGCCACTCCGCTGCCCCGCCGAGTAGCTCCTGCGCGCGAGGACCCTTGTAGCCGTCGGCGTCGCCGAGGTAGATGCCATGTGACGCGAGCTGCGCCTCCTCGCGCATCGGGTTTTGAATGACCGTCGGCCAGCCGAACGCCTGGTGCACGGAAAGGCCGCGCGACTCCTCGATCTGGTCCGTTGCAGCGAAGAGCTCGTCGCTGCCTTTGACGTCGTCGAAGTTGATCCTCTGCGGGTTGAAGAGATCGAAGAACTCGCTTTCCCAGTAATACGGCAGGGTCGGCTCGAGGATCAGCGTGATTCGCCTCTCAGGGGTGGTCACGGCACCCTCGGGAGCCTCGAGCAGCCTGGCCGAGGCAGGGTCTTCCACCAGAACGGTGCGCCAGCCTCCTCGATCCGCCGGATCGAAGCCCCAAGGCTGCTCGTCGACCGCATAGAAGACGAGGAGCAGACCAGCGCCGTCCATGGTCGGCTCCAGCTGTCGAAGATCGCCGATCCTCAGCTGGCAGAGGAAGCTCAGCGGATTCCCGTTCCACTCCGGCCAGTCGACGTCGGCGAGAGGGAGGCCACCGACGCGTGACCCTGCGGGCTCGGGGTTCCCGTCCAACGACAGCCGTAGCGACGGCCGAACGAGCGAGAGCAACTGCTCGGCGCGCTCGTCATCGAGGCGCGCGGCAACGTCGCCTCGAGCCGCTCGGTCGTGATCACTTCCATGGCGCGGACCATACGGCGCGACGGGGACTTGGGCAGCCAAGCACTGGCTGCAGGTACGAACATATGTTCCTATAGTATTCGATTGATTGCAAGTGACTTGTAACTTGCGGAAACTGCTGCTATGTTCTTCCTCAACCTCAGGGTGAGAGTTGAGCGTCCGGCACGGCGGCCGCCATGGCTCTCTCCCGTTATTTGCAGGGAGACCGCGATGTCCGCCCAACCCGCAGTCGCCGTCAAGTCGGCTCAGAAGGCTCAACGAGAGCTTGAGGATTTGCAGCTGGTGATGAAGGCGCGGAGCGGCAGCGAGGCCGCGCTCGACGCCCTGATGCGCCGCTATACGGGGTTCGTCCGCCTGAAGGCGAGCTCGTACTTCCTGGCCGGGGGCGACTCGGAGGACCTGATCCAGGAGGGCCTGGTCGGGCTCTACAAGGCCGTGCGCGACTTCCGGGCCGACAAGGAGACCTCGTTCCGCAGCTTCGCGGAGCTGTGCGTGACGCGGCAGATCATCACGGCGATCAAGACGGCGACGCGGTTCAAGCACCAGCCGCTGAACCAGTACATCTCGTTCAGCCACACTCCCGCCGGCCAGGACAACGACGGCGAGTGCACGCTCGGGGACGCCCTCCCAGGCCCGACGACGAACGACCCGGCCGTGTGCGTGATCTCGACCGAGGAGCTGCAGAGCCTCGTCTTTACCCTTGGTACCGGCCTCTCGCCGCTCGAGGCCGACGCCCTGCGCTGTTACCTCGAAGGGCTCTCGTACGAGGAGATGGCGGAGGACCTCGGCTGCGACTGCAAGACGATCGACAACGCGCTCCAGCGGGTCAAGCGCAAGATCCTGGCCCACCAGAAGACGCGCGAGGTGCTCCAGTAGGCCGAGTACGATTCCGGCACCAGCCGGAGTAGCTCAGCTGGTAGAGCAACTGCCTTGTAAGCAGTAGGTCGTGGGTTCGAGCCCCGCCTCCGGCTCCAGAACGAATGAAGCCCCGCCCACTCCGTTGCAGAGGGCGGGGCTTCGGTCTTCTCAGCCTGCGAGCAGCGTCTCGTCGAAGAAGCCGACGACGCGCCGCTCGTACTCCCGCGGCTGGTCGCGGATGCCGCCGACGTGCTTGGCGGTCGGCATCGCCCAGATCTGCTTCGAGCTGCTGCTTGCCAGCTCGTAGTACTCGCGGCTCATGTGCTCGATGTTGCCGCCGTTCGGCGCCCAGATCACGAAGAGCGGCTGCTCGATCTTCGGGGCTAGATCGGTCAGGTTCGGCGGCGGAGCGGTACTGGAGAAGACGGCCGTTCCCGCGGTCACGAACAGGAAGCCCGGCGCGTTCAGCACGCGCTCGAAGCCGTGGAACTCCTCCAGTTGCTCACTCATCTGCCGCGTGCCTGCACCCTCGGAGACGACGGCGGCGAGCTCGTCGGTCTCGGCCGCGGCCTGGAGCATCAGCTCGCCGCCGACGGAGAGGCCGAGCCCGCCGATCTTGCCCGGGTCGACGTCGGGCCGCGCCTTCAGGAACTCGATCGCGGCGAGGATGTCCTTGTCGCCGCCCCAGCCCAGCAGGTTGCTGTCGCCCTCGCTCTTGCCTTCGCCGCGGCGGTCGAAGAGCAGGACGCCGTAGCCGTGGCGCACGAGCATCCGGGTGTGCGCCTGAGAGCCGCTGCGGCCGGGGAAGGCGATCACCGCGGCGCCGTTCTTCGACGGCACGTACCAGCCCTGGAGCTCGAGGCCGTCGCTCGTCCTGAACGAGACGTTCTCGTGCGCGGCGCCGAGGGTGGCCGCGGGCACGGTCTGGCGCATCACGTGCGTGATGACATAGCCGAATGCGAGTGGCGCGACCGTCGCGTACGCCAGGACCGGCACAGCAACGGTGATCAGCGCCCTGCGGACATATCGCCGGACACGGCTGTCGCTCAGCTTGCGGGATCGCCAGAGCGTCACGACCCCGACTCCGATCAGCGCGAGCCCGGCCGGAAGGACGAGCAGGCCGGTGAAGTCGTCGCCGGAGGGGCCGACCGTGATCGTCTGGTAGCCCGCGGACGCTGCGCCGATCACGAGCGCGAACAGGCCGGCGACGAGAGCGATCGCGGCGCGGAGCCCTGCCCGCCCGCGGTGGTAGCCAAAGGCTGCGAGCCCAAGCGCGCCGAGCGGTATGAGGCCGCCGGCCAGATGATCCAGTGCGGAGGTGCCGGGCTCGGGGTGAAGGAACGAGTCGTCGACGACGTGGAGCCCGACGATCGCGAGCGAGCCGAGAGCGACGACGGACTGCATGGCCAGGGCGTGAGACGTCGTGCGCAGGTCGGTGCGGATCGCGGTCTCCAAGGTGCTGCTCCAGTCCTGAGTGTGAGTGCGGCGGCGCCGCGCTGGTCGCGCGGCGCCGCCGGGGGGAGGGTGTGAGGGCTACGCGGCTTCGGGCAGTGCCGGCGTGACCTTGGGAGCCGACTCGTGCTCGAGGCGGGGGAGCCACTCGAGCCAGCTCGGCAGATACCAGTTGCGGTCTCCGAGCAGCTTCATCGTCGCCGGCAGGAGCACCGCGCGGATCAGCGTGGCGTCGATCAGGACGGCGGCCGCCAGGCCGACGCCCATCTCCTTCATGTCGATCACGGGCAGCAGGGCGAACACCGAGAAGGTGCCGACCATGACGACGGCTGCGCTCGTGACGACGCCGGCCGACGACTTGATGCCGTGGGCGACTGCGTCCTCGTTCGAGAGGCCGCGGTCATAGGCCTCGCGGACACGGCTCAGGATGAAGACGTGGTAGTCCATCGAGAGGCCGAACAGGATCACGAACAGGAACATCGGTAGCCACGGCGTGATGCCGCCGTTCGACTCGAAGTTCAGCAGGTTCTCGCCCCAGCCCCACTGGAAGGTCGCGACGAGGATCCCGTACGCGGCTCCGACCGAGAGGAGGTTGAGGACGATCGCCTTGATCGCGACCACGAGCGAGCGGAACGAGGCCAGCAGGATCAGGAAGGCGAAGATCAGGACGAAGCCGAACACCAGCGGCGCCGACGTCTTGATCGAGGTCTCCCAGTCCTTGTCGAGGGCCGTGGTGCCGCCCACGGCGTACTCGACGCCGTCGACCTTGCCGATCGTGTTGGGGACCACGTTCTCGCGCAGGTTGGCGAGAGCGGCCTGAGACACGGCGTCCGTGCCGGAGCCGGCGAGGGTGATGTCCACGGTTGCGACCGTGTTGTCGCGGCTGGCCTCGACCTCGATCGGCCCACTCATCTGGCCGGTGGCGAGTGCCTGCCGCTTCAGCTCTTCGATCGCTGCACGAACGGGCTCGGCACGGACGTCGGCGGCCTTGATCGCCACCTGCGCCGGGTCGTTGCCGCCCGGGAACGCTTCGTCGAACTTCTTCAGCGGCTCGATCTCCGGGATCGAGATGTCGTCGAGCCCGGTGGTGGTCGTGTTCAGGGAGAACGCCGGCACGGTCAGGGCGACCAGTACCGCGCCTGCGGCGACGGCCGAGACGACCGGGCGCCGGAGGACGCTGCTCAGGATGGCGTTCCAGAAGCGGCTCTCGCCGTCCTTGCGCCGGAGCCGGTGGACGAACGGGATGCGGCCCTTCTCGACGCGGTCGCCGAGCTTGCCGAGCAGCGCCGGAAGCACCGTCAGCGAGCCGATCATCGCGACTGCGACGACCATCATCGTGCCGATCGAGAAGGACATGAAGGTCTTGTCGCCGGACAGGAACATCCCTGCCATTGCGATCAGAACCGTGATGCCCGAGATCAGGACCGCGCGGCCGGAGGTGGCTGCGGCAGCCTCGAGTGCGGCGTGCTCGCTTCGTCCTGCGGCCCGCTCTTCGCGCTCGCGGCGGAGGTAGAAGAGCGAGTAGTCGATCCCGACTGCGAGGCCGATCAGCAGGATCACCTCGGCGATCGACTCGTCGACCGGGAAGAACTGGCTGGGCAGCGCGATCAGAGCCGTGGTCGCCATGACCGCGGTGATCGCGAGCAGGAGCGGGAGGAGCGCGGCGACCGCGGAGCCGAAGACGAGCAGCAGGATCACGAGCGTCAACGGGAGTGCGATCATCCCGGCCGTCGCGAGCATGCTGTTGAACGCCTCATCGGTGGCCTTGCCCGTGCTGGCGCTGCCGAGCTCGTCGATCTCGAAGCCCGGATGCCGAGCGGCGGTCTTGTCGACAGCCGCCTCGATCGTCTCGATGTACGAGATCGCCTCGTCGTAGTCGCCCTTGGGGCTGAACTGCACCATGGCCGAGTGACGGTCGTCCGAGATCAGGTCGGCGTGACCGGACTCGAGCGGCGTGTCGAGCTTCCGGACCTGCGGGAAGGTGTTGAGCGTCTTGGCGACGTCCTCGATCGCGGCCTTGAACGCCGGATCGTCGGCCGTGAGGGTCTTCGACTGGATCAGGACGATCTCGCCCTGCTCGTCGGGGGACTCCGGGAAGCCGGCCTCGACGATCGTCGCGGCACGGCCGGCCTCGCCGACGGCGAGGTCGTTCTGCTCCAGGTACTTCGTGCCGACCGCGCCTCCGATGACGAAGGACGCGATCACGAACGCGAGCCAGCCGAAGACCGCGGTCTTCCAGTGGTTCGCACTCCAGCGGCCCATGCGGGCTGCGAGGTTGTTGCTGCGCTTCAGGGGTGACATGTGCGAGGGGTCCTTTCGTGCGTTCGGTGGGTTGGCTCAGGCTGCCTGGGCGCGGGACGGGTTGGAATGCGGCGTCCAGGTGTCGTTGGGTACGGCAAGCCGCACGGGCTTCGCCAGGGCCGGCGCTGCCGGCGCCGGGGCCGCCAGCCGCGAGGCGACGAACCAGCCGGCGGCGACGACGAGCGCTCCGGCTGCGGCGTCGAAGAGGAAGTGGTTCCCGGTCGCGACGATGATCAGGAGCATCAGCCCGGGGTAGGCGGCGCCCACGCGCCGCAGCGAGCGGCGTGAGGCGAGCTGCGCGACGGCGACGCCGACGATCAGCGAGTAGCCGAAGTGGAGGCTGGGCACGGCGGCGATCGGGTTGTAGAGGCTGCCGAGCAGGTCGGAGCTGAGGTTCAGGCCCGTGTGCGTGCTGACCGTGTCGGCGAAGCCGAGGTTCGCGAGGCGCGGCGGCGCGGCGGGATACAGGACGTAGCCGACGAGCGCGAGCGCCGTGCTGACGATCAACGTCGTGCGCAGGAACGGAAACGCGTGCGGGCGCCGCCGGTGCACCCAGATGAGCACACCGGCCGTGCCCGCGAAGTGGAGCGCGACGTACAGGAGCCCGAGGAGTGCGGGCACGCCCGGAAGCAGCCCTGCGAGGTCCTGGATGTCCTGCTCGACGAAGAGGTTGAGGCGGCGCTCGATCGCGACGATGTCTGCGGTGTGCGCTCGAGCGGCCGCCCAGTCCTCGCTGCCGAATCCGCGCACGAGCTCGTACGCGCCGTAGAGGACGGCGAGCGCTGCGAGCTCGACGCGACCGGGGTAGGGCCGGTCGGCGAGGCGACGGATGCGGTCGAGGAACATGACGCCACCCTCGCAAGCCCGGAAGGGCCGAACCATGCGGCAAGCCAGCGTCTGTAGGTGCGGTAATCCGTACCGTCGCGAGGGGATTCGAGTGCCGGTGACCACGATGCTGCCAGGATCGAGGCGCCGAGCCCCGCGCGGTATCCGGCATCACCCTGAGTCGACCCTGGTTTTCCTCCCTGCGGGTCAGCCGCGCAGCAGCGCGAGCACGGCGAGCACGCGCCGGTGATCCTCGGCGGCGGCAGGGAGCCGCAGCTTCACGAAGATGCTCGTGACGTGCTTCTCGACGGCGCGCAGGGTGACGAAGAGCAGCCCCGCGATCGCCTGGTTCGAACGGCCCTCGGCCATCAGCTCGAGCACCTCGCGCTCACGCGGTGAGAGAGCGCTGAGCGGGTCGTCGCGCCGGTGGCGTCCGACGAGCTCGCTGACGACGGCGGGGTCGAGCGCCGAGCCACCCTCGGCGACGCGCCGGACGGCTGCCGCGAACTCCTCCACGTCGGCCACGCGGTCCTTGAGCAGATACCCCACGCCCTCTGCGCTCTCCGAGAGGAGCTCCATCGCGTAGCCGGGCTCGACGTACTGGGAGAGCACGAGGACTCCGGTCGCCGAGTGTCGCTCACGGATCTCCTTGGCGGCGCGCAGCCCTTCGTCCGTCTGGGTCGGCGGCATGCGGATGTCGACGACGGCGACGTCCGGCTTGTGCATGGCGACGTGGCGCAACAAGTCCTCCGCGTTTCCCGACTGCGCGACCACATCGAAGCCGGCGTCGTCGAGGAGCCTCGCAATCCCCTCGCGGAGGAGCACGGAGTCCTCGGCGAGCACGACGCGCACGGGCGTGGCGCCCGGCCGGGCTCGGAGGGGCGGAAAGTCGCCGGCGAGCCCGGGCTCCTCGAGCTGGAAGATGCGCTCCGGGTCGGGCAGGTCGGGCAGCGCCCAGAGACCGAGGTCGCGCAGCTCGCGCTCGGCTGCGAGCGCCGCCGCCGCGGCCTCGGAAGCGACGATCTGGCCGCCATGACCGCTGTTGGCGATCCGGTAGGCGCGATGGACGTCGACGCCCACGTAGCCGTCGTCGCCGAGCGCCGCCGTGCCGGTGTGCAGGCCGATCCGGACGCGCACCGGCGTGGGCCAGGTGTGGCCGCCGAGCCGCCGCTGAGCGTCGGTCGCCGCCTCTGCGGCGGCAGTGGGCGCGACGAAGACGGCGAAGAGCTCGTCGCCGCGGCAGTCGACCTCGTGACCTGCCGCTCCGCTGACCGCCTCACGCAGGAGGCGGCGGACATCGGCGAGGACGGTCTGCCAGTCGTCGCCGAGCTCACGCGCGAGCCGTGTCGAGCCCTCGACGTCCGCGAACAGGAAGGTGACGGTGCCGCTGGGAAGCCCGCTCATGCGGGGAAGTCTAGGCTGCGACGTCCAACAACTCGGGACTCCTGCGGGCGGCGTACGCGAACGGGTGGTAGAAGGCCTCGAGGGCACGGTCGCGGTCGACGTTGACCTCGAAGCTCGACTCGCTCGCGAAGTGGAGCACCTCGACGGCGACCGTGTCGTCTTCGGGGGACCACCAGAGGGTGACGTCGATGCCGTCGCCCTTGCGGTTTGCGAGATCAATTCTTGAGCTGGCGAACATTTGACGTTCCTCCTTAGTGCTTCGTGGGATGCCCTCACACTTCCACGAGCACGACGCCGCGCCGATGCGGCACACAGGCGTTCAGAGGTGCGGTAATCCGTAGCTGTGCGCAAGGGCACGGGCAAAAGCCCGCGTCCGCGCGCGGACCCCTAAAGGGTCGCTTCGCTCCCAAAGTCCTGTGCCGCGGCTTGGAGTGGGATGACGGCGGTCACGCAGGTGCCACCCTGGGGCGGGCTGTCGACCGTGAGGCTGCCGCCGAGCGCCTCGACGCGGTCTGCGAGGCCGCGCAAGCCCGAGCCGACGCCCGGATCGGCGCCGCCGACCCCATCGTCCGAGACCGTCACGATCGCCTGGCCGTCCTCGCGCGCGACGCGCACGTTGACCCCGGTGGCCCGCGCGTACTTGATCACGTTCGCGAGCGCTTCGGCGATCACGTAGTAGCCCGCGGCCGCGACCGGGCGCGGCAGCTCCTCCTCCGGTGTCTCGAACTCGACGGGGATGGGCGAGCGTGTCGCGAGGGCCTCGACGGCCGCCTCCAGCCCGCGGTCGGTGAGCACGGCCGGGTGGATCCCGCGCGCGAGCTCGCGGAGCTCGTCGAGCGCCGCGGCGAGCTCCACGCGGGCGCTCTCGAGCACGGTGTCCGCACCAGCCGGATCGGTGCTCACCTTGGACTGAGCGAGCCGTAGCGAGAGCGAGAGCGCTACGAGGCGCTGCTGCGCGCCGTCGTGGAGGTTGCGCTCGAGCTGCCGGCGCGCCTCGTCGCCGGCCTCGACGATCCGTGCTCGCGAAGCTCGGATCTCCTCGTCCTGGCGCTTGCGCTCGCTGATGTCCGCGAAGAGCGCCATGTGGCTGACGACCTGCCCGTCGGTGTCGCGGATCGGAGCCGCAGCGATCACGACGTCGATGTAGGCGCCGTCGCTGCGCACCCGTTTGCTCTCGACGCCCGAGTACACCTCGCCGGCGCGGACGCGGCGGAAGAGCTCGGCCAGCTCCGCCTCGCGCCCCGGCGGCTGGTGCCTGGCCTTGCCGCCGATCACCTGCTCGGCCGTCCAGCCGAAGATCCGCTCCGCAGCCGGATTCCAGCGGGTGATCGTGTCGTCGAGGGCGTATTCGACGATCGCCACCGGCGAGGCCTGGATGGCCGCGCGCAGCCGCTCTTCGCTCGAGCGTAGCTCTGCCTCGCGCCGCTGGCGCTCCGTCGCGTCGACGCCCACGATCAGCGCCAGCGACCTGCCTTCGCCGTCGACGATCGGGGTTGCCGTCCAGGCGACCACCCGCTCGCCGCCGTCTCGCGTGCACCAGTGCGAGATCTGTTCCGCCGCCTTGGCGCCGTTGAACGCCGACGCGAGCCCGAGTCGGGCGTCGGCGCCCTCATCTTCCCGGAACAGGCTGAGGAAGTTGCGCCCGAGCATCTCCTCCTCGGTCCAGCCGATCGTGCGCTCGAAGCCCTTGTTGACCGAGTTGCCGGCGACCGTCCCCTCGTCGTCGACGACGACGAGCAGGCTCGGCGTGGCGTCGGCGAGCGTGCGCAGGAAGTCGCGCTCCCGCCTCCGCTCGGACTCCTGCCGTTGTCGCTCGGTGATGTCGAGGCCGCCGCAGACGACGTAGCGGACGCTTCCATCGGCGTCGTAGAGCGGCGCCGTCGACCACGCAATCGTCAGTTGCTCGCCCAACTGGTTGACGAAGGTGTGCTCGAAGCTCGTCGCCTCGTGGGCAGGCGCCGCCTCCTCGAATCGGCGGTTCCAGTCGCTCCGCTCCTCGGGCCCGACGAAGACGTCCGCGAACATCTGCCCCTTGACCTCGTTCTCGAGGACGTAGCCGCTCGCGTTCCAGGCCGCGTCGTTCAGGTTCGCGATCCTCCCTTCGCGGTTGATCGAGCAGAGCAGCGAGGGGGAGGCGTTCACGATCGCCTCGAGGAACGCGACCTCTGCGCGGAGGGCGGCCTGCAAGCGCTCGTTGTCCAGCGAGAGCCCGGCGGCCGCGGCGACCGCGTCGATGAGCTCCGGCTCGTCGCTGAGAAGCGGGTCGTGCAGGATGGCGCCGATCCGCTTCCCGTTCCGCTCGACGTAACGTGCCGTCCGCGGGCCACCGTCGTCGTGGAACACGGTGCCGTCGTGCCAGACGAAGCACTCCCGCTCCGGCAACCAGTAGACGACGTCGAGCGACGGGTCGCGCAGCGCGCGTGCGAGTGCATCACGAAGCGGGGTGCCCTGGCCGAGCTCGACGAGTAGGTTGGCCACGCCGCCGCGCGAGAACCGGCTGCGCAGAACGCCGGCGAGGAATGCCACCGGTACTGCCGCGAAGGTGACGAGGAAGACGTACTCGAGTGGTTGCGCCGCTCCATCGGAGTAGCTGTCGATGCTCACCTGCAGCGCCAGCACCAGCATCGCGAGCGTACCGGCGCCGAGAACGGGACCGAGCGCTCGCCTCAGAGCGCCCCGCGAGCGCAGGAAGCGGCTGACGACGATGACGAGCACCGTGGCCAGGAGGGCGAGTGCGCCGGCCGTCACGACGACGGTGAGGACGGATTCGAGGCCGTCGCTGCTTCCGACCGCGATCGTGCTTCGGCACCCGGGGCAGCTCGTGGCGTCGGGATACTCCTCGAGCAGCAGCGTCGCGAAGCTCCCGGTGAGCACGAGCGCGTACGTCGAGACGACGAGCCAGAGATCGCGGCGTCCGGTGAGCCGGCCGCTGGGGAACGCGAGCAACAGGTGGATGAAGGCGCCGAAGACGAGGCTGTTCAAAGCAGCGCCGACCGTGAACACCCAGTCGTTGTTCGACTCGGTGAGCGCGCCGAAGAACCAGAGATAGCCCACGGCCGCCAGCAGGTAGCCGGTGCGGTTGTCCGGACGGCGCCACAGCGCGACGAGGCCGCTCGCGATGAAGGACACGCCCGCCGTGACGGCGAGACCGATCGTCGCCGCCTTGTTGTCGTCGTGGTCGCTCGCGAGCACGAGCAGGATCGCGATCGTCGTCAGCGCGAGCGCGACAACCGCGCCGACCGCCAGCGAGAAGACGCGTGCGCTCAACCCAGCAGATCGGCGAGTGCGGCGCCGCTCAGCTCGGCTTTCGCAATGAAGCCGCGGGCACCGCTCTGCTCGATCAGCGCGCCGTAGTCGCATGCGTCGCGGCTCGAGACGAGCACGACGGCCGGAGAGCTGCCGTTGCGGCTGCACTCCCTGCAGACGGCGAAACCGTCGAGATCCGGGAGCTGCACGTCGAGGAGCAGCACGTCGGGTGCGAGATCGCGGGCGGCCACGATTGCGCCAGCCCCGTCCTCGGCCTCGCCGATCACCTCGAATCCCTCCGCCTCGAGAATCGCCCGCGCCGAGGCCCGAAAGCTCGGATGGTCGTCGGCGATCACTACGGTCTTGGGCACACCCGTATCGTGGCAGAGGTCCGCAGAGGTGTCAGTGCGGTAAACCACACATCTGCCTAGGCGGTCACAGGCTCCGCCTCGCGCGCCGCAAGCGCCTGTTTGGCCTTCACAGCCAGCCAGAGCTCCATCCGCTGCGCAGGATCGTCCGGATGGCGGCCGGTTTGCTTGCGCAGCTGCTCCATTCGGTAGCGGAGCGTGTGTCGATGGACGCCGAGCCGCTCGGAGGCATCGCTCCAGCGGCAACCGCTGTCGAGCAGCGCCGTGAGGGATTCGAGTAGCCAGGAGTTCGTCGCGGCCGGCCCGAGCACTCGCGCGACGAACGCCTCGAGCGTTGCTCCGGGCAGGCTGAGCAGGAGCTCGAGCGAGCCGAGATCGTGGTAGGAGGCAACCGGGCCGGCGACCGCGTCGAGCGCGGCGCGCGCCTCCAGCAGGCTGCGGCCGAGTCCGGCGCCCGAGCTCGGGCGGCCCACACCGACGCGGGTTCCGGGTGAGGCGTCGACGAGGTCGCGCGCGATCGCGAGCGCATCCTCCTCGTCACCGGTCGCGACGAGGAACGCTGCCCGGTCGCGGCGCGAGGCTGACAGGTAGCGCGCACCGCGCCCGTCGAGCACCCGGGCGGCGGCGGCGCGGACGTCCTCCGACCGTGCCGGGCCTTGCGCGACGGCGAGCAGCGCGGCGTAGCGCCCGAGCGGGTCGAGCCCGAACGCCGAGATCCGGCGCGCGATCTCCCGCTCGTCGAGGCGGTCGTGCTCGAGATCCTCCAGCAGGTCGCCGGCGAGCCGGAGCTCCGCAGCAGAGACCGCGTGGCGGCGCGAGAGCTCGAACGCGAGCGCGGTCTGCCCGTGGTGGAGCACGAGCCGGTCGTACTCGGACAGCTCGTGGCCCGGCTTGCCGGCGCGCAGGGTCGCGATCTCCCCGTCGGCGCCGACCGGCAGCTCGAGCACGTCCTCGCACGTGTCGAGACGGTTGCCGTGACGCTCGCCGACCAGGCGGCCCGACGCGTCGAGGAGGGCCAGCGCGCAGCCGACGTGGTCGCCGAGGATCGCGAGCAGAGCTGGCGCGCCGCGTCCTTCGAGCACGGCGTCGGCGAGTCGCTCGTGCACTTCGATCGCACGCTCGACGCGTGCAAGCTGCTCGTTCGCGAGCTGCGCTGCAACCGCTTTCGTCAGCGCGATGAACGGGACTTCGTACGGCACCGTGACGAGCGGGAAGTCGAGCTTCTCGGCCTCGTCGGCGAGCGCCTCCGGTGGCTCGGCCCAGCCGAAGCCGACTCCGAACGCAAGCCCGGCCAGTCCGTGACCCGAGAGCCGGCGGACGTACTCGCGCTGCGGCCGCGAGAGCTCGCCGACGCCGAGCCCGGTCGTGATCAGCAGCTCTCCGCCTTCCAGCCACGGCGTCGGGTCGGGCAGCTCCGAGACGTGGACCCAGCGAATCACGTTCGCCCCTCCGCCCGCGCCCGCCACGAGCTCCAGCCCGAGTCCCGGCAGCGCTGCAATCTCCCGGACGGTCAGCATCGTCTGCTCCGCGTCGCTTGGACGCGAGGGCCAAGTTTCCGTTGTCTGGGCAGGCGTCACGAGCGTGAGCTTACGACACCGTGTCGAAGCCGCATAGGGACCGCTCGCCCGCCGGTCCATTGCGTTACGTCGCGGCCACGGGAGAGAATCGCCGAATGTCTCTCCGGGAAGGCACTGCGGTCGACGGCGTCCTCGAGGCGCGCGCCCGCTACGTCGCACGAGGGGTGTCGACGCCGAAGCTCGTCGTCACCCGTGCGGTCGGCGCGCAGGTCGAGGCCGCCGACGGGACGCTCTATCTCGACTTCGCGGGCGGGATCGCGTGCCAGAACACCGGTCATGGCTTCGAGCCGGTCGTCGCGGCGATCCACGAGCAGGTCGACCGCTTCCTGCACCAGTGCTTCATGGTCGGCACCTATGAGCCCTATGTCGAGGTCTGCCGCCGGCTCGCCGAGCTCTCGCCCTGCAGAGGCTCCGAGCAGAAGTCGATCCTCGTCAACTCGGGTGCCGAGGCGATCGAGAACGCGGTCAAGATCGCGCGTGCCGCTACGGGCCGTCCCT
Source organism: uncultured Gaiellaceae bacterium (assembly GCA_963765705.1). Taxonomy (GTDB): domain Bacteria; phylum Actinomycetota; class Thermoleophilia; order Gaiellales; family Gaiellaceae; genus Gaiellasilicea. The sequence goes on from CAVXXJ010000008.1 coordinate 391,744, forward strand.
CTGTTGTCGTTTTCGACAACGGCTTCCACGGCCGCACGCTCCTGACGATGGCGATGACGAGCAAGGTGCACCCGTACAAGGCCGGTTTCGGCCCCTTCCCCGGTGAGATCTATCGCGCCGCGGCGCCGTATCCCTACCGTGGCATCGACACCGAGGCGGCGATCGCGTCGCTCGAGCACCTCTTCAAGAGCGAGGTCGACGCCGAGTCGGTCGCCTGCGTCGTGCTCGAGACGGTCCAGGGCGAAGGCGGGTTCATCCCGATGCCGCTGGACTATCTGCCGAGGCTGGCGGAGGTGTGCGAGCGGCACGGGATCCTCTTCGTCGCCGACGAGGTGCAGTCGGGCGTGGGGCGGACCGGCCCGATGTGGGCGATCGAGCACTACGAGGGCGTCCAGCCCGATCTCGTCGTCTCCGGGAAGTCGCTCGGCGGCGGCCTGCCGCTCGCCGCGGTCACCGGGCGCGCGGAGCTCATGGACGCTCCTGGGCCGGGTGGGCTCGGCGGGACCTTCGGAGGCAATCCCGTCGCCTGCGCCGCAGCCGCGGTCGTGCTCGACACCGTTGCCGAGCCTGCGTTCCGCGCCCGGGCGGACAGGCTCGGGGTCATGCTGCGCGCCCGGCTCGACGCCCTCGCAGCGCGCGACGAGCAGATCGGCGAGGTGCGCGGCCTCGGCCCGATGCTGGCGCTCGAGCTGCGTGAGCAGAGCCCGGATCTGGCGCAGGCCGTGACGGCCGCCGCGTTCGAGCGCGGCCTGCTCCTGCTCGCCTGCGGTCTCTACGGCAACGTGCTCCGGCTGCTCCCTCCGCTCAACGTCACCGACGACGAGCTCGACCGCGGGCTCTCTCTGCTGGAGGAATCCCTTGCCGCCGCAGGCTGAGATCGACGTCCGGGTGTCCGGGCTCCGCAAGCGCTACGGCGACGTGACCGCCGTCGACGGCGTCGACCTCGAGATCGGCCGCGGCGAGTTCTTCACGATGCTCGGGCCCTCCGGCTCCGGCAAGACCACGACCCTGCGCGTGATCGCCGGCTTCGAGCGTCCCGACGAGGGGACGATCGAGCTCGGCGGCAAGGACGTCTCCCAGCTGCCGCCGTACGCGCGCGACGTCAACACGGTCTTCCAGGACTACGCGCTCTTCCCGCACATGACCGTGCAGGAGAACGTCGAGTACGGCCTGCGGGTGAAGAAGGTGGCGCGGGGCGAGCGGCGCCGGCGCGCAGGGGAGGCGCTCGCGCTCGTTCAGCTCGAAGGGTACGGCGGCAGGAAGCCCGCCCAGCTCTCGGGCGGCCAGCGCCAGCGCGTCGCGCTCGCCCGCGCGATCGTCAACCGGCCGAAGGCGCTGCTGCTCGACGAGCCGCTCGGCGCGCTCGACCTCAAGCTCCGTCAGGAGCTGCAGGTGGAGCTGAAGCGCATCCAGCAGGAGCTCGGGATCACCTTCGTCTACGTCACGCACGACCAGGAGGAGGCGCTGACGATGAGCGACCGCCTCGCGGTCTTCAACGAGGGCAAGATCGAGCAGATCGGGGCCCCGGCGGAGGTGTACGAGCACCCGGCCAGCGAGTTCATCGCCGGCTTCGTCGGCGTCTCGAACGTGCTCGAACGTGACGGCCGCCGGTTCACGGTGCGGCCCGAGAAGATCCGCCTGCTCGGCGACGGTGAGCAGCCGGAGCCGGGCGTCGAGGTGGAGGAGGGCAGGATCCGCGACGTGGTCTACGTCGGAGCGATCACCCGGTACCACGTCGAGCTGGACGCAGGCGGCGAGCTGACCGTGGTCAGCCAGAACCTCGAGAGTGGCTCGAGCGAGGTGCTCGAGCGGCAGGGAAGCCGTGTGCGGCTGTGCTGGCGGCCCGAGCACGTATTCGTAATCACCAGCGGAATGACGGAGGGAGATCGATGAAGCAGCGACCATACGGACGGTGGGCGGCCGCACTGCTGGCCACCGGCGTCCTGTGCGTCCTCGCCGCGGGGTGCGGCGGCGACGACGACGAGGGCGATGCCGGCGGGGCGGGGACCACGGCCGCAGAAACGACCGGCGGTGCGCCGGAGGGGATGCTCCAGACGCTCGGCGAGGGCGAGGGCCAGGTCAACCTGGTCGCCTGGGCCGGCTACGTCGAGGACGGGACGACCGATCCGAAGGTCGACTGGGTGTCCGACTTCGAGACCGAGACCGGCTGCCAGGTCAACGTCAAGGTCGGCAACACGTCGGACGAGATGGTGACGCTGATGCGCACCGGCCAGTACGACGGTGTCTCGGCCTCCGGTGACGCCAGCCTGCGGCTGATCGCCGCCGGCGACGTCGCGCCGGTGAACACGGACCTGATCGAGAACTACGACGGCGTCTTCGACGGGCTCAAGGATCAGCCGCACAACACGGTCGACGACGTCAACTACGGCGTTCCGCACGGCCGCGGCGCGAACCTGCTCCAGTACCGCACGGACGTCGTCAAGCCGGCGCCCGACTCGTGGAGTGTCGTCTGGGACGAGAACTCGCCGTACAAGGGCAAGGTGACCGCGTACGACAGTCCGATCTACATCGCGGATGCCGCCGTCTACCTGAAGGCGACCCAGCCCGACCTCGGGATCGAGGATCCGTACGAGCTCGACCAGGAGCAGTTCGACGCCGCGGTCGAGTTGCTGAAGGCTCAGCGTGGCGTGATCGGCGAGTACTGGTCCGACTACACGAAGCAGATCGCGGCCTTCACGGGCGGCGAGAGCGTCGTCGGGACGACCTGGCAGGTGATCGTGAACGTACTCGAGGGCGAGAAGGTGCCCGTCGCCGCGGTCCTGCCGAAGGAGGGCTCGACCGGCTGGTCCGACACGTGGATGATCTCCTCGAAGGCCAAGAACCCGAACTGCATGTACCTGTGGATGAACCACATCATCTCGCCGAAGGCGAACGCAGCCGCGACCGAGTACTTCGGCGAGGCGCCTTCGAGCAAGGAGGCATGCGGCCTGACGGCCAACAAGGACCACTGCACGCTCTTCCATGCCGACGACGAGGACTACTTCGACCAGATCTACTACTGGAAGACGCCGCAGGCCGATTGCGGTGACGACCGGGGGCAGGTCTGCAAGGACTACTCGGAATGGACGCAGGCCTGGACGGAGATAAAGGGGTAGCTGCATCGCTACGCCCGAAGTAGTGGAGGCGCCGCCCCGCGAGTCTGCGGGGCGGCGCCTCTCTTCGTTTCTCCACCGCCACCCGCGCCTGCGGCTCGGCCTGCTGCTGACGCCGCCGCTCTCGTGGCTGCTGCTCGCCTACCTCGGCTCGCTGGCCGTGCTCTTCGTCGCGGCGTTCTGGCGGCTCGATCCGTTCACGGCCCAGGTCGTCCACGACTACGGCTTCCAGAACTTCAGGCAGCTCTGGGAGAGCGACGTCTACCGGGCGATCACGCAGCGCACGGTGCTGATCGCCGCGGCGGTCACGGTCACCGACGCCGTGCTCGCGTTCCCGATCGCCTTCTACATGGCGAAGGTCGCGTCGCCGCGGACGCGGAACCTGCTCGTCGTCGCGATCCTGCTCCCGCTCTGGGCGAGCTACCTCGTCAAGGTCTACGCCTGGCGCGTGATCCTGCAGGAGCAGGGCGCGCTCAACTGGGCGCTCGAGCCGCTCGGCCTCTCGGGGCCGGGCTTCGGGAACGTCGCCACCTGGCTCGTCTTCTCGTATCTCTGGCTGCCGTTCATGATCCTGCCGGTCTATGCCGGGCTCGAGCGGATCCCGTCGGCGTTGCTCGAGGCGTCTGCAGACCTCGGCGCGCACGGTGGCCGGACGCTCCGCCGGATCGTCCTCCCGCTCGCCCTGCCCGCGGTCGCGGCCGGCTCGATCTTCACGTTCTCGCTGACGCTCGGGGACTACATCACGCCGCAGCTCGTCTCGAGCACGCAGTTCATCGGCAACGTCGTCTACAGCAACGTCGGCGTCGCGAACAACCTCCCGTTCGCGGCTGCGTTCGCGACCGTGCCCGTCGCGGTGATGGTCGTCTACCTGCTGCTCGCGCGCCGCGCAGGAGCCTTCGACAACCTATGAGCTCTCGCGCCGGCACCTGGTTCCTGCGCGGCGCGACGGCGCTGACGCTCGCGTTCATCTACGTGCCGCTCTTCGTGATCTGCCTCTACGCCTTCAACGAGCGGCGCTCGCTCGTCTGGCCGATTCCGGGCCTGACGACGAAGTGGTTCGGCCGCGCGATCGACAACCCTGGTGTGCGGGACGCGCTGCTCCTCTCCGTGAAGGCGGCCCTCGGCGCCACCGCGATCGCGCTCCTGCTCGGCTCCCTGGCGGCGCTTGCGGTCGCCCGCCACCGGTTCTTCGGACGGGAGGCGATCTCGTTCCTCGTCATCCTCCCGATCGCGCTGCCGGGGATCGTCACCGGCATGGCGCTGAACGCGACCTTCCGCAACCTCCCCGAGCCGTTCGGCGTCGACCTCGGCCTCTTCACGATCATGGTCGGGCACGCGACCTTCTGCATCGTCGTCGTCTACAACAACGTCGTCGCACGGCTGCGGCGGACGGCGGCGTCGCTCGAAGAGGCATCCGCCGATCTCGGCGCGGACGCGTGGCAGACGTTCCGCTACGTCACGTTCCCGCAGCTGAAGACGGCGCTGCTCGCGGGCGCGCTGCTGGCGTTCGCGCTCAGCTTCGACGAGGTGATCGTGACCACGTTCACCGCCGGCGCCGACCAGACGCTGCCGATCTGGATCCTGAACAACCTCTCGCGGCCGAACCAGCTGCCGATCGTGAACGTCGTCGCCGTCTTCGTGATCCTGCTCTCGATGATCCCGGTCTACTTCGCCTCGAAGCTCTCGAGCGAGTCCGCAGGGGCGGGCGTCACCGGCGCGGCCGGCGGCATCCAAAGCTAGCTCGCTGCCCTGCGGAAGAAGATGCGTTGCTTGGCCCGGACGCGGCCAGTGGCGTCGAGCGTGACGACAAATGCGCGCGTGCGCCGCTCACGAAGCTCGTTGTCCGGGACGGCGAGCAGAAAGTGACGTCGTGTCGGCGTGGTGCGGATGCGCTTCCCGTCGCCGAAGCGGAGTTCGACCCGTGTTACGTCGGCGCTGACGCTGCCCGACAGGAACATGTCGCGACCGACCGGCTGGAGAAGGTCGAGCGAGAACCCGGAGCCGGAGACGGGCGGGACGCACCTGCCGCGGCTCGGTCTTTGGGTGAAGTCCACGCGCCAGCAGTCGAAGCCGGCGACGCGAGGCCCTACGTGCAGGGTGCCGACGGCGCCGTTGGGTGCGTGGACGATTGCTGCCTCGCGAAGGCGCTGCGCGCGGAGCGGCGGTCGCGTCGTCGAGGCCGGCTGGCCCGGCCAAAGTTGTGTGGCGACGACGCGGCCGCGGTTGTCGTAGCCGACAAGTCGGACCGGAAACTGCGTGCGGCCGATACGAGCCGTGAAGGCGTTGTTCTTCAGCGGAAGAGCGAGGCGTGCGTTGTCGGCGGTGAAGGCAGTGACGCGCCCAACACCGTCCGCTGCGACCCCACGTAGCTCCATGAACGCGCCGCAGATCCGGCACGAGACCATAGCGTTGAGCGCTCCGCGCGGAAACAGGGTTGCGCTACAGCCTTGTGCGGTGAGCCGACCGGACGCATCCACCGCGGTCAGGCAGCCGCCGGAGAGGCCGACGGCCAGATCACTGAGCGGATCGGGCTTGATGAGCCGAATGCCGCCGGGCCCTTGGAAGCCGCGCTTCTCCGACCGCGCGAGCCAGCCGATCTCCGGATCGTCGATTCGCGCCTCCACGCGGGTCGGTCCCCCGGGCAGGCGCGCTCCTGCAACGAATTGCCACGGGTGCCACGGGTCCGGAAGGGCGATGGTCGTCCGCTCGTCGCGTGAGTCGCGCGCGCTGAGACCCAACACTGAATTGCCCCAGTTCGGCTGGTCTTGGACGAACAGGAACGCGTTGCCGCCGAGCCGCGCGCCGTGGAGGCCGTCGATCGCCTCGACCGTCACCGCCCGCACGCCGTCGGATGCGATCCCAAACGAGACGAGTGCGGTCGGCCGCGCTGCGCGGTCGAAGAACGTGTGCTGCGGCAGGAGCACGACGATTGGCGCACTCGTTCGGGCAAGCGCCGATCGCGGTGCGCAGGCCTGAGGCTGGAAGGCGTCGCCAGAGGCGAGCTTGAGGCAGAGCGATTCGCCGCTGACGAAGCCCCAGAGGACGTACTGGCGGCCGCCGACCTCGGTGCGGATCAGCTCACGCAACTCCGTCGTCGTCGGAAACGCCGCCCAGGAGCGGCCGTTCGCCGCTCGGAAGCGCTCTTGCGCCTCTTCCGGAGCAGGCTTCCCCGGCGCGCCGCTCAGCCACGCGTCGAAGCCGCCGAGCCTGGCTGCGAGTGCGGCCGCGGCGAGAACGACAGCCAGCGAGGCAACCAGCGCGACTGCGACCGGTCGCCGCGTCCAGAGCCGCTGTCGCGGCTGCGCGCGCGCGACCACGTCGTCCCAGTCGGGCGTGGTGCGTGCGGGCGCGATCATGCGGCTGACCTCGGCGCGGATGAGTGGCTCGACGTCTGTCACCGTGTGACCTCCAAGTGCTTGCGTAGCGCGGCGTGAGCGCTGTTCAGAGTGGCGGAGACGGTGCCGACCTCGACCTCCAGCGCCTCGGCGATCGAGCGGTAGTCCAGGTCGGCGAAGTAGCGCAGGAAGACCGCGAGCCGCTGGCGCTCGGGCAGCACAGCGATCCAGCGCCGCACGACGGCGTGGTCGGCTGCGTCCCCGTTCAGTGATTCCGCCTCCTGCGGCACATCGCCCGTGTGAAGCCGCCGGGCGCGGGCGCGACGCGCGGCGTTGATGACGGCACGCCAGGCCCATGCCTCTACAGGTGCCTCGCGCCGAAACGCGTCCCGGCCGCGCAGGAGCGAGGCAAATGCCTCCTGGACGGCGTCGTGTCCAGCATCGGCGTCGCCCGCTATCGCCCCGGCGATGCGCACGAAGGTGTCGTAGCGCTCGCGGTAGACGTCCTCTATCTCGCTTGCGCGAACTCCCGCCACACCCGTTCGATCCCAGTCGGCGCCGATTTGTTTATGTGGTCCACGTGCTGCGTCAGTTTTGACGGTCGCCGGCTGCCGGCAGCTCGACGACGAACGTCGAGCCCTGGTCCAGCTTCGACTCGACCCAGATCTTGCCGTCCATCCGGCGCACCAGCTCGCGGCAGATGTAGAGGCCCAGCCCGGTGCCCCCTATCCCGCGCGTCATGTCGGGGTCGAGGCGGTAGAACTTCTCGAAGATCCGGCGGTGCTCCGAGGCCGGGATGCCGAGGCCGCTGTCCTCGATCGAGAACCGGATCGCGCTGTCGCCGTTCGTGACCGAGACCGCGACGACGCCCCCTTCAGGGGAGTACTTGATCGCGTTGTCGAGCAGGTTCACGAGCACCTGGCGGAGCTGGCCAGGATCGGCGACGATGTTCAGCACCTCTTTCGGCGTGCGCAGCACGAGCTCGACCGCTGGAGGGAGATGCGTGCGAGCCGCCTCGACGACGCCGCCCGCCAGCTCAACCGGATCGCAGCTCTCGATCGACACCGGCATCTGGCCGGCGTCGAGCCGTCCGGCGATGAGCAGGTCGTTGACGATCGTTCCAAGCCGGTCGGACTCGGAGGCGATCACGCCGAGGAGCTGGTCCTGGATCTCGGGATCGAGCTCGATGTCCGTGCGCCGGATCGTCTGGGCCGAGCCGTAGATCGCGGCCAGCGGTGTCCGTAGCTCGTGCGAGACGGTGGCGACGAACTCCGCCTTGATCTCCTCGAGCGCGCGCTCCTCGGTCAGGTCGCGGAACGCGTAGACGGTGCCCTCCTCGAAGCCGACGCCCGATCCGGAGATCCAGAGCTCGCGGCCGCCGAACTCGACCGGCACGGTCTCGGCCCGGACGGGATCGCCGGGCTTGCTCGCGATCGGGATCAGCGGCGAGATCTCGCTCCAGCCCTTGACGACCTCCTCGATCGGCTTCCCGAGCACGTCCGCTTCCGGCACGCCGGTGATCGTTCCGGCAGCCGTGTTCCAGAGCCGGATCACGCCGCCGGTGTCGACGAGGACGACGCCGTCGCCGACGGCCTCGAGCGCCCGCGCCGCACGCCCCATCCGCTCGGCCTCGGCATAGAGGCGGGCGTTGTCGATCGCGGAGGCGGCGTGCCGGGCGAGCTCCTGGGCGAGCGTCAGGTCGTCCTCCGAGTACACCCGCTCCGATTCGGCGGTGACGAGGCTGATCGAGCCGAACACCTCGCCGCGGGCGACGAGGGGCACGGTGACGTAGGAGCGCGGTACGAGCGTGCGGGCGATCTCGAGCTGGCGCTCGTCGAAGCCGAAGGTCGCGAGCGCAGCGTCGTCGATGTCACGGACGAGCACAGGCGTCTGCGTGCGGATCGCTGTCGCGCCGGCGGCCTCGGAGGCCGCGAGCATTGCCTCCTGCAGCTCCCGCGCGAGAGCCATCTTGAGCGGGTCGACGTGCTCGAGCGCGAGGCGCTCGAGCCGGCCGCCGACGAAGATGTCGACGGCGCACCAGTCTGCGATCCGGGGCACCGCGAGCCGCGCGACGTCGGTGAGCGTCTGCTCGTAGTCGAGCGAGCTGCCGAGCACCCAGCCCGCCTCGGCGAGGAAGGTCTGCCGATCCTCGGCGAGCCTGCGGTCCTCGATGTCGGTGGCCGACCCGACCCAGCCCGTCACGTTGCCCTTGTCGTCCTTCTGGCAGACCGCGCGGCCGAGGTGCCAGCGGTACGACCCGTCGGCGCGCCGGAACCGATACTCGATCTCAAACGGCTCGCCGGTTGCCTGCGACAGCTTCCAGCGCTCCTCCATCGCTGGAATGTCGTCGGGGTGAACCACGGTCCTGGCATGCACCTCGGCGCCGCGGGTCATCCCGGTGTACTCGAACCAGCGCTCGTTGTAGAAGACGACTCTTCCGTCGGCGTCCGTCGTCCAGAGGATCTGTGGCACGGCGTCCGCCAGGGACGTGTACCGCTCCTCGCTCTCCCGCTCGAGCGCGCTGATCTCCTGCTCCTTGAGCAGCGCGTCCTGTCGCCTGATCTCGACCGTCTTCTGCCAGAGATCGATGAAGACCGCGACCTTCGCCCGCAGGATGTGCGGCTCGAACGGCTTCATCAGATAGTCGACCGCGCCGGCGTCGTAGCCGCGGAAGATGTGCTCCGCGTCCTTGGAGATCGCCGTCAGGAAGATGATCGGGACGTGGCGGGTCCGCTCGCGCTGCTTGATCAGCTCGGCCGTCTGGAACCCGTCCAGGCCGGGCATCTGAACGTCGAGCAGGATCGCGGCGAACTCGTCCTGGAGCAGGTGCCGCAGCGCCTCCTCGCCCGACTCCGCGCGGACGAGCTCCTGGCCGAGCGGCTCGAGGAGCGCCTCGAGCGCGAGCAGGTTCTCCGGCCTGTCGTCGACCAGGAGGAGCTTGGCGCGTGCGCTCACGGGCCAGTCCTCTGGCCCGTGAGCCGGGGAGGGGGCGTGGGGGAACCGGGAGGTTCCCCCACACGAGATGAGAAGAAGGGGGCTCGCGGGGGAAACATGGTTTCCCCCGCGAGAGCGCGCCGTAGGTGCGCGACGGTCACTGGCAGCACAACCCGTAGAGGAACGGCCCGATCTCCTCGAGCGGTAGGACTGCATCGGCCTGCGCCGCCGCGATCGCCGCTTCCGGCATCGCCTTCCTCGTCGCCGTCCTCGGGTCCTGCACGATCCCGACGCCGCCGTTCCGCTTGATCGCGGCGAGCCCGGCCGCGCCGTCCTCGTTCGCGCCCGTGAGCACGATCCCGATCGCGCGCTCTCGGTAGGCCTCGGCCACCGACTCGAAGAGGACGTCGATCGAGGGCCGTGCGAACTGGACGCGGACGTCGACGGAGAGGGCGAATCGCGAACCGTCGACGAGGAGGTGGTAGTCCGCGGGAGCGACATAGACATGCCTCGGCTCGACCGGCTCCTTGTCGTGTGGCTCCGAGACGAGGCGCGCGATGTGCCGCTGCAGCAGCGCCTCGAGCCCGCCTCTGGGCGACTCGGGGGATCGGTGCTGCGCGATCACGATCGCCTGGTCGAGCTCGGCCGGTATTCCCTCCAGCAAGGTTCCCACCGCCTGCAGCCCTCCCCAGGACGCCCCGATCGCGATCACCTCGTAGGTCATCGAACCTTCTTGTACAGCCGCTCTTCGGCGTCGAGCTCCTCGAACGAGCCCTCGTGCGGAGAGAACCTGACTGTTTCCTTCTGCCCAAGCGCCAGGACCCCGAACATCGCGAGGCTCTCGTAGAAGAGCCGATGCACGTGCTCCTGCAGCGTCTGGGCGAAGTAGATCATCACGTTGCGGCACGTGATCACGTGAAACTCGTTGAACGCGGCATCCGAGACGAGGTTGTGCTGTGCGAAGACGACCCCGTCGACGAGCGAGCCGGCGAAGCGCGCGCCGTCGTAGCGGGCGACGTAGTACTCGGAGAACGAGCGCGTGCCGCCGGCTCGGATGTAGTTCTGCGTGTACTCCTTCATCTTGTCGAGCGGGAACACGCCGAGGCGGGCGACGTCGATCACGGCTTCGTTGATGTCGGTCGCATAGACGCGCACGCGGTCGGCGAGGCCCTCCTCGGCGAGCAGGATCGCGAGCGAGTAGACCTCCTCGCCCGTGGAGCAGCCGGCGACCCAGAGGCGCGAGAACGGGTAGGTCCGCAACACGGGCACGACCTTCTCGCGGAACGCGAGGTAGAACGAGGGATCGCGGAACATCGCGGTCACGTTCACCGAGAGGTCGAGCAGAAGACGTTCCATCACGGCCGGGTCGTGCAGGATCAGGTTCTGAAGGGCGGAGACCGTCTCGACGTTCTCCCCGTCCATCCGCCGGCGCAGGCGCCGCTTCAGCGATGCGGGCGCGTACTCGCGAAAGTCGAAGCCGTACCGGCGGTAGATCCCCTCCAGCAGCAGCTCGAGCTCCAGTTGCTCCAGCTCGAGCTGCTCACCTCTATCGAGATGGGCGGGCGGCAATTAGCGCACTCCCGGATGACGACCCAGACACTGCGCCAGGAACCACCCTCGACCTTGCCAAGGCAACCGGCCTTGGCCGCGGCCGAGTGTGGCCCCTGGCTTGGTCTGGATCGCCCCCGCGAGCACGCCAATCACCGCCCGACCATCACTGGTAGAGCCACACGCGCATCAGGGAGAGAAGCTGGTCGGTGTCGACCGGCTTCGTGATGTAGTCGGAGGCGCCTGCGGCGATCGAGCGCTCTCGGTCGCCCTTCATCGCCTTCGCCGTCAGCGCGATGATCGGCAGCTTCTCGAACTCGGGCAGCTTCCGGATCGCCTGCGTCGTCTCGTAGCCGTCCATCTCCGGCATCATCACGTCCATCAGGATCAGATCGACGTCGCCTGCCGAGAGGAGGGCTTCGATCCCCTCGCGGCCGTTCTCTGCGAACAGCACGTCCATCCCGTTCGCCTCGAGCGCACTCGTCAGCGCGAAGACGTTCCGGACGTCGTCGTCGACGATCAGCACCTTCTTGCCGATGAAGAGCGCATCCGTGTTGTGCAGTTGCTCGAGCATCCTCCGCTTCGAGTCGGGAAGCTTCGACTCGACCCGGTGCAGGAAGAGCGAGGTCTCGTCGAGCAGGCGCTCCGGCGAGCGGGCGTCCTTGACGACGATCGTCTCGGCGTAGCGCTTCAGCTTCGTCTCCTCGCGCCTCGTCAGCTCCTTGCCGGTGTAGACGATCACCGGCAGGCTGTGCGACCGCTCGTCGGTCTTGACCTTCTCGAGCAGCGCGAAGCCGGTCATCTTCGGCAGCTTCAGGTCGAGCACCATGCAGTCGAACGGCGTGTCGGAGTCGAGCGCGGCGAGCGCCTCCTCCGACGAGCCGACGGCGACGATCTCGACGTCCCCGTCTCCCCCGACGAGCTCGACGATCGCCTCCCGCTGCGTCTCGTCGTCGTCCACCACGAGCAGCCGGCGCACGTCGCGGTTGATGAAGGACTCGATCCCGCCGAAGACCGCTTCCAGGGCCTCAGCGGACGCAGGCTTCTGGAGGAAGGCCGCCGCGCCGGCCATCAGCGCCGGCTGCATCTCGTCGACGCCGGAGACGATGTGCACCGGGATGTGCCGGGTCGCGGGATGCCGCTTGAGCCGGTCGAGCACGGTCCAGCCGTCGAGCACGGGCAGGCTCATGTCGAGCACGATCGCGTCCGGGCGGAACTCGCGTGCGAGCGCCAGCCCGGTATCTCCGCGCAGCGCCACGATTCCCTTGAAGCCGCGCTCCCGCGCGATCTCCAGCTCGGTGCGGGCGAAGTCGGCGTCGTCCTCGACGATCAGCACCACGCGATCGCCCGCCTCGATCGAGTCGCGGTCGTCGGTCACCTCACTCGGCATCAGCAGAGAGAGGTCGAGGGCGTCGAGCCCCTGCTCGTCGAGCACGGCCTCGCCCCCGTTCGCCGCGTGCGGAATCGCGGCCGTCGCCGGCGTCAGCCCGGCCGTGACGGCGCGCAGGATGTCCGCACCGGTCTCGGCCCGCGGGTGCTCGACGTAGCGGTCGGGCAGATAGAGCGTGAAGATGCTCCCCGTGCCGGGCGTCGACTCGACGTGGATCTCGCCGCCGAGCAGGCGGGCGATCTCGCGGCTGATCGAGAGGCCGAGCCCGGTGCCGCCGTAGCGGCGGCTTGTCGTGCCGTCCGCCTGCTGGAACGCCTCGAAGATCAGGCGCAGCTTGTTGGCGGCGATCCCGACGCCGGTGTCCTCGACTGAGAAGCCGACCACGTGCTCTGCGTTCGCGAGTGTGTCGCCGGCGAACTGGCGCTCCGGCGGCGCCTGCGCGACCCGGAGCACGACGCCGCCCGTCTCGGTGAACTTGAACGCGTTCGAGAGCAGGTTCTTCAACACCTGCTGGAGCCGTTGCTGGTCGGTGACGATCACCGGGAGGGCGCTCTCCGCGAAATCGAGCTCGAACGAGAGGCTCTTCTCCTCGGCGACCGGCGCGAACGAACGCTCGAGCGCGCCGAGCTCGTCGGCCACCGACACCTCGGCGACGTGCAGGTCCATCTTCCCCGCCTCGACCTTCGACAGGTCGAGGATGTCGTTGATCAGCCCGAGCAGCTCGGCGCCCGCGTTGTGGATCGTGTTGGCGAACTCGATCTGCTTCTCGGTCAGGTTGCCGCCCGGGTTGTCGCCGAGCAGCTTCGCCAGGATCAACAGCGAGTTGAGCGGCGTCCGCAGCTCGTGCGACATGTTCGCGAGGAACTCGGACTTGTACCGCGACGAGAGTGCGAGTTGCTCCGCCTTCTCCTCCAGTGCCTTGCGCGCTTCCTCGATCTCGGTGTTCTTGATCTCGATCCGGTGGTTCTGCTCCTCGAGCTGCTGCGAGCGCTCCTCGAGCTCCTCGTTCGTCTGCTGCAGCTCCTCCTGCTGTGTCTGCAGCAGCTCCTCGGACGCGCGGAGCGTGGCCGTCTGGGCCTCGAGCTCTGCGTTCGAGCGCCGCAGCTCGTCCTGCTGCGCCTGCAGCTCCTCGGACTGGCTCTGCAGGTCCTGGGTCAGTGACTGCGACTGGAGGAGCAGCTCTTCCGTGCGCGTGTTCGCGTTGATCGTGTTCAGGACGACGCCGATCGACTCCGACAGCTGGTCGAGGAACGTCTGCTGGATCTCCGTGAACGGCGCGAAGGAGGCGAGCTCGATCACGGCCATCACCGTCTCCTCGAACAGGACGGGGAAGACGATCAGGCTCGTCGGGGCGGCCTCGCCGAGGCCCGACGAGATCTTGATGTAGTCCTCGGGCGCCTGCGTGATCACGATCGCCTTCCGCTCGAGCGCGGCTTGGCCGACCAGTGCCTCACCGATCTTGAAGCGATTGGAGAGCGCCTTGCGCTCCTTGTAGCCGTAGGTCGCGATCAACAGCAGCTCGGTCCGCTCGTCCTCGGCTCCACCGTCAACCCCGGTGTCCTCGGCGACGTAGAACGCGCCGTGGTGAGCGGCGACGAGCGGCGTCACCTCGCTCATCATCAGCCGGGCGACCGTTTTCTGGTCGCGCTGCCCCTGCAGCATCCCCGAGAAGCGGGCGAGGTTGGAGTTGAGCCAGTCCTGCGCGGCGTTGCGCTCGGTCGTCTCGCGCAGGTTGCCGATCATCTGGTTGATGTTGTCCTTGAGGTCCGAGACCTCGCCGGCGGCCTCGACGGTGATCGTCCGCGTCAGGTCGCCCTGGGTGACGGCCGTCGACACGTCCGCGATTGCGCGCAGCTGCGTGGTCAGCGTCTCGGCGAGCTGGTTGACGTTGTCGGTCAGGCCCTTCCAGACGCCGGAGACGCCTTCGACCTGAGCCTGGACTCCGAGCTTGCCCTCGGTGCCGACCTCCTGCGCGACGCGGGTGACCTCGGCGGCGAAGGTCGAGAGCTGGTCGACCATCGTGTTGATCGTCCCGGCGAGCTGCGCGACCTCGCCCTTCGCTGCGACGGTGATCTTCTGGGAGAGATCGCCCTTCGCGACGGCGGTCGTCACGTCCGCGATCGCGCGTACCTGATCGGTGAGGTTGTTCGCGAGCAGGTTGACGTTCTCGGTCAGGTCCTTCCAGGTGCCGGAGACTCCGGCGACCTCGGCCTGGCCTCCCAGCCTGCCCTCCGTGCCGACCTCCTTGGCGACGCGGGTCACCTCGGCCGCGAAAGCGGAGAGCTGGTCGACCATGGTGTTGATCGTGTCCTTGAGCTCGAGCACCTCTCCCTTGACGTCCACGGTCACCTTCTTGGAGAGGTCGCCGTTCGCGACGGCGGTCGTCACGGTGGCGATGTTCCGCACCTGCTCGGTGAGGATGTAGACCATGAAGTTGACGCTGTCGGTCAGGTCTTTCCACGTGCCCGACACACCCTCGACCGTCGCCTGACCGCCGAGGCGGCCCTCCGAGCCGACCTCGCGCGCGACGCGCGTCACCTCGGACGCGAACGCGCGCAGCTGGTCGACCATCGTGTTGATCGTGTCCTTGAGCTCGAAGATCTCGCCCTTGGCGTCGACGGAGATCTTCTTCGAGAGGTCGCCGTTTGCGACCGCGGTCGTGACCTCGGCGATGTTGCGGACCTGCTCCGTCAGCGACCCTGCCATGAAGTTCACGTTGTCGGTGAGGTCGCGCCAGGTTCCGGAGACGCCCTTCACCTGGGCCTGGCCGCCGAGCTTGCCCTCGGTGCCGACCTCGCGGGCGACGCGGGTCACCTCGCCGGCGAAGGCGGAGAGCTGGTCGACCATCGTGTTGATCGTCGACGCGAGCTGCGCCACCTCGCCCTTGGCCTCGACGGTGATCTTGCGCGAGAGGTCGCCCTGGGCGACCGCCGTCGTCACCTCGGCGATGTTCCGCACCTGGTCTGTGAGGTTGTTCGCGAGCGTGTTCACGTTCTCGGTCAGCCCGCGCCAGGTTCCGGAGACGCCCTCGACCTGCGCCTGGCCGCCGAGCTTGCCCTCGGTGCCGACCTCCTTCGCGACGCGGGTCACCTCGGCGGCGAAGCTCGAGAGCTGATCGACCATCGTGTTGATCGTCGACTTCAGCTCCGCGATCTCGCCCTTCACGTCGACGGTGACCTTTTTCGAGAGGTCGCCGTTCGCGACGGCCGTCGTCACCTCGGCGATGTTGCGCACCTGCGCGGTGAGCGAGCTCGCCATGGTGTTCACGTTGTGCGTCAGGTCGCGCCAGACGCCAGAGACGTCCACGACCTCGGCCTCGACGCCCAGCTTCCCCTCCGTGCCGACCTCGCGGGCGACGCGCGTCACCTCGCCGGCGAACGCCGAGAGCTGGTCGACCATCGTGTTGATCGTCCCCTTCAGCTCTGCGATCTCGCCCTTCGCGTCGACGGTGATCTTTTGCGAGAGGTCGCCCTTCGCGACGGCGGTCGTCACGTCGGCGATCGCGCGCACCTGCCCGGTGAGGTTGTTCGCGAGCAGGTTGACGTTGTCGGTCAGGCCCCGCCACGTCCCGAGGACGCCCTCGACCTGCGCCTGGCCGCCGAGGATCCCGTCCGTGCCGACCTCCTTCGCGACGCGGGTCACCTCGGCCGCGAAGCTGGAGAGCTGGTCGACCATCGTGTTGATCGTCGACGCGAGCTGGGCGATCTCGCCCTTCGTCTCGATCGTGATCTTCTGCGTCAGGTCGCCGCGGGCGACCGCGGTCGTCACCTCGGCGATCGAGCGCACCTGGGCGGTCAGGTTGTCGGCCATCAGGTTCACGTTCTCGGTCAGACCGCGCCAGGTTCCGGAGACGCCCTTCACCTGGGCCTGGCCCCCGAGCTTGCCCTCGGTGCCGACCTCGCGGGCGACCCGGGTCACCTCGGCGGCGAAGCTCGACAGCTGGTCGACCATCGTGTTGATCGTCGACTTGAGCTCGAGCACCTCGCCCTTCGCGTCGACGGTGATCTTCTTCGAGAGATCGCCCTCGGCGACCGCGGTCGTGACCTCGGCGATGTTCCGCACCTGGTCTGTGAGGTTGTTCGCGAGCGTGTTCACGTTCTCGGTCAGCCCGCGCCAGGTCCCTGAGACGCCTTCGACCTGCGCCTGGCCGCCGAGGCGGCCCTCGGTGCCGACCTCGCGGGCGACGCGAGTCACCTCGGCGGCGAACGCCGAGAGCTGGTCGACCATCGTGTTGATCGTGTCCTTGAGCTCGAGGATCTCGCCCTTGACGTCGACGGTGATCTTCTTCGAGAGGTCGCCGTTCGCGACAGCCGTCGTGACGAGCGCGATGTTGCGCACCTGCGAGGTGAGGTTGCCGGCGAGCGTGTTCACGTTGTCGGTCAGGTCCTCCCACACGCCGGAGACGCCCTCGACAGTCGCCTGGCCGCCGAGCTTGCCCTCGGTGCCGACCTCGCGGGCAACGCGGGTGACCTCGGCCGCAAACGAGCGCAGCTGGTCGACCATCGTGTTGACGGTCTCCTTCACCTCGAGCACCTCGCCGCGAACCTCGACGGTGATCTTCTTCGAAAGGTCGCCCTGCGCGACTGCGGTCGTCACCTCGGCGATGTTTCGGACTTGGTCGGTGAGGTTGTCGGCGAGCGTGTTCACGTTCTCGGTCAGGTCCTTCCAGACGCCGGAAACGCCTTCGACCTGGGCCTGGCCGCCGAGCTTGCCGTCGGTGCCGACCTCCTTCGCGACGCGCGTCACCTCGGCCGAGAACGAGCGCAGCTGGTCGACCATCGTGTTGATGGTCTCCTTCAGCTCGAGCACCTCGCCCTTGACGTCGACGGTGATCTTCTTCGAGAGGTCGCCGGTGGCGACCGCGGTCGTGACCGCGGCGATGTTTCGCACCTGGCTGGTCAGGTTGCCGGCCAGAGTGTTGACGTTCTCGGTCAGGTCCTTCCAGACGCCGGAGACGCCCTTGACCTGGGCCTGGCCGCCGAGCTTGCCGTCGGTGCCGACCTCGCGGGCGACGCGCGTGACCTCGTCGGCGAACGAGGAGAGCTGGTCGACCATCGTGTTGACGGTGTTCTTCAGCTCGAGGACCTCGCCCTTGACATCGACCGTGACCTTCTTCGAGAGGTCGCCGTTCGCGACCGCGGTGGTCACCTCGGCGATGTTCCGCACCTGCCCGGTCAGGTTGGAGGCCATCTGGTTGACCGAGTCGGTGAGGTCCTTCCACGTGCCGGAGACGCCCTTCACCCGCGCCTGGCCGCCGAGCTTGCCGTCGGTGCCCACCTCGCGCGCGACGCGCGTGACCTCGGCGGCGAAGCTGGAGAGCTGGTCGACCATGCCGTTCACGGTCGTGCCGATCCGGCGGAACTCGCCTCGGACCGGCTGTCCGGCGATTTCGAGCTGGATGCGCTGCGACAGGTCCCCGTCGGCGACCGCGTCGATCACGCGCGCGACCTCGATCGTCGGCCGCGCCAGGTTGTCGATCAGCTCGTTGATCGCGCCGATCTTCTCCGCCCACGAGCCCGGCGCCCCCGCGGCGTCGGCGCGCTCGTTGATGCGCCCCTCGCGACCTACGACCTTGCTGACCCGCGTGAACTCCCTCGTGACCCGCGCGTTGCGCTCGACGAGCGCGTTGAATCCGGCGGCGACGTCCTTCAGTGGGCCCTCGGCGCGCAGGCGAACGGTGAAGTCGCCGTTCGCGGCGGCCTCGAGCGCGGCGACGAGCCGGGCGAGCTGGTCGTCGGTCAGCGATGACGATCCGTCTTTGGAACGCGAGCGAACGGCAGCCTTGCGGGTGGGCTTCGCGCGCTCAGCGGAGGTCGGCACTGGGGGCACTAGGAGCTCCTTGTTTGGTTGAGGTGGTGCTCTGCGAGCGTCAGGAGAGGAGCTCCTGGCTCCTCGCCGGGTTCTATGCCCATTCGCGGGAGATGTTTAACGGCCTGCATGATGCGAAACTCGTGGCAGTTACGCGTTTTCAAGCGCGTGCTGCAGGTCGCGCCAGAGAGCGTCGGCCGCTTCGAGCCCGACGGCGAGGCGGAGCAGGCCGGCCGGAACGCGGTCGCCTTCCCACCGGTGACGCGACTCGAGCGTCGACGAGACGCCACCGAGGCTCGTCGCGTTCGCGATCAGCGTCGTCGAGGTCTCGACGCGACGTGCGCTCTCACCGTCCACGACGTCGAAGGAGAGCAGGCCGCCGAAGCCGGGGTAGCGCACGATCTGGACGGCCTCGTGCTCGCCGAGGCGCGCGGCGAGCAACGCCGCCGTCTCGGACTGGCGGGCGACTCGTACTTCGAGCGTCTTCAGCCCCCGCAGCAGGAGCCACGCGGCGTCGGGAGCCGCGACGATTCCGGTCCGCGTGCGCAGCTCGCGCAGCCGCTCGCCGTGCGCCGCGCTTCCGCACACGACCGCTCCCAGCAGCACGTCGTGGTGGCCTGCGAGGTACTTCGTCGCGGAGTGCAGGACGAGGTCGCAGCCGCGCTCGAGCGGGCGAAGGTGGACCGGTGTCGCCGCGGTCGCGTCGCAGACGACGAGCCCCGGGTGAGCCGCGGCGGCCTCGAAGTCGGGCATCGTCAGGAGCGGATTCGACGGCGCCTCGATCCAGACGAGGTCGGCGCCGGCGGGCGGCGGACCGGTCTGGTCGTAGAGGACGTGCTCGAGCCCCCAGCGCTCGAGCTCGGTGAGGAGCACGCCCGTGCCGTAGTACGCGTCCTGCGCCAGCGCGACGGTCGAGCCGGGCGAGAGCAGTCCGAGCACGAGCGCGGTCGTCGCACCCATCCCCGACGAGAAGAGGAGCGCCTCACCGCCGTCGAGCGCTCCAAGCTGCCGCTCCGCCTCGACCCCGACCGGGTGCGCGTTCCGCGCGTAGTAGAACGCCCCCGGCTCTCCGTCGACGTACGGCCAGGTGGTCGAGCGATCGAGCGGCGGCTCCATACCGCGAATCTACCGCGCCGCGAGCCAAGCCTTGTGTTTCTGAAACACAAAGTCCCTCCGACCCGCACCGTTCCGTGGGCCGAACCCCGCTTGTGTTTCAGAAACACAAGGTCAGCCGCACGGTTACGCTGCGGCGGCATGGCCGAGATCCACGACACGACCGCCGCCAAGCTCGCCTGGCTCCAGGAGCTCTCCGAGCAGGCAGCGCATGCCGGCAACGAGAAGGCGGTCGCGCGGCAGCGGGAGCGCGGGAAGCTGCTGGCGCGGGAACGGGTCGAGAAGCTGCTCGACCCGGGCTCGTTTGTCGAGCTCGACCGGTACGTCCGGCACCGCAACCCCGACTTCGACTCGATGGCGAACCGGCCTTACGGCGACGCGGTCGTCACCGGCTACGGCGAGATCTTCGGGCGCAAGGTGTTCGTCTTCTCCCAGGACTTCACCGTCTTCGGCGGCTCCCTTTCCGAGGTCTTCGCCGAGAAGATCTGCAAGGTGATGGACATGGCGGTCAAGTACGGCTGCCCGGTGATCGGGATCAACGACTCCGGTGGTGCCCGGATCCAGGAGGGAGTCGTCTCGCTCGCCGGCTACGCGGAGATCTTCTGGCGAAACGTGCAGGCGTCCGGCGTCGTGCCGCAGCTCTCGCTCGTCCTCGGCCCGTGCGCGGGCGGCGCGGTCTACTCCCCGGCGATCACGGACTTCGTGCTGATGGCCGAGGGCTCGTCGTACATGTTCATCACCGGCCCCGACGTCGTGAAGACGGTCACGGGCGAGGAGGTCTCGTTCGAGGAGCTCGGCGGTGCGGCGACGCACGCCTCGAAGTCGGGGGTCGCGCACCTAACAGCCGCCGGCGAGGAGGCGTGCCTCGAGGACGCGCGCTACCTGCTCTCCTTCCTGCCGCAGAACAACCTCGAGCGCGCGCCGTACGCGGCGCCGTCCGACCCGATCGACCGCGAGGCCGCCGAGCTCGACACCTTCGTCCCCGACGAGGCGACGAAGCCGTACGACATGAAGCAGGTGATCGCGAAGGTCGTCGACGACGCCGAGTTCCTCGAGGTGCAGCCACACTGGGCGGGGAACGTCGTCTGCGGCTTCGCCCGCCTCGGCGGCCACTCCGTCGGGATCGTGGGCAACCAGCCGGCCGCGCTCGCCGGGGTGCTCGACATCGACGCGTCCGTCAAGGCCGCCCGCTTCGTTCGCACGTGCGACGCCTTCAACATCCCGCTCGTCACCTTCGTCGACGTCCCCGGCTTCCTGCCCGGGACGGAGCAGGAGTGGGGCGGGATCATCCGGCACGGCGCGAAGCTTCTGTACGCCTACGCCGAGGCGACCGTGCCGAAGCTGACGGTGATCACCCGCAAGGCGTACGGCGGGGCGTACGACGTCATGAGCTCGAAGCACATCCGCGCCGACTTCAACGTCGCCTGGCCGACCGCCGAGGTCGCCGTGATGGGGCCGGAGGGCGCCGTCAACATCATCTTCCGCAAGGAGCTCGAGGAAGCGGCCGACCCGGAGGCGCGCCGCGCCGAGCTGATCGCCGACTACAAGGAGCGGTTCGCGAACCCCTACCACGCCGCCGAGCGCGGCTACGTCGACGAGGTGATCGAGCCGCGCCGCACGCGACCGGTGCTGATCTCGGCGCTCGAGATCTCGCTGACGAAGCGCGAGCCGAAGCCCAAGCGCAAGCACGGCAACATCCCGCTTTAGAGAAAATCGATCTCGATCGAGTCGCAGACGCGCTCGTAGCCGATGTCGGCGTAGATCTTGTTCGACGTCGGGTTCATCCGGTCGGTGTAGAGGAAGCAGAATCGCTTGCCGGCGTCGAGACGCGCCTGCGAGACGTCAGCGACCAACGCGCTCGCGTAGCCGCGCTGCCGCAGCTCCGGAGGCGTGTAGACCGGCCCGATCCGCGAGCCGTTCGGGGTCGAGCCGCCGAAGCCCGCGAGCGAGACCGGCTGCGCGTCGTCTTCCCAGAGCACGAATCCGGTCTCGGACGACGAGCCGAGCCGATGGTCGACGATCTGCTCGTTCCGCGTGCGGTCGGGCTTCGCGTCGCCGATCGCCTCGATCGCGAACTCGCCCAGCCAGTCGAGCAGCAGCTCGCGGTCGCGCTGCCCGGCCGGGCGCGAGACCCCGGTTGTCGGGCGCGGTGGCGCCACCCGCTCGAGCCGGTAGATCAGTTGGGTACGCCCCTCGAGGATCGCTCCGGTGCGGTCCTTCCACACGCGGGCGAACTCCATTGCCTCCGGCACCGCTCCGACGACACCGGGCACGTCCTCCAACGCGGCCGCGAGCGCCGCGACCGCGGCCATCGCCGTCGGCTGCGCGAGCACGAGCCGGTGCGGAGGCGTCCGCAGAGCCGCGCCGACGATCTCCCCCTCGTCCTCGACGACCCACAGCTCGTGCTCCGGATAGAAGCCGGGCTGGTCGCGGAGAGTGGCGGCGAGGCCGAGGATCAGGTTGTGCCGGGCCTCGTCCGCGAGCAGCAGCGGCCCGGCGCGGTCGAGGAACTCGGCCGGATCGGAGAGCTGGACGACCTCCATCGCCATAGTCTATGGTGCATAGGCAATGCCTAGACAAACACTGACGGCGGCAGAGGCGGCGCGTGCGCTCGGGATCAGCGTCGACACCCTGCGCCGCTGGGATCGTGCGGGCAAGCTTCGCGTCGAGCGCGACTCCGCCAACCGCCGCGTCGTCGCGGCGTCCGAGGTGGAGCGGCTTCGCGGCCGCGTCGGCGAGGAGACGCTCTCCGCGCGCAACCGCTTCCGTGGCGTCGTCCGCTCGGTCGAGCTGGACGGGCTGCTCGCACGGATCGAGATCGACGTCACCGAGCCGTCACGGGTCGTTGCGATCGTGACGCGCGAGTCGGCCGAGGAGCTCGGTCTGCGCGCCGGCATGAGCGCGGCCGGCGTCGTCAAGTCGACGTCGGTGATGGTGGAGCGGTGAGACGCCTCGCCGTGCTTGCGGTGGTGGCGGCGCTCGCCGGCTGTGGCGACGACGGCGACGACCAGCCGCTCGTCGTCTTTGCAGCCTCGTCGCTGACCGGCGTCGCCGGCGAGATCGATCCCGCCGCGGACATGGTCTTCGGCGGCTCGAACGACCTCGCTGCCCAGATCCGCGACGGCGCGAAGGCCGGCGTCTTCCTGTCCGCGAGCGCGAAGCCGCTCGAGGAGCTGCGCGCCGACGGTCTCGTCGAAGAGCCGGTGGTGTTCGCGTCGAACACGCTGGTGATCATCGTGCCGGTGAAGAACACGGCCGACGTCACCCACATCGTCGACCTCGTCCGGCCGGGCGTGAAGCTCGTGCTCGGCGCGGAGGGGGTCCCGATCGGGGACTACGCGCGCGAGTGCCTCGAGCTGGCCGGCCTCGGGGCGGCGCTCGAGAACGTCGTCAGCCTCGAGGAGGACGTCAAGGGCGTCGTCGCCAAGATCGCCCTCGGCGAGGCCGACGCCGGGATCGTCTACGCCACCGACTTCACCGCAGCGGGCGACGACGTTCGCGCGTTCTCGATCTCCGAGCACTTCCAGCCGAAGATCAGCTACTACGCCGCGATCGTCTCTCCCGGCTCCGACACCGCGAAGGACTACGTCGAAGCGCTCCTCGGCCCGGACGGCCAGGCCGCCCTGAGCAGCGCCGGCTTCCTTCCCGCTCCTTGAGCCGGCTCTTCCCGATCCTTCTCGGCGCCGCGCTCGTCGTCGCGGTCGTGTTCCTGGCGCTGCCGGTGCTGGCGCTCTTCCTGCGCGTCCCGCCCGGCGACCTCGTCGCCCAGCTCGGCGAGGAGCGGGCGCGCGAAGCGCTCCTGATCAGCCTGAAGACGAGCCTGATCGCCCATGCGTTGATCCTGCTCGTGGGCACGCCGGCCGCCTATCTGCTCGCGACGCGTACGTTCCGCGGCCGGACGCTCGTCGTCTCGCTGCTCGAGCTGCCGCTCGTCCTGCCGCCGGCTGTCGCCGGCCTCGGCCTCTTCGCTGCCTTCGGCCGCAGCGGGCTGCTCGGGGGCGAGCTGCAGGCGCTCGGCGTCGAGATCCCCTTCACGCAGGTCGCGGTCATGCTCGCGATCTGCTTCGTTGCGAGTCCGTTCTACATCCGCGGCGCGATCGCGGCGTTCGAGGCGGTCGACCCGGCGTTGCTCGACGCCGCCCGAACCCTCGGTGCGCGGTCCTCTCGCGTCTTCGGTCGCGTCGCGCTGCCGCTCGCCCTGGGTGGGCTCGGCGCAGGCTCGACGCTCGCCTTCGCGCGCGGCCTGGGCGAGTTCGGCGCCACGATCATGTTCGCCGGCAGCCTCCCGGGCAGGACGCAGACCGCGCCGCTGGCGATCTACGACGCGTTCAACGAGGACTTCGACGTCGCGCTCGCCCTCGGCGCCTTGCTCGTCGTCGTCAGTGCCGCCCTCCTGCTCGCCGTCAAGCTCATCCCCTCATGGACACGCTCCAGCTCACCCTCGATCACCCTCTCCGCTCCTTCCGCCTCGCGGTAGCGCTCGAGCTCGGGCGGGAGACGCTCGCGCTCGTCGGACCGTCGGGCGCGGGGAAGTCGAGCGTGCTGCGCGCGATCGCCGGGCTGCTGCGGCCGGAGCGGGGGAGGGTTGCGCTCGGAGCGGCAACCTGGTTCGACAGCGACGCCGCGGTCGACCTGCCACCCGAGCGGCGCTCCGTCGGGCTCGTCTTCCAGGAGTACGCGCTCTTCCCGCACCTCGACGTCCGCCGCAACGTCGCCTTCGGCGGCCGCGAGCGGGTGGACGAGCTCCTGGAGCGCTTCCGGATCTCCCACCTTGCCCGTGCTCGTCCCGGCGATCTCTCCGGTGGCGAGCGCCAGCGCGTCGCCCTCGCGCGCGCGCTCGCTCGCGATCCGGCCGTACTGCTGCTCGACGAACCGCTCTCGGCGCTCGATGCGCACACGCGCGGCGTCGTCCGCGGCGAGCTCGCCGAGCTGCTCGCGGAGCTGCGAGCTGCCGACGCTGATCGTCACGCACGACTTCGAGGACGCTGCTGCGCTCGCCGGCCGGGTGGGCGTGATCGTCGAGGGGCAGATCCTCCAGCTCGGGCGCTGCCGCCGAGCTGCTCGCGACGCCGGCCGACGCCTTCGTCGCGAGCTTCACCGGCGCGAACCTCCTGCACGGAACCGCGCGGCCCGGTGCGGACGGTCTGACCGAGGTCGTGCTCGACACCGGCGGCAGCGCGTTCTCGACCGATCAGGCCGAGGGGAGGGTCGGTCTCGCCGTCTACCCCTGGGAGGTGGCGCTCGCGCGGACCGAGCCGGCGGACTCGGCCGTCAACCACCTGCGCGGCGAGGTGCGCTCGCTCGTCGCGCTCGGCAACCGCGTCCGCGTGCGCGTCGGCCCGCTCACGGCGGAGGTGACCGCCGGATCGGCCGAGCGTCTCGCGCTCGCCGAGGGCGAGCCCGTCGTCGCGTCGTTCAAGGCAACGGCGACGCGGCTCGTGCCGCTGCCCGTAAGCCGCGCTAGGCGGAGACTGCGGCCGTGTGCGCGTGCCCGACGCCGAGCTCCTCGGCGAGCGCGGCGACGATGTCCGGGTCGAACTGCGAGCCGGAGCAGCGGTCGAGCTCTGCGATCGCTTCGTCGTCCGTGAGCCGGCCACGGTAGACGCGGTCCGAGGTCATCGCGTCGTACGCGTCCGCGACGAAGATGATCCTGGCGCCGAGCGGGATCTCCTCGCCGCCGACGCCGTCCGGGTAGCCCGAGCCGTCCCAGCGCTCGTGGTGATGGAGCACCCAGTCGGCGACGGGATCGACGCCGAGGCTCTCGAGCATGCGGAAGCCGATCTGCGGGTGACGCTCGAGCACGAGCCGCTCCGCCTCGGAGAGCGGGCCGGGCTTGCGCAGGATCTCCTCCGGGATCGCGAGCTTGCCGAGGTCGTGCAGGCTGCCGGCGAGGCGCGTCAGCTCGACCTGCTCCCGGTCGATGCCGAGCCGCGTCGCGATCCGGGCCGCGAGGTCGGCGACGCGCTCGGAGTGCGAGCCCGTGTAGGCGTCGCGCGCGTCGACGGCTCGCGCGAGGCTCGCTGCGGCGCGGAAGCGGGCGGCGCGGTCGGGCCCGGCGGCGAGGCGCTTCAGCTCGGCGATCTCGATCACGTCCGGCCGGTAGACGCGCACCTGGTTCTTGCCGTACTCCTTCGCCCAGTAGAGCGCGCTGTCCGCGCGCCGCACGAGCTCGTCCCGGCCGAGCTCTTCCGCAGGAGCGGTGGCGATGCCGGCGCTGATCGTGACGGGGCCGGCGGGCTCCAGCTCGACGGCGGCGATCCGTTCGACGATCGCCTCGGCCGCGATCCGCGAGCCCTCCTCGTCGCGTCCCGGCAGCAGGATCGCGAACTCGTCGCCGCCGAGGCGGAACGCTTCGCCGCCCTGGCGGAGGTTGGTGGCGAGCTGGGCGAGGACCTTGTCGCCGCCCGGGTGACCGAAGCGGTCGTTGACCCGCTTGAAGTCGTCGATGTCGACCAGGCAGAGGCTGAGCGGATAACCCTGGGCGCGCGAGTCGGCGAGCTCGCGCTCGAGCCGGTCGTGGAAGTGGCGGTGGTTGCCGAGCCCGGTCAGCGGGTCGGTGAGCGCGAGCCGCATCGCCCGCAGCTCGCGGAAGGTCGAGCGCTGGTAGAGCGCGATCGCGAGCAGCGGCCCGACGAGCGCCGCCGACAGCAACGGCGAGCGCTGCCAGAGGATCACGAGCATCAGAGCCGCCGAGGCCATCAGCGCGAACGGGAGGATCGTGATCGAGACGCTGGTGCGCACGACTTCCCGGAACGGCTTCCGGGCGCTGACGCTGATCACGAGGCTGATCAGGAGCAAATTGACGCCGAAGTGGCCGAGAGCCGCGACGAGGACCTGGCCGAAGACGTGGAGAGCTCCGTCGCCGCGGAGCGGTGCGATCGCAGCGCCTGCGATCACCGCGGCGACCGAGAAGACGGACGCGTTGTAGGCGACGCGGATCGGCGGCCGGTGCTCGACGATGTGCATGATCGTCGCCGCGAAGCCGACGACGACGCCCGCTTCCCAGCCGTAGAGCACGATCGCCGCCGTGCAGAAGACGAAGCCGAGCGAGACGCCCCCGGTGTCGATCCCGTCGAGCGGGACCGGGTAGCGCTCGGCGAGCGTGGAGGCGGCGAGAAGACCTGCGATCCCGGCCAGCGTGGCCAGGTCGCGGGGCGAGACGGCGAACGACAACGCGGCCACCGAGGCGACCACGAGGCCGAGCAGCCCGACCGGTAGGACGACCGCGGCGAGCCTCGGGGGCATTTTGGCCCCGAGACTCACAAGCCGGGCCCTACCAGCCCCAGGTGAAGCTGTCCCAACCCCAATTCCCGAAAGCCGCAGCAAGGCTCCCGAGGACTACGAGCAGCCCGATCAGATGTGAGTTCTTCCATTGCAACATTTCGCTTTCCTCCTACCGCGGGACGCCAGACAGGAGAGGGATACTGAACCTCCGCGGCCCTCCGAGTAATCACTCTAAAAGGTGATTAGGTAATCCGCGTTGCAAAGCGGGTCGTTGTAGGGTTCGGAGCGTGTCCGTGACGATCGAGCCGGAGCCCTCGGAGGCCGAGCGCGAGGCGATCCTCTCCGCGCTGGCAGAGCCGCGAAGTGGCGGGTCCTCGGCGAGTGGGCCAAGGCTGCTCTGATCGAAGGCGTGGAAGGCGAGGAGTCCGACCCGTAACCGGCAAGGCGCCAGAAGCGTTGAAGGGGCACGATGTGTTGCCGCTGCGGAGAGCATCCGGCCCGCTCCGAAGAGGAGCCGTTCTGCCCGATCTGCGTCATCTCGATCAAGGTCGAGGTCGCGCGGGGACTGACCCAGCTCGCCGGCTACCTCGGCTCCTGGGCTGCGTTCGGCGAGTGGTGCGAATCGCGCCAAGCAGTCACCTAGCGCAAGATCGAAATTTGCGGGAGCAGATTTCGACCGCGCGAAGACCCCTGAAGGGGCCGCTTCGCGGCCCAAGAGCGTTCGCCCACGAGCGCTGCTGTCAGCCAGACGCCCCGCGCAGCAGCCGCGGCGCCGACCGCGCGTAGTCGAGCCCGGACACCCAGGTGAGGACGAGCGCGACGAGGAGCGCCCACCAGCCGACGGCGTCGTCCCAGGCGCCGGCGGCCGCGAACCCTCCGAGGCGCCGCCGCAGTCGCCTGCGCCCAGGTCTTCAGCTTGCCGAGATCGCGGGCGGCGATCACGACGCCGCGCTCGATCGCCGCGAGTCGCAGCCCCGAGATCAGGAGCTCGCGCGCGACGATCGCCGCGACCATCCAGGCCGGCCACACACCGTCCTCGATCAGCATCACGAGCACCGCGAGCACGAGCACCTTGTCGGCGATCGGGTCGAGCAGCGTGCCGAGCTTGGAGGTCACCCCCCGCCGCCGCGCGATCCGGCCGTCGAACCAGTCGGTCGCCATGGCGACGCAGAAGAGCGCCGTCGCCCAGTACTCGTTGTGGGGCAGCTCCCACGCGTACAGCAGCACGACGAGCGGCACCGAGACGGTGCGGGCGACGGTCAACTGATCGGGGAGCGTCACGGGTTCCGTGAGAATACGCGGCCGAATGGCTCTCTTCTCGAAAGTTCTCGTCGCGAACCGCGGCGAGATCGCGGTCCGGATCTTCAGGACGCTCCGCGAGCTCGGGATCGGCGCCGTCGCCGTCTACTCCGAGGCGGACCGCGACGCGCCGCACGTGCGCGCCGCGGACGAGGCCTATCTCGTCGGCCCCGGCCCGGCGGCCGAGAGCTATCTCGTCGGCGAGCGGATCGTCGAGACCGCGCAGCGGGCGGGCGTCGAGGCGATCCACCCCGGCTACGGCTTCCTCGCCGAGAACGCCGCGTTCGCCCGCGCCGTCGAGGACTCGGGGCTCGCCTGGATCGGGCCGCCGAGCGCCGCGATCGAGCTGATGGGCTCCAAGACACGCGCACGAACCGCGATGCGGCGACGCCGGCGTGCCGATCATCCCGGGCGCGACCGATCCGGTCGAGACGGTGGCGGAGGTGCTCCGGCTCGGGGAGGAGGTCGGCTACCCGCTGATCGTCAAGGCGGCGGCGGGCGGCGGTGGCAAGGGGATGAAGCTCGTCGCGGCGCCGGAGGAGGCCGAGCGCGCGTTCGAGTCCGCGCAGCGGGAAGGTGAGAAGTACTTCGCCGACGGGCGCGTCTACGTCGAGCGGTATCTCGAGGATCCGCGCCACGTCGAGGTGCAGGTGCTGGCGGACGCTCACGGGAACGTGATCCATCTCGGCGAGCGCGACTGCACGATCCAGCGCCGCCACCAGAAGCTGATCGAGGAGACGCCGTCGCCCGGCCGTCGACGAGGCGCTGCGGGAGCGGATCGGCCTGATCGCGGTCGACGCCGCGCGCGCCGCCGGCTACCGCTCCGCGGGGACGATCGAAGGGCCTCCTGACTCCGGCCGGCGACTACTACTTCATGGAGATGAACACGCGCATCCAGGTCGAGCACACCGTCACCGAGGAGGTGACGGGGATCGACCTCGTCCGCGAGCAGGTGCGGATCGCGGCCGGCGAGCCACTCTCGGTGCGCCAGGAGGACGTCCGGCTGCGCGGCCACGCGATCGAGTGCCGGATCAACGCGGAGGACGTGTCGAGCGGCTTTCTGCCGGCTCCGGGGCGCCTGACGGCCTACCGGGAGCCGGGCGGGCCGGGCGTCCGGGTCGACTCCGGGGTCGTCGAGGGGACGGAGATCACCGGCCTCTACGACCCGATGATCGCGAAGCTGATCGTGCACGGCGTCGACCGCGAGCACGCACGCATGCGGATGCTCCGCGCCCTCGACGAGTTCGAGATCGGCGGGCCGCCGACGCTCCTCGGCTTCCATCGCGCGCTCCTCAGCCATCCGTGCTTCATCGCCGGCGAGACCTGCCACGGGATCGTCGAGTCGGAGGAGCTCGCCGCGCAGGCCGCGGCGCTGACGAAGGAGGTCGTGGCGCAGAGCCACAGCTCCCCGTCTCGTTCCGCCCGCGACAGCGGTCGGTCGAGGTCGGCGGGCGGCGCTTCGACGTGACGCTGCTCGAGCCGGAGCCGCCCTGGGCCGAGCTGGCGCGGCGACGGCGCGAGCGGGCTGCGACCGGGCCCGGCGGCGCCGGCAGCGAGGCGGTCGTCAGCCCGATGCAGGGCACGGTCCTGAAGGTGGAGGTGACCGAGGGCGAGCAGGTCGAGGCGGGCCGGGTGCTCTGCGTGGTCGAGGCGATGAAGATGGAGAACGAGATCGCCGCCCACCGGTCGGGCTCCGTCTCGCAGCTCTCGGTCTCGCCGGGCGACGCCGTCGCGAGCGGGCAGGTGATCTGTCTCGTCCTGGGTGAATAAACC
This sequence comes from uncultured Gaiellaceae bacterium, assembly GCA_963765705.1. Taxonomy (GTDB): domain Bacteria; phylum Actinomycetota; class Thermoleophilia; order Gaiellales; family Gaiellaceae; genus Gaiellasilicea. The sequence goes on from CAVXXJ010000008.1 coordinate 421,281, forward strand.
GCTCTGTGCCGAGACGTCGCTGGCTCACGCGGAGCCTGTCGGCGCGACGGCGAGCCGCGTCGACACGTGGATCCTGCTCGAGTACCGCGGGCTCTGGGCGCACGACGCGGTCGACGGCTCGACGCTGACGCCGCGAGCTGAAGGCGTTTCTCCGCGCGGAGCGCAGCCGGCTGCCGCATGCGCGGATCCTCTTCGTCCGCAGCGGCGAGCGCCGCGGACGGGACGGCCTGCTCGCCTTCTTCGCCCGCACGACGAGCACGCCCGGCGAGCTGCGCAGCCTCGAGCTCGACCGGCACGACGACCTGATCGGCCTCGACCTCGAGACCGCGGGCACGCCTGTCGAGCATCCGCTCTTCCTCGTCTGCACGCACGGCAAGCACGACCGCTGTTGCGCCAAGTACGGGCGGCCGCTCTACGACGCCGTGCGCGAGCAGGTCGACGAGGGCTGGGTCTGGCAGTCGACGCACGTCGGCGGCGACCGCTTCGCCGGCAACCTCGTCGCGCTCCCCGACGGGGTCTACTACGGCCGCGTCCAGGCTGCGGAGGCCTGGCCGGTGATCGAGGCCTCGCTCGCGGGGCGCGTGCACCTGCCCTGCTACCGCGGGCGCTCGTGCCACGGCTTCGCGGCGCAGGCGGCCGAGCTCGCCGTGCGCGAGGAGACGGGGCTGCTGGAGATCTCAGCCGTCCAGGTCCGGTCGATCGAGCGCGCCGGCGAGGGCTGGCACGCCGAGGTCGAGGCCGGCGGAACGGTCTACGAGGTCGAGGTTCGCCGCGAGCTGGGCGAGGCGACGCACCTCACCTGCTCGACGCCGACGCTCAAGCGGCCGAACCACTACGTCGCAGGAAGCCCTCGCGCACGAGCCTCCTGACCAGCACGAGCCGCCCGGCCGCGTCGAGCGAGCCGGGCAGGTCGGCGGCGCGGAACGGCCCCGGCGACGTGAGCAGGAACTCGAGCTCGGCGGCGAGGCGCTCCGGGAAGTGCGATGTCGCGGCCCTCGAAGACGAGCCGCGTCCCGTGCAGATCGGCGATCACGGTGTCGCGCCGCTCGAGCTCCGTCTCGACGGTCGAGCTCGTCGAGCCTGCGCAGCTCGGACAGCTGGCCGTCCAGGATCGGGCGCCTGCTGCGGACGAAGCGCTCGCGGGCGCGGCGGCGGACCGCGTCGGCGTCGAGCGCGGGAAGCTCGGGCGGCTCGGCGCCGTCGATCGTCTCCCGGAAGGCCAGCTCGCGCTCCTGCTCGTCGAGCTCTGCGTGCGCTTCGTCGATCCAGCGGCGCACGTTGACGCCGACGGTGATGTGCAGCGAGTCGGAGCCGGACGTCAGCGCCTGGTGAAGCCAGCCGCGCGGCAGGTACATCGTGTCGCCGGCGCGCAGCGTCACGTCGAGCACCGGCTCGCCGGGCGCGCCGAGCGCCGAGTGGTAGCGCTGGTTCTTCAGCGGCAGCTCCAGCACGGGCTCGTAGACGAGCCAGCGCTTCTCGCCCGCCACCTGCAGCGAGATCACCTCGTGCGTGTCGTGATGGACGGGAAGCCCCTGTGAGCCGCGCGGCGTGTAGTAGGCGTTCGCCTGCGCGGGGTGGCCGAGGAACGCCTCCAGCTGCCGGCAATAGCGCGCGAGCGGAAGCCAGTTGTGGTGCAGGCCCTGGACGACGATCGTCGCGCCCGCCTCGAACTCGGCGAGCACGCGGCGCACGTCGGCGACGCCGGTGAAGGGCGACGGCCGCCAGGCCAGGTCGGTCGTGTAGTCGGAGACCGTCGCGCCCGCCTTGACGAGGCGGAACGCGGGCGTCCGGATCGCGGTCTCGGTGATCAGCCGCTCGACGTCCCGGACGGAGAGGAGGTCGTCGAACCGGCCTTCCTCCCCGCGCGGGACGACGAGCGGCTTGCGCTCCCAGTGCTCTGCGAAGAAGCTCTCGCTCTCGACCGGCGCGAGCGCGCGGTCGAGAGCGAGGGAGCTAGGCAGCGTCCGTGTCGTCGGAGTCGGAATCGGTGTCGTCGGAGTCACTGTCACCAGCGTCGCTGTCGTCCGCGTCACCGTCTGTCGTGTCGGTGTCGTCTCCGTCGGTGTCGTCCGCGGCCTCCGCGCGAAGGCCGCCGCCACCCGTGGACGTGATCTCTTCGTCGTCGAGCGTGGTCGTCTCGTCGTCCATGTGCATCTCCTCTGTCGGCGGTGGCTCGTCGGCCGCGACGTTACCAGAGTCCGGCCGCGCTAGAGCTCGTAGGCGCGGTCGGTGATCCAGTAGACGCACGGGCTCGCATGCCCGGCGGCGGCTCGCCGACGGCGCGGAGGGGGCCGAACGCGACGCGAACCCAGCTGCCGTCGGCGAGCGAGCCGCGGCCGGAGAGCGTCGCGCGCCAGGTCGCGCCCGGCGCGAGCACGTCCGGCGGCTCCGGCTTCATCGTGTCGGCGAGCCGCGACGGCGCCGGCATGCGGCCCTCGCGATTCGCCTTCTCCAGCTCCTCGAGCTCGCCGGTGGCGAACAGCATCAGGCCGAACGAGAGCCGGCCCGGTTGACCCCGAGCTCGAACGAGGTGTGCGTCGCGTTCGTGACGGCGATCCCCACCGACCAGCCTTCCGCGGCGCACCGTCAGCTCGTCGACGGCGAAGTGGAGCCGCTCCCCGGTGCTCGGGTGGCTCTCGCGCCAGTCGAGCTCCGCGTGCTGCGGCTCGGCCGCGCGGGCGGGCGGGATCTGCTCGGTCTCGGCGGCGGTCCCGCAGCCCGTCAACAGCAGCACGGCGAGGAGGACGGTCCGGCGCATCCGCGCAATACTCGCAGCTAGACTCGCGGCCGCTTTGGACCTCTACGAGTATCAGGGCAAGCAGCTCTTCAAGCGCTTCGGCATTCCCGTCTCGGACGGGCGGCTCGCCACGACCCCGGCGGAGGCGCGCGCCGCCGCCGAGGAGATCGGCGGCCAGGTCGTCGTCAAGGCGCAGGTGCTGACCGGCGGCCGCGGCAAGGCGGGCGGGATCAAGCTCGCCGACGACCCGGCGGACGCGGAGGCGAGGGCCGGCGAGATCCTCGGGCTCGACATCCGCGGCCACGTCGTTCGCACGCTCTGGATCGAGAGCGCCTCCGAGATCGCCAAGGAGTACTACCTCTCGATCACGTTCGACCGCGGCGTCAAGAAGCCGCTCTTCATGTTCACGACGCAGGGCGGGATGGACATCGAGGAGGTCGCCGAGAAGACCCCGGACGCGCTCGTGCGGCTGCACGTCGACGCGCTCGAGGGCTTCCAGCCCTACCAGGCCCGCCGCCTGGTCTACGGCGCGGGCGTCGAGGATCCGGGCGAGCAGAAGCAGATCGCCGCGATCATCGGGAAGCTCTACGACGCCTTCGTCGGCACCGACGCGATGCTCTGCGAGATCAACCCGCTGATCGTCACGCCCGAAGGCGAGGTGAAGGCGCTCGACTCCAAGTTCACGGTCGACGACAACGCGCTCTACAAGCACCCGGACGATCGCCGAGATGCGCGACACCGCCGCCGCCGACCCGCTCGAGGCGCTCGCGCGCGAGAAGGGCGTCACGTACGTCAAGCTCGACGGCGAGGTCGGGATCCTCGGCAACGGCGCCGGGCTCGTCGATGTCGACGCTCGACGTGATCGCGCTCGCCGGCGGCACGGCCCGCGAACTTCTGCGACCTCGGCGGCGGCGGCGACGCCGAGGGCGTCGTCGACGCGCTCGAGGTGATCACGCAGCGACCCGCAGGTGAAGTCGATCTTCTTCAACATCTTCGGCGGGATCACGCGCTGCGACGAGGTCGCGCGCGGGATCCTCACGGCGCTCGAGCGGATGACGATCGAGCAGCCGATCGTCGTCCGGCTCGACGGCACGAACGCCGAGGAGGGCCGGAAGGTCCTGGCCGAGGCGGCGCCCGCGGACCTGTACGTCGAGGCGACGATGCTGGACGGCGCGCGCAAGCGCCGTGGAGCTGGCCGCGATGAGCCGACGCTGGTCGGAGCGCGCCGAGGCCGTACCGCGAACGCGCCCGAGCAGCGCGAGGGCGAGGATCTCGACCTGATCGTCGAGCTGGGCCGAAGGCGCCGAGACCGCGCTCGACGTCGCCACCGGCGGCGGCCACGTGGCGCGCCGGCTGCGCGAGGCCGGGCTCGAGGTCGTCAGCTCCGATCCGGCGCCGGGGATGCAGCCGGACGTGATCTGCCGCGCCGAGGACCTGCCGTTCGCCGACGGCGCCTTCGACCTCGTCGTCATGCCGGATCGCGCCGCACCACTTCGAGGACATCGCCGCGGCCGTCGCCGAGATGGCGCGCGTCAGCAACGACCTCGTCGTCGTCGAGGACACGCTCGTACGTGAGCGAGCGAGGTCGAGGAGGCCGAGAAGCTCCGCGACCCCACGCACGTCCGCTCCTACACCGAGGCAGGAGTGGCGCGGTCGTTCCTCGAGGCGGCGGGCTCGACGGTCGAGCGAGGTCGAGTCTTCGAGAAGCGGCATCCGCTCGAGGAGTGGCTCGACGCGCTCGGAGCGCGACGGCGAGGACGCCGAGCGCGTCACGGAGCTGCTCGGCGACCGAGATCGAGGGCGGCGAGCTGACGTCGACACGAAGATCGCGCTCAGGGCGCGGAAGGGCTGCTAATGGCGATCATCGTCGACAAGGACACGAAGCTCGTCGTCCAGGGCCTGACCGGCTCCGAGGGCTCGTTCCACGGCCTGCGGAACAGCGCTACGGGACGCAGGTCGTCGCCGGCGTGACGCCGGGCAAGGGCGGCCAGGACGTCGAGGGGATCCCGGTCTTCGACACGGTCGCCGACGCGGTCGCCGAGACCGGCGCGAACACGACGATGGTCTTCGTGCCGGCGCGCGTTCGCCGCCGACGCGATCTACGAGGCGGTCGACGCCGGCATCGCGCACCGTGATCTGCATCGCCGAGGGTCTGCCCGCGCACGAGATGCTGCGGATCTACACCTACATCCGCGCCCAAGGGCGTGACGCATGCTCGGCCCGAACTGCCCCGGCGCGCTCTCGCCGGGCAAGGCGAACGTCGGGATCATCCCGGCCGAGATCTTCACCGAGGGGAACATCGGCGCTCGTCTCCCGCTCGGGCACGCTGACCTACCAGATCGGCCACGAGCTGACGCAGATGGGCCTCGGCAACTCGACGATCGTCGGCATCGGCGGCGACCCGATCGTCGGCTCCTCCTTCATCGACGTGCTCGAGAAGTTCGAGGCCGACCCGCAGACCGAGTACGTGGTCATGGTCGGCGAGATCGGCGGCGACGAGGAGGAGAAGGCGGCGGCGTTCATCGAGGCGCAGCATGACGAAGCCGGTCGTCGCCTACATCGCCGGCTTCACGGCGCCGCCCGGGCAAGACGATGGGCCACGCGGGCGCGATCATCTCCGGCTCGTCCGGCACCGCCGCAGGGCAAGAAGGAGGCGCTCGAGGCGAAGGGCATCCGCGTCGGCACCACGCCGACCGAGGCGGCGCAGATCGTCGCCGAGGTCGCCCGCGCCTGAGGCTGCCTCGGCGTCGGCAGTGCCCGTCGGCGAGCCCGGTACATTCCCGAGCATGCCGTTCGGGCTCGGCTCTGGGAGATCGCTCATCCTCGCCGGCGTGCTCGTGCTCCTCTTCGGCGCCAAGGGTGCTCCCGGCGATGGCGCGGCGGCTGCGGCACCGCGTGCGCGAGATGAAGGACGCCGTCGGCGGAGCTCGATCCGCGCTCGCTTGCTGGATCCGACGACGAGCCCGCGCCCGAGCGCCGTCGAGCGCGACTGCCCGCTCGTGGTGGCCGCCGTTCGCGATCAGGACGCCGTCCTTCAGGTGCGGAGCGCCTCGCGCGCGACGCAGTCGACCGCCCGGCGCGGAGATGCGCACGTCCGCGTCCGGGAGCGCCTCCTCGAGCCGCGCGACGCGGTGGCCGTCCATGTGCGCCTCGAGCGCGGCGACCGGGTCGATCTCGACGACGGTGACGCGGCCGCCGGCGCCGCGGGCCGCGCGGGCGAGGCCCTTGCCGACCCAGCCGTAGCCGACGATGCAGAACTCGCGGCCGGCGAAGTTGAGGTTCGTCAGCCGGTCGATCGCGGCGAGCGTCGACTGGCCGGTGCCGTAGCGGTTGTCGAAGAGGTGCTTGCAGAGCGCGTCGTTCGCCGCGATCGCCGGGAACGTGAGCTGCCGGCGGCGTCCATCGCGCGAGCCGGGCGACGCCCGTCGTCGTCTCCTCGGTCACGCCGGCGAGCCCGCGGCGAGCTCGGGCCGGTGCTCGACGATCCGCGCCGTCAGCTCGGCGCCGTCGTCGACGACGATCTCCGGACGCGTGTCGGCGACCGCGAGCAGGTCGGCGTCGAACTCCTCGCGCGAGGCGCCGTGCCGGGCGTGCACCTCGATCCCGCGCGCGACGAGCGCGGCGCAGATCGCGTCCTGGGTCGAGCCGGGGTTCGAGCCGAGGCGACCACCTGCGCGCCGGCGTCCGCGAGCAGCGTCGCGAGGTAGGCCGTCTTCGCCTCGAGGTGGACGACGACCGCGACGCGCCGGCCGCGAAGCGCCCGTCGGAGAGCCGCTCGCGCGCGAGCCGGTTGAGGACGGGCGAGTGCCGCGCGACCCAGCGGATCCGCTGCTCGCCGCGGGCGCGAGCGACGGATCGGCGATGCGCGAGCGAGCGCGGCGGCCGACGCCGTCGCATGTATCGGGACGTCGCGCTAGATCTTGCGGCGGGGCCGGGTGGGGCCCCACTTCGAGCCGCGCTTCGACGAGTAGACGAGCCGCGGCGGCGCGACCTTCATGCCCTCGCCTCGCACTGTCGGTGTGGCCGATCAGGCGGGCGACGCGGCTGACCTCGGCCTGCTGATCGGGGAGCACGAGCGTGACGCCGGTGCCGTTCCGGCCGGCGCGGCCGGTGCGGCCGACGCGGTGGATGTAGCCTTGTCGTCCTCGGGCGGATCGAAGTTGATCACGTGCGTGATGTCGTCGAGGTCGAGGCCGCGGGCGGCGACGTCGGTGGCGATCAGCGTCGTCACCTTGCCCGGCTCGAAGCGGGCGAGCGCCCTCTCGCGCGGCCTGCGTCTTGTCGCCGTGCATCGCGACCGCGCGCACGTCGTGGCGCGCGAGCCGCTGCGCGAGCCGGTCGGCGCCGCGCTTGGTGCGGACGAAGACGAGTGCGAGGCCGCGCTCCTGCTGCGAGCAGCTCGACGAGCTTCTCGACCTTGTTCTCGGCCGTGACCGAGACGAACTGGTGGTCGATCTCGCCCGGCTTGTGCTCGCTCGGCAGCTCGGCCTCGATGCGCGACGGGCTGGTCGTGTAGGCGCGGGCGAGCTCGCCGACCTGCCGTCGAGCGTCGCCGAGAAGAACATCGTCTGGCGCTTGTCGGAGACCGGCGCAGGATCTTGTCGACCTGCGGCTTGAAGCCCATGTCGAGCATCCGGTCGGCCTCGTCGAGGACGAGGATCGTGACGCGCGTCGAGCGAGACGAGCCGCCGATCGATCAGGTCCTGCAGGCGGCCCGGCGTGGCGACGAGGATGTGGGCCTGCGCTTGGCCTTCGGCCTGCGCCGGGATCGGGACGCCGCCGTAGACGGAGGCGACCTGCAGGTCGCCGCGGGGGCGATCGTGCCGAGCTCCTCGGTCACCTGGACCGCGAGCTCGCGCGTCGGGACGAGCACGAGCGCCGGAGGGCGTCCGTCGCCGGCTTCGATGCGCTCCACGATCGGGATCGCGAAGGCGAGCGTCTTGCCCGAGCCCGTCGGCGCCTTGGCGAGCACGTCGTGACCGGCGAGCGCGTCCGGGAGGACGAGCGGGTCTGGATCTGGAAGGGCGACTCGATGTCCCGCGCTGCGAGCGCCCGCGACGACGTCGGCGCTCAGCCCGATCGAGGCAAAGGTTGATTCTGACACGGTTTTTCGACTCCTTCGTGATTTGAGTTCGAGACCACCTACCCTCGACCACCTGTCCACACGGGGCGAAATCCGAAGAAGAAGCAGATCTCACGGGGCGGCATAGCGCCGTTCCCTGAGGCAACATAGCAGTAGCCGATTCGCAGCGAGCCGGTTCCATGCACGCCCAGGCGTCTACGCTCGCATGCGATCTCGTTCGCCCGCGGCGCTCCGGCGCCGGAGTGCCTCGATCCGGGTCTGATCGCCGACTGCGCGCGCGCGGCGCTCGAGCGCGACGCGTACGGTCCTCTCCTACGGCACGGGCGGCGGCTACGGCCCTCTGCGGGAGCTGCTCGCGGACGGCACGGCGTCGAACCGGGACGGGTCTTCCTGACGACCGGCGGGCTGCAGGGCTTCGTCTTCTACGCCGCCGTGCTGCTCGCGCAGCGGCCTGGCCGCGTGCTCGTCGAGGGGCCGACCTACGACCGGCCGCTGAAGATCCTCGCGCGGGAAGGCGCGGAGGTCGTGCCGCTCGCGATGGACGACGAGGGTCTCGACCTCGACGCGCTCGAGGGCGAGCTCGCCGAGCGGGGAGACTAGCTTCCTCTACACGATCCCGACCTTCCAGAACCCCTCCGGCCGCACGCTCGGGCTCGACCGGCGGCGCCGCCTCGCAGAGCTCGCCGCCGAGCACGATCTGCCCATCCTCGAGGACGATCCCTATGGGCTCGTCCGCTACGAGGGCGAGCCGCTTCCGTCGGTCCACGAGCTCGAGGGAGGAGAGCGGGTCACGTTCACCTCGTCGTTCTCGAAGACGGTGGCGCCCGGCTTGCGCATCGGCTATTTCGTCGTCCCGCAGCCGCTCGTCGCCGCTACGACGATCGCGCTGTCTCGACCTACATCTCGCCGGCCTGCTCCCTCAGGCGACGGTGCACGAGCTGATGCACCGTGGCGCGTTCGAGCCGAACCTGAGCGCGTGCGCGGGCTGCTCAAGGCGCGCAAGGACGCGATGCTCGGCGCGCTCGAGGCGGAGCTGCGCCGGCACGCGGCTGGAGCTCGCCGGAGGGCGGGTACTTCCTCTGGCTCGACTTCCGGTCGATGCGAGCCAGCTGCTCCTGCCCGGGCCGAGGCGGGTGTGACCTTTGTCAACGGCTCGGACTTCTTCCCCGGCGGCGCGGCGGGCGCGGTCGGCCCGGCTGGCGTTCAGCTACGAGTCGCCGGCGCGATCGCCGAAGGCGTCGCGCTCCTCGCCGCGTTCTTGCGCTGACGCTCGGCGGTGGAGCTGCGAGAGCAGCACCCCGCCGACGAAGCCGGCGAGCAGCGAGAGGAGGATGACCAGAACAGCGAGGCCTCGCTTGAAGAAGACGAAGTTGACCGGACGCTTTTTCGTCGTGCGAGCACGAACGCGATCAGATAGACGGCGATCAGGATGAGCAGACTGGGCGTGAACCACAGCCGTGGCTGCCTGCTCCGGTCGGACTCGTCGCACGGCGACTCTTCTATGGGTAGCCTACGCGCTGCGAAGGTCGGCGCGGGGGCCGGCCGGGGGACGAGGCGCGGCTGGCGGGGCGGCTGGAGCACACCCGCCGCCGCGCGCGCGGAACGTCGGGCAGGGCGTCTCGCCCGGCAGGGCGCACAGGCCTGCGCGGCGGAAATAGCAATCATTGCAAGTTGCTTCCAGGCATGCAAAAGTTCCCCCTTGCTCAGTCTCGTCCCCTCCGGACAGGGGGCATTATGGCCGCGTCTCTCCCGGTGGCAAGGGTCCGAGGAGGAAAAGTGCAATTTCCGGGGGTTTCGGTAGGCAAAAATGCTGCAAAAATGCTATTTCACGGGAGTGTCCCCAGAGCGGACAACGCCTGTTGAAAACTCTGCACAGGGATGATGCGAAGGTTCCCTGCATAGCGCCGTGCCTCCGCTGCGTTTTCCCCAGCCGGCACGAGGAAGACGTCCGCGCCGGCGCGTCGGGCGCCGAACGTCTTCTGCTTGACGCCGCCGATCGGGCCGACGGAGCCGTCGAGCGCGATCTCGCCCGTCGCAACGACGCGGCGCCCGTGATCGACGTTTCCCGAGCTCCTCGAGCACGTCGAGTGCGAAAGGGAGTCCGGCGGACGGGCCGCCGACGCCGCCGAGATCGATGTCGACCTTCAGCGGCAGCTCGATGTCGGCTGCCTGCTCGACGCGGATCCCGATGATCGCCCGGCCCGGTTCGCTGGGCTCTCCACGTTGCGTACCCTCAACGTCTCGCGATCCCGGCGGCGGACCCGGAGGCGCACGTTGCCCGGGCTCGTGCTTCGCGAACGCCGCCGTAGGTCCTCCGGCGTCCGGACGGCTTTCCGTCGACGCCACGATGACCTCCTTCGTCGAGCTTGCCGCTGCAGGCGCGTCGGTCGCAACGGCTTCGACCAGAGCCCCGCGGGCGTGGCCGCGACCTCGTAGCCGGGCTCTTTCAGCGCGACCGCTGCTGCGACCTTCTCCGAGCGAGCCATCTCTCGCAGGTTCGGCGGCGCCGGTCCTCGAACCTCGAGCCGGGCGGAACGAGCTCATCCGCCGGCACGAGGTCGGCGCCGTCGGGACGGAGGACGGAGGAGCTGCTCGGCCCAGCTCGCCTGGCGAACGGTCACGTCGACGTAGTAGATCCCCCCGGCCCGTGTGCTTCTCGCCTTCGACCTTCACCTTGCGCGGCGAGCGGCTGGCGGTGTCCGGGAGGAGCAGGTAGTTGTGCGACGGGTAGACCCACGCCGCCGCCGAGCGACCACGGCGAGCACGAGCCCGGGCCGATGAACGCGCGGGGCTTCACAGCAGCCCCAGCGTGAGCCGCCGTCGACGGCGACCGTCGCCAGTGACGTACGCGGCCTGTTCCGAGGCGAAGAAGCAGGCGGCAGCCGCGACCTCGCGGGGGTGCCGACGCGGCGTGCGGGGATCGGCGCCAGTGGCTTCGCTCGGCCCGTCCGGGTACAGCTCCCGCAGCCGCTCGGTGTCGATCCGGCCGGGGGCGATCGTGTTGACGGTGATCCCAGCCGGGCCGAGCTCGCGGGAGAGCGTCTTGAGCCAGCCCACGACGCCCGGGCGAACCGCATTCGAGAGCGCCAGGTTCTCGATCGGCTCCTTCACCGAGGTCGACTTGATCGCGATGATGCGCCCACGGCCGCTGTCCGGAGATGCGGCAGGCAGAGGCCGACGAGCCGGACGTGGGAGAGCAGGAGCAGTTCGACCGCGGCGTTGACCGACTCGGGCGTGACCTCGGGCGCGCGCCGCGCGGCGGGCCGCCGCCGTTCAGCACGAGGATGTCGATCCCGCCGGACGCAGCGACGGCGTCGTGACCAGGCGGTCGAGGTCGACGGCGCGGGTCAGGTCGCCGGGGACGGCCAGGGCGCCGATCCGTGCCGCCTCGCGCTCGAGCGCGTCCGCGCGGCGCGCGAACATCGCCACGTTCGCGCCCTCCGCGACGAGCCCCTCGGCGATCCGAGACCCATGCCCGCGGAGGCGCCGAGACGATCGCGCTCCGCCCGTGAAGGCCGAGATCCATCCGCGGCCGAGATGAGCATCCGCGCAAGCGGATGTTCAGGACGTGCAAAGACGCCAAAGGGGCCGCCGCCGGCGGCCCTGCGACGGGCGCTCAGACGTAGGTCTGGGCAGCACCCCGACGACCTCGCGGACGGCGGCGGCCGAGGCCTTCAGCGTCCGCTTCTCGTCGGCGCGAGGCCGTAGCTTCACGATCTCTTCCACGCCTTTGGCGCCCACCATGACGGGCACGCCCATGTACAGGCCGTCGACCCCGTACTCGCCCTCGAGGAAGGCAGTGCACGGCAGCACCCGCTTCTCGTCGAGGCAGATCGCATCGACCATCTGAGCCGCAGCCGCACCGGGCGCATACCAGGCCGAGGTGCCCAGCAGGTTCACGAGCTCCCCGCCACCCTTGCGCGTGCGCTCGACCATCGTCGGGATACGGTCCTTCGGGACGAGCTGCTCAGCGGCACGCCGCCGACCGTCGTCGCAGACACGACCGGGACCATCTGGTCGCCGTGCCCACCGAGCACCATCGCGGTGACGTCCTTCACCGACAGGCCCGTCTCCCAGGCGATCAACGCCGCAAAGCGCGCCGTGTCGAGGATCCCGGCCATGCCGACGACCCGCTCCTTGGGGAGCCGGAGACGGCCTTTGCGACGTGACACATCGCATCGAGCGGGTTCGAGACGACGACGAGGATCGCTTTCGGCGACCGCCTGACGACCTCCTTGGTGACGGCGCCGACGATCGCCTCGTTCGTCGTCACGAGGTCGTCGCGGCTCATCCCCGGCTTGCGCGGGAGGCCGGCCGTGATCACGACCACATCGGAGCCCTTCGTCTCGCTGTAGCCGTTCGAGCCGACCACGTTCGGCTCGTAGCCGAGCACCGCGCCGGCCTGGTTGATGTCGAGCGCCTTGCCCTGCGGAAGTTCGGCTTGATGTCGACGAGCACGATGTTCGCGTAGTCGCGCCGGGCGAGCTCCTGGGCGCAGGTTGCGCCGACGTTGCCCGCCCCGACGACGGTGACCTTCTTCCTCACGGTAGAACCTCCGGCTCGGGATGCGCCATTCGGCGGCGGATGCTACCGGGCGGCGTAGGCTCGACGGAGCCGCTTAGCGCAGGTGCCGGCTTTGCCGGCGCCGGAGCGAGACGGAGCTTGCAATGAGACGTTGCGGGTAATGTCCGGCCGATGCCAGGGCCGAAGAAGTCCGTCGCGCTTCTCTCCGGCGTCTCGGTCGCCCCAGACGCGGAATCCGCTCGATCGATCCGGATGCGGGCGTGCTCATGTACCGCGGCTACGACATCGCGGAGCTGGCCGAGCACTCGAGCTACGAAGAGGTCGCCTACCTGCTGCTCGAGGGCGAGCTGCCGTCCGGCGACGAGCTGGAGGCGTTCAAGGAACAGCTCTCGGACGCTCGCGCGCTGCCGCCGCAGTCGCTGCTGCCGCTCGGCGGCAGGGCGAGAAGCTCGCATGTCTCGCGTCCCAGCTTGCTCAAGAGACCGAGGACGAGCCCATGACACTCGAGCAGCTGGCTGGGTGTTGGGTCGTCCGCGACGATCGCCGAAGGCGGGAGCTCCACCGCCGGGCGGCGAAAGAAAAGCTCCTTGACGACCGATCCGGCGAGCAACAGAACACCAGCTGCGGCAAAGACCAGGTACAGCGCTGTCAGGACCTGCCGGTATCTGCGAAATTCTGAAAGCTCGGGAAATTCGCCGGATCTTCTGCTATCTAGGGACACTGGGACGCTACAGGGTGGCGGAACGTACTGTTCGGAGCCCGAGCGTCAAGGCATGGTGGTGAGGGGCCTTACGGGTCGGGCAGCACCACCCGGATGTTGCCCAGTTCGTCGCTGCGCCACGTTCCGCGCAGCTTGGCGGTCGGCTCGCATTCACCGCCGGCGATCGACGGCTGGCGCGCGCAGTAATCGTCGGGCGGGCAGTGGTAGACGCCAGCCCGCGTTCGGCACCACCATCCCCGCCGGGATCCGTCACCACCGCGCGGGCAAACGACGGCTCGGGCAGGCTGCGCTCCCCGAGGTCGAGAGTCCCTTCCTCCGACCGCACCACCGCCACGTCCTCGAAGCTCCAGCTCGGGTGCGCCGGAGAACAGCGGAGGGGTCACGTCGATGTCGTAGGAGGCGGCCTCGCCGACCAGCACGCTGTCCAGCCACAGCACGAATCCGCCGCTTCCGTCGGTGGTGGTGGTCGGCAGCGGCAGCTCCGCCACCGCCAGGTCGAGCGCTTCCTGCTCGAGCAAGAGGCGGAACAGGGCGGACCGGGCGCGCCTCCATCGGCGCATTGACAACCGGCAGGCCGTCGCGCTGAAGCGCCGTGCCGCGATCCGCGATGCGCCGCTCCAGGGCCAGCGGCTCGAGCACCTCGCCGGCGCCGACCGCGACCTCTCGCTCGAACAGCGACTGCACCTGCGAGCCGCTGGGCGGCACCACGCTGACCAGGTAGCTGCGGCTGCCCTCGTCGCCCGGGTACAGCACCACCTCGGCCATGCCGGGCTGGTCCGACTCGGCGCCGCTGCTCACCGCCTGGGCGGTGAAGGTGATGTCCACGTCGCGACCCTCGTCCTGGGCGGGAGGCGCGAACACGGTGGTGAAGCGGACGTTGGCCCCGACCACCGGCTCCTTACCCCCGGACGCGCTCTGCACCGCGAGCGGCAGGCGGAAGGTGACAGGCGCCGGCGCGATCGGCATGAGCAGCGGCGGATCGATCTTGACGAACGGCCTGCTCGCCGTTGGCCGGGTCGCGCACGAACTCGCCGTGCAGCGTGTAGGTCGGCAGCGTGACTCCCGCGGCCGGCTGCACCGTGATGTCGAACTCGTCGAGCATCTTGCGCGGCACGCTCAGCTCGAAGCAGCCGTCCGGGCCGGTGATCGAGCGCGACGACGCGCGCTCCAGCGGCGACAGCTTGGTCCAGCGCCCGAACGCGACCACGCGCATGTCTGCGTAGTCCGAGCCGTCGCCGATCACGTTCTGCACGCAGCCGCGCACGACCTTGAGATTGTCCGGGTCGCCCAGCACCCAGTCCACCTCGCGGTCGCTGTCGGCGCGCACGTTGATCTCGGCGCGGCGGCGCGATCTCGCCCGGCGCGATGCTGTCGCCGCCGACCGTGTCGGCCGGCTGGATGGTGATGCGGTACTCGGCGTCGGCATCGCGCGGCAAGAGGAACGAGAACGCGTCCTGACCCTGGGCGCCACGCCGGGCGCCGCCTCGATGAGGCGCGTGTAGGGCGGCCCGCCGGCGAACCACGACGCGCGCTGGACGCGGATCTGCGCGCCGACCGACTCCTCCTCGCCGCACGTGTAGGGCGCGCCGTTGGCCGGGCAGGCCAGCAGCACCCGCCCGCGCACCAGGATCGCCTCGGGGAACGCGATGCCGGCGATGCCGCCGTCCGACGCGATGGCCAGCTCCGGCAGCACCGCCACCGGCAGATCCGTGCGTCCGGCCGGCGGCACCAGGAAGGCGGCGAAGCGCGCGGTGTCGGGCGGGTCGCCCAGCACACGCCCTCGTCGCACACCTCGCCGGCACCCTCGTCGCAGTCGGCGGTCGCCTCGCACTGTGCGGGCAGCATGTCCGGCGGCGGCTCGTTGCTGATGCAGCCGGCCAGCGCCAGGGCCGCCGCTCCACATGGAGGTAGCAGCCGCCTCATTGCGAGCTCCCGCAGGTCATGGACCACGCGCGCAGCGAGTGACCGGCGCGCTCCACGTTGGCGACCGCCCGGTAGGTGGGCTGCCCGAAAGCCTCTTCCTCGCTGTCGGCGATGAACGGCTGATTCGTAGACCATCACCTCGACCACGTGCAGGACCTCGTCGGTATCGGGCACGCCGATGCACAGCGCGACCGGCCGGCAGTCGATGGTGCGCGCCCGGGTGGCGCTCGGCCCCGGCTCGGCGCAATCGACCAGGGCCCGGCGTGGGCGCGGTGATCGGCACGTAGTCGCGGTAGAACTTGACGTAGAGCGAGTCGCCGAGGTCGTTGTCCTCGACGGTGAGCGTGAGGATCTGGGTGATATCCTCGCGCACGACCGTGATCGGCCCGGGGAAGGCGAAGTCGGCCTGCAGCGCGGCAGACGATCACCGGCGGCTGGCTCTGGGCCGGCATCGGAGCCTTCGGGCTCCAGATCGTTTAGGTGGGAGCACACATCCCCACCCGGGCTGGGCCACGAGAGCACCCACCAGCAAC
>CAVXXJ010000009.1:0-260490 GCA_963765705.1 uncultured Gaiellaceae bacterium
GTCAACGGTTCGAGTCCGTTAGAGGGCTTCGAAAAAACCCTGCAAATGGGTCTTTGTTGTCTATCCAGACGCCAGGTCGGCGTCTCGTGGACGGGAGCGATCACCCACCGCCCGGCTCTGTCTGGGCGGATCGACTGTCGCGCTGGTGTCGGATCAGGCAACGGCACACATCGGCGCGCTCTCAGCCGCGCCGGTCGCGGCTCCAAGCTCCGGGTCCTCCACCCGGCAACGGCGACGGTAAGCCCGATCCTCGTCGTCCGCTGAGACCACGAACACCGATTGCGCGCAGGCCTCGCGCAGCCCCGCGGTCGTGGCGAGATGGGGGTCTGTACCCATTGCCCTCGCCGGCGCATCTCAGCACGCTACGAGTACGTGTCCGGCGAAGACCAGGCGAGCGCTCGTTTGCTGTCGTTCAGCAGGGACGTCCACGCCCTGCGGGCCTTTTTCGTCGTTGCGGGTGGGCCAACCGTCACGAACAAGGCGCTGGTGGCCGCCGCAGGAAGCAGGTTTGCTCGAGCTTCGCTGATCTGCGCTGAGCAGCTGCAGTCGCTCGCGACGGCGCGCGACTTCGTCCTCGGGCGGCTCGACGTCTGTCGTTCTCTCGACGGCGTCGAGCGGGGGCTGACCGAACTGCAGGAGTTCGAGGACGCGCATGAAGGTGTGGCGGTCCTCAATCCAGCAGGGGCTCTCTTTACCTGCCATGACAAGATCGCCACTGCCTTGGCTCTCCGGACAGCCGGTATTCCACACCCGCAGACAGCCTGTGTCGACCACCTGTCCCAGCTGGCCGGGGTCGAGCTACCCGTGATCGTGAAGCCCCGGCTCGGGAGTTGGGGGATCGACGTCTTCCGTTGCGAGACACCGTTCGAGCTGAAGCGATGCTTTCGGGAGATCTCCAAGCGGTCCTGGTTTCAGCGGCAGGGGGCGCTCGTGCAAGGGCTCGTTTCTCCGACAGGCGGCGACCTTCGTGTGCTCGTAGCCGGCGGCGCGATCGCCGGGGCGGTCGTCCGGAAGGCTCAGTCTGGCGAGTGGCGCACAAATGTCTCGCTGGGAGCGACGCGCCATTCCGTGCAGACGCTGGCTCCCGACGCAGCAAGACTCGCACTACGGGCCGCAGCGGCCGTCGGCGCGGATCTGGTCGGAGTCGACCTGCTGCCGCTGCCGGGCGGAGGTTGGGTCGTGCTGGAGCTGAACGGAGCGGTCGAGTTCTCCCCGGATTACTCGCTGGGCGGAAGCGACGTCAACACGGAGGTGATCTCACGACTGGTTGTCGCGGCGAGCCAGAAAGCTCGCGCGGCGCTCGATCGAGCGCAGCTCGCGAACTCCAGCGCGACCCGCGGCGAAAAATGGCGTCCGCCCCATTCGACACGCGGGTGAAACACCCGTCCGGAGTTGGAGGCTTCCCCCGATTGCTTGCACGGCGACCGCGGGCAAGACTGCCATGAACCGACTGAAGGGAGCCTAGGGACCATGTCGCCAGGACTCTGGACTATCGCCGAGCGGTGGCAGACCGATATCGATCTCACGGGCTTCACCGTAGAGGCGCCGGACGGCTCGGTCGGCGCCGTCGATCAAGCGACGTGGAATGGCGCGTCCGGCTACCTCGTCGTCAACACCGGACCCTCGATCTTCGGGAAACAAGTGATTCTTCCCGGTGGCGTCGTCCGCCACATCGATCTCGACAACGAGACGGTCTTCGTGGACCGGACGCGTTACACGATCATGGATTCCCCAGCGTTCGAGGAGGCTCGCGCAGACGACGCCGGCTATCTCGAGAAGCTGGGGGCGTACTACGCGGGTCACACTGAGTGACTCACCGGCCGAGCCCGAGCAGAACGGCATACGAAAGCGCGTAGAGACCCATCAGCGCTGCGGCGCTCACCCGGTCGTGACGCCGTCGCAGGACCAGGATCGCGCCGACTACCGCAACGGCGGCGAGTGTGTAGAGGCTCGCGACCACGGCGAGGCGGGCCGTCACATCTGCGGGCGCAATCGCGGGGCCGGCGCCGATCGAGAGGGTCGAGTCGACTAACGAGCTGCCGAGCGCGTCGCCGAGCGCGATCCCGGGCGCGCCGCGGCGGAGAGCGGTGACGTCGACCATGATCTCCGGCAGCGACGTGCCGACGGAGGCGCCGAAGAACGCGAGCAGAAACTCCGGGACCCCGAGGCTCTCCGCGAGACGGACAAGCGAATGGACCGCGAGCGTCGCCCCTACGGCTACGAGGCCCAGTGCTCCGAGGGCGACGAGCGCCTGGGCGAGTTTCCCGTCGTGCCGGACGGCGGGCGGGTCGTCGGCGGCGCCGTGTGACAGCAGCTTCGTCATGACAACCGTGGCGGCTGCCCAGGCGGCAATCAAGGCCAGCCCCTCGGCGCGGTTGAGGTGGCCGTCGAGGACGAAGAGCGTCGTCAGCCCGAGGCCGCCCATCGTCAGCACGGTCACGAGCCCGACCTGAAGGCGTGAGATGACGAGCGTGCCGGCGATGAGCGGGAAGAGCCCGAGTACGAACGTGTACTGAGTGAGCGTCGAGCCGACTGAGTCGCCGACGTTGACGTCGCCTTCGCCCTGCAGATGGCTGGTGATCGAGTTCGCGATCTCGGGCAGGTCGGTGCCGACGGCTACGAGGACGACGCCGATGACGAAGGGAGGCGCTCCGAGCCCGACGGCGAGCGCGCGGGTGTACGCAACCGCTAGTTCGCTCGCCAGCAGCGCAGCGCCGAGGCCGACGAGAAGCAGGACGAGATAGAACGCAATCTGCACCTCGGCGCCGCGGTGGGCTACGACGCTTGGCTGTCGTTGCCGACCGGGATAAGCTGCGTCTCGTCGACGATCACCAGCCGCTGCTGGGGTACGAGCGCCGTGATCGCACGTTCCTCGATGCGGACGTATCGCCGGCGAAACCAGCCGGCGGGGACTGAGACGAGCAGGGCGGAGATCGCGCCCGATCCCGACCTCTCGACTCGAATGACGACGCCGAACTGGCGGCCGGCGCTGTCATCGACGAGGAACCCCTCGCACTCCGCGAGAAGCCGTTCCGGATCGATGTCCGGCACGTCCACGTCCAGCTCGAGCAGCCAGGTACGGCCGCCGGTCGATCTGGGGAAGTAACGGCGAAATCGCAGCATGCGCGGCCGCGCCGACAGCCGGACGCTCGGCCCGTCGCCTGCGTCGGCGCCGGGCAGTTCGAGGGCGAGAGGAAGAGTCTCGTGCAGGATCATGGTGACGCCGCAGCGGCGGCCGTCTGGATAGCCTGGCGACACGGAGTCTGGCCCGAAATCCGTTCAGCCACCCATTCGAGACTGGGTGACGCTCCCCAGTCGGCGGCCTCCGCATGGGTGGTACCACGGATTCCGGGCGCCCGAGCCCTCTGGCATTCTTCCAGGGCTGGCTGTCGTCGACGGGAGGTCGCCTGCGTGAACGTCATCGCGGCGGTCGTGTTCGCCGGCGCACTTGCTCTGATCGCGCTCGAGTGGGCGCACCGAACGAAGGTGGCGCTGGCCGGCGCCGTGCTGATGGTGCTGGTCGGCGTGCTCGATCAGGAGCAGGCGATCGAGGCCGTCGACTGGGCGACGCTCGGGCTCCTGACGGGAATGATGGTCATCGTCGGCCTGACCGAGCGGACGGGCGTCTTCACCTACCTGGCGCTCCGGGTTGCCCAGCTCTCGGGCGGCAGCCCGCTGCGACTCGTCTTCCTGCTCGCCGGGGTGACCGGCCTGTTCTCCGCCTTCCTCGACAACCTGACCGCGATCTTGCTCGTCGTCCCGATCACGCTCCTGCTCGCCGATCTCCTGCGGATCCCGGCGGTTCCACTCGTGGTGGTCGAGATCGTCGCGAGCAACATCGGCGGCACCGCCACGCTGATCGGCGATCCACCGAACATCATGATCGGGACACACGTCACCGAGCTCACGTTCTTCGACTTCATCGTCAACCTGGCGCCCGTCGCGGCGCTGACCTTGGTCGTGACGACCGCGATCATGTACCTGGTCTACCGCAGCCGCCTCTCGATCTCGCCCGACCGCGTGGACGAGGTGGCCAAGCTCGATCCAGCCCGAGACATACGCCAGCGGCCTTACGTCAAGCGCTCGATCGCTGTCCTGCTCGGGACGATCGTGGCGTTCTTCCTCCACGCTCCCCTCCACATCGAACCGGCCGTGGTCGCCGTCGCGGGCGCCGCCGTGATGCTGCTCGTGGCCGCGGACGATGTCGAGGACGCGCTCGAGCGCGTCGAGTGGTCGACCATCTTCTTCTTCATCGGTCTCTTCGTGATGGTCGGCGGCCTCGAGTCGCAGGGCATCGTGCAGGAGGTGGCCGGCCTGCTCGGCGACGTGACCGACGGCTCGCGCACGGCCGAGGCGATGGTGATCCTCTGGGGCGCCGCAGCCGGCTCTGCGCTCGTCGACAACATCCCGTTCACGGCCGCGATGATCCCGGTCGTCGACGAGCTTCAGGCCGGCCAGGACTTCGACGCCACCAACTGGTGGGCGCTCGCGCTCGGAGCCTGCTTCGGCGGCAACGCCACCATCGTCGCCGCAGCCGCGAACGTCACCGCCAGCGGCATCCTCGAACGGACCGGCCAGCCGCTCTCCTTCGCCCGCTTCCTTGCGATCGGCGTTCCTGTCACGCTCGTCTCGTTGACGATCGCCACCGGCTACCTGCTCCTCTTCCAACTCTGAGACTTGGCGCTACTCCGTGACATGCAGCTCGTCCCCGGCTCCGTCCGCAACGACGCCGGCTTCTTCCCGGCCGCCCAGGCGCTGCTGGCCGCCCATTCCTCGGCGATTGCTGTCGTGGATCACGACCTTCGCGTCGTGGGGTTGTTCACCGACGACGACCTGCTACGCGGCCTCTTTCCGCCCTACCTCGGCGAGCTCCACCACACAGCATTCCTCGTCAACGAGGGGCAAGCGCTGCGGGCCAGCATCGAGGCTGCGGCCAGCGAGCCCGTCACGCGGTACATGCGCGAGGCGGTAACGGTGGACATCGACGCGGGTGCCGCTCACGTCGTCGAGCGCTTCCTCCACACGCCCTGGGGTGCGATCGCGGTCGTCGAAGCCGGCCGCTTCATCGGCATGGTCGGCCAGCTCGAGTTCACCGAGCTGCTCATGGAGCAGCTCGACCTTCCCTCCGAAAGGGGCGAGATGAGGTGACGTCCCGATGGCCCCCGCCCCCCGTTGGAGGCATCATTTCGTGATGGTCTCGGCACGGGATCTCCGCGGGACGGCCCCGTTTGCATGGCGGATCTTCGCCGTGAACGCCGTTCTGCTCATTGTGGCCGCGGTTGCGCTGGCGCTCTCTCCCGCGACGGTCAGCTTCCCGATCGCGCTCACCGAGGGGATCGTCCTCGCTGTGGGCTTGATTGCGATTCTGATCGTCAACCTGCTGCTCGTCAGGCGCTCGTTCGCGCCACTCGAGCGTCTGACCAGGCTGATGCGCAGTGTCGACCTCCTCAGCCCCGGCCAACGTCTCGAGGTCACCGGGCCACAGGAGGTGCGGGAGCTCGGAGCCGTGTTCAACGAGATGCTCGGGCGGCTCGAGCAGGAGCGTCACGAGAGCGGCTGGGACGCGCTGAAGGCACAGGAGGCGGAGCGAAAGCGCGTCGCGCAGGAACTGCACGACGAGGTCGGACAGGCGCTGACGGCGGTGATGCTTCAGATCGGGAGGCTCGCCAAGAAGGCCCCAAGCGACCTCAGCGCGGAGCTGAACGAAGCCCTGGAGACGACCCGTGCCAGCCTGGAGGACGTACGTCGGATCGCGAAGCAACTACGCCCGGAAGCCCTCGATGATCTCGGCCTCGTCCCTGCCCTGAACGCCCTTGTCGGCACCTTTGCGGAGCGAACCGGCCTCCGGATCCGCGGTCGGCTTCCTGAGAGCCTCCCTCCAATCGGCGACGACGCCGAGCTCGTTGTCTTTCGCGTTGCGCAGGAGAGCCTGACCAACGCGGCCCGCCACGCCGAGACGTCGCGGGTCGACCTTACGCTCGAGCGCAACGGGCGCAGACTCATACTCCGCGTGCGCGACTACGGTGTCGGAATCGATGGCAGACGTCCAGGCAGCGGAATCCGCGGTATGCGCGAGCGCGCCCTTCTGATCGGCGCCGACCTGTCGGTCGCGAACGTCCCCGGCGGGGGCACCGAGGTCTGGCTCTCGCTCCCAATGACGGAACGCGTATGAGCCCGGACAGCCGCACGCGCGTGCTGCTCGCCGACGATCACGTCGTCGTGCGGCGCGGCCTTCGCCTCGTCCTCGACGCCGAGCCCGACCTGGAGGTCGTCGCGGAAGCCGGCGACGGCGCGGAGGCGGTCGCAAAAGGACTCGAAGGTGGTGTCGACCTAGCTGTGCTCGACGTCAGCATGCCCCGAATGACGGGCATCCAGGCGGCGAGCGAGCTCTCACGACGCAGACCCGAGCTCCGGCTGCTGATGCTCTCCATGCACGACAACGAGCAGTACTTCTTCGAAGCGCTCAAGGCAGGGGCCTCCGGCTACGTCCTCAAATCCGCGGCCGACCGTGACCTGGTCGAAGCCTGCCGGGCAACCATGCGAGGTCAGCCGTTCATCTACCCGGCGGCTGTCACCGCGCTCATCCGCGACCACCTCGAAAAAGCAAGCGACGGCGCGCAGCCACGCGAGCTCTTGACGCCGCGAGAGCTCGAGGTACTCAAGCTCATCGCCGAGGCAAATAGCTCAAAGGAGATCGCCCGGATCCTGGTGATCAGCATCAAGACCGTCGAGCGCCACCGCGCGAACATCCTCGAAAAGCTCGGCATGCGCGACCGCGTCGAGCTGACCCGCTACGCGATCAGGCGCGGACTCATCGAAGCGTAGAAGCGGTCGAGTTCACCGACCGCTGGGTACGTGCGCTCGGCCTGCACTCGATCCACGGTCGGATTGTCCTGGACGCACTCGCTCCTGCACACGCGACGTACGAGCGTTGTCGCGCACCTCAAGCACCCAGAACCACGCAACGACAACTATGAACGCGACCCAAGGCGCAAGCGCCACCAGTTCCTCGACCGACTGCCGCGTCTCGGACGACATCGCCGCACCTCCGATCGGACGCCCGAGGACTCCCAGGCTCCGTGGAAGCCTGTCGGACGATCGCGCGACAGGCAATGGGGTCTTCGCTCCATCTTTCGCCCAGCATCAGATGAGCGACCGAACGCTCGTCGCCGCAGAGGCGACATCGGTATCGCCAGCAAGCGCTCGCTGCAAGAAATAGTTCGCGGCGACGAAGGCTCCGAGGAACCCGGCCACCATCCACAGCGCGAGTGTCCAGCCTGCGGCGCTCGGGGAGGCCGTGGCGCCTTGAGACGGACGCTCGCGAAGCTCGCGCTGGTCGCTCATTTCGACTATCAGCATGGCCCGCCACACGACTCGGCGCCATCGGGCCGAGCACCCATTCCCGCTGCGATCGAATGCCGATCCCCCGGTACTGCACCTCCGCCGGAAGTCACATCTTGATCTCGAGATCTCAAGTCGGAGAAGGCGGCTGGAAACTCAACGTCGATCACGTCGCCAACCCGTCGACCCAACTAGCGCGGAGCCGACCGGCGACACGTGCAAGATGCTTCCCGCCGCCGGGTCGGTCTCTCCGGCTCCGACAAGCCGGTATTCGACCAACTCGCCCGTATCGAGGTCGTGCACGCACGCGGTTTCGCCGACCCCGAGCTCGCCGTCGGCCGGATCCGGCTGAACCACCGTCGCCGAATTCAACCGGTCCTCGAGCATCGCGATCTGCCCATCCAAGCGGGCTAACTCGTCGGAGGCGTCGAGATGCGCGGCGGCAGCTCCGCGTACGCCTGCCCCTGCCTTGATCCTCTCGAGGAACGCGTCACGCTTCGAGCGACAGCACCACGAGCTCGCAGTGAGCTTTTCCAGTCCAGCCGATGTGACTTAAATCCATGTGCAGGAATCTCCCGGGCTTGGCAGCGATTGGTGGTTACCGTGACAGCATCCGGTCAGGCTCGTTGCGGCGCAGCGGGTCATTCAGCTTGACCCGCCTCGCCGCCTCCTCTCCCCGGAAGCGCTCGGCCGGTTTTCCAGAGTGCCCACGACGACGGCTACCTTCGGGGCCATCCGACTGTCAGTCGATCATCCGGCTCGTCGATCGGTTCGGCTTCGAGTACGCCGCCGCCGAGACGCCGCATTGCGGCTCGCGGCAACGAGAATCAGAGCAAGCGCGAACCGCAACGTTCGGACGGATCCGTGGCCACTCGCACTTGACCTGTTTCCGCGGCTTCTCGTCAAAACTGCCCTACGTATTGCCAGGGCAGCAAACGTCCATGCTCTGTCTAATGTACCGGCCTCGTACCCGCGCTCCGTTGACTGTTTAGCAAACAGATAACGCCTTGTCGGCCTTTACCTGCTCGCGTACTTGTCCCGCTCGGCGTTGGCGGAGCGGGCGAGTGACGATTCCTCGCCACTCATTCATCCTTGCCGTTCCGGGTCAGCGCGATGCGGCGTGCGACCGCATTGCCGGAGAGCGGCTCGACGTCGATCAGGTCGACGGTCTGGGCGACGCCATCGTCTCTGAATCGGACCTCGGCGAAGCCGACGTGTTGCTCGCCGATCGCGAACGGCCCTCCCGCGCCGACGGTTCCCCCGTCGACGAGGACGGTCGCCTCGCTTTGTTCGAGGTGCTGCGCGTGGTCGTGCCCGGTGAAGATCGCGAGCGGGGGATCGCCAGGCCCGACCGCTCGTAGGAGAGCGTGTGCGAGCCCGTGTTGGTGGACCAGCACGATCTGCGGGCGGCGCGGGAGTGCCTCGAACCAGGCAACGAAGTCGCGTTCTTCCTCGGCGCGCTGCTCCGGCGTTAGCTCGAGCGGGCGCCCACTCGTGAGTGCGCCGCGCCCCTCCAGCGGGTCGTCGTAGCCGGCGACCTCGAGCCCGTCGACGTCGACGACCGTCGCGCCGTCCGTGGAGCCGTCGGGGAGAAGCCGGCCCTCGCGGGTGAGGACGACCACGCCGGCGCGCGCGAGTTCGCGCATGAGCGGGCGCGAGTCGTGGTTTCCGGACACTGCCACCACGTCGTGACTGAGGCGGCCGATCTCGGGGGCGAGGCGGCTCTCCAGCTCGGCGCCGAGGAGCGCGAGGTCGCCGACCAGGAAGACCGTCTTCTCCCGCGCATACTCCTCAAGCACGGGCAGCACGAGCGCGTTCGAGTGGAGGTCAGACGCCACGACCACCGATGTTGCTGCGGTCTCGTCGACGCTGCTGGTCTCGCCTGCGAAGACGACGAGGTTGGCGAGCCCGGCGAGCGCCTCCTCGTACGACCTCGTGTAGCTCTCACCGGCGGTGAGTAGCTGCCCTGAGAAGTTGAGCAGCCTCGGTAGCTCGCTGCCGTGCGCGTAGAACGTCGGCCGCTCGAACGCCTCGTAGTCGATCGAGCGCAACGTTGCGCCGACGACGGCGCCATAGGTCAGCGGGGCCACCAGTCCCGCGAGGGCGCCGTAGGCGAGCCAGCGCCGCCGGTGGAGCACGGCGCCGATCATGCCGCCCGCGAGTAGACCGCCGACCAGGCCGCCCGCGATCCCGAGCAACGCAGACCGCAGTAGCGTGCGGCGGCCTACGCCGGCGAGGTCGTTGCGAATGCTCTCGAGTCTCGCTCGAGCGGCCGGGCCGGAACGTAGTGCCGCGCGTGCGTCGTCGCGATCGAGTGAACGAAAGCGGAGCTTGATCTCGACCGGCGCGGCGAAGGGCTCAGCTCGCACGCCCCAATCGACGATCGGCACGTAGACATCCACGCGCCCGTCGAGGGCAGGGACCGCCGTCACTCGCGCCGTGCCCAGAGCGAACGGCTCCACGGTGGTGGCGAAGGCGCGAATGGCGAGGTATCCCGAGGCGAGCGCTGACGCCGCACAGGCAAGGAAAAGAAGAGCGAACGTGACGACTCGCCAGCGCACGGACGCAATCTTGACTGTCTGTTCGATTCCCGGCGCGCGACAGATGAATGGTGGAGCCCAGGGCCAGCCTTCCTTCGGCCGACGAGCCTGAGCGGGAGTAAACGAAGGGAGCCGTGTGCGAGCCGAACTCGAGGGCCTTACTTCGAGCGACTGGCCGGGCCTGGCCCGAGCGTGTGGGTTGTCGCCGGACGGTCGACGCCTACGAGCGAGCTGCTCGTCGGCGCGCTCCATGAGCGGGGTGGACGAGCGCAGTTGATCGAGCCTGCGCGGTTGACAACGTCGGCGCGCGAGAGTGACGTCGTCCTCGGCCGGCTGGACGTGAGGCAGACGTTGGACGGAGTCGAGGACGGCATCTGGGAGCTGCGCCGGGCTGGACGTCGCGGCACGCTTGTGTTCAACTCTGCGCGCTCGCTCATTGCCTGCCATGACAAGCTGCAGACTGCCCTCAGGCTCGGGCGGCTGGGCGTTCCGCACCCAGCGACCTCGCACGTCGCCTGGGACATCCCGCTCGGGATCTCGAGTACCCGGTGGTCTTGAAGCCTCGTTTCGGCAGCTGGGGCGGTGACGTAGTGTTGTGTGAGTCGCGCCGGCAGCTCGGGCAGTGCTTGCGCCGCTTTCGCGAGCGCGCCTGGTTCCGCGGGCAGGGCCTCCTCGTGCAAGCGCTCATCCCGCCTGCCGGTTTCGACTGCGAGTCGTTGTTGCCCGCGGGCAGGTCGTGGGGGCGATCGAACGGGCGGCCGCGCCGGGTGAGTGGCGGACGAACATCGGTCTGGGCAGTTCGCGCCGGGCGATCGCGCCGACGGCGGAAGCGTGCGTGCTGGCGACCCACGCCGCGGCGGCAGTCGGCGGCGATGTCGTCGGTGTCGACCTCCTGCCCCTCGCGGACGGTCACTACGTCGTTCTCGAAGTGAACGGGGCGGTCGACTTTACATCCGACAATTCGCTTGCCGGCCGAGACGTCTTCGAGGAGGTGGCCAGCATCGTGGCGCGTGACGCGAGCGAGCTCCCGCTTCGCGCCACCGGCTCCGGTTGATCCGCGCCTGACTCGCGTCGCGCGTTCGGCATGAGCCTCGCCGGCCGGAGAAGATGGGGTCAACCATGCATGGCGGACGTACAGCTCGAACGATGCGCTTCACGGGATGGAAGCAAGCGGCGCTTCGACCGGATACACCGTAGGCGTGGGCAACCGCTCCGAACCTGCCGCCCGCGGCGGTCGCCTGAGGCCGCACGTGCCCGCGAGCGCCCGTCAGTCCGCAAATGTACCCGTCTCGTACCCGCGAGCCTCGGATGTGGCGTCTGCGCAGACAACAAAAAAGGCCATTTGCAGGGTGTTTGTGAAGCCCTCTAACGGACTCGAACCGTTGACCCCCTCCTTACCATTCAGGTTCTGACGAAGGACGCGCGGGCACGCGCGGGCATCCACGGCCACGAAAGCCCCGCAAGCCGGACGGATCAGACGGCGAGACGTGACCCGCGCGTGGACGCGTGTGGCCGGGTTGAAGTTCCCTTCATGTTCCCTCGCTGTGGGCCAAGGTCAGGGTGGAGCAGTTGGTCGTGGCCGCGTGTTACCGACAACATGTGCGACGCCGCCGCCAGAGGACGGATTGTCAGGAAGCTGCGAACCGCGACCCACCAGGCCACATGTTGTGAAATTCATTGAGCTTGCCGACAGCGGTGCGCCACCGCCTCCGTCTGAGCGTTACGTGACATCGAAGCAGACCTGCCAGGCTTGGGGATAAGCACCCTTGTTCTGAACTATCCAGCGATAGACGTTGGCCGGCACACTGGCACTGTCCGCGCTGTTTGTGTATCCGCTCGCCTGGGTGGTTCCGTCCGTCTTCTTGACATACCAGTAGTAGGCCTCGCCGCTCGAGCCAGCGCCCCAGTTCCAATGGTTCGCGTAGTGAGCACCGGAGTCTGCATAGACGTTGGTGCCGTTGTAGCCTGTGGCTGGAACTCGGTCGCAACCCACGTCCATAGCGCTGGCTCCGACGGCGGGTAGGGAGGGTGGTGACGTCGTCCAGACGAAGTCACCGGGCTGGTAGGGCCGGACGGGGGTCACTGTCACAGTCCACGTTGACGTCGGCGGGGCGGGGTCGACGGCTGCCCACGAAAACGGGATCGCGACCAGAGCGTGTCGTCTGGCCACCGTCGCGGCTGGGCGCCCGCTGACGTCAACGGCGTCTGCTGCCTCACACACGCGATGCCGGTAAACAAACCTGATGCCGCAGAGCGTCCAATAGATATGAGCCAGACTGTGCAGGTTCTCGATGATCTCGAGAGCGTCTACCGCTTGTACCTCCACCGATTCATCCGGCTTGCCGAGTCGATCACCGGTGATGTCGAGCTCGCGCGCGATGCGGTTCAGGATGGGTTCGCGCAGGCTCTTCACCATCGCCGAACGTTCCGCGGGGACAGCGCCCTATCGACGTGGGTTGGAGCGTGTGTCGTCCGCGCTGCTCTCAGCTCAAGCCGCCGTGGTCGGAGCGGTTCTGAGGCAGCTGAAGACACCGTTATCGGCTCAGGGCTGGACGCACCAGACGGCGTATCAGGAGGTGTGCAGATGGCGGTCGCGACCCTTCCGGAACGACAAAGACTTGCGCTGTTTCTCCGCTACTACGCCGACTTCGACTACCGCCAGATCGCGGCCATCCTCGAAGTCGAGATCGGAACGGTGTCGGCGACGCTCCATAAGGCGCACGCTGCGCTACGCGCGGCACTGACGACGGAGGTGACAACCAATGACCGCTCGTGACCCGGTGGTGCAGACGGCGCTCGAAGAGATCGTCCCGCTTCGCCTCGATGAGCCGTACGACTGGCCGGCCGTTCTCGCACGTGCTGGTCAGGTTGCCGCGCCTCTGAAGGAAGTTGTGGCCACGCCTGCGGCGGACAGCATCCGCAGTGGGGGTCGACGGTTCCCCTTCCAGGGACCGAGGATTGCAGTGGCGGCGATCAGTGCGACCGTGATCCTCGCGCTCCCGCTGCTTGCGTTCGCGGCCACACAAGGGTGGTGGTTTGACCGCGCCGACGAGCAGCGGCGCGGCGGCGTCGTCGAGGTAGCCCACGGCATGTGGTCTGGGCGGCCATGGACAATGACCGCCCACCTGAGCGCACATGACGTTTGCTTCGCCATGACCCCAGGCGGTGAGAGGAACGTCGTCGGCGAGGGCGCCGGGATGACATGCGTTCCGCTCGCAGCGTTCCAAGCCACCGACTCCGCACCCCGCATCGGTTACCTAGCCGGCTTCTCCCCAGACTTCCCTGACTTCGTTGCGGGTGTTGTCGTCCAAGCTGCGGTCGAGGTCAAGGTAGCCCTGTCGTCCGGCACGTCGCTGAGGCTGCCGGTCGTCCCGGCGCCAGAGGAACTCGGGGCAAAGGTTTCGTTCTTCGCGACCGAGCTTCCGTGCCAGGCACAGGTGTCACGCATTACAGCCCTGGATTCGGCGGACGCCACAGTTGCCGAGGTCAAGCCGCGTCAATGGCGCAATTTTCGCCACGGCGCCTGCTGACGTGCCCGACCCGGCTGATCTCAAGGATGAAAGCGTTACTTCTCGCTCCATCAAGCGACCAACATGCACTGGGTCGCTGACGGCCGGCGACGGAAGCTCGTTTCACGAGGAGGAGGCATGAGAACACGCTCGCGCAGCCAACTCGGTCGGCCCGCTGCGGTCTTCATCGCATCGCTGGCAGCAACGCTTGCTCTTGCTGTCCCAGCTGCGTGGGCCGTCGGCTGGGAAACGATCGGGCCGGCAGGAGTCTTGCTCGGGCCAGCGAGTGGAGTCTCGACTGGCAGTCCCGCCTTCTCGAGCAACCGCCGTCTTTATCAGACGCAGCCGGTGCCGTCGACGGCGCCGCTGCTGACTCAGCAGTACAACTTCCCCGACGGGTCGCTATACCAACGTTCGTTCGTCGCCTGGAACGATGGAACGCCCGTCTATTGGAATGTTGACGGCGGTAACAAGTACGCCATCTGCGGCAACCAAAGCACGACATCGGATGCGCAGCGAACCATCACATGCCAGCGGTACTCAACTACATAGGAGGGAAAGTGAAGACCCTTCGCAGCGCACTCTTGGGCGTGATCGTTGCACTCGCCGGCGTCGTTGGATTGGCGAGCTATGGAGGCGCCGCTTCTGGATCGCCTCGGCTTGGCGCGCCGGTGACTTCGGCTGTCTCGTTCACGAAGACAGCTGATCCCGTGCGAGCGGACGAAGCAGCGGGCGTTCGGGCCCAGTTCGCGCTGCTGACCGATCACGCGGTCAGCCCCCCGGCTGTCGTCGACACTGCGTCGATCCGCAGCGTGGGCCGTTCATCGTTCATCGCCAAGCGAAACGATGGCAGCGTCTGCCTGTCGCAGCGCGCGACGCTTGCCTGTTACGTCGGTTTCGAGCGGGGCGGGATCTCGACATCCATCGGTGATGGCCGAACATACGACTCACCCGAAGCGCCGTTTCAGGTGGTTGTCGACGGTATTGCCCGGGACGGGGTCCGTAGCGTTACGTTCGAGCTGAACGACGGGACGAGCGCAACCGCCCCGGTAACCGACAACGCATTCGCGTTGACGATCGCGGGCCACCTCGCCAACGACCTCGTCGGTTACACCGTAGCCACGAACGCTGGCACGGTGAGCCGGGTCTACGCGGACGGCCAGTTCCCAGCTCCGGACGCTCCGTTCAACCCTGGTCGACGATTGACTCGCAACGTGGGAGCGAGTCCGGGGCCTCGCCTCCACCGTTACCTCGGCTTCGAACTTAGTCCACCGCTTCCCGAACGCGAGTGGGAGCGGAGGGTCATGGTCTCCACGACCAGCTCTCCGAGACGTTGTTACTTCTTGTGTCTTCCATCGACTCCCTGAGTGGAATCGAGTTCGCTACGCGTCAGACAGGGGGAACATGGTGGACAGTAGTGATCGTTCCGCAACGTCGAGGAGCGGTAGACGAGCCGGCCGTCTCTTCATCTTGATCTCTGTGCTGCTCGTAGTCTTGCCACCGGCCGCGGCGCTGGGATGGACGCAGTACCGCTACGGACAAGGGACGTACGACTATGAGTCGCTCATCATTGAATCAACGTCGGGATTTCTCGAGCGCGAGTACAACGGCGCCTATCGCTCCGGAGGTTGCGCGGGTGGAGTCTGGGAAGTCCAGTACCGGGTGAGCCCAGGCGGTTACGCGAACATCACCTCGCGCAACGAAACGCAGTGTGACCCCACGGAGATCGGCGCTACGGTCGGGCCACGCCGCGCCTGGTGCGAGAAGCACGGGTCGGCGCTCGCCGCGCCCGGCCCCTACAACTGCGACACGACGCTGCCATGAAAGGAAAGAGGACGATGAGAAGTAGGGGTCTGAATCGATTGGTTGTCATAGCCGCCGCGGCTACGGTCGGCGTTCTTCTTGCGAGCTTGGTTTGGGATGCCAAGCACGGCGAGGAAGCCGGAGCCATCGAACTGCCGGCAGTGGCCGAACAGATGCGAGTGTTCGCATCTGCTCCAGTGGCATTGGAGGATGTTCCCGAGGTCGTTGAGAAGGCGGAACGTCGGCTTCCTGCCAGAGCCGGGCACGGCTCTGCCATGCCCGGTCAAGTTCGTCGGCTAGGGCGCGATCTCGGGCAGAACGGCGTGGCCGCCTTCGCCTTTCCGACGACCGGGGGAGCCGTCTGCATCCTCGTCGCCGAAGCGACCTACGCCGCAACCTGCGTCGACTCGTTCGAGCGCAGGTCAGGCAACGTGCGCTGGATGATCTACTCAGGTGAGAGCAGCCCCCAGACGGTCGCCGGGCTTGCCTCCAACACCGTTGCCAACGTGAAGGTGGTCGTCGACGGAGCGATTGAGGAAGCCCGCCTGGCGGACAACCTCTTCTTCTGGCAAAGCGAGAACGACGCGGTCGCGCGCGAGGCGATCGAGGCCCTCCTCGTTACGCAGAGCGATGGCGCGCAGGTTCGCGTCAATCTCGACTTCCGACGCTAGCCGACCTCATGAGAGTTCTCGCTCGCTTGGGAGATAAGCGAGCGAGAACTCTCTCACTCATGGAGTCTGGAGAGCCGCCCTGGAAGCGTGTCTTCGCGCCGGCCGCCTCAGAAGCGGGACTCTCGGCCTTTCGTCCGTACGACCTTCGGCACTCTCTCGTCTCGCTCCTGATCGCCGACGGTAGGAGCGTCGTCGAGATCGCGAAGCAGGCCGGTCATTCGCCGACTATGGCCTTGGCGACGTATGGGCACGTCATCGGGGAGCTAGAAGGGACCGACAGGCGACCCGCAGCCGAGGTCATCCGTGCTGCCCGTGACGAGCTTGTTCCCTTGATGTCTCCTCTCCGCCGATCGACGCACCGGTCGGAGATCAGAAAGTCCCTGGAAAACACAGAAGCCCTCTTCCGGACTCGAACCGGAGACCCCCTCCTTACCATGGAGGTGCTCTACCAACTGAGCTAAGAGGGCGAGACCGCCGCAGTCTAGCCGCCGGCAACAACCATCTTGTCGCGGGTGCGTAGCGACCTTCTTTAGCGAGCCCCGAGCTCGACCCACGCAGCTTCAGGGGTCTTGGCGCGGATCGGGATCCGGCGGCCACAACCCACTTGATAGAGCGAGCCCGGGAGCGAAGCGACCCTTCAGGGGTCTTGCGCGACGCGTGATCCGCTTCCGCGGATCACGCGTCATGCGACGGAAGAAACAGTGCAGGGGGAAGGATTCGAACCTTCGTAGGCTGAGCCGGCGGGTTTACAGCCCGCTCCCTTTGGCCGCTCGGGCACCCCTGCGCGCGATTGCGGAGTGTAGCCGGACGCGGGGCGTACGATCCGTGGGTGGAGCGGTTCGACGCGATCGTCGTCGGCGCGGGGCCTGCGGGCTCGGCGACCGCGATCCGGCTCGCACGTGGCGGCGCGAAGGTGCTGCTCGCCGATCGCGTCCGGTTTCCGCGCGACAAGCCGTGCGGCGGCGGCCTCACCGGGCGGGCCGTGCGGGAGCTACCGGTCGACGTCTCGCCCGTGGTCGAGGACGTCGTGCGCTCCTTCGAGGTGCGGCTCCGCTACCGGAAGCGCTTCGAGCGGCGAAGCGAGATGCCGCTCGTCCTGATGACGCGGCGGCGGCGGCTCGATGCCTTCCTGGCCGAGCAGGCGGCGGCGGCCGGAGCGGACTTTCGCGACGGTGTCACGGTCGAAGGTCTAACGGTGGGACCGGACGGAGCGACGCTGGCGGTCGGTGGGCGACGAGGTCCACGGGCACGTTCTCGTCGGCGCGGACGGCGTCAACGGCAAGATCGCGCGGGCCGCCGGGCTGGGCGGCGGGATCCTCTACGGGATCGCGCTCGAGGGCAACGGGCCGCTGCGCGAGGAGCAGCGAGGGCGGGCGACGGTCGAGCTCGGTGTCGTGCCGGGCGGGTACGGCTGGGTCTTCCCGAAGGACGGCCACGCGAACTACGGCGTCGGCGGCTGGGCGAGCGAGGGGCCGCGCCTGCGCGAGCACCTGCGCGGCCTCTGCGACGCACCACGGCGTCGATGTCGACACGCTCACCGATCTGCAGGGCCGCCGCCTGCCGATCCGCCGCACGAGCGCGGCCCGCAGCGGGCCGGTCGTCCTCGTCGGCGACGCCGCCGGTCTCGTCGATCCGCTCTCCGGCGACGGCATCTACGAGGCGCTCCTCTCGGCGCGTCTCGCCGCTGCCGCGATCCTCGACGGCGCGGCTCGACGAGTACGAGCACGGAGCTCGACGCCGCGCTCGGCCGCTTCGCCGCAGACCTCGTGGAAGGCGAAGCTCGTGCTCGACCGTCACCCGCGCGCCGCGTTCGCGATCGCGCGCCTCCCCGGTGTCTGGAACGTGATCGCCGGGCTGATCACCGGCGACGTCGCTCATCCGAGTGACGCACGCGGCCTGGCCCGCCCGCCGCTCCGCTTGCTCGCGCGCCTCTAAAGCACGGCACCGAACCTGCCGATTCCTCACGCGACTGCTTATGGACCTGAATGCCATCCTTCGGCGCGCCGTTGAACTCGGCGCGAGCGACATCCACCTCAAGCTCGACCAGCCGCCGATGCTGCGTCGCGACGGCGCGATCGCGCCGCTCGAGGACTGTCCGCCGCTGAACGAGCAGAACCTGCTCGGCGCGCTCGAGACGGTGACCCGCGTCGCGCCCGAGCGGCTGAAGACATTCCACGAGAGCGGCGACCTCGACATCGCGTACACCGCCGAGGGCCTGCCGCGCTTCCGCGTCAACGCCTACCGCCAGCGCGGCAACATCTCGTTCGCGCTCCGCGTGATTCCGCGCGACGTACCGAGCTTCGAGCAGCTGAGCCTGCCTCCGGGCGTGAAGCGGCTCGCCGAGGAGCACCGCGGGCTCGTGCTCGTCACCGGCGCGACCGGCTCGGGCAAGACGACGACCCTCGCGTCGATGCTCGACCACATCAACCGCACGCGCCATCAGCACATCGTCACGATCGAGGACCCGATCGAGATCCTCCATCCCGACCGCAACTGCATCGTCAACCAGCGTGAGGTCGGGCTCGACACGGCCGACTTCGCGCAGGCGCTGCGGCGCGTGCTCCGCCAGGATCCGGACACGATCCTGATCGGCGAGCTGCGCGACGCCGAGACCGCCCAGACCGCGCTTCAGGCCGCCGAGTCGGGCCACCTCGTCTTCTCGACGCTGCACACGATCGACGCCGCCGAGACCGTCGGCCGGATGATCGAGTTCTTCCCGCCGGCGAAGCAGCAGCAGATCCGCTCCGTGCTCGCAGGCGTCCTCAAGCGGCGTCGTCAGCCAGCGGCTGCTCCCGCGAGTCGGCGGCGGCCGCGTCGCCGCCGTCGAGGTGATGGTCATGAACGCGCGGATCTCCGACCTGATCCGCGAGGACCGCACCGAGGGGATCCCCGAAGCCGTCGCCGAAGGCGCGTTCTTCGAGATGCAGACCTTCCAGCAGGCGCTGATCGAGCAGGTGCTCGCCGGAACGGTCGAGCGCGAGGTGGCGGCGAACGCCTCCACGAACCATCACGACTTTCTCGTCGCCCTCGACCATCGCGCTCAAGCGCCAGGATGCCGACGTCGCCAAGGTGCACGCCGAAGAGGCTGCGGCCGAAGAGGACGTTCCCGCGCTGCGCGTCGTCCGCCCGGCTCAGGCGCTGATGGCGAACCCGGTCCGCAGGTCGCTCCGCTCGGCGCTGGTCATGCTCGCGCTCGGAGGCGGAACCGCCTCCGCCGACACGTTCGCGGTCGTCCCGGAGGACGACCGGTCGAGTTCATGCCGGCGGCGACCGTCGGATCGTTCGTGCTCCCCCGGCCGAGATCCCGAACGAGCCGGGCGCGCTGCTGCTGCCGCCTGCTGCCTTCGAAGCGCCGTTCCTCCCTGTACGGCGAGCTCTCGTACGACGAGCTCAGCGCCCTCTGGCTGCGCGCCGGCGACGCCTACGGAATCCCGTGGCAGGTGCTCGCATCGATCAACAAGATCGAGTCGAACTTCGGCCGCAACATGGGCCCGAGCTCGGCCGGCGCGGTCGGCTGGATGCAGTTCATGCCCGACACGTGGCTGCGCTGGGGGATGGACGCGAACGGCGACGGCATCGCCGATCCGTGGAACCCCGACGACGCCGTCCACGCCGCTGCGCGCTACCTCGCCGCGGCCGAGGGCCGCACCGACATCTCCCGCGCGATCTTCGCCTACAACCACGCGCAGTGGTACGTCGACGACGTGCTCCAGCTGGCGGCGCTGTTCGGCGGCGGCGTCGGTGGCGAGCTGACGTCGTCTTCTCGCTCGACCGGATGGCGATCGAGCTCGAGGAGGCCCAGGAGCGCGTTGCGTCACTCGGCGAGGAGCTCGATGCCGCGGTGGAGGCCGAGTCACTGGCGACCGCCCGCGCCGAGACGCTGGCCGCAGGTGCGTCGAACGTCGAGCAGCTGCTCTCCGATCGGCTCGTCGCCGAGCAGGACGCCTTCTCGGCCGACCAGGAGCGGCTGGCGGCGACGGCGGAGGTCGAGAACCTGCGTGAAGAGCTCGACGTCGCCCAGGCGGCGCTGGAGGCGGCCCAGAGCGGCGCCCACTCGGCGTCGTTCGCTCCCGCGGCTGCGGAGCTGTTCGGCATGCCGAGCCGCGCCGACGGCTATGTCTTCCCCGTCGGAGGCGGCCCCGGCATCGTTTCGGTCGGGCACCGCCACCACGACTATCCGGCCGCGGACATCGCCGCGCCGCTCGGCTCGCCGGTCTACGCGCTCGCCGACGGGATCGTGCTCGAGCCTCACCGACGCCGGGCGCGTGCGGGATCGGGCTCACGTTCCAGTCGTTCGACGGCTACGAGTGGGTCTACTGCCATCTCTCGCACCGCGACGGCGGCGTCCAGCCGGGAGTCGTCCTGACCGCGGGCCAGTGGATCGGGCTCGTCGGCTCGACCGGCCACTCGACCGGGCCGCACCTCCACCTCGGCCTCAAGCCGGCGCAGCTACCCGCAGGAGATGCCCTGGTTCCAGGAGTTCGCCGGCGTCGCCTTCACGTGGCAGGATGCCCCGCCGGAGACGACTCCCGGCGCCGATTTTCTCCGTCGTGCCGCCGACGAGTCCCTCGAATGAGGTAGTCGAATTCACGCTCTCGGGGTCTTGAGTTCCGTGCCCGCTCTGCCGAATACACCCGTATGACTGCGGGGATCTTTGCGCGCGTGCCGGCGATTGCGGTGTTCGTGACCGTCGCCTTGCTGGCGACGGCCACGCTGACGCTTGCTGCGACGGGCACCAACGCGCCGCCCACGGCGGCCGCGCCGGTGACCACGCCCGAGCAGGCGTACCTCGTCGTGCCCGATGTGCGCCGCCAGGCGTACGTCTTCGCCAAGGGCGCGCTCGAGCAGGCCGGCTTCGCCTGGAAGGTCGGCGGGTCGACCCAGGGTTACTCGGTGAACGTCGTCGCCACGCAGACGCCCGCTCCGGGCTCGCGGGTGATCGCCGACGGCGCGCCCATCGTCACGCTCTCGCTCTCCCGCAACTCCACCTACAAGCAGGAGGGCCTGCCCGAGAACGAGTCCCCCTACGCCGGCCGCCCGGCACGCCTCGTCGGCTCCAAGGCGGCGGTTCGGAAGCCTCTCAACGCGCCGAAGCCCGCCGCAAAGCCGGCGGCCAAGGTCCCGGCAAGGCCTGCCGTCAAGCCGGCCGCAGACAAGAACGCATCGCCCAGGACGCAAGCCCGACTTCACCGTCGCGGGCGCGCCCAAGGAGCCGTCCGACGAGATCGCCCTGACACTCCGCGCCAAGCGGCTCTCTGCCTGGGTGGCTGCGCACCCCACGCGCACGCCGAGCGCGGTCAACCACTGGCTCTACCAGCACAACTGGATCGTCACCGGCGCTGCGCTTCGGCTGGTCAGGCGGAGCCGAGGCGCTCAGGACGCTGATCGCGGTCGACCGGCGCACACAAGAGCTTTGGGGCGTCGGCGCACGGAGCGAGTCGCTGGCGCGGCGCACTCTCGTGGAGGTCGAAGCGAGCGCGCGGTGATGACCAGGCTGCGCGCACTCAAGAGCCGGCTCTCGAGCGAAGGCGGCTTCACGTTGATCGAGCTCCTCGCGAGCATGACGATCTTGATGACGGTGATGGGAGGACTGACAGGCTTGATGGTTTCGGGAACGAAGGCGGAGGTCGACATGAACCGGCGCTTCCAGGCGCACACCGAGGCGCGCATCGCGCTGGACCGGCTGCGCAGCGAGGTGCACTGCGCCACCTCCTCGTCGGTTGCGAACCCCGCGACGACCGTGACGTTGACGATGGCCGCGACCTGCCCCACCTCGGGCGGCAACACCCAGATCAGCTGGTGCACGATCGCGAACGGCACCGGCCGCTACGGGCTCTGGCGCTACACGGGCGCGGCCTGCCCAGGTGTTACCGGTCGCAAGGTCGCGGACTACCTCACGACCGCGACAGCGTTCATTTACACGCCCCCCGCCGGAAGCACCCTCGCCGGAACGGGTCAGCTCGGCTTCCTCGGCGTCACGCTCGACGTCAATCTGACGCCCACCAAGCCGGAGCGTGTCTATCAGCTCGCCGACCGGATCGTCCTCCGCAACACCGCGAGGCCCGCGTGAGGCGCCTCCTCCGGCGGTTCGGCGCCGAGCGCGGGCTCGCTTTGCCGATGGCGCTCGTCGTCATGAGCGTCTCGGGCGCTCTGGTCGTCTCGGTCGTCGAGTTCACGACGTCCAGCGGCCGCACGGCGAACGTCGCCAAGGGCCGGAGCAGCGCCGATGCCTTCGCCGAGGCGGGGATCGCGAACGCGCTGGCGGTCCTGAACTACAGCGGGAACAATCCCAGCACGGCGACGCTGCTCGGCTGCAATGGGGCCGGCACGGTGTGCACGCCGATCGTCTCGACCTACACCGCCACCGGTGGCACCGGTGGCACCGCCACCTGGTCTGGCTGGCTCGACAGCTCCGGAGGCACGTCGACGTGGCGGATCACCTCCATCGGAGCAGTCCCGAACCCGTCCGGGGGACCGGCGCTGAAGAAGACCTTGACGGCGAGGGTTCCGTTGCTGACGACGACCGGCACGCCGAACGCCTCCGTCTGGAACTACGTCTACTCGACCCGTGCGCCCGGGGCCGGCTGCGAGGTCGACGTCAACGGCACGAACGTCATCATCGACACCCCGCTCTACGTCACGGGCGACCTCTGCCTGTCGGGCACGAACGTCGCGGTCGACGAGCAGGGCGAGGGAGGGAGCCCGGCTCCTCAGCCGATCGACGTCCGCGTCGGCGGCAAGCTCGTGCTTTCCGGCACCCACGCAACGATCGGCTTGGCGAGCGACTACATCACGAGCGCAGCCGTCAACGGCGGCTGCACGACGACGATCAACGGCGCCACGCAGACATGTGCCCGGCCGCCGTTCAACTGGTACGTCACCACCGTCGGGACGTACGCAACGGTCACGGCGCCGACGGCCGACTTCGCCGCCTGGTTCGCCGCCAACGACACGATCAACTCCACGTCGACGGTTGCCGGCCAGGACGGCGACTGCGACGTGCGCAGCGGCTCGCCTCCCGTGATCAACCCGGACACGCTGCTGGACGCGGATGCCGGCACGATCACCCTGACGACGGGCTCGGCCTACACCTGCAAGAAGACGATCGACGGCACGGTAGGAGGAGCGGTCGTCTCCGAGCTTTCGTGGGACGGCTCGTCGATCCTGACGATCAAGGGCGCGATCGTCGTCGACGGTACGGTCCAGATGAACGACTCGAACGCCACGTACCAGGGCAGCGCCACGATCTACGCCAACGGCGCGTTCAACTACAGCGGCTCGAACACGAAGATGTGCGCCAATGCGACCTGCGACTTCACGACCTGGAACCCGAACTCGGAGATGTTGATCATGGTCGCGGCGGGAAACGTGAGCATGAGCGGCTCGAACAACAAGTGGCAGGGCGGGATCTTCTGCAACCCGACGTCGACCGCGGTTCTCGACGGAACGAACATCGAGATCCAGGGCCCGGTCATCTGCGGCGGCTTCGGGTTCGGTACGAACACCGTGTTCAAGCCGTTGCCTGCGATCACGCAGCTGCCGGTCGGCGCGCCGGTCGAGCCGAACGTCGCCGTGACGCCCGGCACGCCCGTCTACGGCGGGTAGCTCGCTTGCCGGCTCAAGCGAGCCTCAGCGCGTGCCGATAGGAACACTGATGCCCGTGATGCCAGCGACCCACGAGGAACAGGGCTAGTGTCGTTCGCCCTGGCCACCGCGGCGTTCGCGCCCGGCCTCGCGATCGGGAGCTTCCTGAACGTCGTCGCCGCGCGCGTGCCGCTCAAGCGCTCGATCGTCGCGCCCGCGTCCGCCTGCATGAGCTGCGGGCACGAGCTCTCCTGGTACGAGAACGTACCGGTCGTGTCCTACCTGGCGCTGCGTGGCCGCTGCAAGGGCTGCGGGACGAAGATCGGCGTCGTCTACCCGGTCGTCGAGCTGGTCACGGCGCTGCTCGTCGCAGCCTCGTTCCTCGCGTTCGGGTGGTCGGGCACGTCGTTCGTCGCCGCCTTCTTCTGCGCGACGCTCGTGACGGTCTCCGCGACGGACCTGTCGCACCGGATCGTCCCGAACCTGATCGTCCTGCCGGCGACCGGGATCGTGCTGGTTGCGATGACCCTGCTGCATCCGAGCCCTGAGTGGGCGCTCGGCTGCTCCGGCGCTGGTCTCTTCCTCTTCCTCGCCGTGTTCGCCTACCCGAAGGGGATGGGCATGGGCGACGTCAAGCTGGCGCTGCTCCTGGGGGCGATGCTCGGCCGCACCGCCCCCGTGGCGCTGATGTTCGGGATGCTTGCTGCGCTCGTGCCCGCGATCGTGCTCTTCATACGCCACGGCAGCAAGGCGCGGAAGATGGGGATCCCATTTGCTCCGTTCCTCGCGCTCGGCGGCATCGTCGCGCTCTTCTTCGGCGACGAGCTGCTCGACGTGTACCTGGGCTCCTTCTAGCTAGGAGGGTCTGGCGAAATATCGGCTGAGTCGCCGGGCCGCGCTGGACGCCCCGATGCGGCGTCCTCGGTCGCGCCGATAGCACCACTATCGGCGACTCCCTGCGTCCTTGCCTCGGAACGCCCAGCGCATCCCGGCAACGAGCGACATTCCGCCAAACCCTCCGGCGCCCGTTCGAGGGACTCGCCAAGGGTTCGTGCCTGCGCGCCCGAAGGCTTGAGACCCCCGGTACAAGCGGTCAAGTGAACGACCGCGCCTGCCGATAACTCGAATGAGGGATATGGACAGCGAACGTCCACCGAATCTGCGCACGGTCGGCCAGACCAGCGAGGGCACTGCCGCCACCGGCGCGCAGCCGCTTGCCACGCCGTTCGGCGTCAACACGATGGCGGAGCTGGTCGTCGACCTGCTCTCCGCCACGAACCTCGTGGCGCCGGACAAGCTCGCGATCGTGCGTGGCCGTGCCGGGCAGGGATCGCTCGCCCAGGCGATCGTCGACGAGGGGGTCGCGCCGCCCGAGGGGATCGCCCGCTCGCTCGCCGTCCGCTACCAGATCTCGGTCGTCGATCTCGCGCTGACCGGCGTTGCGAAGGACGCCGCCGAGCTGATCCCGCTCCACGTGTTGGAGCGCGTCGTTGCCATCCCGTACGCCCTCGAGGACAGCACGCTCCGCGTCGCCGTCGCCGATCCCGGCAACCTGCACGGCCTCGACGAGCTCCGGCTTGCGACCCGGTACCAGCTCGACCTCGGGGTCGCCTCGAGCGAGGACATTCTCGCCGAGCTGCGCCGGATGGCGCGTGCCTCGGAGGCGTTCGGCACCCGGGCCGTACTGGAGGAGGTCGACGCCGACCTCGGGATCGGCGAGGACGACGACACCGACGATCTCGAAGCCGAGGATGGGGTCTCCGACGCCCCGCTCGTCCGGCTCGTCAACTCCGTCATCTTCCAGGCTGCCGAGGACGGCGCCTCCGACGTCCACTTCGAGCCGCAGGAGAGCGCGCTCGTCGTGCGCTTCCGCATCGACGGCGTGCTCCAGGAGGTGCAGCGGATCCCGAAGCGGATGACCCCGGGCGTGACGACCCGCCTCAAGGTGCTCGCGAAGCTCGACATCGCCGAGCGCCGGAAGCCGCAGGACGGTCGCATCTCGCTCAACGCGGCAGCCGCCGGCCGCATGCTCGACATCCGTGTTGCGACGCTGCCGACCGTCGAGGGCGAGAAAGTCGTCATGCGTCTGCTCGACAAGTCGCGTCGCGCCCCGACACTCGAGGAGCTCGGGCTCTCGGACGACATGCGCGATCGCCTCGCCGAGATCATCTCCAAGCCCACGGGAGCGCTCCTCGTCACGGGGCCCACCGGCTCTGGTAAGTCGACGACCCTCTACGCCGGGCTGACGACGATGAACCGGCCCGAGAT
The DNA here is from genome assembly GCA_963765705.1 of uncultured Gaiellaceae bacterium. GTDB lineage: Bacteria > Actinomycetota > Thermoleophilia > Gaiellales > Gaiellaceae > Gaiellasilicea. The sequence continues at coordinate 25,717 of CAVXXJ010000009.1, forward strand.
CAACATCATCACGGTCGAGGACCCGGTCGAGTACCGGCTCGCCGGGGTGAACCAGGTGCAGATCAACGTCCGCGCGGGCCTGACCTTCGCGACCGCTCTCCGCTCGATCCTGCGTTCCGACCCCGATGTCGTGATGGTCGGCGAGATCCGGGACGGCGAGACGGCCAAGATCTCGATCGAAGCCGCCCTCACGGGCCACTTCGTGCTCTCGACGCTGCACACCAACGACGCTCCGAGCGCGATCACCCGGCTCAACGAGATGGGCGTCGAGCCCTTCCTCGTCGGCGCCGCCGTCACCGGCGTGCTCGCCCAGCGGCTCGCGCGGAAGCTCTGCTCGCACTGCTGCGAGATGTACCAGCCGTCGGTCGAAGAGCTACTCCAGTCGCGCGTCACGCCCGACGTTGCCGCGGCCTCCGACGGAATGGCCTTCTACCGCAAGCGTGGCTGCCCGCGTTGCAACCAGACCGGCTACAAGGGCCGAGTCGGTGTCTATCAGCTGCTGACGATGACCGAGTCGATCGCACAACTCGCGGTCGCCCGCGCCAGCCGCGAGGACGTCGAGCGCGCCGCCATGGAAGCGGGCATGCGCTCGCTCTGGGACGACGGCCTCTCGAAGGTCGCCGCCGGCCTGACGTCGGTCGAAGAGCTCGCCCGCGTCCTCGTCTAGGCCGAGCCCGAAAGGGACATGTCCGAGGGACTGTCCCTGGGACACGTCCGGGTTGGCCGCTGCTACTGGGCTTGGACGTCGCAGCCGAGGACCATCAGGGCCTCGACGGCTTCCGTGACGAACTGCGTCGCCTGAGCGGAGTTCGCGAAGGTGTACGGACCGGGGCGGACCGGGTCGGCGCCGTTGGCGGCCCCGATGGGATAGACCTCGGTCTCGACGACGCAGGAGTCGCCGTGGTCGACCGCACGGAGCACTGCGACCGAGCGGCCCTCCTTGCGGGCATGGCGAACGAAGAGCTCGCGCGCCGCGGGTTCGACGACGGCGCTCACAGCGACGCGTTCGCGGCGGCCTGCGCGACCATCTCACGATCGGCGAAGCCGGCCAGCGCGAGTGTGACCTCGCCCGATCGGTTCAGCACGAGCACCCTCGGCTCCTTGACGTCGAGCTTCGAGAGCAGCTTCCGGGCGACGTCCTCGTTGAGCACGTTCAAGGCCAGGTAGCCGGCGCCGCTGAGCTTGGCGCCCGCCTGGGCCTCGGCGGCCGACAACGCGTCTACCCGAGCACCGGGAACGACGAGCGAGACGACGAGGACAGCGTGCCTGCGCAGCGCCGCGTCAACCGCGAGAGGGAAGCCGGTGGGGGCAATGTCGGGAAGAGGTGCGTTGAGTGCCGGAACCGCGGGCGCCGGCTTCGGCTTGGTCTTGGCCTTCGCCTTCGGCTTCGCGGGCGCCGCCACGGCCTTGTCCGGCTTTGCCTTGGCCTTGGGCGTCGCCTTTACCTTGGGCGTCGCCTTCGGCTTGGGGGTCACCGCGGTGTGCGGGACGACCGCTGCGGTGCTCGCCTCAGGGACGGCGCTCGGCCCCAGCATGCGCATCGCGAGCATGCCGGCCGCGCCTACGAGGACGATGACGATCGCGAGGATCCGAACGGGCTGGCTGATCTTCTCCATCCCTGGTTCTATCGGCATCGCCGTCCCGATCGTTTAGTGCTTCCTGCCGGGCAGAAACGCGAGAGGGCGCCGTTGCCGGCGCCCTCTCGGTCAAGCGGTGAGGCTGGGGGTTACGCGCAGGGCGAGGCCAGAGGCGTCGCGTCCGCGGTGATCACGCCGGACGGGCCGAGCTTGTGGTAGCGGTAGCCGCCGACGTCGCTGTAGACGCAGTAGCTCGTGGTCGAGCTCTGAGCGGCGTCGAAGACGGCGACCAGGCCGGCGTCGTAGGAGATCGCGCCCGGCGGGGTGCCGGCCGCAGCGTTGCTGACACCGACATAGGTGTTGTTGTCGGCGAAGAAGGTCTCGATCGACGGGATCGCCGAGCGGACGTTCGCCTGTGCGGCAGCCTTGGCGGCACGGTCGCGGAAGCCGAGGTAACTCGGGACAGCGATCGCGAGCAGGATGCCGATGATGATGATCACGACCAGGAGCTCGATCAGGGTGAAACCCTGCTCATTCCTGGCGTCGAGGCGCTTGCGTAGTGCGTTGAGCATGGAGTTTCTCCTTCCGAGGGGGAACAGTCAGTCGTGCAAGTGGCTCCAGCGACATCGGCACATCCCCCCGTGGGGGCTACCCTCGGCCGAGGGATTCGTTGTGACCGTGGCGCGGAACCTGAGAGGGCGCCGTTGCCGGCGCCCTCTCGGTCAAGCGGTGAGGCTGGGGGTTACGCGCAGGGCGAGGCCAGAGGCGTCGCGTCCGCGACGATCGCACCGGACGGGCCGAGCTTGTGGTAGCGGAAGCCACCGACGTCGCTGTAGACGCAGTAGCTCGTGGTCGAGCTCTGAGCGGCGTCGAAGGTGGCGACCAGGCCGGCGTCGTAGGAGATCGCGCCCGGCGGGGTACCGGCCGCAGCGTTGCTGACACCGACGTACGTGTTGTTGTCGGCGAAGAAGGTCTCGATCGACGGGATCGCCGAGCGGACGTTCGCCTGTGCCGCAGCCTTCGCAGCACGGTCGCGGAAGCCGAGGTAACTCGGAACCGCGATCGCGAGCAGAATGCCGATGATGATGATGACGACGAGAAGCTCGATCAGGGTGAAACCCTGCTCGTTTCTGGCGTCAAGGCGCTTTCGGAGCGCTGTAAGCATGTGAGGTGTCTCCTTCCGAGGGGACAGTCGATGGTGCGAGTGGCTGACCCGGCATCGACGCTTCCACCCCTCAGGAAGACCCCTCATACGGGGGAACGGTCACCCACGGCATCCCTCACAGCGGGTGAGTCGGGGCACGATCGCGGTGGCGACGGTTAAGGAACGCGCGCGTGCACGCGAGGCGCCGATCCCTCACTCAAGTTACCCCTGGCGCGTGCCGATAGCCCACTTCGTGACCGGCATGTCGCCCTCCGAACCCTCTGCGCTGCATTCCATCGACGAGTTGCTCGAGGCGATGGTGGCCCGCGGCGCCTCCGATCTTCACCTGTCGGTGGGGACGCCGCCCGCGATCCGCGTCCGCGGTGAGCTCGAGCGGCTCCCGGGCTTTCCGGCGCTGATGCCCGACGACACGCAGCAGCTGCTCTACCGCGTGCTCTCGACCGAGCAGCAGAAGCAGCTCGAGATCAAGCGTCAGATCGACACCTCGCACCACGTCCCGGGTCTGGCCCGCTTCCGTGTCAACGTCTACTTCCAGCGCGAGGCGCTCGGCGCCGCCTTCCGGGTGATCCCGGAAGAGCTCAAGACGCTGGAGGAGCTCAGTCTTCCGACCTCGCTGGCCGAGCTGGCGATGCTGCCGCGCGGCCTCGTCCTGGTCACCGGGCCGACCGGCTCCGGTAAGTCGACGACGCTCGCGGCCATGATCGACGAGGTCAACCGCAACCGCACCGATCACATTCTCACGATCGAGGACCCGATCGAGTTCGTGCACCGCCACAAGCGCTGCATCGTCAACCAGCGCGAGATCGGCGTGGACGCCACCAGCTTCGGAGAGGCACTCCGTGCCGCGCTCCGCCAGGACCCGGACGTGATCCTCGTCGGCGAGATGCGCGACCTCGAGACGATCGGCACCGCGCTGACCGCCGCCGAGACCGGACACCTCGTGCTCGGCACGCTGCACACCCAGAGCGCGCCCGGCACCGTCGACCGGATCATCGATGTCTTCCCGGCCGAGCAGCAGGAGCAGGTTCGGATCATGCTCGCGGGCTCGCTGCAGGGAATCGTCACGCAGGCACTGCTGCCGACCGCCGACGGTCAAGGCCGCGTTGCCGCGCTCGAGATCCTGCTCCCGGACGACGCGACGAGGAACCTGATCCGCCAGGGCAAGGTCGAGCAGATCTACTCGATCATGCAGACCTCCACAGGGCGCGGGATGATGACGATGGAGCAGTCGCTCGCGCAGCTCGTCCTGCGCCGTGTGATTACGAAGGACACCGCGCTCGCCGCGTCGAGCCGCCCCGACCAGCTCGAAGGCCTGCTCGAACGTGCCGGCTTCGAGGAAGAGACCGAGACGCCCACCCTGCGGCTGGCCGGGGCCTGACGATGAGCGACGAGAAGAACAGCTCGATCTGGAAGAAAGAGATGTCGTTCCGCCGCAAGTCGGAGGACGAGCGCGAACCGGACGGCTCCTCCGAGTCGGAGTCTCCGTCCGAGTCCGAGACCGAGTCCAGCTCGCTGTGGAAGAAGGAGTTCTCGCTCCGCAAGAAGCCGAAGGCCGAGCCGGAGGCCGTCGCGGTCGCGTCTGAGCCCGAGCCGGAGCCGGAGCCGGAGCTCGCGCCCGCACCGGAGCCCACATTTGAGCCCACACCCGAGCCCGAGGTCGTACACGAGCCGGTTGCCTTCGTTCCGCCGCTGCCGGTCTTCGAGCCGGCGCCGAGCGTCGAGCCCGCTCCGCCTCCTGCCTTCCTCGCGGCGGCGCCCGCTGTCGACGTGCCGCCCACGGTCGACCCGGAGCTCGTGGTCGAGCACAGCTGGCTGACCAAGCCGCTCGAGGAGGTCTCCGAACCGCCGGAGGAGCCGCTCGCCTTTCCCCCGACCCTCGAGGCCGTGCCTGCAGAACCGGTGGCCGATGCGCCGACGCTCGTCCCCTCGCCTGTCTCGCTCGTCCCGGCTGAGCCGCCGTTCGCAGTCGAGGCACCTGCCGAGACGACGTTCGAGCAGGAGCTCGACGTCGACCTCGACCTGCCCGTGGCCGACGTCGCGCCTGCGCTCGTCGAGCTTCCCGAGCTGCCCGCCTTCCCACCGCTGCCAGACCTGCCGGTCGCCATCCTGCCCGACCTTCCCGAGCCGCCGGAGCTCGACGCCGACGTCCCTCCCGTAGCGGAGGAGGCCGAGCAGAAGGTGCCGTTCTACAAGCGGGAGCTCTCACGCAAGCCGAAGGCCGACAAGGCTGAGAAGGCTCCGAAGGAGGTCCGCGCGAAGCGCGCGCGCCCCGCGAAGGCGGAGCAGGAGCCTGGGGCCAAGGTTCCGTTCTACAAGCGGGACTTCTCGCTCAAGCGCGGCGCCAAGGAATGGGACGCGGCCGAGCCCGCCTCCGAGCCGAAGCAGAGGAAGTCGCGGTCGATCTCGATGCCGAAGCTGGCGCTCCCGTCGCGTCCGCGTCCGTCGTTTCCCTCGCTTCCCGGCATCAGCTCCAAGAAGCTGGTCGGGCTCAAGATCGGCGGCTCGCAGATCGCGGCGGCCCGGGTCAACAACGGCCCCCGGCCGGAGCTCGTGCAGGCCGTCCGCACGCCCCTGGAGCACGGCGTCGTGGTTGGCGGCGAGTTGCGCGACCCCGAAGCCCTGGCCGTCGCGCTGCGGGAGTTCTTCAGGGTCAACAAGCTTCCGAAGCGTGGCGTGCGCCTCGGCATCGCGAACAACCGCATCGGTGTGCGCACCTTCGAGGTGACCGGCATCGACGATCCGAAGCAGCTCGCGAACGCGATCCGCTTCCGCGCTCAGGAGGTGCTGCCGATTCCGCTCGAGGCGGCGGTGCTCGATTACCAGGTGCTCTCGGAGGCGGTGAACGACGAGGGCCAGAAGGTGAGCCGCGTGCTTCTGGTGGTCGCGTACCGCGAGCTCGTCGACCGCTACCTGTATGCCTGCAAGAAGGCCGGCCTCCAGATCGTCGGCGTCGATCTCGAGGCGTTCGCACTCCTGCGTGCGGTGGCCGAGCCCTACGACCCCGTTTCCGGCTCCGAGCGCGGTGCGCTCGTCGCCGTCGCCGTCGGCCACGACCGGTCGACCTTCGCCGTGTCGGACGGACGCGTCTGCGAGTTCACCCGTGTGCTCGAGTGGGGCGGCTGGGCGCTCAACGTCGCCATCGCTCGCGCGCTGGACATGTCGCCTGGGGAGGCCGAGCCGATCAAGAGGGCGCTGTCGTTCTCCGGCTCGACCGAGGTTCCGCAGGGCTTCAACGAGGAGGATCTCGCGACCGCTCAGGAGGCCGCCAGGCGGCAGCTGCAGACATTCGCCAGGGAGCTCGTCTCCTCGCTCCAGTTCTACCAGAACCAGCCCGGCTCGCTGGGTATCGGCGAGATCGTGCTCACCGGCGGCACAGCTCATCTCCCCGGCCTCGGCGCCGAGCTCGAGCGGCTCGTCGGCGTGCCCGTCCGGGTGGCCGATCCGCTGACGCGCCTCAAGGTCTCCGGAACGGCGGCCGAGCAAGAGCAGCTCGGCTCGCTCGCTGTCGCCATCGGGCTTGGGATCGACGACTGATGCGTGCCGTCAATCTCCTCCCACGCGACGAGGTCCCGAAGAGTTTCGAGGCCAAGCGCGGCGTCATCTTCGGCGCCGCCGGCGGGGCTGCCCTCGTGACGGTCCTGCTCGTCGCCGCGATGATCAGCGCCGGTGGTGCGGCGTCGGACCAGCAGGCGCGAATCGACTCGCTCAACGCCGACCTCGCCGCATTGCCGAAGCCGCCCGCCGGAACCGACTCCGGCGTCACCGACGAAGTCCTCCTCGCAGAGAAGTCCGCGCGGATCGCCGCGCTCTCGACTGCGCTCAGCAGCCGGGTCGCTTGGGATCGCGTCCTACGCCAGGTCTCGCAGGTCCTGCCACGCGACGTCTGGCTGACGAGCCTCGGCAGCATTGGGGCTCCAGTCAGCCCGGCCGGAGCGCCGGTGGTCGGAGCCGCTGCGCCGGGTGTCGTGCTCAGCGGCTCGACGTACTCTCAGGACGGGGTTGCGCGTGTCCTCGCACGGCTCTCGGTGACTCCGGCGCTCACCAACGTTCGGCTCCAGTCCAGCACCGTGCAGCCGGTGGGCGCGCGCAAGATCGTTCAGTTCACGATCATGGCGGACATCCGCACGGCCGGGAGCGCGCAGTGAAGCGCAAGCTCTCCCCACGCACGCTCCACGTTCTGGTCGGCGTCGGGCTCTTGGTCTACGCCCTCTTCGGCTGGTTCATGCTCGTCGGGCCGAAACGAAGCGACGCGACAGTGCTGAAGGAACAGGCGCTGACCATCGAGTCCGAGCTCGCCACCGCTCGCGCGGCCAACGCGCGCGCCGGCGATGCGCAGCCGATCGCGGTCGCGGACATCTTCCGCCTTGCGACGGCGATGCCGTCCGCGCCGGACATGCCGGGGATCCTGCTCGAGCTCTCCCGCATCGCCCAGGAGACGGGAATCGAGTTCAACTCGATCACGCCGGAGGCCTCGGCGGTGACCGGGGACTTCCAGACGGTTCCGATCGGGGTCGCGTTCGACGGGAACTTCTACGAGCTCTCGGACTTCCTCTTCCGGTTGCGGACTCTCGTCGGCGTTCGTCGCAGCGAGCTGCAGGCGACCGGTCGGCTGTTCTCGATCGAGACGATCGACTTCAGCGAGTCGCCCAATGGATTCCCGGACATCGCCGCGGCCCTGACGATCAATGCCTATGTCTACGGCACGGCCGAGACTGCCAACCCCGCGTCACCGGTTCCGGGCGCTCCCGCGGAGGGCACCGCCGCCGCCCCGCCGGCCGACGCCGGCGCTGAGGCTTCTGGAGCGGAGGCGAGCCCCTGATGGCGAAGAAAATCGACCCACTGAAGGCGAAGGCTGCGAAGCAGCGGAAGATGGCGATCGGTCTCGGGGTCATGCTCCTCGCCGTGGTCGCCTTCCAGGGCCCGAAGACGCTGAAGCTGCTCAAGGGCCCGCCCACGGCGCCCGTGGCCGAGGCGGGCGCGCCGGCCCCGACCCCCGACACGTCGACGACCGCGTCCGGTGTGGTTCCACCGGGTACCCCCGGCGCGACCCCTGTTGCAGGTACGACAGTGCCCGGCGGAGAAGCCCAGCCCGCCGTTCTCGTCGACAGCGACGTCCCGGTCGCTGCAGGCGCAGGTCAGCTGCTCTCGTTTGAGCTCTTCGAGGCAGCTGATCCGTTCGAGCAGCAGCTCGACCCTGACGCGATTCCCATCGTTCCGTCCTCCGGGTCCGGCACCAAGTCTGGCGCTGCAACCGGCGCGGACACGCCGAAGACCGATGCGGGCGGGAAGCCCGGGTCCGTCGTGCCCGGCAGCGATTCAGGTGCGACAGACGGTGGCAAGGCACCTGTCGCTCCGCAGCCGCCGGCAGCGGCCACGACGCTCTCTCTCAACGGTGAGGTCGTCTCGCTCACGCCGGCGGCCGAGTTCCCGGTCGACGACCCGATCTTCGTCTTCGTGTCGGCGGCCCTGGACGGGAAGTCGATCGAGCTCGGCATCGCCGGCGGTACCTACGCCGATGGCGACGAGACGATCTCGCTCAAGCTGGGCAAGCCACTGACGCTGCAGAACACCGCCGACGGCAGCCGCTACGAGCTCGAGCTGCTGACGGTGCAGGGCTTCGTCACCCCGAAGCCCAAGAAGTAGCCCGCAACAGCGCGAAGCGCGAACGTCCACGTCCGCTTCCGCCATGTCCGAGGGACAGTCCCTGGGACATGTCCGCTTCCGCCATGTCTGAGGGACAGTCCCTGGGACATGTCCGTTTCGGGTTCCGGTTGGCTTGGCAGCGGTCGGCGCGCGAGCTCGGCGGCAGCGCGCCCCGGCAGGCGGAGCGCGCCGGTCGACTCGGCTTCGCGAGCTAGCCGGTCGACAGGTCGAACGTCGAGGTGACCCGGGCGAGCGTCTTCAGCGAGCTCGTCTTCCGGATCACGACGGTGACGCGCTTGACGTCTCGGGCGCTCGGCGCCGCGCCCGCGATGTACGTGCTGATCGGCTCGGTCCGGATGTACGTGTCGATCCGGTAGGACACGCCGTCGGGACCGGTGGACGTCCGCATCGCATTGCACTGATCCGGCAAGCCGCTGCACGTCGTCGTGACCTGCGTCGCGTTCCACGCAGGATCGCCGGCGTAGGTGCTGTTCGCGTCGGCGGTGGTCTTCGAAGCCGTGTGGAGCGCGATCGCCGAGTAGTTCAGCGCTCGATACAGCTCCATCTGCTTGTCCGCGAGCACGGAGGCGGTCGAGGTCTGTGAGGCTCGCTGGAGCGCCAGAGCGCCCGAGTTGAAGGCGGCCACGATCGCGAGGATGCCGATGTTCAGCATCACCATGGCGATCACGAGCTCAATCAGGCCGAAGCCCTGTTCCGAACGGAGGCGCGCCTTCACTCTGTTCTTCATCGGCAAAGAGGCTCCAGACCTCAAGAGGGCGCGTCACCCTGCCGATACGAACGGGGTATGGCCGCTTACGCGTACAACGCGATCAATTCGCTCGGAGTCGAGACGCTCGGCGAGGTCCACGCGCCCGATCCGAACGCCGCGCGCGAACAGCTGCGTGTCCGCGGGCTGCTCGCCACCCGGCTCCTGGAGCTTCCGTCCGCAGGCGAGGAATCGGCCCGCACCGCCTTCAAGAAGGTCAAGCCGAAGTCGCTGCAGATCTTCTCACGTCAGTTCGCGACGATGATCGAAGCCGGTCTGAACGTCGTCAGCGCGCTCGTCATCCTCGAGCAGCAGACCGACGACAAGTACCTGGGCGCCGTCATCCGCGAGCTCCGCGCCGACGTCGAGGGCGGCATGCTGCTCTCGCAGGCGATGGCCCGGCATCCGAAGGTCTTCGACCGGCTCTTCGTCGCGATGGTCGAGGCGGGCGAGGCGGCCGGCATCCTCGACACGGTCCTCGACCGCGTCGCCTTCCAGATCGAGAAGTCGACAGCGATCAAGCGCCGGGTCAAGGGCGCGATGATCTACCCGACGATGGTGCTGATCTTCGCCACCCTCGTCCTCGTCGGCATGCTCCTCTTCCTCGTGCCGGTCTTCGTCGGCATCTTCGCCCAGCTCGGCGGCAAGCTGCCGACGCTGACGCAGTGGGTGCTGAACATGTCGAACTTCCTCAAGGCGACCTGGTTCGTGCTGCTGCCGGGCGTGATCGGCGGGATCTTCGGGATCAAGAAGTTCCTCAAGACCGACACCGGCCGTCGCCGCTGGGACCGGATCAAGCTCAAGCTGCCGATGAAGATCGGCGACGTCGTCCGGAAGATCACGATGGCGCGCTTCTCGCGCACGCTCTCCACGCTCGTCGCCGCCGGCGTCGACATCATCAAGGCGCTCGAGATCACCGGCCAGACGGCCGGCAACTGGGTCGTCGAGGACGCGCTCGCCGGCGTCCGGCAGAAGGTCGGCGAAGGTGTGCCGATCGCGCAGCCGCTCGTCGAGAACCCCGTCTTTCCGGCCATGGTCAGCCAGATGGTCAAGATCGGCGAGGAGACCGGAGAGCTCGAGAAGATGCTCGGCAAGATCGCTGACTTCTACGAGGACGAGGTCGATGCCTCGATCCAGTCGCTGACCTCGATCGTCGAGCCGATCATGATGCTCGGCGTCGGCATCATGGTCGGCATCGTGATCATCAGCATGTACCTGCCGATGTTCAAGCTGCTGACGCTGATCGAATAGCGGACGGCGGATCTAGGCGGACATCGAACGTGTCGCCCGGACCGCGAGATGTCGCTGCACGCCGTGCGGGCACGAGCATTGCCGCTTCACAGGTCTTCGCGGCGTTCAGGGGCCTTGATCGTGGAATCATTCCGGGGCGATGGGTGCGCTCACGGCAGCTGAGCTCGTGCGCTTTGGCCGCGAGGCGCTTGTCGCGGCCGAGTGGGAGCGCGCCCGCTCCTTCTTCGAGCAGGCCGCCGAGTTCGGCGAGAGCGCCGAGATTCTCGCCGGCCTGGGAGAGGCGTTGCAGTTCGGGGGTGAGCATCGGCGCGCCATCGAGCTGAAGGAGCGGGCGTTTTCCGAGTATGAGCGACGTGGGCTGCGGGCTGAGGCCGCCGAGCTGGCGCGCTGGCTGGCGTTCCTGTACGTGTCCGTCCACGGCAACATGGCCGCCGCAAACGGCTGGATGACGCGCGCGGAGAGGGTGCTGGAGGGGGTCGAAGAGTGTGCGGCCCACGGGTGGCTCACGCTTGATCGCGCTCCGTGGACGTCCGATGCATCCGAGCGTGAGGAACTTGCGACGGCAGCGATCGCGATCGCCAGGCGGTACGGCGACAGGGACCTCGAGTTCGATGCCATCGCGCTGCTCGGCGAGGCGTACGTCGCCTCGGGGCGCGTCACCGAGGGGATGTCCATGCTCGACCAGGCGATGGTCGCTGTCGCCTCGGGAGAGGTTGTCGGTGTCGGCCCCGCCGGTGAAATCTATTGCCGTTTGCTCAGCGCCTGCGAGCGCGCGACCGACGTTCGACGCGCCGAGCAGTGGCTCGACGCCGCGGCTCGTTTCGAGCTGTGGGGCGACTTCGTGCCGCCGACCTGCCGCACGCACTACGGCGGAATCTTGATCGCCCTCGGCCGCTGGGAGGAAGCGGAGCGCGAGTTGCTGGCCGCGATCCGGATCTTCGAGACGGGCTACTGGGCGTCTCAGCTTTTCGCGCTGCTTCGACTCGCGGACCTGCGCGTTCGGCAGGGACGATTCGAGGAGGCCGAGCGGCTGCTCGAGGGCATCGACTGGCACGCGAGCGCCAAGCGGTCACTCGCGAGGATCGCGTTGGCACGCGGCGACCTGGCGCTGGCAGGAGACCTCGGCCGCCTATGCCTCGAAGGCATACCGTCGTCCGATCCGGATTGCGCACCCGTGCTCGCCTTGCTCGTCGAGGTGCAGCTCGCATGCGGTGACCGCGCCGCTGCGGAGGAGACGCTCGATCAGCTGGCCGTACTCGCAGTCGACCGCAACGACGAACGGACACTCGCCGTCGCCAAGCTCGTCGGCGGGAAGGTCCGAGCCGCTCGAGGCGACGAGGGTGCGCGCGCGGACTTCCAAGCGGCTCTGGAGCTCTTCGCCGGACTCGGTCTTGCTCTCGAAGCCGCGCAGGCGCGGTTTGGGCTCGCACGGGCGCTCGGCTCGCATGCGCCCGCAGCGGCAGTCGTGGAGGCGCGGCACGCGTTGGAGACGTTCGAGCGTCTCGGCGCGATTAGGGACGCCGACGCGTCCGCCGCCCTGCTACGGGAGCTCGGGGCTCCGGCGCGGACGTTCCCGAAAGGGTACGGGGCGCTGACCAGGCGCGAGACTGAGGTCCTGTCGCTCCTGGCGGAAGGATGCTCGAACGCGGAGATCGCGACGCGGCTCTACATCAGCCGGCGAACGGCCGAGCATCACGTCGCGCGCATCCTGTCCAAGCTCGGTCTCCGGAACCGGGCGGAGGCGGCCGCGTACGCGCTGCGCGAGAAGATTCGGAACCCGTAGCCGGATAGGTAATCCCACCGATGCAGCACGTCCCGCACGCGGCGATCCTGAGCTGCCGTGAAGACAGACCTGGATCAAGCGCTCGAGAGAGCTCAGGCGGCGCTGCTCGCCCGGTTTGCGCCTGATGCTCGCGTTCGCCGAATCCGCTGGTCGCAGGGCGAGACACAGCTCTTCGAGCTCGGCGCGGGTCCGCCTCTCATGTACGTCCACGGCGGGTTGAGCGGCGCATTTGAGGTGGTACCGATCCTCGCGGCTCTGGCCGAAAAGCACCGCGTCGTCGCCGTCGACCGACCCGGCCACGGCCTGGCCGATCCATTCGACTACCGGGGTGTCAATCTGCTCGACCACGGTCGGAGGTTCTTGGGTGACATCGCCGACGCGCTCGATTTCGAGACGGTCGACGTGGTCGCCAACTCGATGGGCGCGTTCCTGTCCGTCGCCTTCGCGATCGATGCGTCGAGCCGGATCTCGCGGCTCGCGCTCGTCGGCGCGCCGTTCGGGATCGCACGAAGGCCGCCCCTTCTGATGCTTCCGGTCGGACTCCCACTCATCGGCCAGCGGCTCGGCAGGTACCTGTTCTCGAACGCGACGCGTGACGGTAACCGGAAGTTCTGGGGGCAGGTCATCGTCAAGCATCCAGAGAGAGTCGATGACCTCGTACTCGACGTCGACGTCGCGCACACGCGACGAAATGCCGAGAGCATGCTCAGCCTGATCGCGTGCATCGCTGATTGGCGCCGCCTTGGGTACCGACGCGAGCTGATCCTCGGCGAGCGTTGGCAAGCCCTGACGACGCCGACTCTTCTCGTCTGGGGCGAACACGACGCCTTCGGGTCTCCGGAGGAGGGCGAGGCTCTCGTCGCCGCCAGTCCGAACGTTCGCCTCGTCCGGATTGCCGGGGCAGGCCACGACCCATGGTTCGACGAGCCGGAGCGCGTCGTCGCGGAGATCGAGCGTTTCCTGGGCGTGAAGGCGGCAGCGTAGGCACTGCTCCAGAGCGGACGGACGCCGAGGATTGGAACCTCCACCGGGCGGGAACGGCGTGATCAATCACGCGACCGGGGGAGTCGATGGAGCGCAAGCGACGGGTTCGAGACGGATTCCTCGATGTGGGCGTCTGGCTGTTGCTGTTCGTCCTCCTCCTGCCGGCGGCGGTCGTCGGCTACGCGATCGGCAACGACGACGGAGGCGCCGCGCGCACGGTCACGGTCGGCGAGGACGGCCAGCCGATCGTGCAGGCGGCCGAGATCCAGGCGGCGCCCGACTTCTCGGCCGACGACCTGACCGCGGAGCCCACCGACGGCTGGCTGACGAACGGCGGCACGCTCTGGAACCAGCGCTACTCGCCGCTGGACGAGATCGACGCCGACAACGTCGCGCAGCTCAAGGGCGTGTGGATGACCGACCTCAAGGGCTCCGGCGTCGCCGCCAAGTACTCGGCCGAGGCCCAGCCGATCGTCTACGAGGGAACGATGTACGTCCCCACGGGCGCCGACGACGTCTTCGCCGTGGACGTGGCCACCGGCAAGATCGTCTGGGAGTACAACGCGCACCTCGAGCAGAAGATCAGCACCGTCTGCTGCGGCTGGCTCTCGCGCGGCGTCGCGATCGGCGACGGCAAGGTCTACCTCGGCCAGCTGGACGGGAAGGTCGTCGCGCTGGACCAGAAGACCGGCAAGGTCGCCTGGGAGGTCTCGGGCGGCCGCTGGCAGGAGGGGTTCACGCTGACGCACGCGCCGCTCTACTACAACGGCATGGTGATCGTGGGCGGCTCCGGCGGCGAGTTCTCGCTTCGCGGCCGCGTCACCGCCTACGACGCGAAGACGGGCGAGCAGAAGTGGCGCTTCTGGACGATCCCGGGCCCCGGCGAGACCGGTCACGACACGTGGCCACAGGACAACGACTCCTGGAAGACGGGCGGCGCTCCGGTCTGGCAGACCCCTGCCGTCGACCCCGAGCTCGGCCTGCTGTACTTCTCCACCGGAAACGCCGCCCCCGACCTGAACGGGAGCAAGCGCGAGGGCGACAACCTGTTCACGGCCTCGATCGTCGCGATCGACGCCGAGACCGGGAAGTACCGCTGGCACTACCAGCAGGTGCACCACGACATCTGGGACTACGACGGCCCGAGCCCGGTCGTCCTCTTCGACATCGACGGCAAGAAGGGATTGGCTCAGGCGTCGAAGACCGGCTGGCTCTACCTGCTCGATCGCGAGACGGGCGAGCCGCTCCTGCCGATCCCGGAGAAGCCGGTGCCGCAGCTGGCGGCGCAGAAGACCGCCAAGACGCAGCCGATCCCGAGCTACCCGCCTTTCATCCCGCACGAGGTGACGGCGGAGCACGTTCAGGCCGTCAACGAGCTCAAGCTCGCCAACAAGCCGCTGAAGGACCTTCCCGTCAAGCGCGCCGAGCAGATGTACACGCCGTTCGACGACAAGGCGATCACGATCGTCGTTCCAGGCCCGCAGGGAGGCACGAACTGGCAACCGACGAGCTACAGCCCCGAGACCGAGATGTTCTACGTCTGTGCACAGGCAGCCTTCTCGGGCCTCGTGCTCTCGAACAAGACCGTGCCGCCGGGCAAGCAGGGGTCGGTCGCCGACCTCGGCGGCTCCTTCGTGACCACGGGCTTCGGCGACCACCCCGGGTACTTCACCGCGATCGACGCCCACACCGGCGAGATCGCGTGGCAGAAGCGCTGGCCGGAGTCGTGCTACTCGGGCTCGACCGCCACCGCGGGCGGGCTCGTCTTCGTCGGCCGCAACAGCGGTCACCTCGAGGCCTACGACGCCGTCAACGGCGAGCTGAAGTGGAGCTTCCAGACGGGGGCCGGAGCGAACTCGACGGTGACCGTGTTCGAGCACGAGGGCACGGAGCACATCGCGTTCCTCGCGGGCGGCAACGCCCTCGCCGCGACGCCGCACGGCGACAACCTGTGGCTCTTCTCCCTGCAGGGGACGATGGAGGAGCTCGAGGGAGTCGGCGGCGGCGATGAAGGCGTCGGCCACGCCGGTGAGACGCCGACCGAGCCGACTGGGGGCGACGGCGACGCGGCCGCCGGCAAGACCGTCTGGGCCGACAACTGCTCCGGCTGCCATGGGCTTTCCGGCATGGGCGGCAACGGCGGCCCCGATCTGACCTCGATCCCGACGGCGTCGAACCCGGAGCGCGTGCTTGCGCAGGTCAAGAACGGAGGCGGCGGGATGCCGGCGTTCGACGGGACGCTGTCCCAGAAGGAGATCGCGGACGTGACCGCCTTCGTGGTCGAGGACATCACGGGCGGCGGCTAGGAGCTGTAGCGGCGCACCCACTCGGTGAGGAAGGGCTCCACGATCGCGTGCGTTCCACCGGCCTGCTTCTCGACGAGCTCGTCCGCGAGGAGCGCCTCCGTGGCACGTTGCACCGTCGAGGCGGTCGGCAGCCCGAACTTCGTCCGGTAGGCACTGCTCTGCAGATGCCCCGGCTCGACGGCGAGCGCCTGCAGCACGAGGCGCTGGGCGCGCGACGCCTGCTCCCAGACCAGCGTGAAGCGCGCATTCTCGGACCGCACGACGGAGTCGAGGGCAGCGGCGAGATCCGCGTCGTTCGCCGTGAACCCCGAAGGCACCTCCTCCCACAGCGCATAGGCAAGCTCCTGCGTCGCATAGGGGTGGCCGCGCGTGATCGCGAGCAGTCCATCGACGACGGCGGTGCTGACCCCTCGGTCGGTGCTGTCGAACCGCTCCGCGACGAACGTCTTGAAGAGCTCCGGCTCGATCGTGCCGATCTCCATCACCTTGGCGCTTCTGTAGAAGGGCTCGTTCTCGTCGTTGAAGAGCCGTTTCATCATGTCCCGCTTGCTGCCGGCGTAGATGTGGGCCACGTCCGGCTGCTCCTGGAAGACCGCTCGCATCAGCGCCGGCAGACCTGGATCGATCCCCGTGATCTCCTGGAACTCGTCGAAGTAGAGCGCCACCGTCTTCCCTTGCTCCGCCGCGAGCTGTCCCGGAAGCTCCAGGAGTCGTTCGATCGTCGCGTCGATGTCCTCCTCCGCGTGGTAGGCGGTGAAGCTGAAGCTGTAGGAGGAGTCGTCGGCGTTGAACGTGATCACGGGCGAGATCCGGAGCGAGGAGAAGATGCGCAAGGCGTCCTTCGCCTTGAACATCGTCGATGCGAGCTCGTTGTGGATCGCGCGCGCCAGCTTCGAGGCGAGCTTCGCCTTGGTCGGCGTCTTCATCAGATCGACCTCTGCGACCAGCACGCCGTCCGCCACGAGCTCCTGGATCGCTCGGCGGACGAGCGACGACTTTCCGTACCGGCGCGGCGCGATCAGAGCGACGTTCTGGCCGTTCAGGATGTCGGACTTCAGTGACTTCAGCTCGGCCTCCCGGTCGGTGAAGGCCTCGTCGAGCGCGAGGTCGCCGAAGTAGAACGGGTTCGGGGTGCGGCGGGCTCTCATCGCTTGATCATACAGACATGCGTCAGTATCGACACGCAACTCTGCGTCATGCACGATAGCGTGATGAACGCGTTCGTCGCCAGGCGTGTCACGCAGATTTGCGTCACGCTCGTATGCGTGACGCACTTCTTGCCAGCCACCGCCGACGTCACATCCGCTTAAGATGGGCTGCCGTGCCGCTCGAACGCCCCGAGATCGACAAGCCCGAGGGCGACATCCCGTTCGAGCTCGGCATCGAGGACATCACCGTCGGCGACGGCGCCGAGGCCGTGAAGGGCACGAAGGTGTCGGTCCACTACGTCGGCGTCTCCTTCACGTCCGGCGAGGAGTTCGACGCCTCCTGGAACCGCGGTCAGCCGTTCGAGTTCAAGCTCGGCAAGGGGCAGGTCATCCCCGGCTGGGACGCGGGCGTCGAGGGGATGCAGGTGGGTGGCCGGCGCAAGCTCACGATCCCCTCCGCCATGGCCTACGGCGCGCGGGGAGCCGGCGGCGTGATCAAGCCGCACGAGCCGCTCGTGTTCGTGGTCGACCTGCTTTCGGTGGACTGACGCCGGCGCGTCAGGTCGCGAGCGCGACCCGCTCCGGCTCGGTCAGAGCGCCGCGGGGCGCCGCCCTTGCCGTCGATCGCGACGACCACGAGCTCGAGCTCGGTTGCGACGCGCCCGTCGGGAGCGCTCAGCGTCACCTTCGCGGTGATGCTCGTCGTGCCGAGCCCGACGAGCTCGGCCGATCCGACCGCGAGGCGGTCGGAGAGCCGCAGCTCGCCGCGGTAGTCGATCGTCGTCCGCCGGGCGACGTAGTCCCAGACCGATCCGGGATCGCGCCCGAGCCGTTCGCGGAACCAGTCGTCGAGCACCTCCTCGGCGAAGGTCAGATAGACGGCCTGGTTGACGTGGCCGTAGGAATCCAGGTCGCGCCAGCGGATCTCGATGCGCTTCTCGTGGGGCACCGCCGTAACCTATCGGCGCCAAATACCGTTTGGAACGAGTAAAAGCGGCCGAGGTGGGTAGGCCAGTTCTTGCCACTGCGGCACATCCGAACAAGGAGCTATTGCCCATGCACCGCCTCACGCTCGTCCTCAGCCTGCTCGTCCTCGCGCTGATTCCAGCTGCGACGGCCGGCAGCGCCGGCCGCTCGGATACATCGTCGTGCTCGAGAAGCGGCGCGAATCCCGGCGCCGTCGCGGCCGACCACGCCGCGCCAGTACGGCGTCAACGTCGGCTTCGTCTACCGCAACGCCCTCAAGGGCTACTCGGCGGTCATTCCCGCCGCCTCGCTCGATGCTCTCAGCGCCGACGCGCGCGTCGCCTACGTCGAGCGCGACTCGACCGTGCACGCGAGCACCACCCAGACCGGCGCGACGTGGGGCATCGACCGCGATCGACCAGCGCGCCTTGCCGCTCTCCGGCACCTACACCTATACGGCGACCGGCGCGGGCGTCAACGCCTACGTGATCGACACCGGCATCCGCAAGACGCACTCAGAGTTCGGCGGCCGCGCGGTCCACGGCGTCGACACGACGACGCCGATCGGAATCACCTCCGACGACTGCCACGGCCACGGCACGCACGTCGCCGGCACGATCGGCGGCGCGACCTACGGCGTCGCCAAGGGCGTCCGCCTGATCGCCGTCCGCGTGCTCACCTGCGCCGGCACAGGCCTCAACTCCGGCGTGCTCGCAGGCGTCGACTGGGTCACCGGCAACCATCAGGCCGGCCAGCCCGCCGTTGCGAACATGAGCCTCGGCGGCGGCAAGTCGGCCGCGCTCGAGACGGCGGTCGCGAACTCGATCGCCGACGGCATCACGTACGCGTCGCCGCAGGCAACGAGACCGAGGACGCGTGCACCGGCTCGCCGTCCGGGCTCCCCGCCGCGATCACCGTCGGCGCGACGACCAACACGGACGCCCGTGCGAGCTACAGCGACTTCGGCCCGTGCGTCGACTTCTTCGCGCCGGGCTCGAACATCACCTCGGCGTCGTATCTGACCGACACCGGCACGGCGACGATGAGCGGCACGTCGATGGCGACGCCGCACGTCGTGGGCGCAGCCGCCCTGTACCTGCAGGGCTCGCCGGCCTCGACGCCGCAGCAGGTTCGCGACGGGCTCTTCGCCCTGACGACGAAGAACATCGTCACCGACGCACGGAGCACGAACGCCCACCTGCTCTTCTCGAACCTCTAGCAGCAGGCGCTCGGGAGCCGGCTCCGGCCGGCTCCCGAGCCTCACGCGTACGATGCTTCCGACAGCGGGGCGTAGCGCAGCCTGGTAGCGCACTCGCTTTGGGAGCGAGAGGCCGCCGGTTCGAATCCGGCCGCCCCGACTGATGAGACCGAAGCGGCGGTGATCGCCGCTATGCGGGCGGGTCGTTGCCCAGCACCCGGCTCACCCGGCCGGCGGCCAGGAACGTCTTGCTGAACACGAGGACGACGAGCGAGCTGATCCAGAACGGGATCGCAAACGTGAAGGGCAGAGCCTGCGTGTAGAGCCAGTCGGCGAACCAGCGAAGCGGCTTGGGCAGCCGGGGGTTCAGGTAGAGGAACGCGAGGAACCCGGCCGCGGCGACGAGCACGAAGATGCCCCAAACCGGGACCGTCCCCACGAAGAAGCTCTGCACGCCGTCGAGCCACAGGAGCCAGGCAAGCGCCGCCGCGAGCACTGCGACGACGACCAAAGCCTCGACGATGCCCCACGGGCTCAGCCAAACGGCCTTCCCGAAGCGGCTCTTCGCGCGCTTGAGATGTCGACGGTAACGCGCATCGGTTCCGGTTTCCGCGGCGCCGGCGACAGCCGTGAAGCTCCACTTCTGCGGTTCCGCGGGCGTACCTGCGCCCTCGATCTGCAGGTATTCCAGGTTCGGGCCGGCCATGCGATAGCCGTCCAGCATCAGTGAGTAGGCCTCCACCTCGCTGAACGAGTCCAGATCGGTACGCACTTTCGACAGGAAGTCCTGAATCTCGGGGTGGACGCCGAAGCGCTCGCCCCTGAAGTCGTCGGGCGGCTCGCGTCGCGGCGGTGCGAGAGGCTCTCCGTTCTTGCCGACCGGCGCGCGTGCGAAGCCGCTGATCCCCTTTCGCAGGTGCATGATGCTCAGCGGCCGCCGCTCCTCGTTCAGCCGTGCATTGATCAGTTGCTCCTCGCGAACGCGGTCGCCGTAGATGCCGAGCGAGCGACCGCCGACCGCGGGGATCCGGGTGGCGGGATCGAACTCGTCCGGAAGGAAGCCCGACGCGTCACTGACGATCATCGGCTTGCAGTCGAACTCGAGCAGGCCCTCGATCCCCTGGTTGTCGTGCACCCCTCCGTCGACGAGCTGCACGTTGATCGGCATCTCGTTGCTCTCCCCGTGCTTGAAGAGCCGTGTCACGGGGAGGGGATGGAAGAGCGTCGGGACGCACGCCGACGCCGCGACGGCGAGGCCGAGCTCGAAGTTCGCCTGGTCGTCTGCAAGGAGCTCGTAGCGCGTCCATCTCAGCCGTTGATTGCGATCGATCTCACGCCGCGCGTCCTCGGTCGGGTCAGTCGCCCCGGCCGCCTCGGGCACATCGGTCTCCGCTCGATCGGGCTCTCCCATCCCGACGACCTCGAAGCGCCAGTTGTGGCCGGTGTTCAGTGACGTCGCGTTGACGACCAGGATCGGGACGGGCGCCTTGCGGCCGTGATTCTGGTCGAACGGGTTGAAGCCGGCCGCCTCGCCCGCCGGCGCGACCAGCAGCTCGCGCATCTGGATCTTCGTCTCGCGCGGGGGATCGGGCGGGGTGCCGAACAAGGGCTTGTTCCAGGCCGGGCGATAGAACGTCGTGTCGTAGAGCTCGCCGAGCCGGTCGCTGCGGGAGTAGTTCGTCCACGCCATGTGGAAGTTCTGCCGGAGGTTCGCGAGCGTTCGCCCACGCAGGTTCGTCTCGACCCCGCTGAGGAAGTCCTGCTCGATGCGCGCGACGATGTCGAGGTAGTCCTGATCGGTGACCTGCGCGTCCGGCTTCGTCTGCAGCAGGTCGCGAACGTGGAGGTAGTAGAGCGCGCCGATGATCGATCCGCCCGAGACGGTCGAGATCACCTCGACGCGGCGAAGGATTCCCAGCTCGGCCATGCGACCCAGGACGCCGATGTGGAAGAACGCAGCGCGAAAGCCGCCGCCCGAGAGGGCAAGCCCGAGCCGCTGCGGTGTCTCTGCCTTCGGCTGCACAGCCATCGGCCCCGATCCTCTCCTTGGCATCCACCGCTGTCAATATCCGGGAAGTGACGACGACGGGCCGTCAACTCTCCAGGCCGGCGCGCGAGACGTTGCTCCTCGCGGGGCTCGCCGTTCTCGGAGCCGTCGTCGTGCTGCTCGTCCTCTTCGCAGACCGCGCGCTCGGAACGCCGGGCTGGATCGATTACACGGAGGAGCGTCGCGAGGCGCTGGCAGGGCCGCGCTGGTCGCTCTGGGTGACGCTCCTCCTCGCCCAGGGCGCGCTGTGGGGCGTTCTCCTGCCGCTCCTGCTGCGCGCCCACGCCCGTCTGCGCCGCCCGGTGCATGTCAGAGACCTGGTCGCGACGCTCTTGCCGTTGATCGTGATGTCGGCCCTGATCGACGTCGCCCGGTACAGGACGCAGGTCCTGTCGCCGATTCCCGGTCACTTCGCCAAGGTGACCGTGGTGACGTGGCTGGGGACGCTCGTTGCTCTCGTCGCCGTCGCCGGCATCGTCCGCGTCGGTCGCGCAGCCTGGGCCCTGCAGGTGGAGGGACGCGGCGCCGACGCGCTCGAGGAGTACCTCGACCTTCGATCGCAGCTGCGTCAGTTCCTGCTCGTCGCGGGTGCCGTGGTGGCCGGCGCGGTGCTCGCAGCGGGCGCGCTTCAGAGCGCGGCCGACGGCTACAGGGGGCAGATGGGAGCCCCGGAGTCGGTGCTCCTCTACGGCCTCTTCCTCTCGACCCTGCTCGCCGCGGCGTACGCACCGGCGTTCGGCGCGCTCCGTGGCGCAGGCGAGCGCGTGCTCGAGGAGCTGGAGCGAAGTCCGGCGCCTGGGGATCCCGACTGGCCGCTGGGGACGCCGCGCCGGCGGGATCTGCGCGCCTACCTCGAGCTCGACGCCGGTTTCATCGAGAGCATGCGCGTCGGCATCGCCGTGCTCGCGCCGCTCACTTCCGGCCTCGTGAGCCTGCTCCTGCCGGGCTAAAACCCTCCTACTGGGGTTCGTCGCGGCGGTCGCGGCCGGAACGGCGGTCGCGGCCGGACCTGCGGTCCTCGGCCCGCGCTGCCTCCTCGGCAGCACGGCGCTCGGCGCCGGTGCGGCGATCCGAGGTCGACCGGCGGTCGTCCTCCGACCGGGTTTCCTTCTTGACGCCGAGCAGCTTCAGGAGCCAGGGGGGCAGTGGGGTCATGTTCGTGACGTTCGTCCTCAAGTCGCTGCGTCCTGCTCGGCGAAGAAGCGCACGAAGAAGAGCGCGAACGCCGCGAAGAAGACAACTGCCTCCGCGGCCGCCATCGCGACGCCGGCGATCTGCTGGTCGCGGATCGGGGACAGGCCCCAGAGCCCCGGCTGCTCGGCGTAGAAATCGTAGATCGGCTCGGGCACGAGCGCCATGACGAGCCCGATCGGGCTCGCGAGCAGGAACGCGGCGAAGAGGTACGCCGCTTTCAGTCCGGGCGCGAGCGTGCCGTGCACGATCGGCCACCACAGCAGCACGCCGGTGACGAAGTAGAGCGCATGCTCGAGATGGAGCAGCGAATGCGGGTTCCGCAGCGCCGCGTCGTAGATCCACGGCAGATGCCAGACGCCGTAGTTGACGACCCAGAGGAGGAGCGCAGGCACCGGAGCGACCCGCGGCGCGACCGCCGCGAGCGCCGGCGGGATCCCGAGCACCGCCAGCAGCGGCGCCCACTCGGCGAGGACGACGTTCTGGATCAGGTGCACCGAGAGCAGGTAGTTCATCGCGATCGTCTCGATCGGCGTGATCGTCACGGCGAGCAAGAGCAGGATCGCGGCACCGAAGCAGGCAACCCGCCACGGCGCTGCGGGGAACCGCCGCAGTGACCAGACGTACGCGATCGTCAGGGCCGGGAGCACGACGAGCGCTTCCGGGTTCCACGACCACGCGTACGGATCCACGCGGCTACGCTACGTCACTCCCGCGGGTGTAGCTCAATGGTAGAGCCCTAGCCTTCCAAGCTAGTTACGAGGGTTCGATTCCCTCCACCCGCTTCGGGCCTCGTCGCCGATCCACGCTGTCCGCGCCGCTCCGTAGGCTCCGGACGATGGAGGAGCGTCTCGTTCGCTTCCGCCCGCGCGCGATCCTCGTCGTGCTGGGGATCATCCTCGCGGCGGTCGTGTTGATCCAGATCATCTCGGCGGCGCGTGGCGTTCTGATCTGGATCTTCGTCGCGATGTTCCTCGCGACCGCGCTGAATCCAGCCGTCGGGTGGCTGCAGGAGCACGGGGTCGCGCGCCGCGGGCTCGCCGTCGCGATCGTCTTCGTCGGGGCGATCCTGGCCATCGCGGCCCTCGGCGCCACGCTCATCCCGACGCTCGTTGCGCAGGTGAACGATTTCGTCGACGCCGTGCCGGGCTACGTCGAGGACCTGACGGCCGGCCGCGGCCGCCTCGGCTTCCTCGAGCGCGAGTACCACATCACCGAGCGGGTGCGGGAGGCGCTCTCGGAGGGCGGGGCGTCGAAGCTGCTCGGGATCTCCGGCACGGCGCTCGCCGTGACGAAGGGCGTCGTCACCGCGGTCGTCGCGACGCTCACGATCGCCTTCCTGACCCTCTTCATGCTGCTCGAAGGGCCGGCCTGGGTCGAGCGGTTCTACAGCCTCCTTCCCGAAGAGAAGCAGCCTCGCTGGCGCAAGGTCGGGCACGACATCTACCGGACGATCGGCGGCTACGTGACCGGCAACCTGACGATCAGCCTGATCGCAGGCGTCGTCTCGACCGGCGTGCTGCTCGGCGTCGGTGTCCCCTACGCGGTCGCACTCGGGCTGCTGGTGGCGATCCTCGACCTGATCCCCCTCGCAGGGGCCACGATCGCCGCCATTCTCGTCAGCACGGTCGCGTTCCTCGACTCGACCACCTCCGGCGTGATCGTGATCGTCTTCTTCATCGTCTACCAGCAGCTCGAGAACCACGTGCTGCAGCCGATCGTCTACGGCCGCACGGTGCAACTCTCGCCGCTCGCCGTCCTGATCGCCGTCCTGATCGGAGCCGAGCTCGCCGGCGTCGTCGGCGCGCTCGCCGCAATCCCTGTCGCCGGCGCCTTCCAGGTCGTCTTCGTCGACTGGCTTGCGCACCGGCGCGCCCACGTCGGCGAACCGCCAGAGCAAGCGCCGCACGCGGCCATCTGAGTCGAAATCGGTAGATTCACAAGTTGTAAAAACTCCGTTAGTGTTTCGAAAAGATCCTCCTTTAGGGGTTTGCACGGGGTAGTCGGACTGCCGATGGTCAGCCCGTGCGACTCCGTTCAGGCCTCGTTTCAGCCATTGCCGTCCTGGCGCTCCTCAGCGTCGGCGCCGCCGGAGCAACGGCGGCGGGCAATCCCGTCCGCACGCTGACCGCGGCGAACCAGCTCGAGAGCCAGGTGCTCGTGGAGCTGAACGCGATCCGCAAGGAGCACGGCCTCGTGCCACTGCGTCTCTCGCGACCTCTTTCCACCGCTGCCGGCTCGCACTCCCGCGCGATGGGCACCTTCGGCTTCTTCGCCCACTCCTCCCGCGACGGCTCGGCGTTCTGGAAGCGCGTTCAGCGCTACTACGGCCCGAACGGCTACGACAGCTGGGCCGTCGGCGAGAACCTGCTGTGGTCGACCACGGGGATCGACGCCTCCCGCGCGCTGAAGCTCTGGATGGGCAGCCCCGGCCACCGCAAGAACATCCTCCAGGCCCGCTGGCGGGAGGTCGGCCTCTCCGCCGTCACGGTGCCCTCCGCACCCGGAGTCTTCGGCGGCCGCGACGTCGTCATCATCACCACCGACTTCGGCGTCAGAAGCTAGCTCCCCGCGGCGATACCCTGTCCGCGAGCGCCCGTAGCTCAGTGGACAGAGCGACGGACTTCTAATCCGTTGGCCGCAGGTTCGAATCCTGCCGGGCGCATGGCGACCAGCTGCAGTCGGCGTAAAACCGGCACGGCCGACGCATGCGATGTTCACACTGTGTCCGCATGACACGGAACAGCACGCCAGAGGTCTGATGCGCCGGCTTCCGAACCCGATTCTGACGGCGGCGCTCGTCTCCATCGCGGCCACGGCCGCGGTGACCTTCGTGCCCGCCCTCCGCTTCGCGTACCGGCTGCCCGAGCTCCACGTGGCCCTCGAGACGTCGGCGGCGATGGTCGGCTTGCTTGCCGCCTACCTCGTCTTCGGGCGCTTTCGCAGAAGCGGCCAGCTGGACGATTTCACGCTCTGCTACTCCCTCAGCCTGCTCGCGTTCTCGAACCTCCTCTTCGCGGCCATCCCGGCGATCGCGGGGAGCGGCACCGACCGGTTCGGCACCTGGGCGAGGCTGTCCGGTCAGCTGCTCGGCGCCCTGATCTTCGCGGCGGCCTCGGTTGCGCCGCGGCGCCGTCTCCGGCTGAGCAGGACGCTACACGGTCGCCGCTGCGCTCTCGCTGCCGGTCGTACTCGCGACGGTGGCGATCGTCGTCGCGCTGCTGGGCTCGAGACTTCCGACCGGGGTCGAGCTGATCCTGACGCCGGAGGATTCGGCGCGGCCGCGGCTCGAGGGCAACGTGAGCCTGCTCGCTGCGCAGCTCGCCGGGATGGGCCTCTACTGCTTCGCCGCGATCGGCTTCGGCCTCCGCGCGCGAGCGCTCGGCGACGAGCTGTTGCAGTGGCTCGCCGTCGGCGCCCTCTTCGGAGCGTTCGCGCGCCTGAACTACTTTCTCTACCCGTCGCTGTACACGGATTACGTCTACTCGGGCGACTTCTTCCGGCTCGCGTTCTACATCGCCATCCTCGCCGCCGCAGCACGAGAGATCAGCTCCTACTGGGAGACGCTCTCGCATACAGCGGTGCTGGAGGAACGGCGGCGCATTGCCCGTGACCTGCACGACGGCGTCGCACAGGAGCTCGCGTTCATCGGCAGGAACGTGCGCCGCCTCGACGCGGGAGACGAGGCCGTCGCCCGCGTGACGGCGAGCGCGGCGCGGGCGCTCACCGAGTCTCGCCGGGCAATCGCCGCGCTGACGAAGCCACTGGACGAGCCGCTCGAGGTCGCGCTCGCCGAGGCTGCGCGTGAAACCGCCGATCGCGAGGGCACGCTGCTCGACCTCGTCCTGACGCCGGGCATCGAGCTCGACTACCGGCGCCGGGACGCGCTGATCAGGATCGCCTGCGAGGCGACCTCGAATGCGGCACGGCACGGCGGAGCGCGCATCGTGCGCGTCGAGCTCGTGGACAGGCGGCGGCGTGTGCGTCTCCGCGTCAGCGACGACGGGAGCGGGTTCGATCCGAAGGCCGTGTCCCGGAACGGCGAGGGCTTCGGCTTGATCAGCATGCGCGAGCGAGCGCATGCCGTCGGCGGCACGTTCGACGTCGACTCCCGGCCCGGCAGCGGGACGATGGTCGAGGTCGTCCTCTGAACAGCCCAGTCCGAGTCCTGCTCGCCGACGACCACGTCCCGACGCGTGACGACATCAGACGGGCGCTCGAGGCCGATCCTCGCTTCGTCGTCTGCGCCGAGGCCGGAGATGCGCCACACGCGATCGAGGACGCGATCCGGGAGAGCCCGGATCTCTGTGTCCTCGACGTGCGCATGCCGGGTGGCGGCGTCGCAGCCGCCTGGGAGATCAGCTCGAGGCTGCCGGAGACCAAGATCGTGATGCTCACCGTCTCCTCCGACGACGGCGACCTGTTCGCGTCTCTTCGCGCAGGCGCGTCCGGATACCTCCTGAAGGACATGGATCCGGCGCAGCTTCCGAACGCGCTCGGAGACGTCCTGAACGGCGAGGGCGCGCTTCCGCCGGCGCTCGTCGCCCGCGTGATCGGGGAGTTTCGGGACCGGAGCCCGAGACGCCGGGCCGTGCTTCCGAAGACCGGCTACGAAACGCTCACGAGCCGTGAATGGCAGGTGCTCGAGCTGCTGCGCCAGGAGCTCTCGACAGCGGCGATCGCACGTCGGCTCGTCGTCTCGCCGGTCACGGTGCGCACCCACGTCAACAACATCCTCCGCAAGGTGCGGGCGCCGAGCCGAGAGGCGTTGCTCAAGGACTTCGAGGGCCGCGAATAAGGCCCGCGCATCAGGCGGAGCGATGAGGCATCTCATCGGCCGAGCACGCCCGCGCCCCTTGTAGGGCGAGCCGCACCCTGCGAACACTGAATCGCAGACGAGCGCGGAATTTGCAGGACCGGGCGGTCTCGACAGCGAGGGGGATTCATCTCCAGCACGGAGCACGTGAACCGTCAGCTTGCGGCGACAGGAGCGGTCGCGGCCGACCTCTCCTGGCCGGCCCCGGCGGCGGTCGGACCGCAGGCACCTGACGAGCGTCGGCGGCGCCTGCGTCGTCAGAGTCGCGCGGACCTTGGAGGAGGTCGAGTCGCTGCGCGCGGACTGGGCGCCGCTGCTCGGTGACAGCGTCCACACGGATCCGGACTACATCCTCTGGTCGGTCAGCGAGGAGGCGCACGTCGTCCAGCCGTACGTGCTCGCGATCGAGCGTGACGGCCGGGTAGAGGGAGTCGTCGTCGCACGCATCGCAGACGTGCGGCTGCCCTGCAAGCTCGGGCACACCACGCTCTACGCGCCGACCGTTCGCGCGCTCTGCGTCACCCGTCAAGGCTGGCTCGGCCGTGCGGACGCGTACACCGCCGAGGTGATCCTCGACGAGCTCCTGGCGGCGCTCGACCGCCGGGAGGCCGACATCATCCTCTTCCGCCAGCTCGAGCAGGATTCGGTGCTGCACGCCGCCGCGCTGGCACGGGCGACGTTCGCGACCCGCCGGCAGCATGCGGCCCGGACGGACGTGCGCTGGCAGATCGAGCTCCAGCCGGCGGTCGAGGACTACCTGGCTTCCGTCTCGCCGTCCACCCGCAAGACGGCGCGCCGCACCTCGAGCAAGCTCGATCGGGACTTCGGCGACCGCCTGTCGATCACGAGCTTCCGCGAGGGCTCGGATCTCGACGCGTTCCTCGGCGATGTCGAGGCCGTCGCCTCGCGGACGTATCAGCGCCGCTTGGGTGTGGGCTACGTCGGCCACGACCGGCAGCGAGCGCGCCTGAAGGCGTTGGCCGCGCACGGCTGGCTCCGGGGCTACGTCCTCTACCTGGACGGGCAGCCGGTGGCGTTCGAGCTGGGAGTGCTGTACGGCGGCCGGTTCGACTCGCTGGCCGGCGCGTACGACCCGGACTACGGACACCACCGCGTCGGCGCCTACCTGCTGCTCGAGGCGATCGAGGATCTCGGAGCCGAGCGCGTCTCGCTCTTCGACTTCGGCTTCGGGGACGCCGAGTACAAGAGCAAGCTCGCGCACCGCCGTTTCGAGGAGGGCGACCTCGTGCTCTACGCCCGGCGGCCGCGGCCGATCTGGATCAAGTTCGCGCGGACAGCGCTGCTCGAGATCTCACGCGCGGTCACGATCGGTCTCACGCGCCTCGCTCTGATGGAGCGGATCAAGCAGTGGTCGCGCCGCCCGGCGCCGTAACGCCGACGAAAGCCATCACGGCCAATCGGGCCACGTCGCAGAGGGGACCTCGGAACAATCGAGGAGCCACTGGCAGAGCACGTGCAGCGGCGCGCCGAAGACGCGGTCCTCGTCCAACACGACAGTGCCGACGACCGCTCCGTCCGAGTCGAGGAGGGGCCCGCCCGCGTCGTCCCGCGACAGTGAGATCGTGGGGATGAGCGCTTCCCGGTCGGCTCGCGCCAGCGTGCCCCATACCTTCCTCTCGTCGGGCTTGCCGGGACGCTTGATCAGGGCCACCTCGTCGCCCACGCTCGGCGGCGATCCGTCCTCGAGGTTGTCGAGCTCTTCTCTGAGCAGCACTGCGGCAAGGTCACTTGCAGAATCCCACGTCCACACGTGGCCCTCGAGCAGTGCCGTGCCGCTGCGGACGTTGACGGTGTTCACGTCGTTCCTCAGCAGGATCTCCGGGTCCGTCGTGTCACCCGACTCGTCGGATGTGCAGGCCTCGACGACGGTGTAGCTCGTGATCACGTAGGAGTGCCAACCGTCCGTGTCCTCGACGTCGGTTGCCCAGCCGGCCCCTTTCGCCTGCTCGCACTCGACGGACACGATCGCTCCGTACGGGGCGCTGAGGGGATTCGAGCAACCGATGAGCCCGAGCGCGACGGCACACAGAAGACCGAGGAGCTTCACGTTGCTCGATTGTCCTGGAACAATCGCAGCTTGACTACCGTCGGGATCGTCAGCCCGGGAGCGATGGGGAGCGCGGTCGGCGCCGCGTACGTCGCGGCCGGGCACCGGGTGGTCGCGACCGTGGCGGGCCGCAGCGCGCGAACACGTGGCCTTGCCGAGGCAGCGGGCCTCGAGCAGGTACCCGATCTCGACGCGGTCGTGGGCGAGTCGGAGCTCGTGCTCTCGATCGTGCCGCCCGACCAGGCGGCCGGGACGGCCGGGTCGATCGCACGCCGCGGCGGACCGGACCGGCGCACGCCCGCTCGTCTCCGACTGGAACGCCGTCTCGCCGGCGACCGCGCTCGAGCTCGAGCGGATCCTCGCGGCCGCGGACCTCGACCTCGTCGACGGCTCGATCTCCGGCGGTCCGCCGCGCGCCGACTACACGACGCGCGTCTACGTCTCCGGAGCGGGCGCCGAGACACTCGCCGCCGGTGCGCCGGGATGGCTCGACGTTCGTGTCGTCGGCGAGGAGGTCGGGCTCGCATCGGCGGTGAAGATGTGCACGGCGTCGATGTACAAGGGGTCGACGGCGCTGCTCGCACACGCGCTCTTGACCGCGCACGCACACGGCGTGCTGCCGCAGGTGCTCGACGACCTCCACGACTCCTTCCCGGCTCAGATCGACCGCGCGGCCCGGTCGATCGCGGTGTCGACGACGAAGTCGGCGCGGTTCGTCGGCGAGATGCGCGAGATCGCGGCGACGCAGGCCGGCGCCGGCCTGACGCCGGCGCTCTTCGAGGCGATGGCCGACGTCTACGCCGCGTTCGCAGAGTCGGAGCTCGCGGCCGAGGCTCCTGAGGACGTGGAACGCGCGCCGGTGCTCGAGGACGTGCTCGACCGCCTCAAGCACTCTGGTCCGGGCTAGCCGGGAGCGAAGCGACCCTTCAGGGGTCTTCGCGCGTCAGGAATCTGCTTCCGCAGATTCCTGAACTGCGCAGAAAATCCAGTGCGGGCGAGAGGACTTGAACCTCCACGAGCCGAAGCCCACCGGGACCTAAACCCGGCGCGTCTGCCAATTCCGCCACACCCGCGATCGACCCAGGATAGTCGTGCGGAAACGCGCGTGAGCGAGCCCGGGAGCGAAGCGACCCTTCAGGGATCTTGCGCGATCGGGATCTGCTTCCGCAGATCCGATCTTGCGCGGGAGGATGGCCCCGGGAGGAATCGAACCTCCGCGCGCAGGTTCGAAGCCTGCTGCTCTATCCACTGAGCTACGGGGCCGTCGCGAATCCAGTATGCCGCAGCCGTCGCGCTATTCTGTTGGGGCGAGGTGGCGGTAGCTCAGTTGGTAGAGCTCCGGGTTGTGGTCCCGGTGGTCGCGGGTTCGAGCCCCGTCCGCCACCTGTTCTGTTTGCGCAAGGGCACGGGCCAAGCCCGTGCCCGCGCGAAGACCGCCTGAAGGGTCGCTTCGCTCCCGGGCTCGCTCTGTCGAAGGAGTTGTGCCCGCCGAAGGCGACACCCGCGGGTAATCCCTGGCCGTTCGCCTCTTGTAAACCGCTGTCATATCGCATACAACGCGTGTTCAGGGTCAAGTCGCCAATGGCGGGGCCAAACATCCGGGGGGAAACATCTCATGAGGGCAACGTTCTTCCTTGCGCTCGCGCTTGCCTGTGCAGCGCTTGCCGCAATCGTTCCGAGCACCGCCACCGCCGCGGGACCGCCGCTGCGCATCGTCCAGCTCGGTGACTCCTACTCGGCCGGCAACGGCGCCGACCACTACTGGGGGCCGAGCGGCTGCTACCGCAGCACTGAGAACTGGGCGGAGAAGTACATCGACATGCTCCGGGCGACGCGCACGCCGACTCTCATCAACCGCGCATGCTCGGGCGGCGTTCTCGACGACCTCTCCAACCGGACGAACAAAGGCGAAACGCTGGCCTGGGTCGAGGTGCCGGGGACGGTGACGGAGGACGACCCGCTCGCCCGTCAACTGCTCGACTCGAGCGGCCAGTGCTCGACGAGCTACCGCGACGACGAGTCGTGGGACATCGAGGGCGACACCGCGTTCCCCAACTCCATCGGCGGCACGACGGTCATCTTTCGTTGCACACGCTGGCTCGAGCCGCAATGGAATGCGGTCGGCACGGACACCGACCTCGTCCTCTTCTCGATCGGCGGCAACGACGTCGCCTTTGCGTCGATCATCGAGAATTGCTTCGCGTTCGGCGTGCGTGACGTCGACACGTGCCGCGAGAAGGTCACGGACGCCCAGCAGGACATCGGAGGTGTCGGGCTGCGGACCGAGTCGTTCCTGCGGGCGCTCAAGTTGAAGATGCGGCCGGACGCCAAGATCGCACTGAAGGCGTATCCCTACCTCGAGAAGGACCCGGACTTCGAGCTGGGCAACTCGCTTCCGTGGCCGTTCAACGACTCCTTCGCCGTCGGCCGCGAGATCCGTCTGCTCGGCGATCTCGGCGACGAGTCCCAGCGGGCCGCTGTGGATGCGGTCAACGCAGAGGGCGGCGCCCAGGTGATCTTCGTCGACGAGATCAAGTCCCACTTCGCCGGCCACGAGCCGGACGGCCGCGTCTGCTGCTCGAACGACGACGGCTGGGTGAACGAGTTCGACAGCTTCACGAAGCTCGAGTGGTACCACTACAACCCGACCGGGCACACGGAGGTTGCCAACGTCCTCGCCGGGTACGGCGACTTCGGCGTCGGTGCTCCGCCGACGAGCAACGCCGGCGTCGACATCGCGTTCGTGATCGACACGACAGGCTCGATGGGGAGCGCGATCGGCTCCGTGAAGATCGCCGCGACACAGCTCGTCAACACCGTTGCGGCGCAAACGTCCGCGGCGCGCTTCGCGCTCGTGGACTATCGCGACTTCGCGTCGCGGACCGGCTCGGCCGGGGACTACCCGTCCAAGCTCGACCAGGACTTCACCTCGGACGCGGCGACGATCAACAGCGCAATCCAGTCGCTCTTCCTGGGGAACGGCGGCGACACGCCCGAGACGATGTACTCGGGCATCTCGACGGCGTTCGACCTCGCCTGGCGTCCGGGAGTGAAGAAGATGGTGATCGTGCTTGCCGACGCGCCCGCGCTCTCGCCGGAGCCGTTCACCGGCCTCACCGGCGCGGAGATCGTGCTCCGCTCGCTCGCGATCGACCCGGCCGAGGTGCACTTCGTCGACATCGGGTTCGCGGCGAGCAACGCCGAGGCGCAGGACATCGCAACCCGCACGAACGGTGGCATCTACCGGACGTCGCCCTCACAGGCGGCGACGCAGATCGCGGCCGCGATCGACGTTTCGCTGCGGCGGCCCTTCGCCTGGGCTGCCGGCCCGTACGTCGGCACCGTCGGTACGACCTTCACGCTCGACGGCCGAAGCTCCTACGGCATCACATCCGACATCGTCACCTACGAGTGGGACGTGGACAGTGACGGCGTCTACGAGCACAGCAGCGCGTCGCCGACGGCGTCGCACACCTACGCCGCGCCGTTCGACGGCTTCGTCACGCTGCGCGTCACGGACGGTGCGGGCCGCGTCGGGCTTGCGACGGCGGTCGTCCACACGTCTGTCGACGGTGACGAGCTCGGCGCGGTCGAGGACAACTGCCCGGCGGTCAACAACCCCGGTCAGGAGGACTACGACGGCGACGGGATCGGCGACGTGTGCGACCCGACCACCGGGTATCCGACCGAGGACAAGCCTGGAATCTTCGACAGCGGCAGCGGCTCGGCAGATCCGGACGACAACTCGTCGCCGGGGAGCGTCACCGCGTTCAGGAAGCCGCACTTCAACTTCGGCTCGACGATCGAGTCGGCGGAAGACACGGCCGACTACTTCGGTCTCCAGCATCCGGGCGGGACGATCCAGATCGAGCTGGTCGGCCTGCCGGCCGACTACGACCTCGCGCTCACGGATCTCACCGGCACCGTTCTGGCACAGTCGGCGAAGAACAAGAAGAGCAGCGAGAAGGTCAGGCTGTCGCTCCCGGCGGGCCGGTACCTGATCGCCGTGCTGCCCAAGCCGGGCGAGTTCGACAAGAAGCACCAGTACCGGCTCACGGCGAACCGGCTGGGATAGGGAGACTCACGCGCGTGCAGACGAGAGTGATCGTGGCGGCAGTCGCAGCAATCGCTGTGGCTGCCGCCGCGTTCGCTCTGCTTGCCGGCGGAGAGGGCTCGAGCGCCGAGCTGCAAGCGCTACGGGACGACCCGATGGCGGAGTACGCGCCGACCGGGGGAGAGCTCGTCGACACCGACGCGCAGAACGAGGGGACGACGGCGCTCGGGAAGCCGCAGCTGGCGCGGTACAGCCGCCTCTTCGGCCTCGGGAGCGCGGATCCGGCGCAGGCGCTGGCGGACGCCCTCGCAGCAGCTGAAAGCGCCGGCTGGACGCTCGTGGGCGAGCCGCGCACCGGCGCCTTCGGCGGCACCTACGGCTTCGCAAGCAGGCAGCTCCCCACCGGCAGAGCGCGGCTGACGATCAGCGTCCTCACCGACGCGCGCCTGCTCGGGGACGAGGTATCGCCGCCGGCGGTCCAGATCCAGCTGGAGCACCTCAGTTCCTAGGCGTCCGCACCGCAGGGAATACTGAGATACGCGATGAGAGTTTTCGAGGGAGCCGTTCGTGCTGTCTGCCTGTTGGCGCTCGTCGTGCTGTCCGGGCTGCTCTGGCGCGGCGCGCTCGAAGAGCCCGACCGCGTCGGTCGCGGCTTCCCGCCGCTCGCTCTCGCCGACCGGGAAGACGCGCCGGTGATCTACCTCCCTGCTGCGAAGCCGGTGCGCGCGAAGCCGCGACCCACCCGGCCGCAGCGGCCGGCGGGCGCGCGTGCGAACGTGAAGCCAGGCGTGAAGCCGAACGGGACGAAGGTCCAGCCGGTGGCTTCTGCAGCCCGCCGCGTCCCGATCGCTCGCGTCGTGCCCGCCGCTCCGCAGCCGACTCCTCAAACCGCAAAGCCGGCCCCGGCGGCGACGCCGAAGCCAACCCCGAAGCCCACTCCAAAGCCCAAGCCGAAGCCCCCGGCTCCGAAGCCGAAGCCCAAGCCGGCCCCGACTCCTCCGTCGCCCAGCCCGGCCCCCGCTCCCTCGCCGGGGCCGACAGGCGGTCCCAGCGAGCAGCCGACCCCGGTTCCGGTTCCGGCTCCCGCTCCGGTTCCGACCCCAGCTCCCGCTCCGGCTCCGACCCCAGCTCCCGCTCCAGCTCCGGCTCCGGCTCCTGCCCCGGCACCGCCGCCGGTCACCGCACCGGCGCCTGCGCCCACACCCGGGACGATTCCCGGACAGCGACCCGGCTGGGGGAAGGGTGACGGGAACCACGACCACACGGGGCCGCCCGGCCGCGGCGGCGGCGAGAAGGACGGGAAGGGGAAGCGGAGACCGTAGGTCTCAGCGAGGCGCGAGGGCGCGGATCCGCTCGACCGCCCGCGCGAGACCGCCCTCGTCGAAGAGGTGCGGGATGCAGTTGCCGATCTCGTGCGCCGGGCCGTCGAGCTCGTTCGACCCGGCCGCGGCGTTGATCGCGTAGCGGACGGGGATCTCGTGGCAGACGACGAGGATCCGCGGCTCCGGTCGCGCGAGCAGGCGCTCGTAGGCGTCGGCGTACCGCCGGGCCGAGTCGTCCAGGCTCTCGCCGCCCGGAAAGGCGTCGGCGCGCGTGTGCTTCATCTTCCAGGCGCGGTAGTCGTCGATCGTCCGTCCCTCGAGCTCGCCGACGTCGATGTCGTCGAGCAGCGGCTCGACCTCGAACGGCACGCCGCGCCCCTCGAGTGCGATCTTCGCTGTCGTCCGGCTGCGTCCGAAGCGCGTGTGCACGCAGAGGTCGAGCGCGATCCCCGCCAGCTGGAAGCGGAGCCCCGCGGCCTCGGCCTCGCCCTGCTCCGTCAACCCCACGGCCACCGAGGGATCGCCGTTGATGCGGCGCGAGACGTTGAGCTCCGACTGGCCGTGACGGACGAGGACGAACAGGCGCATCCGGCTAGCCTACGTCGATGGCGAACGTGCTCTTCGTCTGCATCGGCAACGCGGGGCGCTCGCAGATGGCGCACGCCTTCCTCGAGCGGATCGGCGGGCACGAGGTCCGCTCGGCCGGGAGCCGGGCGGAGCGGCACCTCCATCCCGAGGTGGTCGAGGCAATGGACGAGATCGGCTACGACCTGTCGGGCCGAACGCCGCGCCAGCTCGAGCCGGAAGCGGACGCGGCCTGGGCGGACGTGGTCGTGACGATGGGCTGCGGCGACGTCTGTCCCGTCCTCCCGGGCACGTCGTACGTCGACTGGGGACTCGAGGATCCCGCCGGCAAGTCGCTCGCGCGGGTGCGCGAGCTGCGCGACGAGATCGAGCAGAGGGTCGGCGCGCTGGCCCGAGAGCTCGACTCCACGCGCACGGCCTCTGCTTGAATGGCCTGATGGAGACGCAGGTCGAGGAGCTCGACGGCGACACCGTCCGCCTGACGGTGGACGTGCCGGCGCACGACGTCCATCACGCAGTCGAGCACGCCACCTCCGATCTCGCTTCCTCGGTCAAGATTCCCGGCTTCCGCCCGGGCAAGGTCCCGATCCCGATCCTGAAGCAGCGGCTCGGCAACGAGCGGATCTTTGCCGAGGCGGTGGACAGCCACATCTCCGGCTGGTTCTGGAACGCCGCGGCCCGCGCGCGCATCCGGCCCGTCGCGCAGCCGCAGTTCGAGTACGAGCTGCCGACGGAGGAAGCCGCCGGCTGGCGGTTCCAGGCGACCGTGCCCGTGCAGCCCAAGGTCGAGGTCGTCGACTGGACGCAGCTCGAGGTCGGCAAGCCGGACGCCGAGGTGCCCGAGGAGCTGATCGCCCAGGAGCTCGAGGCGCTGCGGCAATCCGTCGCCGAGCTCGTTCCCGCCGAGGACCGGCCAGCGCAGGAGGGGGACACCCTGGTCGTCGACATCGTCTCGCCCGACGGCGAGGCTCAGCGCGACACCGTCGTCGAGCTCGGCGCCGGCAGGCTGGTCGAAGAGGTCGAGGCCGCTTTGGTCGGCGCGTCGCCCGGCGAGACGAAGACCGTCCCGTACGAGCTCGCAGACGACTCCACGGCGTCCGTCGAGATCACGGTCAAGGAGATCAAGGCGAAGGTGCTGCCCGAGCTCGACGACGAGCTCGCGCGCTCCGCCAGCGAGTTCGACACGATCTCCGACCTGCGCGCCGACATCGAGGCGCGTCTGCGGGAGCAGCTCGACGCCGAGATCGAGAACGCGTTCCGCGCGAACGCGGTCGATGCGCTCGTGGCGGCCTCTGAGGTCTCGCCCGCAGGGCCCCTGGTCGAGTCGCGCACCCGCGAGCTCCTGTCCGGCTTCATCCGCTCGCTCGAGCGACGAGGGATCGCGCCCGAGACCTATCTCCAGCTGACCGGCCGGACCGCCGAGGAGCTGACGTCGTCGATGCAGCTCGAAGCCGCCCTGTCGGTCGCCCGCGAGCTCGCGCTCGAGGCGGTCGCGGACAAGGCCGGGATCGAGATCTCCGACGAAGAGGTGAAGGAGCTCGTGCGCGAACAGGCTGAATCCGCGGGCGAAGATGCCGACAAAGTGATCGAGGATCTGTGGAGCCACGGTCGGCACGAGGACCTGCGCGAGGACCTGCGCTTGCGCGCAGCACTCGACCGGGTCGCTGCCGAGGTGAAGCCGATCCCGATCGAGCAAGCCGAGGCGCGCGAAGCGATCTGGACACCCGACAAGGAAAAACCCGAAGCTGAGACGAAGTTGTGGACCCCCGGTAACTGA
This sequence comes from uncultured Gaiellaceae bacterium, assembly GCA_963765705.1. Lineage (GTDB taxonomy): Bacteria > Actinomycetota > Thermoleophilia > Gaiellales > Gaiellaceae > Gaiellasilicea. The sequence goes on from CAVXXJ010000009.1 coordinate 62,364, forward strand.
TCTGCCTGGAAGCAAGGAGCCTGAATGAGCCCGTTGATCCCGATGGTGATCGAGCAGACCTCGCGAGGCGAGCGCTCGTTCGACATCTACTCCCGCTTGCTGAACGAGCGGATCATCTTCCTCGGAACCCCCGTCGACGACCAGATCGCGAACTTGATCGTCGCGCAGCTGCTGCACCTCGAGTCGGAGGATCCGGACAAGGACATCTCGCTCTACATCAACTCACCGGGCGGCTCCGTGTACGCCGGCCTCGCGATCTACGACACGATGCAGTTCGTCAAGCCGGACGTGCAGACGACGTGCATCGGGATCGCGATGAGCATGGGCGCGCTGCTGCTCGGCGGCGGTGCGGCAGGGAAGCGATTCGCACTGCCGAATGCCAAGATTCTGATCCATCAGGTTTCGGGCGGCTTCCAAGGACAGGCGACCGACATCGAGATTGCGGCCCGCGAGACGATCGCGCTGAAGCGACGGCTCGAGGAGATCATCGCGCACCACAGCGGGCAGGACATCGAGAAAGTCTCGAAGGACATGGAGCGCGACTACTTCCTGACAGCGCAAGAAGCGGACGAGTACGGAATCATCGACAGAGTGATCACTCATCGCTAGACCGCTAGGTAGTAGCGGTTTCGCCGAATCCGAGGTACAAAAAGACTATGGCCCGCGCATCCGAAGGTAACGAACAGCTCCTCTGCAGCTTCTGCGGCAAGAGTCAACGCCAGGTCAAGAAGCTGATCGCGGGCCCCGGGGTCTACATCTGCGACGAGTGCATCGACCTCTGCAACGAGATCATCGACGAGGAGTTGACCACTCCGACCCAGCTCGACCTCGACAATCTGCCGCGCCCGCTCGACATCTACTCCGTGCTGAACGACTACGTCGTCTCGCAGGAGGAAGCGAAGCGGACGCTCGCGGTCGCGGTCTACAACCACTACAAGCGCGTCCGCATGGGCCAGGAGGACGGGGACGTCGAGCTGCAGAAGTCGAACATCCTCCTGCTCGGCCCGACGGGCTGCGGGAAGACGCTGCTGGCGCAGACGCTGGCGCGGATCCTGAACGTGCCGTTCGCGATCGCCGACGCGACCGCGCTGACCGAGGCCGGCTACGTCGGCGAGGACGTCGAGAACATCCTCCTCAAGCTGATCCAGGCCGCCGACTTCGACATCAAGAAGGCCGAGACCGGGATCATCTACATCGACGAGGTCGACAAGATCGCGCGCAAGGCGGACAACCCGTCGATCACACGCGACGTCTCGGGCGAGGGCGTGCAGCAGGCGCTGCTGAAGATCCTCGAGGGAACGGTGGCCTCGGTGCCGCCCCAGGGCGGGCGCAAGCACCCGCACCAGGAGTTCCTCTCGATCGACACGACCAACATCCTCTTCATCTGCGGCGGCGCGTTCGCAGGCCTCGACAAGATCATCGGCCGCCGCGTCGGCAAGAACTCGGTCGGCTTCGGCGCGGACGTCCGCTCGAAGAACGCCGAGGAGAGCGCCGAGTTGCTCTCCGACGTGATGCCCGAGGACCTGCTCAGCTTCGGCCTGATCCCCGAGTTCATCGGACGCCTGCCGGTGATCTCCGCCGTGCACCAGCTGCGGCGCGAGGATCTCGTCCAGATCCTGACCGAGCCCAAGAATGCGCTCACGCGCCAGTACCAGCGCTTCTTCGGCTACGACTCGATCGAGCTCGAGTTCCGCGAGGACGCGCTCTGGGAGATCGCCGACAAGGCGCTCGTCCGCGAGACCGGCGCCCGCGGCCTGCGCTCGATCATCGAGAACGCGCTGCTCGACGTGATGTTCGAGCTGCCGTCGCGCAAGGACGTCTCCAAGTGCGTGATCACCAAGGAGACGATCTCGAAGGGCCTGAAGCCGACGCTCGTCACGAGCGCCGACGGCATCGCCGACGAGTCCGACGCGCTCGCCGAAGAATCCGCCTAGTTGAGATTGCCCCGATTCGGGGACGGTCCTCACGTGCCGAGAAATGCGAACACGGAGCGGCTGAATCGCCTCCGCGCCCTGACCGATCCAACGCTGGCGCACCTGGAGCTCGAGGAGCTGCTTGCGTCGCTCCTGATCAGGACCCGCGACCTGCTCGGCGTGCAGACGTGTGCGGTGCTGTTGCTCGACGAGGAGGCGAACGAGTTGGTGGCGCGGGCGGCGGTGGGGATCGAGGAGGAGGTGGAGCAGGGCGTGCGGATTCCGATGGGTCGGGGGTTCGCGGGCCGTGTCGCGGCGGAGCGGCGGCCGGTGATCCTGGACGACGTCGACCACGCCGATGTGCTCAACCCGATCTTGCGTGAGAAGGGGATCAAGTCGATGCTCGGTGTGCCGCTCCTCCTCGGCGGTGAGGCGATCGGCGTCCTCCACGTTGGTGTCCTGCGCCACCGGACCTTCACGGCCGAGGACACGGAGCTGCTCCAGCTCGCCGCAGACCGTGCCGCACTTGCCATCGAACAGGCGCGCGCGCTCCAAGCAGAGCGGAAGGCGCGCACCCGGCTCGAGCACCTCCAGGCCATCACCGATGCAGCGCTCGCACATCTCAGCGTCGAACCGCTGCTGGCAGTCCTATTGCCCCGGATCAGATCGATTCTCGGTGCCGACACGTGTGCGGTGCTGTTGCTCGACGAGGAGGCGAACGAGTTGGTGGCGCGGGCGGCGGTGGGGATCGAGGAGGAGGTGGAGCAGGGCGTGCGGATTCCGATGGGTCGGGGGTTCGCGGGCCGTGTCGCGGCGGAGCGGCGGCCGGTGATCCTGGACGACGTCGACCACGCCGATGTGCTCAACCCGATCTTGCGTGAGAAGGGGATCAAGTCGATGCTCGGTGTGCCGCTCCTCCTCGGCGGTGAGGCGATCGGCGTCCTCCACGTTGGTGTCCTGCGCCACCGGACCTTCACGGCCGAGGACACGGAGCTGCTCCAGCTCGTCGCCGATCGTGTGGCTGTCGCGGTCGAGCGAACACGCCTCCACGACGAGACCCTCCTGCTCGATCAGCTCATGGCGAGCTTCGTCGCGATCGCATCCCACGAGCTGAGGACGCCGGCGGCCGCGGTCTACGGCGTCCTGACGACTCTGGCGGCCAGAGAAGGGCAGCTCTCCGCCGAAGTGCGCGCGCGGTTGCTGCAGGTGGGCGTCCAACAAGGGGAACGCCTGCGGCGGTTGCTCGAGGAGCTCCTCGACCTGTCGCGGCTCGACTCACGTGCGATCTCGGTCGACCCGAAGCCGATCGTGGTCCGTACCGTCCTCGACGAGATCATCCGTGCGGCGTTGCCGGAGTCACCAGAGCTGACGCTCGACGTGCCGGGTGACCTCGCGGCCGTCGCCGACCGGCGTGTTCTCGACCGCGTCGTCTCGAACCTGCTGATCAACGCAAGCCGCCACGGGCGGCCGCCGTACGTCGTCGTCGCAGAGCAGCGCGACCGGCATCTGCGGATCGCAGTGTGCGACGACGGGCCCGGCGTGCCGGAGGACTTGCGATCGCGACTCTTCGAACGCTTCACGCGAAGCGACGAAGGAACCGGCACGGGCCTCGGGTTGGCGATCTCCCGCGCCTACGCGCGCGCGCACGGAGGCGACTTGATCTACGACCCGCCCGCGACCGGTGCGCGGTTCGAGCTGATCCTGCCGCAGGGCTGATCCAGCTCAGGCGGGTCGGACCGACTCAGGCGGTCTGCTTGAGCACTGCGTCCGGGCCGGGTAGCGCCCGCATGTCGCGCGCGCCGACCGCCTCGCCGCACTCGGGGCAGGCGAGGTGCGGCTGGACAGTCGCGCCGCAGCCCTTGTGCTGGAGCAGGATCGCCGTGTCGCCGCCGCCGTGGCGCGTGCCCCACTGCATCAGCGCCACGAGCACGGGGTAGAGGTCGATCCCCTTCTCCGTCAGCACGTACTCGTGCCGGACGGGGCGCTCCTGGTAGGGGCGCCGCGTCAGGATCCCGTGGGCGACGAGCTTGTTCAGACGGTCGCTGAGGATGTTGCGCGCCACGCCGGTGTGCCGCTGGATCCGGTCGAACCGGCGCTCGCCGACGAACGCCTCGCGGAGGACGAGGACGGTGTGGCGGTCGCCGATCAGCTCGAGCGCGGCGGCGACCGAGCAGTTGTCGCGATCCCAGTCGGCGAGGCTCATTCAGCACAGGGTACAGGGATAGGTTGCATTTTGCAACGCACTCCGGTAGAGTCAGTAGCGAAGTGCTACCGACTGGAGGGACGATGACCCGTTCGCGCACCATCACCTGGAACGACCCCCTCGAGAGCGCCGCGTACGGCCACGGGCTGACGGGCCTCGAGTTCCTGCACCGCCAGACTTCCGGTCTCATCCCCGCCGCGCCCGTCGCCGACCTGATCGGCCTGCGCGGGACGTATGTGATGCCCGGCCGCGTCACGTTCGAGTACGAGCCGCGCGAGGAGCACTACAGCTCGCTCGGCGCTGTTCACGGCGGCATCGTCACAGCCGTGCTCGACACGGCGATGTGCGCCGCTATGCAGTCGGTGCTCGACGCCGACGTGGGGCTCGCGACGGTCGAGCTGAGGTCGAGCTTCGTCCGTCCGGTGACGCTGTCGGCCGACGTCTTCCGCGTCGAGGGCACCGTCGTCCACTCCGGCTCCCGGCTGGCGACCGCGGAGGCCAGGCTCGTCGACCGCGCCGGCGTCCTCTACGCGACCGCGTCCTGCTCCGCGCTCGTGCTGGCAGACGAGCACAAGCGACCGGTCGCCGCGCGGATGGTCGCGTAGAGTCGAGTGATGGCCACCGACAGCACAGCGGATCCCCGCGAGGTCGCGGAGCGCGGGCTCGAGCTCTCCGGGCATGGAGTACATCGGCGCGATCATGGGCGCCGGAGTGCCGGCTCCACCGATCGCCGAGCTGATGGGCTTCCGTCTCGTCGAGGCCGAGCCCGGGCGGGCCGTGTTCGAGATGGAGCCCGGCCCGGAGCACTACAACCCGATCGGCTCCGTGCACGGCGGCATCGCGATGACGCTCCTCGATTCGGCGATGGGCTGCGCGGTCCACACGCTGCTCGAAGCGGGCGTCCGCTACGCCTCGCTCGAGGTGAAGACGAACTTCGTCCGCCCGATCACGGCGGACACCGGGCTGATCCGCTGCGAGGGAACGGTGCTCCACAAGGGCTCGCGGATCGCGACCGCGGAAGGGAAGATCACGGACGCCTCCGGCCGCTTGCTGGCGCACGGGACGACCACTTGCTTGATCATGTAAGGCAATGAGCTTCACGACCCGCCCCGAGCTCCGCGGCACGTTCGGGATGGTCGGCTCCACGCACTGGCTCGGCACGGCAGCGGGGATGGCGGTGCTCGAGCGTGGCGGCAACGCGTTCGACGCGGCCGTTGCGACCGGCTTCACGCTGCAGGTCGTCGAGCCGCACCTGAACGGTCCGGGCGGTGAAGTGCCGGCACTGTTCTGGCCCGTCTCCCGCGGCGAGCCGATCGCGCTCTGCGGCCAGGGCGTCACTCCGGCGGCCGCCACGATCGAGCGCTACCGCGAGCTCGGGCACGAGCTCGTCCCGGGCACCGGCGTCCTCGCCGCCTGCGTTCCCGGCGCATTCGGCGGCTGGCTGCTCCTGCTCGAGCAGTTCGGCACGTGGCGGCTCGAGGACGTGCTCGCGTTCGCGATCGGCTACGCGGAGGACGGTTTCCCGTTCGTCGCCGGGATCCGCGCCACGATCGAGCGCACCGAGGAGCTCCTGCGCACCTGGCCCGGCTCGGCCGAGCTCTACCTGCCTGCGCCCGAGGTCGGCGCGCTCTTCCGCAACCCCGCCCTCGCCGCGACCTACAAGCGGATCCTCGACGAGTCGCGCGGCGGCTCGCGCGAGGAGGAGATCGAGAAGGCCAGGCGCGCCTGGTACGAGGGCTTCGTCGCCGAGGAGATCGACGGCTTCGTCGCCGCCGAGGGCGGCCTGCTGACCGGGGACGACATGGCGCGCTGGCGCGCCTCGCTCGAGCCGGTCGCCTCGCTCGAGTACCGCGGTCTGACCGTCTGCAAGACGCTGCCGTGGGCCGCCGGGCCGGTCGGGCTGCAGCAGCTGGCACTGCTCGACGGCTTCGATCTCGCGGAGCTCTCGCCGGCAGAGCTCGTCCACGTCGTCACCGAGTGCGCCAAGCTCGCCTTCGCCGACCGCGACGCGCTCTACGGCGACACGGAAGTGCCGCTGGAGACGCTCCTCTCGAAGGCCTACAACGACGAGCGCCGCGCGTTGGTCGGCGAGGAAGCCTCGTCGGACTACACGCCCGGGCTGGGCCGGCTGCCGAGCGTCGTCGGCGCTCCGGTAACTCCCGGCGCCGGCGAGCCGACCCGCGGCGACACCGTCCACTTCGACGTTGTTGACCGCTGGGGCAACATGCTCTCGGCGACGCCGAGCGGCGGCTGGCTGCACAGCTCGCCGGTGATCCCGGCCCTGGGGTGGCCGCTCGGCACCCGCGCGCAGATGTTCTGGCTCGAGGATGGGCTGCCGTCGTCGCTGCGGCCAGGCGTGCGCCCGCGCACGACGCTCAGCCCCGGGTTGGCCCTCCGCGATGGGCAGCCGTACCTGGCGTGGGGCACGCCGGGCGGCGACCAGCAGGAGCAGTGGGCGCTGCACGCCTTTCTGAACCACGTCGACCGGGGGATGAACCTGCAGGAAGCGATCGACGCCCCGGACTTCCACACCGACCACCTGATCTCGTCCTTTTACCCGCGCGGCTTCGCCGAGCGCTCCCTCACGGTCGAGGAGCGGTTCGGGGACGAGGTCGTCGCCGACCTCCGCCGGCGCGGCCACGAGGTCGAGGTCTCGGCGCCGTGGTCGCTCGGCCGCGTCAGCGCCGTCGCACGCGAGCCCGACGGCCTGCTGAAGGCCGGTGCGAACCCGCGCGGGATGCAGGGCTACGCCGCCGGCCGCTAGCAAGTGAGGAGCATCGCCGGCGTTGCCGCGACCGTCGGGATCTTCCTCGTGGGCTATCTCCTGCTTGGGGACGAGCTCCACAGCTGGCGTGGAGCGTTGATCGCGCTGTTGCTGGTCTGGGGAGCCGTCGAAGTGATCGTCGCTCTGACGAGCCTTGCCCATGACGGTTCGGACCTGGCAGAGCGGCGTTCGTGGACTGTTGTCCTTCGGCGCCGTGCTGACCGGTCTTGTTCTCGCCCGCGACTGGCGATGGGTTGTCGTGGCCGGGCTCGTGATCGGACTCGCCGCGCTCCGCGGACGCTTCTTCCCTTCCGAGGAAGTCGAGGCTGAGTGACACACGGCCTCGACAGCGGCGACAGCCGTCGCTACCCTGAGCCCATAGTCGCTGCCTGACCCCCGATACGATCGCGGCATGGAGCCGCTGTACAAGCCGGAAGGCGTCGAAGAGCGCTGGCAGCGCACGTGGGAGGAAGAGGGTCTCTACAGCGCCGGCGCCGGGAAGCGCCACGACGAGACGTTCGTCATCTGCGTGCCGCCGCCGAACGTGACCGGCGCGCTGCACATGGGCCACGCGCTGAACGGCTCGATCCAGGACCTGCTGATCCGCTGGCACCGGATGCGCGGGTACGACACGCTCTGGCAGCCCGGGTACGACCACGCCGGCATCGCGACGCAGAACGTGGTCGAGAAGCAGCTCGTCGAGGAGGGGACGTCGCGCAAGGAGCTCGGCCGCGAGGCGTTCGTGGAGCGCGTCTGGAAGCACCTCGACGCCACCGGGAAGACGATCATGGGCCAGTTCCGCAGGCTCGGCGCCTCGCTCGACTACGAGCGCGAGCGCTTCACGATGGACGACGCCTACATCGAGGCCGTGATGCGCTTCTTCGTCCATCTCTGGGATCGCGGCTGGATCTACCGCGCCAACCGGATCGTCAACTGGTGCCCGTTCCACGAGACGGCGATCTCGGACCTCGAGGTCGAGCACGTCGACATGGACGACACGCTGACCTACGCGCGCTACCCGTTCGCCGACGGCTCGGGGCACATCGTGATCGCCACCGTCCGGCCGGCGACCATGCTCGCCGACGTCGCGGTCGCCGTCCATCCGGACGACGAGCGCTACCGCGACGCGATTGGCAAGCAGGTGGTCGTCCCGTACATCGAGGTCGCGGTGCCTGTGATCGCCGACGAGCGCGTCGAGCCGGAGTTCGGCACGGGCGCTCTCAAGGTCACCCCCGGTCACGACCCGCTCGACTTCGAGATCGGCCGCGATCACGGGCTCGAGACGATCACCGTGATCGGTCTCGACGGCCGCATGAGCCTGAACGCCGGCGACCTGCGCTGCAGGTCCCAGCAGGAGGCCGACGAGGCGATCCTCGGCTGGCTGAAGGAGCGCGGCCAGATCGAGAAGCGCGAGCACTACCGCCACTCGGTCGGCACGTGCGAGCGCTGCCACACGCGCATCGAGCCGCTCGTGTCGCTGCAGTGGTGGGTCGCGATGGAGGAGCCGCGGAAGCCGGCGCTGCAGGCGCTGCAGGAGCGGCGCGTGCGCTATCACCCCGAGTCTCAGCACCAGTTCGCGATTCGCTCGCTCGAGGAGATCCCGGACTGGAACATCTCTCGGCAGCTCTGGTGGGGACACCAGCAGCCGCTCTGGTACTGCCCGGACGAGCACGTCACCTGTGCCTGGCCGCCGCCCGACGCGTGCGCCGAGTGCGGCTCCGGCGAGCTCACCCGGGATCCGGACGTGCTCGACACCTGGTTCTCGTCCGCGCTCTGGCCGTATGCGACGCTCGGCTGGCCGGAGCAGACGCCCGAGCTCGAGCGCTACTACCCGGGCGACGTCAACTCGACGGCGCGCGAGATCATCCGCCTCTGGGAGAACCGCATGATCTGGACGGGGCTCGAGCTGGTGGGGGAGATCCCCTTCACCGACGTGATCGTCCACTCGACGATCCTGGCCGGCGACGGACGCCGGATGTCGAAGAGCCTCGGCAACGGCGTCGACCCGCTCGACCTGATCGCGAAGCACGGTGCCGACGCGACCCGCTACGGGCTCCTGAAGATGTCCTCGACGCAGGACGTCCGCTTCGCCGAGACGCCGCTCGAAGAGGGCCGCAAGCTGGCGAACAAGCTCTGGAACGTCTCGCGGCTGCTGCTGCAGGAGCGCGTCGGCCCGGCCGTCGAGCCGAGCTCGTTGGAGGAGCGCTGGATCCTGGCCCGCCTCGACGCGGCCCGGGGAGAGCTGGAGGACGCGTGGCAGCGCTTCGCGTTCTCGCCCTCGACGCAGACGATCTACCACCTCACGTTCGACGACTTTTGCGACTGGTATGCCGAGGCGATCAAGCCGCGTCTGGCCGAGCCGCAGGTGCGAGCCACAGCGCTCGCCGCCCTCGAGAACCTCCTGAAGCTCCTCCACCCGATGATGCCGCACGTGACGGAGGAGATCTGGTCGCAGTTCCACGACGATCGTCTGATCGTCACCGAGTGGCCCGAGCCCACCGACGCGTACGCAGCCGACCTGCACGCGCTCGACGCCGTCCAGGAAGCGGCGGCGATCTTCCGGCGCAGCGGCGTTGCCGTGCCGCTCGAAGGCGACGAGCAGCGGATCTTCGCAGCCGTCGTGCGCCCGGAGCGGTCGAAGGCCAACGGGAACGCGGCTGCGGAAATCGAGCGCCTCCGCAAGGAGATCGAGCGGGGCGAGCGCGTGCTCGCGAACGACAAGTTCGTCGCGAACGCCAAGCCCGAGGTGGTCGAGGCCGAGCGCGAGAAGCTCGCCCGCTACCAGCGCGAGCTCGATGCCCTCTCCGGCTAGTCAGGCCGCCTGGCTCGATTCGCAGACGCCCTGGCCGAAGAAGTTCGGGCTCGGGCGGATGCGGACGCTGCTCGCCGCGCTCGGCGACCCGCAGCTCGCCTACCCGGCGATCCACGTCGTCGGCACGAACGGCAAGTCGACCGCGACGCTGACGATCGAGGCGCTGCTCCGCGCCGAGGGCCTCTCGGTCGGCTCGACGATCTCGCCGCACATCCGCGGCTGGGCCGAGCGGATCCGCGTCGACGGCGAGCCCGCCGACTTCGAGGCGGCCGTCGGGCGCGTCAGGCCGGAGGCAGAGGCGCAGGAGACGACACAGTTCGAGACGGTCTGCGCGGCTGCGTTCGCCGAGTTCGCCGCGCGTCGCGTCGACGTCGCCGTCGTCGAGGCGGGCCTCGGCGGCCGGCTCGACGCGACCAACGTGCTCCGTTCGCACGTCGTCCTGCTGACAAGCGTCGGGCTCGAGCACACCGATGTGCTCGGCGACACCCGCGAGCTGATCGCGGCCGAGAAGCTCGCGGTCGTGCAGAAGGGGTCGATCGCCGTGCTTCCGGACGAGGAGTTCGCCGCGCTGGCCGGCCCGAACGTGCTCGTCGGCGGGGCCCGCGAGGCGGCGGAGGCCTTCCTCGGCCGTCGGATCGAGCATGAGGTCGAGGTCTCGCTGCCGGGCCGGCTCGAACGGAGAGGGGAGGAGGTCCGGGACGGCGCCCACAATCTCGACGGTGTCCGCTGGCTCGTCCGGCAGCTCGAGCCTGCTCGCTACACGCTGTGCGTCTCGATCCTGCGCGACAAGAACGCGTCCGCGATGCTCGCCGAGCTTGCCGTGCTGGGCGGCACGCTCGTCGCGACGCAGTCCTCGAACCCGCGCGCGCTGCCGGCCGACGAGCTCGCCGGCCTCGCTGCCGCCCACTTCGAACGGGTCGAGATCGAGCCCGATCCTGCGGCCGCACTCGCTCGCGCCCGCGAACATGGGCCGGTGCTCGTGACCGGATCGCTGTATCTGATCGCAGACCTCGCGAGGGATCGCGCCTAACATGACGAAGATGCGCGAACGAGTGACCGTGCTCGCGTTCGCGCTCGCGGTGCTCAGCTTCATCGTCGGGTCCGCGTTCGCAATCGGCTACCTCGTGGGAAGACTGCTCCTGTGATCCTCGCCGCCACCACCACCAACAACGACGACCTGCTCGGAGGAGTCAACGACTTCTTCGACTCGGGTGCGTGGATGGTGATCCGCAACCTGAGCATCTTCCTCGTCGCCGTCTTCTGGCTCGCGACGGTCTACTGGGTCTACAAGGACGCGCGCCGGCGGATCGAGGACCCGTGGCTCGTCGTCATGGCGACGGTGCTCGGCCTCGCCGCGCCGTTCATCGGCCCGATCATCTATCTCTTCTTCCGGCCGCCGGAGTACATCGAGGACGTGCGCGAGCGGGAGCTCGAGATCCGCGCGATGGAGGAGCGGCTGTCGAAGCGCGACCTGCACTGCCCCGTCTGCCGAGCCGCCGTCGAAGCGACGTTCCTCGTCTGCCCGGTCTGCACGACGCGCCTGAAGCAGGCGTGCGTCAAGTGCAACGCGCCGCTCGAGGCGCTCTGGCAGATCTGCCCGCACTGTGCCACGCCCGTCACGACGCCGAGCCTGCCCGGGATCGACGACACGATCGCCGACTCCTGGACCGCTCCTCGAAAGCGCGCCGCCGAGTCTGAGTAACATCCGCGGCCGATGGCCGTCGAGCGCACGCTGATCCTGATCAAGCCTGACGCCACCGAGCGCGCGCTCGCGGGCGAGATCCTCGCGCGGATCGAGCGTCGCGGGTTCCAGGTCGTCGGCGGCAAGCTCCTCCGCGTGAGCCGCGACCTCGGCTCCGAGCACTACGCCGAGCACAGCGAGAAGCCCTTCTTCGGCGAGCTCGTCGACTTCATCACCTCCGCGCCGACCTGGGCGCTCGTCGTCGAGGGCGAGGGCGCGATCGCGACGCTGCGGAAGACGATCGGGGCGACGAACCCCGCCGACGCCGACCCCGGCACGATCCGCGGCGACCTCGCGACGTCGATGCCGAACAACCTCGTCCACGGCTCCGATTCACCCGAGTCGGCGCAGCGCGAGATCTCGCTCTGGTTCGCCGACGATGAGCTGGTCTGACGACGCGGCTCGCAACCGCGAGCTCTGGACGAAATCGAACGCCGAGCACACCGGCCTGCGGGCGCGCGAGGCGTGGGCCGCCGAAGAGATCACCTGGGGTGTCTTCAACATTCCCGAGGCGGACGTCCGCGTGCTGCCGGACGTCGACGGCAAGGATGTCGTCGAGCTCGGCTGCGGCACGGCGTATGTGTCCGCGTGGCTTGCCCGCCTCGGCGCCCGTCCGATCGGCGTCGACGTCACGCCGGCGCAGCTCGAGACGGCGCGCGCGATGCAGCGGGAGTTCGGCCTCGAGTTCCCGCTGATCGAGGCCGACGCGGCACAGACCGGCCTGCCTGCCGGCTCTGCCGATCTCGTCGTCTCCGAGTACGGAGCCTCGATCTGGGTCGATCCCTACCGCTGGATTCCCGAGGCGTCGCGGCTGCTGCGTGCGGGCGGCGAGCTCGTCTTCCTCCGCAACTCCACGCTCGTGATCCTCTGCTCGCCCGACGGCGACGTCCCTGCAGGCGAGCAGCTCGTGCGGCCCCAGTTCGGCCTGCACCGCGTCGACTGGTGGGACGGCGTCGAGTTCCACCTCGCCCACGGCGACTGGATCCGTGTCCTCCGCGACAACGGCTTCGAGATCCTCGACCTCGTCGAGCTCCAGGCGCCGGAGTCGGCCGCGACGCACGAGTACTACGACTACGTCTCCGCCGACTGGGGCAGAAAGTGGCCGGCCGAGGAGATCTGGCGGGCGCGCAAGCTGTGAGCTCGCACACGGTCGACCCGATCCTGCTGGCGTCGACGAGCCCGCAGCGCCGCGCGATCCTCGAGCAGCTCGGGATCCTCTTCGACGTCGTCGCGCCCGACTACGTCGAGAACGACCCTCCCGAGGCCGATGCCGTGGAGCTCGTGCGCGAGCATGCGCGTGGCAAGGCGCGCTCGGTCGCCGCGCAGGCGGGGACCCGGCCGGTGCTCGGCGTCGACACCGCGGTCTCGCTCGGCGGCAAGATCTTCGGCAAGCCGGCGAGCGCCGAGGAAGCGGAGCGGATGCTCGAGGAGCTCGCCGGCGAGACACACGTCGTCGTCTCGGGGCTCTGCATCGTCACGCCCGGCTGGGAGCTCGTCGAGCATGCGTCGACCAGCGTCACCTTCCGGGAGCTGACGCCGCGGGAGCTGGCGCACCACCTGACCCACGGCGAGTGGGAGGGACGCGCCGGCGGCTACGCGATCCAGGGCCGCGGCGCCGCGCTCGTCGAGCAGATCGAGGGCGACTACCTGAACGTCGTCGGGCTGCCGGCGGCACTGCTCGTCCGGATCCTCGCCGAGCGCTTTCCGGGCACCTACGCTTTCGGCTAGACCCGAAAGTCAGTGCTTGTGCGCCGCCCCTGCGTATGGGATAAGCGGTCGTATCGTGCGGCACCTGCGGGCGGCAATGCTTCTGGCGGTGGTAGTGGCGGCTGCGTTCACAGCCGGCCATGCGGCCGCCGCAGAGCCTGTCTACACGGTCGTTGACCTCGGGGCGCAGGCGGACGATCTCGACTGGGCCGACTTGAACGACAATGGTGACGTCAGCGGGCAGAGAGGCCGCGTGGCGGTCGTGCGGCGGTCGAACGGCTCGATCGCCTCGTTCCCGCCCTTCCTGCCCTTCGAGCGCTCGGAGGCCACCGCGAGCAACAACGTCGGCACGACTGTCGGACTGGCCGCGTTCCAGCAAGTCCTCGGCTTCGCCGGAGCCGTCTGGGGCGGCTCCGGCACGACGGTGCTCCCCGACCTCATCCCGCTGGACGTGAACGACGCCGGTCAGATCGTCGGGATCGGCGGTGCGGGCGGCGGCTTCTTCTGGGAGGCGGGCGCCGCGCGCGCTCTCAGGTTCGGGAACAACACATCGGTCAGGGTGGAGGCGGTGAGCAGCGACGGCGCCGCGGCCGGGCAGGGGCGCGACATCTTCGGCGTCTGGCCGGTCTACTGGCCCGCGGGTGCGACGGACGGTCTGCGGCTGGACTTCTACGGGAGCAGTCTGAGCAACAGGGCGTTCGACCTCAACGACCACGGCGTCGTGGTCGGTCGGCTGCAGCTCGGAAGCACCACCGTCGCGACGAAGTGGACGAACGGCGCGCTTCGGAACCTGCCCACGCTGAGCGGCCTGAGCGGCCGGTTCGGGAAAGCGAATGCGATCAACGACCGAGGGGACATCGTCGGCGCAACCGAGGAGCTCGTGCCGGACCTCGTCGGCCAGGTCGCGGCGCTCTGGACCGAGGACGGGGTCGTCGACCTGAACACGGTTGTCGACCTCCCAGCTGGCCACGTCCTGATCGACGCCCTCGACATCAACGATCGCGGTCAGATTCTCGTGTACTCAGAGCAGCCGGCCACCTACTCCACAGACTGCTGCGGCGAGCACTACTTCCTCCTGACGCCCGTGGAGTGTGCGCCGATCGCGGAGGACGACCTCGCCTCGGGCGATGCCGGCGACGGCCTCCCAGACGGCGACGGAGACGGGATCCCCGACTGCTGGGAGGAGGACGGGATCCCGGTCGAGACCGACGACGGCGACCTGGTCAACTACCTCCTGCCGGGCGCCGATCCGGAACGGAAGGATCTCTACGTCGAGGTCGACCACATGGTCGGCTTCGCGCCCGAGCCGGGCGCGCTGGAAGACGTCGTTGCCTCATTTGCAAACGCACCTGTTGCGAACCCTGATGGATCGACCGGGATCACGCTGCATGTGGCGGTCGACGATGAGGTTCCGCTCGTCCCCGGCATCGGCTTCGAGCAGGGAAGTCCCGGACCTGGGCCGGCGGACGACTTCTGGGATCTGAAGTCGGGCGGCACCGCTGCGTGTGACGGGTTCTTCGGCACTGCTCCCGAGCGGTCGGGCGCCGTGTGCGCGGTCAAGCTCGGCGCGAAGCGGCTCGTCTACCGCTATGCGATCTTCGGCGACACGTACGGCAGCGCCGCCAACGAGGGCAGCGGCATCGCCGAGTGCGGCGCGGTGCTGGGCGAGGGCTGCGCGGGCATCCCCGGGAACGACTTCCTCGTCACGATCGGCCATCACTGGGACGAGGCGGCGCTGGACGGCGTCGGCGGCCGGCGGGCAATGGAGGCGGGCGCGTTCATGCACGAGCTCGGGCACACGCTCGCGCTCGACCACGGGGGCGCCGACACGGTCAACTGCAAGCCGAACTACGTCAGCGCGATGAACTACGGCTACGTGCTCGCGCCCACCGCGACGTCGGCGCAGCGGCTGCTCGACTACTCACGCTGGGCGTCGACGCTCGACGAGGCGAACCTGGACGAGGCTCTCGGCGTCGGCGGCCCGGCGGGCACGGTCGTGTTCGGCTGGGCGGGTCTCTGGTGGGCCGCGCCCGGTGGAGCCGTCGACTGGAACCGGAACGGCGCGATTGGGACGGCGAGCGCGAACATCAACTGGATCCAGCTCCTCGACGCGTGCCGGAGGCCGTCGGGACTGCCGCCGAGCAAGGTCGACGGCAACGTGCTGGTCCTCGAGCTCGGCAACTTCACGCCGAGCGAGTACGACCCCAGGAGCGTCCCGGCGCCGAGCGCATTCTCGGCGAACGTCTGCCATCCAGCTGCGGGGAACAGCTTCGACTGCGAGTGGGTCGCACCGATCCGGGTGGAGATCATGCACGGCGTCGTCTTCCTGACGCTTCCGGCGGCCCTTGCCGCCAACGACTGGGTGCGCGCCAACTACACCCAGCCGGCCGAGAACCCGCTCACGGTGCTGTTCGAGAACGGCGTGACGGCGCTCGAGGACGACGGAACCGAATGGAATCTCGAGAACATCACCCACCGGCGCGACCTGCTGCACGGCTCGGTCGACTGGGCGCGGCTGAAGTACAACGTCCGCGACGCGCAAGGCTTCGCCGACCTGGCGGGAAACCAGGCGCATCCGGAGCCTGAGATCACCCTGACGGAGATCCGTGCGACCGGTGAGGCGGCACTCGACCGCCTCGACCACACCGCTCCGGTGACGACGGCCGTCGCCACGCCGCCGGCGAACGCAGCCGGCTGGCACCGCGCGCCCGTCACCGTCACCTTGACTGCCACCGACGAGGGCGGCAGTGGTGTCGACGCGATCTCCTACAACACCGGCGGCGGCCCGGTCTCGGTTCCGGGAGCCTCGGCACAGGTCAGTTTCGACGACGAGGGCATCGCGACCGTGACCTACTTCGCCCGCGACAACGCCGGCAACGCGGCGGCGCCGCAGACGCTGGTCGTTCGCATCGACCGCACGGCGCCAGAGGCGCTCGTGACGTTCGAGCCGGCGACGGACGAGCTCGTCGTCCGTGCCGTCGACGAGCTCTCGGGCCCTGACCCCGCGGCGATCGCGCCGATCGTCACACCTGAGAAGGGCAAGGAGGAACGGCGCTCCTACACGGTCTTCGACCGTGCGGGCAACAGCGTGGCAGTCGAGCTGCTCGTGAAGGAGAAGGGCAAGGACTGGGTGCGCGCCGAGGTCGTCAGCAGCACCGAGAACCGCTTGGAGGTCGACTGGAAGCGGGACAAGCAGGGGACGCTGACCGCGCTGAGGCAGAAGCTCGAGGTCGGCAGGGGTGCCGCACACGTCGAGCTCAAGGCCGACTACGACCGCGTGCGAGACGTGACAGTAATCACGGTCGACGCGCACGGCGCGAAGAAGCAGAAGCTCGAGCAGCCGGGAGTCGTGCTACTGCGTCTGCTGGTTGGGCCAGGAGGCGCGCTCACGCCCGAGTACTAGGGCGGGCTCAGCCGCTCGAGCCGGCGGATCCCGGCGTCGACGTTCTTCTCCGCCGCCTCGACTCTGGGAGCCGCCCGGGCATACCCCGCCTCGTCACCCGCGCGCGCCGCGCGCGCCAGCGTGGCATAGCGGCGCGAGGCCAGGCGCAGCGCCGCCTCGAGTGCGAGGTGGGACGGCTTCGCGAAGGGCGAGTACGCAGTGCCGTGCACGCGCGCGGCGGAGGTCGCGTAGGCGGCGGCGAGGCCGGTGGCCGCGCGCGACTGCTCCGGACGGGTCCGGGCGCCGGCGAGCTGGCGGCGGAGCGCCAGCCGTTCACCGTCGAGTCGCGCGAGCACAGACGAGAGTGCGTCGCCGTAGGCGCTGCCCGGCGCGACCGGGAGAGCCCGGAGCCCGTTCAGCCGCAGCGTCGCCGCCACCGACTCGCAGTCCGCCGGCTCCGTTCCCGACGCCAGCACCCGCGGCGTCAGGCAGGCGACTGTGGCGGCGCCCCGCGGCGTCGGCACGAGCAGGAGATCGAGCCGCGAAGGCACGTTCGTGGCCGGCAGCGCCTCGTACCGCAACCCGGTGTAGGGCCCCACGCGCACTCGGCGCACGCTGACGCTGCCACGCAGGCCGAGAGCGAGGTCGCGCGGCAGGAGGCCGACTCCCTGGGCCTTGGGTGCGAGCCCGACGACGATGGTTCCAGGACGGTCGTCTTTCAGGGAGCGCAGCGCGACGGGGCCTTCGAGCTCGAGTCCGGGGATCTTGTCCGGTGGTCCGCCGGCGCTCGTCCACTCTCGCTCGTCGAAGCGGACCGAGACGGGACCCTGGACGAGACCGGTCGGGCCGCTCGCGTCGCTCTTCGAGAGCCGGCCGAGGCCGAAGCCGAGTGCCGCCAGCGCCAGCGCGACGGCTGTTCCGATCGCGAGCAACCGCCACGGGATCCTGCGCTCCGGCGTCACCTGCACGGAGGGCGCGCGCCGAAGGAGCGAAGGATCGGAGATCGTCTCCGAGAAGCGGCGGTGACCGCTTCCGTTCGCGGTCGCGGCGAGTGCGCGCCGTGCGTCGGTGACGAGCTCCGAGGCCGTGCGGTAGCGATCTTCCGGCTGCTTCGCGAGCCCGCGCGCGACCACGTCGTCGAGCTCTGCCGGCAGCTCGGGGCGGCGCTCACTGATCAGCGGCGGCGGCTCGTTCACGTGCGCGTACAGGATCGCCGCCTCGGTCTCGTGCGGGAAAGGCACTGCCCCGGTCAGGACTTCGACGAGCACGGCCGTCAGCGCGTAGATGTCGCCCGCGGGGCCGACCGTCTCGCCCCGCACCTGCTCCGGAGGTGTGTAGTCGAGCGAGCCGAGGTACCCCGACTGCGTCGTCCGGTGCTCGCCCGGCCCGCGGGTGAGCCCGAAGTCGGAGAGATAGGCCCGAGCGCCCTCGACGAGGATGTTCTGCGGCTTCACGTCGCGGTGGACGAGCCCGGCTGCATGGGCGACGTCGAGCGCGTCGGCCACCTGGGCGAGCAACCCGAGCGCACGCGCCGGCTCGATGCCGTCCTCGGCAAGGCCCCGGAGGTCGGTGCCCCGCACGAGCTTCATCGCGATGAACATCCCTTCGGGGCTCTCGCCGGCCTCGTAGACCGGAACGATGTTCGGATGCTCGAGCGCCGCCTGGAGCATCGCCTCCCGGCGGAAGCGGTCGCGGAAGACGGCGTCCTCGCCGAAACTCGGCGCGAGCACCTTGAGCGCGACGACCCGGCCGAGCGAGAGCTGCGTTGCCTCGTAGACCGTGCCCATCCCGCCCGAGCCGAGCCGGCGCTCGGTGCGGTAGCCCGCGATCGTGACTCCGCTGTCGATCACGACGTACGACCGTGGACGACCTTGACGCCGCGCGGCAGGCCCGTGACGACGACGCGGGCGACATGCCCGATCCAGCCGCCTCGGGTCGCGCGCACCTCGACGGTCGCGCCGCGTGCGAGCCACGCGCCGCGTAGGACCGGAAGGGCGAGAGTCGACGAGGATGCCCGACCGGTCCACCTGGTGCCGCAACGGCTCGTGCACCGGAGCGAGAGGTGCGTCCCGCGCGTCAGCCCGGTCAGCGTCAGGCGGACGATCTGCACCCGGTCGGGCAGCGCCCGGAGCCGGTAGCCGACCCGGAAGGCGGGTAGCACGGAGCGCGAGATCCGGACGATCCTCGGATGCATCGAGAGGCATGGCCCGGTGCGCATGCCGAAGTCGTGGGGCCGGTTCCGGAAGCGTGGGCTCGCCTTGATGTTTCCCACGAGGCGGAAGCCCCCACCCGACGAGTTGCCTCCAAAGCCGTTCCAGAGGCAGTTGGAGGCGACGACGTTGCCCTTTCCGGTGCGGCCGCTCCAGGCCGCGTGGACGTTCCAGCGGCCGGAGTTGGAGATCACGTTCCGGGTGACGACGTTGTAGCTGGAGGCGGTGCGCGGGCCGCCGCCGATGTAGATCCCGGACGTGTTGCCGTCCACGATGTTGCGGGTGACGCGCGACCGCTGGGCGTTGGGCGCCAGTGCGATCCCGTCACCGAGCGTGTGGTAGACGACGTTGTGCCGGATCTGCGTCCGCAGCGCCGAGGAGACGAGGATTCCGGGGGCGTAGAGGTTGCGGCGCGAGACCCGCGCGCAGTTGTGGATGCGATTGGCTTCGATCAGGACGTCCCGCGGCCCGTCGAGCAGGATGCACGGCGTGTTCCGGTTGCGGTAGCCCGGGCCGCTGATGTCGTTCCCGGTGATCCGCGCACGGTCGCCGCGGACGAGGATCGCGGCCTGCCCCGGACCGGAGCCTCGCACGGCGAGCCCGGAGATCCTCACGTTCGGGACGTGCCGCGCGATCGTGATCTGGCCGACGAGGTTGGCGCGCCCGCCGACCGAGCGGAGCGTCACCGGTCGCCGGATCGTGACCCGTTCGCGGAACCAGGATCCGCGCCGGAGACAGCCGGTGCCGCCGTTCGGCACCGCCCGGAGGAGGCGGCTGACGCTTCGGAAGGGTGCTGCCGCCGTCCCGGCTGCTCGGTCGTTTCCGCTCGAGCTCGCCCACCGGTTGCACGCCGACGCGTCGGGCGCCGCACCCAGTGCGGCGATCACGACGAGCACGAGGAGCACCCTTCTAGCCACTGCCGACGATCACCACCGGGGTCCGAGCTTTGGCCGGCCGCGCCCTGGCGGGCGTTGCCTTGGCGGGCGTTGGACGCTTCCTCGCCGGCGGCGCAGGCTTCGCCACGCGCTGGGCGAGTGCCGGGAGGGGCGCAGCGTCTGCCAGATGCGGGAGGTGCAGGCGCGCGGAGCCGGCGCTCGCGGGGCGCAGCTCCGGCTCAGCCGGCCCCGGCGCCGCGGTGATCCGCCCCGCCGCGAACGCGAGCAGAAGGAGGAGCAGCGCGGCTGCCGCCGCGACGCGGACGTCCTTTCTGGCGTGCAGCGGCGTGCGTCCTTCCTGCTGCCCGATCACCCCCATGAGACGAGGGTTGCCGCGATCGAAGGACCCGAAACGGGCTCTGGACCTTTGCACGTTAGAACTGGGAAAGATTGGGGAACGGTCCCGGGCATATCCGACCCGGAGAAGGAGGCACCGTGTCCACAATTGGCGCAGAGATGGGCCAGCTGCAACAGCTCGGACAGTCGTTCACACGCGAGAGCCAGACGGTTGCTCAGTTGACCGCGGCGATCAGCGGCCAGGTCAACAGCACGTGGTGGAAGGGTGGCGCCGCGGATCGCTTCCGCGCGTCCTGGGAGAGCGAGTTTGCGCCCACGTTGCGACGCCTCGAGGCGGCGCTCCAGCAGGCGAGCGGCGAAGTCAGCCGGCGCCACGACGCCCTCCATCAGGCAGGTTCCTAGCGGTCTCGCCGGGAACGTAAGGCGGTCGCGTGCCGGGCCCCGTGTGGCTTCCGGAAGTCGTAGGCGATCCCGCCGGGATGCGGGCACTCGCCTCGACGCTGCGTTCGACCGCGACCCGGATCGCGAACGTCGACTCGTCGATCTCGAGCGCAGTCTCTGCGATGACCTTCGAGGGGCCAGCCGGGAATCGCTTCCGCGATCGCGCCCGTGGCATCGGCCGGGTCGCGAGTAACGCGGCGACGACCTTCGAAGGCGTCGCCGCGGCGCTCGAACGTTCCGCCACGGGCGTCGAGCAGGCTCAGGCCGACCGGCTGCGCCGGCTGGAGCAGATGCGGGACGAGCTCGAACGGGCACGGGCGGCGCGGTGACCCGCGTTCTGATCGATCCGGTCGAGCTCCGCCGCTGTGGGGCGCGAATCAAGGACGGCGCCACCGAGCTCGAGATGGCTTCGAGCGGGCTCACGTGTGTGTCGCTGCCCGAGATGCCTGCGGCGATGGTAGGGGAGGTCTCGTCCGCGATCCAGTCGGTCCGTTCGTCGATCGCAGGCGAGCTCTCCGGGATCCGCGAGGCGGCGGTCGAGCTGACGCGCCGCGCGCTCTGGGCCGAGATCGCCGACAAGCTCGCGTCCGGTACGGATCTCTCGGACAGTCAGCTGCGTGAGTTCAACGCCTGGCTGATGGACGGGTCGATGCTCCGCTACGCGAATTCCTACCAGGCCGGGCTCGCCGGCGACTTCGTCGGCGCCGCCTACCGGGACACGTTCAGGAACCCCGAGGATCTGATCGAGCTGGCGCAGATCCTTCGCGGCTCGCAGCAGAACTCGGCCGGCGAGGCGCTGGAGGCGTTCTCCGCAAGCTTCGTCGAGAGCTTCGGCGCCGACAACATGTCGGCCGTCCCGCGGGTGATCCAGGCCATGGAGTGGTCGCACGTGATCAACAACAGCTTCTCGATCCAGGATCAGCGGGTGCTCACCGACGTGGCCCGCGCCTTCGAGGGCAAGGAGCTCGAACAAGATCCGGTCGAGGATCTGCTGGCGCCGTTCTCGCTCGCCCTCGCGAATGCCACCTACAGCGGCCGGCTCTCACGGACGACCGAGGAGGCGATCGCGCGCGACGACGACACGTGGGCAACGGCGCAGCTCCTGCACACGGGCCGCTTCGGCACCCGCTTCCTGCTCGACTGCTTCGACAAGGGCGTCGTCGAGAAGATCTCCGAGGACTCCCGCTACAGGATGGCCGGCCTCGAGCCGCCTCCCGGCGATGCCTACACACTCGGCCGGTTCTGGGAGGACGGCGACCACGAGGGTCTCTCGTACGACACGAAGGCACTCGTCCTCGACGCGCTGGCACGGAATCCGGACGCTGCCCGTGCCGCCCTGACGACCGACCTGAGCGGCGTCAAGGCCTGGGACATCTTCGGGCAGGAGCACGACGTGACGAATCCGATCCGGCTGCTCTTCGACTATGGCGAGTTCGACGACGACGGATCGGCCTTCGGACGGGCGTACGAGGCCGCCGGCGACGCGCTCCGCGCCGACCCCGGCGACGACGCCGCCATCGACCGCGCGAACCGCCTGACGCTCGACGTCGTCGACCGCGTCCTCAACGGGGAGAACAGCCTCGACGGCGTCACGGACTCGCTCGCGCGCGACCTCGCCGACCATCACGTGGACGCGCTGCACATCAGCGCGCTGGCAAACCAGCCGTCGGACGCCGACGGCGGCGGCGCGGGCTTCCTCGACCCGGCGAAAGATCACCGGATCCACCTCTCGCGCCAGGAGGTCGTGGATCTCCTTTCGGAGATCACGAGCCGCGAGGAGGCCGGACGGGAGCTCCTCGAGAGCGCCTCGCGCTACCAGGCCGACACGATCCTCGCCGGCACGAAGGATGCGCCGGCCATGAGTGGCGACTACACCTGGGCGGCGAGCGCCGGGGCGTTCAACGACCTGCTCATGGAGGCAGGAGACGTCAACCGGCTCGACGACTTCAAGGATGCCGAGGCGCAGCAGAAGATGGTCGTCGGCTTCATCAACGACGTGGCCTCCCTCGTCCGCGTTCACCCGGCCGTCGGGAATCGGCATCGACCATGCCATCGACGCGGCCACGTCGGGCCTCGGGCCCTCCGAGGAGGAGCTCGTCCGCGACAACAACCGGGCGCATGCGCTGATCGAGAACGGTCTTGCGGCGTCGATCGTCCAGGGATACGCCGAGAACGGCCACATCGACCTGAGCCGTGCGGAGTATCTCGATCTCGTCGAGGACGGCCGCCTGATCGGTTACAACTCGCTCGAAGGGATTCCTCGCGCGAGGTTCGAGGAGTGGATGGCCAGCGACCCCGAGGTGAACAGGATCGTGCACGAGGCACTCCAGGAAGCGAGCCGGTGAGCAAGGCCGATCCGTGAGGCCGCCGCTGAGCGCGCTCGCGGCGGCGCTCGTGTTGCTCGGCTCGGGAGGGTGCGGCGGCGGAGACGGAGAGCCGAGCACCCAGTGCAAGGCCGAGACCGAGAACGCAGCCCGCGCGGCGGTCGTCGCGGCCGCCTACGAGGAGGGCAGGATCGGCACGCAGGCCGAGGTGGACGCTTCCTTCCCCGGTGACGAGAGCCTTTTCGACGAGGACGGGAACATGCTGCTCTACGAGGACATCTCGGGCCTGACGCGGGCTCGGTTCGACGAGTGGGTCACGAGTGGCGGCTACATCCGGGGCGAGGTTCAGCGTGACATGCTGGCGGCCCAGGAGCAGGTCCGGGAGGACGGCTGGCCCGACTGCTAGCCGGCTAGCTGGCGACCTGGACGAGCCCGACCGAGCCGCGCTCGACGAGGTAGCCGCGGCCGGGCGGGAAGACCGGGCTCGAGCGGCGCGGCAGCCGCGTGCCCAGGATGTCTCCATCCACGTCGAGGTCGGGCGCGAGGAGGAGGCCGTGCTCCTCCTTGCGCAGCTCTCGAAGCCAGCCGGAGAAGGCGCGCTGGGCCGCTTGCCGCTCGGCGGCGGCGAGCACGCGGACCGGGACGTCCCGGCCGCGGCGCACCACCGTCTCGAGCGGAGCTGCCCCGAGCGTCTCGGCCAGCTCCTCGGCATCGTCGATCACGACGAGGATCGGCCGCTCCGGTGTCTGCTCGGCGAGCGCCTGCAGCCGGAGAGCGGCGTCGTCGCACGCTGCCGGCCCCTCGGAGACCGAGGCCCAGCCCTCCAGATCGGTCAGCGGCGTTCGGCGCGGCGCCAGCAGGTGCAGCTCCAGCTCGGGCGTCGACTCTCGTAGGGCCAGGACGATCGTTGCGAGGGCGGTCGACCGGCCGCCGCGGTAGGGGCCGGTGACGAGGAAGTGGCGGTCGGCGAGGTCGAGCACGATCGGCTCGAGATCGGCGTCCCCGAGCCCGAGGGCTGCGCTCCACCGCGCCGGGGCCGCGTCGAGCTCAGCGCGCTCGACCTGCGTCGGGAGCGGCTCGATCGGCGGCACGGCTCCGCTCGCTCGATGGTGCCCTGCGAGCGTCTCGACGCGAGCCCCGACGTCGCCGTCCCGGGCGATCTGGAACTCGACGCCGTTGGGGAGGAACCCGCGCCCCGGCGGGAGATGAACGCCCCGGACCGACTTGAGCGGAACGCCGAGAGCTGCGAACTCGTCCTCGTCGGCCATGCGGAGGACGAGCTTCGCCGGGACGATGCCGGCGAGCGCGTTCGGCACCGCGCCGCGCCGGTCGGCCGTGATCGCGAAGTGCAGGCCGAGCGGACGGCCGTCGCCCACGAGTCGTGGGAGTGCATCGACGAGCGCGCCGAGATTGACGCGCTCGAACGTGGAGGCGAACGCCGCGTACCCGTCGAGGAGGACCAGGATCCGCGGCAGCGGCTCCGCGTCCGCAAGCTTCACGTAGTCGGAGAGCGAGAAGACGCCGGCACGCGCGAGCAGCTGTTTCCGGCGCTCGAGGGTCTTGCGGAGATACGAGAAGAGCCGCTCCGTCCGCTCCTCGTCCTCGCCGCCGACGATCGAGCCGACGTGCGGCAGGCCGTCGAGCGCCATCAGCCCGCGCGAGGCGAAGTCGAGGCCGTAGACGTGCAGCTCGTCCGGCGGCAGCCGCTCGGCGAGCGCGAGCACGAGGGTGCGTAGGAACGCCGTCTTGCCGGAGCCGCTCGCGCCGTAGACCAGGACGCTGCCGTCGGCGTCCAGGTCGAGCTCGAGCGGGCGCTGCAGCTGCCGCTGGGGCTCGTCGATCGTGCCGAGGCCGGACTCGGTGTCCTCGGGCTCGAGCACCGCTGGAAGGGGGTCGAGCCACGGCGAGGCCGGCGACGCGATCCCGAGGCGCCGTGCCGCCTCGGCGGCTGCGGCCACGATCAGGGTCAACTCGGTCCGACCCGCCTCGGCCTCGGCTGACCGGTTCCGCTCGGCGGAGGTCTCGCCGAGGGTGAACGGCTCGACCAGGATCGCAGGGCCGCTGCCGGCCTCTTCGTCGACCGGCCTGCCGATGTACCCCGCCTGCACCTCCGTCAGCTCCCCGTGCCCGGTGCGGGCGTAGGCGCGGCCCGGGCGTGCGCGGGAGATCCGGGCTGCGTCCGGGACTCCGATCACGTCCGTCGACTCGGCCGACTCGTTGACGCGGAGCGCGATCCGCAGGTTCGTGTTCGCGCGGATGTTCTCGCTGACGACGCCGCCCGGACGCTGGGTTGCCAGCAGCAGGTGGACGCCGAGGCTTCGTCCGCGCTGGGCGACGTCGACGATTCCGTCGACGAAGTCCGGCACCTCTCGGGCCAGGGTCGCGAACTCGTCGATGCAGATCAGCAGGCTGGGCGGCGCGGTCGCGGGATTGCGCGTCTCGAGGTCTGCGAGATCCTTGGCCCCGGCGTCTCGCAGGACGCGTTCGCGACGCTGGAGCTCCGCGTTCAGCGAGGCCAGGGCGCGCTGGGTCAGATGCGCGTCGAGGTCGGTCACGAGGCCGACGGTGTGGGGCAGGTCGACGCAGTCCTTGAAGGCCGCGCCGCCCTTGTAGTCGACGAGCAGGAGCGCGAGCCGGTCGGGCGGGTGTGAGATCGCGAGCGACGCGATCAGCGTCTGGAGCAGCTCGCTCTTGCCGGATCCGGTCATGCCCGCCACGAGCCCGTGCGGTCCGTCTGCGCGCAGGTCGATCGAGAACGGCCCGTTCGCGGCCGCCCCGACAATCGCACCGAGGCCGGAGCTACGCGCACGCCAGCGTGCTGCGACGCGGTCCGCATCGATCTCGCCCTCACCGAGAAGCTCGAGCAGGGTGACGGAGCTCGGGACTGCTCCGCCGCCGACGCCCGCCTCGTCGTCCTCCACCGGCGCGAGCGCCAGAGCGAGCTCGCGCGCCCGCTCGGCGGAGAGGCCGTCCGCGGTCACGTCGTCCGTCTCGGCGCCGTCGCGGGCGTCGACCAGCGTCAGCCTCGCGGACTCCGGCGCGAGCTCGACGATCGCGCCGGTCTCGCCGGGCAGGTGGCGGCGCTCGCGGCCGAGCCAGAGGACGGAGATGCCGTGCTCGCCGGCGCCGGCGAGGACCTGGGCGACGAGAGCGCGCTCGGGCGCGACGGCCTCGTCCAGCACGAGCAGCACGTGTGGTCGTCCGCGCCTGCTCACCGGTCCGAAGGACGACTCCGCCTCCAGTCGTCGTCCCGAGACGATGCCGGCGATCTCCTCGAGCACCGACCGCACGCCGTCGGCGTCGGCGGCGAGCCGCCCGTCGCCCGCGGGCGAGACATGTGGCAGCCACTTGAGCCAGTCCCAGCCGTCGGCGCGCCCCGGGTCGATCACCGCGGAGATCGCGAGATCGCGAGGTGAGTGAAGGGCAGCTGCCTGCGCGACGAGCCAGCGGGCCAGGGAGTCGACACGCTCACGCGGGCCGCAGAGTCCGACGACACCGACCTCTGCCGCCTCCACCGTCACCGGCACGGCCGGCACGCTCGCGTACCAGCCGGCGAGCTCGTCGACCTCGCGCCGCAGCTCTTCGCTGCCGCCGGGGTCGAGCCGGACCCGAAGCAGCGACGGCCGCTCGGCGCTTCCGACCCGGAGCTCGAGGAAGTCGGAGTCGTCGAGGCGGCGTTCCCAGAGATTCGGCTCGAGCCGCCGGGCACGCCCGATCAGCTCCGCGGCCGCCGGGAACGCTGCGCGGCGGCGAGCAGCCTCCTCCCGCCGCTCGACTCCGAGCTCCTCGGCCAGCGCGCCGAGCTGCGCGCGGTAGCTCCGCCGCGCCCGCTCGAACCCCTTCCGTCCGCTGCGGCGGTCCTCGACGTAGGTGGAGACGGCCATCACGGGCGAGAGGAGCGAGAAGAGCAGCATCGTGGGGAGCTTCGTCCAGAGGTAGAGCGCAACGCCGAGCGCGAGCGGGATCAGCGACGCACCGAGCGGGAGCCGTGAGCGCTGAGGATCGGTGGGCGGCGCCGCGAACGGTCGCACCGCCTCCTCGAGCGGCCGCTGGACGCGGGGTTGGCGGTTGAAGCGTGTGCGCTCCGACGTGTGACTGCCGTCCTCGGGCGCAGCTCCGTCGGGCGCTGTCACCCCGAGCAGGGTCCGGCCCACCTGAACGACCTCACCCGTCCGCAGCTCGCGTTCCTCCCCTTCGGCGAGCGACACGCCCTCGACGAGGGTGCCGTTGCGCGAGCCGGCGTCGGCGACGGTTGCCGAGCCGTCCTCGGCGATCGTCAGCACGAGGTGCTCGCCCGAGAGCGCCGGGTCGTCGAATGCGAGCTCCGCGCTCCTGCCGATGCGGTGCGTGCCGCTTTCCAGCGGGATCCTGCGACCCGAGTCGAGCCCGCCGAGGACGACGAGCTCGGCCGTCCCGCGGGGCCCAGCGGGCTCCGCGTCGTCCAGCCTGATCTCGTCGCCGTGGCGCAGAGCGAGCTCCGACACGGGCGCGTCCCGCGGCAACTCGTCGCCATGACGGGTAGCCGCGGTGGTGGGCGCGCCGACCTCGGCGGCGAGCGCCGCGAAGAGCTCCGCGCGGGCGCGTCGCCTTCCGCGACGACGCGCAGGTCGCGGCGTGCGCCCTCCGGCCCGGTCACCACGAGCCCGATCTCGATCGTCGTTGCGCGCTGGTTCGCGGCCACGAGCAGGTAGTTCCCAATCGTGCGCTGTGACAATCGGGCGGCGCGATGAATCAGGGTCGCGGTCGCGGGAACGTCCGTGCGACGAGCCCGTCCCAGGCGCGATCGGGCAGGAGCCGCCGCAGCGTCAGGAAGAGCCGCGCCGATCCGGTCACGCGGTAGCGAGTGCGCGGGCGCTTCGCCGTGAGGGCCTTCTCGATCGTCCTGGCCACGGTCTCCGGGCCGCCGCCGAGCCTCCGCGCGATGCTGTTCTCGTAGACGCCGGCCGTCGCGGCACCGACGGCCGCGTTGAAGCGCGTGTACGAGCCGTCGTCCTGCTCGATCGTCCCCACTGCCGCCTCGGCGAAGCCGGTCCGGATCAAGCCCGGCTCGATCACGACCACGTCGATCCCGAAGCCCTGCACCTCGAAGCGCAGCGCGTCGCTCAATGCCTCGACGGCGTGCTTGGAGGCGTGGTACCAGCCACCGCCCGGGAACGTCAGCCGGCCGCCCATCGAGCTGACGTTGACGACGCGCCCCCAGCCCTGCCGCCGCATGCCGGGCAGGACGAGCTGGGTCAGCCGGGCGAGCCCGAAGACGTTCGTCTCGAACTGCCGCCTGGCCTCGTCGAGCGAGATCGTCTCGACGGCGCCGCTCTGGCTGTAGCCGGCGTTGTTCACGAGCACGCCGACCGCACGCTCGGCTCGCTCGACCTCTTCGATGGCCGCCCGCATCGAGCCCTCGTCGGTGACGTCGAGCTGGAGCAGCCGGCACCCGGCCTCCTCGAGGGGCGCGATCGACTCGAGCCGGCGCGCGCTCGCGTAGACGGTCCAGCCACTGCGGGCCAGCCGCTCCGCCGTGGCGCGGCCGATCCCCGACGAGCAGCCGGTCACGAGAACGGCACGCGAGATCACCCCTTGAGTCTCGCACGGCTAGACTCGGTGACTCCGTATGGCCTTCTTTCGATCCCTTACTGGCTTCGGCGGCCGCGACATGGCCGTGGACCTCGGCACCGCCAACACGCTCGTCTACGTGCGTGGGCGCGGCATCGTCCTCTCGGAGCCGTCCGTCGTCGCAATCGACCAGCGCACCGGCGAGGTGCACGCGGTCGGCGTCGAGGCGAAGCGGATGCTCGGTCGCACCCCGGGCACGATCGCGGCGATCCGGCCGCTCAAGGACGGCGTCATCGCCGACTTCGACGTCACCGAGCAGATGCTCCGCCATTTCATCCAGAAGGTCCATCAGCACCGCTTTGCGCATCCGCGCGTCGTCGTCTGCGTCCCGTCGGGCGTGACGGGCGTCGAGAAGCGCGCCGTCGAGGAGGCGACGCTCTCCGCCGGCGCGCGCCAGGCGTACCTGATCGAGGAGCCGATGGCGGCCGCGATCGGCGCCGGGCTTCCGGTCGCCGAGCCGACCGGGAACATGATCGTCGACATCGGCGGCGGCACGACCGAGGTCGCCGTGATCTCGCTCGGCGGCATCGTCGTCTCGCAGAGCCTGCGTGTCGGCGGCGACGAGATGGACGACGCGATCGTCAACCACATCAAGAAGGAGTACAAGCTCCTGATCGGCCAGCAGACCGCCGAGGAGATCAAGCTCGAGGTCGGCTCGGCCTACCGGATGCGCGAGGAGGTGCAGGCGGAGGTGCGGGGCCGCGACATGCTCACCGGCCTGCCGAAGACCGTGATCCTCTCCTCCGAGGAGGTCCGGCGCGCGCTCGAGGAGCCGGTGGTGCAGATCATCGACGCGATCCGCTCGACGCTCGACAAGACGCCGCCGGAGCTCGCGGCCGACATCATGGACCGCGGGATCGTGCTCGCCGGCGGCGGCGCTCTCCTGAACGGGCTCGACGAGCGGCTCCGCCACGAGACGCAGATGCCCGTCCATCTGGCCGAGAGCCCGCTGACGTGCGTCGCGGTCGGCTCGGGCCGCAGCCTCGAGGAGTTCGAGGCGATCCACCGCAGCGCCCGCGCCCGTCCCCGCCGGAACGGCCGCCGCTACTAGTCTCCTGACCCTTCCGGCGGCGAACGCGTGCCGGTGAGGTGGCTAGACTGGACCGCTTGCCACGCAACCGCAGCGCAAGATCGGCGGTGCTGGGCCTTCCCGTCCGGCGCTCCGCCTCACGATCGCACATCTCTCGCACCAGCAGCGCCTTCCGGCGCCGCATCGTGCTGGGGTTGCTGGTCCTGCTCTCGCTTGCCCTGATCACGGTGTCCTTCCGCGAGCAGTCCGACGGACCGCTGCACGACGCGCAGGCGGCCGTCGCGAGCGCGCTGCAGCCGCTGGAGGTCGCCGTCGAACGGGTGGCGCGGCCGTTCCGCGACGCGTACGGCTGGACGAAGGACCTGTTCAACGCACGCGCCGAGAACGAGCGGCTGAAGGCCGAGAACGAGCAGCTGGAGCAGCAGGTGATCCACGCCGAGTCGGCGCTGCAGCGGAACGTCGTCCTGGAGTCGCTGCTCCGGTACAAGCGCTCAGCCGCGTTCCCCAAGGACTACAACGGCGTCACGGCCGAGGTGATCTCACAGCCGTCGGGCTCGTTCGACCAGACGATCGTCGTCGCCGCCGGGTCCGACCGACGGGGTCCAGCCGGAAGCGCCGGTTGTCACCGCCGACGGACTGGTCGGGATCGTGACCAGGGTGACCAGCGGCGCGGCCCGGGTCCGACTGCTGACCGACGAGTCGAGCGCCGTCTCCGCCCTGGACCTGCGCACGCGGGCGGCGGGCATCGTCCAGCACGGCCCGTCCGGCGACTCGCTCGTGCTCGGACGGGTCTCCAAGAAGGACGTCGTCAAGGTCGGGGACGAGATCGTCACCGCCGGCTGGCGCGTCGGGCAGCTCGCCTCGCTCTATCCGAAGGGAATCTCGATCGGTCGCGTCACATCCGTCGGCGGGGCCAGCACCGACCTCTACCAGCAGGTGCTGCTCATGTCGGACGTCGACTTCTCCTCGCTCGACTCCGTGATCGTGCTCGTGTCCAAGAAGACGTCCCCGGAGCTTCCGTAGCCGTGAACGACAACGTCGCCGTCGCCGTCTTCATCTTCGTCGCCGCGCTCCTGCAGGTGACGCTGGTCGCATCGGTCGACGTCTTCGGCGGGACCGCGGACGTCCTGCTGCTCTCGCTGCTCGCGATCGCGCTGCTGCGCGGCGCGGTCGTCGGAGCCTGCGCGGGCTTCTTCGGCGGCCTCCTGATCGACGTGATGACGCTCGACACGCTCGGCGTCTCGGCGCTGCTGTACGCCCTGGCCGGCTACTGGACGGGCCGCTACGGCGAGACCACCGGGCGCGACCGAGCGCATGCGCCTTTCGTCGCGGTGCTCGTCTTCACGATCGCGATCGCCGTTGCAGGCCTCGGCCTCCACGTGCTGCTCGGCGAGGACGTCTCGGCGCGGCGGGCGCTCTTCGAGGCGCTCCTGCCGGGTGTGGCGCTGAACCTGCTCCTCGGCGCGCCGGTCTGGGCCTTGAGCCGGGTCCTGCTGCGCAAGCCGACGATCTCCGACCGCGTCACCGAGGTGCGGCTCCTTGGCTAGCCCGTACTCCCAGCGCCGCTCCTCGTCGCGGGCCTTCCTGCCGCCCGATCCGCGGGTGGCTGAGCCGTACCGGTTCACGCCGCAGCTCGCGGTCCGCGTCGGCGTGCTCGCCGCGCTCGCACTCGTCATCTTCGCCGTGCTCTTCCTGCGCCTCTGGGCGCTTCAGGTGCTCTCCGGCGACCGATACCTGAACGCGGCGCAGAACAACCAGCTGCGCACCGTTCCCCTCGAGGCGCCGCGCGGCTCGATTCTCGACCGCGCCGGCAACACGATCGTCTCCAACGTGCCGGGCACGGCGGTGCAGATCTGGACCGCCGACCTGCCCGAGGAGGGCCGTTACGCGATGCTGCGGCGGCTCTCGAAGGTGCTGCGCGTGCCGCTGCCGCGGCTGACGAAAGCGCTCGAGGCGGGCAAGGACGACCCGCTGACGCCGATCCTCGTCAAGACGGCCGTGCACGAGGACCAGGTGGCGACCCTGCTCGAGCGGCCGCACGAGTTCCCGGGCGTCTCGGTCGGGAACACCTACCTGCGCAACTACGAGAACCGGGCGCTGGCGGCGCAGGTGCTCGGGTACGTCGGGCGAGATCTCAAAGGAGGAGCTCGCCCGACTCGAGGACGACGGCTACCGCGGCGGCGAGAAGATCGGCAAGACCGGGGTCGAGGCGGCGTTCGACACGTACCTCCGCGGCAAGGCGGGAGCCGCGCAGCTCCGGGTCGACTCGCTCGGCGTTCCGCAGGGCGAGGGCCGGCCGACCGAGCGCCGGCCGGCACAGCCCGGCAACAACGTGCGGCTGACCCTCGACGTCGGGCTCCAGCGCGCGGCCGAACGGGCGCTGCGCGACGGAATCACGGCGGCTCGCAACAACGACTCCTTCAACGCGAACGGCGGCGCGATCATCGCGCTCGACCCGCGCGACGGGGCCGTGCTCGCGATGGCCTCCAACCCGACCTACAAGCCTTCCGTGTACGTCGGCCGCGTCGATCCGAAGAAGCTCGAGCCGCTGACCAACGACGACGTCGCGAAGAAGCGGAACTTCCCGGGGCTGAACCGGGTCGACCGCCGTCGCGTATCCGCCCGGGTCGACGTTCAAGCCGCTGACCGCGCTGGCAGCGATCTCCGACGGCCTGCTCTCGCCGCACGAGTACATCCAGTGCACGCCGTACGCCGAGTACGGCCTGGACAAGTTCCGCTTCGACAACTGGAACCCGTTCACGAATACCCCGATGTCGCTGACGACGGCGCTCGCGCAGTCGTGCGACACCTACTTCTACGACGTCGGCAACCGGTACTACGAGCGCGGCGAGCACGAGCGTCGCGTACTGGACGAAGATGCAGGACTGGGCGAAGAAGTTCGGCTTCGGCCAGACGGCCGGCCTCGACATCGGGGGCGAGGCGCAGCGGCCTGCTGCCGACGCCCGCCTGGCGGAAGCGGATCGGCAAGACGGCATGGGACAAGGCCTGGAACCCGGGCGACCTGATCCAGCTCGCGATCGGCCAGAAGGACATGAACGTGACGCCGCTGCAGATGGCCCGCTTCTACGCTGCGCTCGCGAACGGCGGCCACCTCGTGACGCCCTACGTCGTCGCCTCGGTCGAGCAGCCGGGGAACGACGGCTCGCCGCCGGTGTCGCTGAAGACGTTCCCGCCGCGGCCGCCGGTGGCGATCGACGTCGACCGCGAAGCGCTCACGTACGTTCGCGACGGCCTCTTCCAGGCGACCCACGACGCCGAGGGCACCTCCTCCGGCGTCTTCGGCAGCTTCCCCGTCCCGATCGCGGGCAAGACCGGCACGGCGGAGAAGATCGTCAACCTGCCCGGCTATCCGCTCGGGCATCTCGAGAACCAGTCGTGGTGGTGCGGCTGGGGGCCGTTCGACGGCAACGTGCACGTGACGAGCAACGGCACCAAGCGGGCGCCCCTCGTCGTGTGCGCCGTGATCGAGAACGGCGGTCACGGCGGCACCGCGGCCGCACCCGCCGCGCTCGAGGTGTTCGAGCACTGGTTCCAGGAGGAGGCCCGGGGTGCAGGCGGTGGTCGCGAGTGATTGATTACGCCTCCTCCGGCTCACGGGCGGCTCGCGAGCACGTCGACGTCGTCGGCTTCGTCCGCCGGCTCGACTGGCTCCTGCTGATCGCGGTCGCGGCACTCGTCGCCTACGGGCTCTGGGCGGTCGCAGGAATCACGCGCTTCGACGTGGAGGGCGACGAGAGCTATTACGTCGTGCGGCAGGCGATCGCCGCAGGCCTCGGGTTTGCGGGCTTCGTGCTCGCGCTCACGATCGATCCCGATCGCTACCGCCGCGCTCAGAAGGGGATCTACGCGATCACGCTCGTGCTGATGCTGCTCGTCTTCCCGCTCGCCGACACGACGCGCGGGTCGAAGCGCTGGATCGAGATCGGCCCCTTCCAATTCCAGCCGTCCGAGTTCGGCAAGCTCCTCTTCGTGCTCGCCCTCGCCGGCTTCCTGGCCGACCGGGCGCGCAGGCTGGGCGACCCGAGGGTCGTCCTGCAGACGATCGCGCTCGCGGCGGTGCCCGTCCTGCTCGTGTTCATGCAGCCCGACCTCGGCACCTCGCTCGTCTACATGGCCGCCCTGACTGCGGGGCTATTCGTGGCCGGCGTTCGCTGGACGCATCTCGCCGCCCTCGTCACGCTGGCCGCGCTCGTCTTCGCGAGCGTCGTCTGGTTCCTGCCCTCGGCCGGCATCGAGGTGCTGAAGCCGTACCAGGTCGACAGGCTGACAGCGTTCGCCGACCGTGACCGCGACCTCGAGGGCGTGAACTACAACCTGAACCAGTCGATCACGGCCGTCGGCTCCGGCGGCCTCGACGGGCGCGGCGTCGATGCCGCCACGCAGACGCGGCTCGACTACTTGCCCGAGCACGCGACCGACTTCGTCTTCGCGTCGCTCGCCGAGCAGCGCGGCTTCTTCGGGGCTGCGCTCCTGCTCGGTCTCTACCTGCTCGTCGTCTGGCGCGGGCTGCGCGTGATCACGGTCGCGCGTGACGCCTTCGGGGCGATCGCCGCCGGCGGGATCGTCGTCGCGTTTCTCTTCCAGGTGTTCATCAACGTCGGCATGACGATGGGAATCGCCCCGGTGACGGGGATCCCGTTGCCGTTCGTGACGGTGGGCGGCTCGTCGATGGTCGCGAACCTCGTCGCGATCGGCGTCCTCCAGGCGATCCACGCGCGGGGCAACGTCGGCCGAAGGCGCGCCCGCTGATGGCGAAGAAGCTGACACCCTCGGTCGTGGTCGCGCTCCTGCGGGAGCTGCGGGCTGCCGCCGAGGACACGCGGCCGATCCACGTGAGCGGCGCGCTTGCCTCGCAGCTCGAGAAGGAGCTCGCGCGCGGCGGCGCGCCGGGCGCGGTTCGCTCCGGCGGGCGGATCGAGGACGCGGCCGTGCTCGTGCGCGTGCTCGGCGGCGCGCCGACCGAGGAGGACGAGCGCGAGCTGCGCGCGGCGAAGCGCGCGAAGGTTCCGGTCCTCGCTGTCCAGACGGGCACCGAGGTCTTCGACATTCCCTACGTGCTCGCGACCGACGTCGTCATGTGCAGGCCGGGGGAGGGCTTCCCCGTCGAGGAGATCGCCGCCGCCGTGGCGGCCCGGCTCGGGGAGAACGGCACCTCGCTGGCCGCACGCCTGCCCGTGCTGCGGGAGCCCGTCTCGGAGGGCTTGATCGAAGCGGTTCTCGAGGCAGAACGGGATCATCGGCGTCGCGGTCTTCATGCCTGGTGCCGACTTCGCCGTGCTGACCCTGAACCAGATCCGCCTCGTGCTCCGGCTCGCTGCTGCGCACGGGGTGGAGGTCGATCAGAGCCGTGTGCCCGAGGTGCTCGCGACGATCGGCGCCGGCTTCGGGTTCCGGGCGCTCGCGCGGCAGGTGCTGGGCGCCGTGCCGGTCGCCGGCTGGCTCGTCAAGGGCGGGCATCGCCTATGCCGGCACGCGCGCGCTCGGCGAGGCGGCCCACCGCTACTTCCACACCGTTGCGGAGTCGGCCGCGGAGGCGAAACCGGGTTCGTAAGCCGATGCTGTCCGCCCCGGGACCTAAGGTTTCGGAAACGACCTGGAGGGAGGCGGGATGGCAGGTTTCGAGCACGCCGAGGAATTGCTTCAGATCGAGGAAGCCGACGCCTGGTTCGAGTACCTCGAGGCAACGCGGGCGCAGAGCAAGAGCCGCTACGCCGAGGTCGAGCCGTGGGCCTGGGCCCGCCTCTCTCAGCGGTTGCGCGGTGTCCGCACCCGCCGCGCGCGGCTTCGCCCAGCCGCGGCGTAAGCCGCCAGCCCGTGGCGGTCTGACCCTGCTGCTAGCCTGTTGTCAGGCCATGCCTACGTCTTTGACCATAACCCGCAGCGCGCGACCGGCCGCACCCGCGGCCGTGTCTTTGCGCGCGCTCACTCTAGGAGAAGCATTTGTCACCCTGGTTCAGAAGGAAGCGCAAGGAAACGACCGAGCAGGCGGCCCCGCAGGCGCCCGCTCCAGCAGAACAGCCACAGGCTGAGCTCCCCTCCGCCGAGGGCTCTGCAGATCTTGCAGGGGCCGACGCGGCAACAGATCCCGCCAGAAAGCGCCGCCGCGGCAATCGTGGCGGGCGCGGGCGCAAGAAGCCCGGCGCCGTTGCAGGCGCCGAGGGCGAGACCGATACCCATTCGAGGGCCGAATCGAAGCCCGACCAGCCCGCCCGGCGCGAACGCTCGCGCCCGGCCGCCGAGGGCGGCCAGCGCAGCCAGGGCAGCCAGCGCCAGGAAGCGCAGCGCAGCCAGCGGCAGGAGCGCCGCGCCAACCAGCAGGGCCAACGCCGCCGCGTGCCGCAGAAGCGGGCGCCGCTGCCGAAGGCCAAGCGCGAGCTGCTGATCTCCGTCGACGTCGGCGAGCAGCGCGTCGCCATCCTCGAGGACGACCGTGTCGCCGAGGTCTACCTCGAGCGGCCTGAGCGCCGCTCGATCGCCGGCAACATCTATCTCGGCACCGTCGACAACGTCCTCCCCGGCATGGAGGCCGCGTTCGTCGAGATCGGCCTCGAGAAGAACGGTTTCCTCTACGTCGACGAGATCGTCGTGCCGGAGCTCGAGGGCAAGCGGCACCACGGCAAGAAGATCACCGACCTGATCGCCCGCGGCCAGCAGATCATGGTCCAGGCGGTCAAGGACCCGATGAAGACGAAGGGGGCACGGCTCACGACCGAGATCTCGCTCCCGGGCCGCTTCCTCGTCTTCGTCCCGCAGGGCGAAGGGCTCGGCGTCTCGCGCCGGCTCGACGACGCCGAGCGCGCACGCCTGAAGGAGATCATCAAGGGCCTCGACGCGAAGGAAGGCGGGATCATCGTCCGCACCGCCGCCGAGGGCGCGTCGGCCGAGGACATCGAGCGCGACCTCGTCTTCCTGCAGCGGCTCTGGAAGACGATCCAGGCGAAGGCGAAGAACGCCAAGGCGCCGTCGCTCGTCTACCAGGAGGCCGAGCTGCCGCTCCGGATCGTCCGCGACCTCTTCGCCGGCGACTTCGAGAGCGCCCAGATCGACCACGAGCGCACGTACAAGCGCATCGTCGGCTACCTGAAGAAGACCTCGCCGCACATGCTCGAGCGCGTCCACCGCTACAAGGAGAAGACGCCGCTCTTCGAGGGCACCGGCGTCGACGCCGAGATCCGCTCGACCCTGAACCGCCGCGTCGACCTTCCGTCGGGCGGCTATCTGATCTTCGACTACGCGGAGGCGTTCACCGTCGTCGACGTGAACACCGGCCGCTTCGTCGGCTCGCGCTCGAAGAACTCGACCGGCCGGCTCGAGGACACGATCACGAAGAACAACCTCGAGGCCGTCAAGGAGGTCGTGCGCCAGCTGCGCCTGCGCGACATCGGCGGCATCATCGTCATCGACTTCATCGACATGGCGAACCCGAAGAACCGCGCCACGGTCGAGGAGGCTCTGCGCAACGAGCTCGAGCGCGACCGGACCAAGACGTACGTCGTCGAGATCTCGCCGCTCGGCCTCGTCGAGATGACGCGCCAGAACGTCACCGACGGGCCGCGCGAGATCCTGACCAAGAAGTGCCCCACCTGCGCAGGCGACGGGATCGTCCTCTCGGAGGCGTCCGCCGCCCTCGAGGTGGAGCGGCGGCTGCGTGTGCTCGCCGCGGGCTCCCGGGCCCAGGCGTTCCGCGTCGAGGTGAGCCCGAGGGTCGCCTCGCTGCTGATCGGGCCGGGTGGCTCCCGTCTGGCCGAGATCGAGGAGGCGTCGAAGAAGCGCTTCTTCCTCGTGCCCAAGGAAGGCGTCCACTCGGATCATGCGGCGGTGCTCGCCGAGGGCAAGCTCGTCGACCTCCAGCCGGAGTCGCCGCTCGCGGAGGGATCCGACGTGGAGGTCAAGCTCGTCGAGCTCGACAAGCACGACGCCGCGTCCGCGGTCGGGAAGGTCGACGGCATCGACGTCGTCGTCGGCTCCGCCGCGAAGCTCGTCGGCAAGAAGGCGAAGGTTCGCATCGACCGCGTCCTGGAGGGCACCGCGTACGCGTCGCTGCTCGCCGGCGCCGAGAAGCCCGACGAGCCGATCACGTTCGAGAGCGAGGCCGAGAAGCCGACCCGTGCGCCGAGCCGCGCCAAGAAGACCGGCGAGCACGAGATCGTCGCCGACACCGACGTCGGTGAGGCCGAAGAGCCGGAAGTCGAGGAGCCGGAGGACGAGGACATCGAAGCCGGCCAGGTCGAGCTGGAAGTCGCTGACGCCCAGGCCGCCGACGTCCAACCCGACGACGAGCCCGAGGACGAGCCCGAAGAGACCCTCGAGGCCGACGCCGGCGGCGAGACGCCCGTGAAGAAGAAGACCCGCCGCGGTTCGCGCGGTGGCCGCAACCGCAAGAAGAAGCCCGCTGGAGCAACGGCAACCGCGGCGGAGGCAGACGGCGACGAGCCCGTCGACGAGGCCGCAACCGACACGGTGAGCGAAGACGCCGACGCGCCCTCACCCGCAGCGCCGCGCATCCACGTCCCCGACTTCGAGCTCGGTGACGGCGGCGAGAAGAAGCCGACGCGCAAGCGCAGCTCCGCGAAGCCGAAGCCCGCTGTCGAGGAGGGCATGGTCGAGCCGGCCGAAGAGGCCGAAGCAGTGGAGACGGACGAGGACGTCGCAGCAGTCGGCGCCGAGGACGATGGCGCCGAGCCCGTGCCGGCGAAGAAGAAGACACGCCGCGGCTCCCGCGGCGGGCGTAACCGCAAGAAGCCCGCTGTCGCAGGCGCGGCTGCCGGCGCGGCCGTGATCGAGAGCGAGAACGGCGCCGAGCCCGAGCACGAGCCCACCCGCGAGCCGGTACCCGTGGCCACAGAGTCGCGCCCCGAGCCGCAGGCTGAAAACGGAGCCGAGCCGGCGGCTGACGATTACGTTCCGATGTCCGAGTGGCTCGACGACCTGGACGCGTAAGTTCGCTACTATTCCCCGGCTCGCGGGCACATTGCCCGCGTTTCCTGCGCTTATGAATACTTACGCGATCATCTCCGTCGGCGGCAAGCAGTACCGCGTCCGTGAGGGCGAGACACTGCTCGTGGACCGGCTCGCCCATGGCGAGGGCAAGACGTTCAATCCGGCCGTGCTGCTCGTGGGCGGCGGCGGCTCGGAGACCCAGATCTCGCCCAAGGACTTCACCGTCACCGCCCGCGTCGTTGCGGACGTGAAGGGCGAGAAGATCCGGATCGGCAAGTA
This sequence comes from uncultured Gaiellaceae bacterium, assembly GCA_963765705.1. Lineage (GTDB taxonomy): Bacteria > Actinomycetota > Thermoleophilia > Gaiellales > Gaiellaceae > Gaiellasilicea. Next base: position 100,973 of record CAVXXJ010000009.1, read on the forward strand.
CCGGCCGAAGAACGGCTACAAGAAGCACACCGGCTTCCGCGCGAGCCTCTCGCAGATCGAGATCGAGTCGATCGGCGGCAAGAAGCGCTCCGAGCCCGCGAAGCCGAAGGCCGAGGCAGCACCGAAGGCCGAGACGGCGCCCAAGGAGACCGCGGCTCCTGCCGAGGAGCGCGTGAAGGGCATGCCGACCGGCTACGAGGAGCTCACCGTCGCCGCGATCAAGGAGCAGTCCACGGGATGGACTCGCCCGATGCTGGAGGCGGCGCTCGAGTACGAGCAGGCGCACGGCAAGCGGAAGGGCGCGCTGGCCGCGCTGGAGTCCGCGCTCGAAGAGAAGGAGCAAAGCTAATGGCACACAAGAAAGGTCTCGGCTCCTCGCGGAACGGTCGCGACTCGAACGCGAAGCGTCTCGGCGTCAAGATCTTCGCCGGCCAGAAGGTCAAGGCCGGGATGATCATCGTCCGCCAGCGCGGCACGCGGTTCCGCCCCGGCCCCGGCGTCGGCATCGGCCGCGACGACACGATCTTCGCCAAGCGCGAGGGAACGGTCGAGTTCCGCACCAGCGGCGAGAAGCGCTTCATCTCGGTGGCCGAGTCCGCCGCCGAGACCGACCAGAACTAACTTCCGGTGTTTCACGATCGCGCCCGCATCGAGGTGCTGGCGGGCCGCGGCGGCGACGGAGGCCTGAGCTTCCGGCGCGAGAAGCACGTGCCGAAAGGTGGTCCCGACGGCGGCGACGGCGGCCGCGGCGGCGACGTCGTGCTCGTCGCGAACAAGGATCTCCGCGACCTGTCGGCGTTCCGGGCGAAGACGAAGTTCAAGGCCGGCCGCGGCGACCCCGGCACCGGTGCGCGCAAGCACGGCGCCGACGGCGCCACGATCGAGATCGCCGTCCCGGTGGGGACGCAGGCGTTCGGCGTCGAGGGCGAGCTGATCGCCGACCTGGCCCGTCCCGGCGCCCGCGTCGTCCTCGCCCGCGGGAGCAACGGAGGCCGCGGCAACGCGCGCTTCGCGACGCCGACCCGGCAGGCGCCGCGCTTCGCCGAGGTGGCGGAGCCCGCCGAGGAGGCCGAGGTCGAGCTGCGGCTGAAGCTGCTCGCCGACGCGGCGATGGCCGGGCTGCCGAACGCGGGCAAGTCGTCGCTGCTGCGCCGGCTCTCGAACGCGACGCCGAAGGTCGCCGACTACCCCTTCACGACGCTCGCGCCAGTGCTCGGCACGGTCGAGTCCCCGGACGGCGGGCAGCTCACGGTCGCGGACATCCCGGGTCTGATCGAGGGCGCCAGCGAGGGGATCGGGCTCGGCCACGAGTTCCTCGCCCACCTCGAGCGCGCGCGGCTGCTCCTGCACGTGATCGATTGCTCCGAGGAGGACGTCGAGGAGCGCTTCCGCACGATCGACCGCGAGCTCGCGCTCTACGGCGCCGGCCTCGACGAGCGGCCGCAGGCGATCGTGCTGAACAAGATCGACCTGCTGCCCGAGCCGCCCGACTTCCCGATCGAGGACGAGCGCATCGTCGGCGTCTTCCGCGTCTCGTGCGCCACGGGAGCCGGCATCGACGACCTGAAGCTCGCGCTGTTCCGGCTCTGCCCTGCGGCGCCGGAGCCGAAGGAGGAGGACGCTCCGGACTTGCCGGACTTCCTCGAGTACCGACCGCAGGCGCCGGCACGCCGGACCTACCGGATCTACCGCACCGACCGCGGCTTCCGGATCATCGGCGAGGCGCCCGTGGGCGAGGAGCTGGAGGCCGTGCTGAAGGCCGCCGGCGCCCGCAAGGGCCAGGACGTCGAGATCGGCGACGAGGTGCTCGAGTGGCAGTAGGCATCTTCGGCGGCAGATTCGATCCGCCGCACGTCGGCCATCTGGCGCTCGCGCAGACCGCCCACGAGCGCTTCGGTCTCGACGAGCTGCACGTCACCGTTGTCGCGGACGCCGCGCACAAGCGCTCCGAGGCGCCTGCCGAGGATCGGCTGGCAATGGCGCGCCTTACGTTCGCCGGGCTTGACGCGACCGTCGAGCTGGAGCGACACGAGTACACCGTTGACGCACTCGAGGCCGCTGCCTACGACGATCCGATCTTCCTGATCGGCGCCGACCAGCTCGAGGCGTTCCCGACCTGGAAGGACCCCGAGCGCGTGCTCGAGCTGGCGCGCCTCGGCGTCGCCACCAGGCCCGGCTGGCAGCCCGAGGAGCGCTCGGACCGGATCGAGATCTTCGAGCTCGAGCCGCATCCGGTCTCGTCGACCGAGATCCGCGAGCGCGTGCGGCGCGGCGAGCCGATCGACGGGCTCGTCGTCCCCGCCGTGGCTGCCTACGTCGCCGACCACGACCTCTACCGCTGACGTGAGGCCTTCCGCGTCAGCGTGACGTCGCGCCGGCGACGAGGCCGAGCGTGTGCGCGCGGGCCGTCGCTTCGGTGCGCGACCGGCAGTCGAGCTTCGCGAGCAGGTGGCGCACGTGCATCTCGACCGTGCGCTCGCTGAGCACGAGCTCCGCCGCGATCTCGGCGTTCGTGCGCCCGACCGCGACGTGACGGAGGATCTCGAGCTCGCGCCTGGTCAGCCCGCCGCGCTCCAGCTCGCCGGCGGCGCGCCGGCCCAACCGCCGGTCGACCGGCTCACCGAGCGCTTCGAGCGTCGCCGCAGCGCGCCGCGCGTGCGGAGTCGCGCCCAGCCGCCGGAAGCAGCGGTACGCGCTCACGAGCAGGTCGATGCCCGTCTCCCGGTTGCCGGCGGCGACGAACACCGGCCCAGCTCGCAGCTCGGTGAGGGCGACTTCGAAGGGCCAGCCGAGCTCCTGGAGCAGCTCGAGCGCCCGGACGAATTGCGCCGCCGCCTCCTCGAACTCGCCGGCCAGCGCGGCCGTCTCGGCGAGGGCGTAGGCGAGTGCGGCGAGCATGTCGCCGCTCGAGAACCTCGCGGCGACCTCGGAAAGCAGGTCGGTGCAGGCAGCGACGTGCGCGGTCTCGCCTCGCTCGCCGAAGTACGCGACCGCAGCTCGCATCGTCGGTGCGGTGTGGTGCGCGTTCGTGAGCTCTCTCCGGCCGAGCTCCAGGAGCTCGAGGTAGCGGTCGCGGGCCGCGTCGGGCACGCCGTCGACCTCGTCGGCGAGCGCGAGCGAGACGAGTGCCTCCGCAAGGCCGGCCGGGATCTGCAGCCGGCGGCTCGTGCTCTCGAGCTCGACGAGCCACCGGCGCGCGTCCGCGGTGCGACCGCGAGCGGCGAGGACGTAGCCGGCAGTCCAGAGGGCGGCCCAGCGCGCGAACGGCGTCGCGTCCGGAGAGGCGAGCACGCTCTCCGCGAGCTCGAGCGCATGGTCCCACTCGCCCTGCCGCGCGTGCACCTTGGCGAGGCAAGCGACGCAGAACACCTCGTCGGAGCGCAGGCCGTTCGAGCGGCAGAACGCCGTGGCCTCCTCGAGCGCCGCCTCCGCGCCCGCGTAGTCGCCGCGCGTGACCCCGATCGCCGCCAGGTACCAGTACGCGTCGTAGATCGCCTTGGCGTTGCCGCTCTCGTGCGCCAGAGCGAGCGCCGAGCGGGCGATCTCGTATCCCTCGTCGAACTGCCCGCGGCGCGCGAGCATCTGGCCGCGGATGCTCCTCGCGCGTGCCTTCAGGTCGATCCGGTCAGCCCGCTCCGCCGCCTCGTCCGCCGCCGCGAGCGCAGCGAGCAGCCCTTCGAGCGGTCCCGGGTCGTCGACCCAGACGAGCCAGAGCCGGTGCTCGAACGCCTCCGCCCAGAGACCCGCCACCTCGAGCGCGGCCGCCGCCTCCAGGCGCAGCGCAGCGGCGCGCTGGATGTTGCCGAGCAGCCGGAGCGCGAGCGCGAGGCTCGCTTTCGCGCGCGCGGCCTCGAGCGAGCCGGGTTCGAGCTCGGTCAGGAGGTCCTCCCACAGTCGAGCTGCCTCGCGAAGTTCGCCCGCCCGTTCGGCGCAGCGCGCGAGGCGGTCGACTGCGCCGAGCCGACCGTCGCGGTCGTCGTCCGGCCAGAGCTCGAGTGCCGCGCGGATCGCGCCGGCGGCGTCGCGGTAGGCGTGGACGCCGCAAGAGGCGTCGGCCGCGGCTACGAGCGCCAAGCGCGCAGCCTCTCGCTCTCCGGCCGCGAGCCGGTGCTCTGCGATCAGCCGCGGGCCGCTGCCTCGCCGCTCGAGCGCGTCCGCAACGAGCCGGTGCAGGTCGCGCCGGCGGGCCCAGGGGATCCCCGTGTAGACCGCGTCCCGGACCAGCGCGTGCCGGAAGGCGCCGGTCCCGGACGTCGGCTCCTCGACCAGGCCGACGGCGACCGCGGCGTCGATCTCGCCGGAAGCGCCGAGCTCCGTGAGCACGTCGAGCTCGAACCGAAGCCCGGCTACGGCGGCGACGTCCAGGGCGGCCCGCGCTCCTGCGTCCAGCTGCTCGAGCCGCACGAGCACAGCGTCCCGCACCGTGTCGGGAAGCGGAACCTCTTGACCGGGGCGGAGCTCGATTCCCTCGGGGCCGGCCGCGAGCAGCTCCTTCGCGGCCAGCGCCGCGGCGAGCTCCTCGACGAAGAACGGGACGCCCTCCGTGCGGTCGTGAACGACCGCAGCGAGGGTCGGCGCAACGTCGGCTCCCAGCAGCTGCGCAGTGAGCTCGGCGGTCCCTTCCGGCCCGAGCGCCGGCACCTCGATCTCGTCGAGCACACCGGAGCGCCGCAGCGCGACCCGAAGCTTCCGCACCGGGTGCCCGCGCATGACCTCGTCGCTTCGATACGCCGCCACGAGCAGCACGGGCACGAGCTCGAGATCGCCCGCCAGTCGGGGTAGCAGCTCCACGGTGGCGCTGTCCGCCCACTGGAGGTCGTCGAGGAAGACCGCGACGGGTGCGGCGTCGCCGAGGCCCGTCAGCCAGCGGGAGATCTCGCCGACGAGCACCGACGGGTGGGAGGCCGGCCCCGGCCGGCCTCCGAGGACGAGTTCGAGCTCCGCGGCCGCCGGGTCGTCCGCGTCGAGGAGATGGGTGCGGAGGAGCGAGGCGACTGGTGCGTACGCCTCCCGCGTCTCCTGCGTCGCCTCCGACCGCAGCGCCCGGATCCCGGCTCGTTCGAGGGCCGTCCGGACGAGGCGGGTTTTGCCGGCGCCCGCGTCACCGCCGACGAGCACGATCCCGCCGCGCCCGGCTTGGGCCTCGGCGAGCCGCCCCTCCAGCCGCGCGAGCTGGTCGTCGCGCTCGATCAGAGACCTCATGCGCATCCCCTCGAGTGTAGGACGGGCGGGCGCGTCCGTGGGCACGCCCGCCCGCATCGTTCGTCAGAACGCGCAGGTGCCCGGCGCCGGCGCGTCGATCCGGAACGGTGTCCCGGGCTCACCCGGCACGAGGTACGTGGCCCATAGCTCCACGTTCGCCGGGGTCTTGTTCAGCGCCGTGTGCGCGGTCTCGTCGCCGCGGTCGACGAAGCTCTGGCCGGCCGAGTACGTCCGACCCTTGCAGCTCTTGTCGTTCGCGTAGACGATCGTCAGCTCGCCGGACTTGACCGTCACGAGCACGGGCCCGGGATGACCGTGCCAGCCGGTTGATCCGCCGGGCCCGATCACGATCTGCTGCGTCACGAAGTCGACCTGCTTCTTCAGCTTCAGGTGCACCGAGTCGCTGAACACGGCCAGACGGTCCTCGTGCGCGCCGCGCGCGTGCACGGTGGCCGAGAGCACGTTGACGCCCGGCGTGGCGAGGGCGATGCCCCCGAGCACCGGAAGCGCCACCGCTGCCGCGATCGCCGCCTTCTTCATCCGCTTCATCGTCTGCCTCCTTCAGTCGTTGCTGCCGGAGATCGAGGCTAGAAGCGGCCGGGTCGCGGAGCTACGGCAGCAGCACTGTATTTCCGAGGCCGCAACGCCGTATTCGCCACGCACGATCTTTACCGACGGGCGCTGATTTCCGGGTATTGACGGCTACAATGAGTGCTCTGAGCACCCTTGACCAAGCAAGACGGATCGCCGCTCTCGCCAACGAGAAGCTGGCTGAAGACGTCGTCATCCTCGACATGAGGCCCGTGTGCGTCTACACGGACTTCTTCGTCCTCGCGACCGGCCGCAACCCGCGCCAGACGAAGGCGATCTACGACGAGGTGCACGGCCAGCTGAAGCAGGAGAGCAAGCTGCTCCCGCGCGCCGTCGACGGAACGGCCGAGGCGGAGTGGATCATCGCCGACTACCTCGACGTCGTCCTGCACGTCTTCACCCCCGAGACACGGCAGTTCTACCGCCTCGAGGATCTCTGGGGCGACGTCCCCGCAATCGAGTTGGAGGCAGCCGCTTCCTGATCATCCGGCTCGCGAACTAACGTTCGTGTGGTGCTTACGTCCGACCAGAAAGGCGCGGTCGCCGAGACGGCTGTAGCCCACGCTGCTGCGCGAGTCGGCATCGGTGTCTTGAAGCCAATTGCGCCCGTGCGGTACGACCTGGCCTTCGACCTCGGCAACCGCTTCGTGCGCGTCCAGTGCAAGTGGGCCAGCCGTCGTGCGGATGTCGTGACCGTTTACTGCTACTCGTCACGTCGCGATGCGGCGGGATTGCGTCGGAAGACCTATTCCGTCGATGACACGGACCTGATCATCGGGTACTGCGCAGAACTTGAGCGCTGTTACGTCGTCTCCCCGGCCAGATTCGATGGTCGATACCAGCTGGATCTTCGCCTGTCGCCACCGCGGAACGGACAGTCCGCACGGATCAACTGGGCCCGCGATTACGAGTTCGAGCGGCTAGACTGGGCCAACCCAGGGGCCATAGCTCAGCTGGGAGAGCGTCGCGCTGGCAGCGCGAAGGTCGCCGGTTCGAGCCCGGCTGGCTCCACCAAAGACTCGTGACTCAATCCGCGAGGCCCGTCCGTCGGGCCTCGCGTTGTTGCTGAGGGCTGTCGTCCCGCGGTGGCCCGGACGACCATCGCAACATTCACGTTCAACGGCAACACTGTCCCAGTGTCGTACGACTACCGCCCGGCTGACGAGGATTGCGCCTACTACACGGCCGCCGCGGCAAATCCCGCCGGTCTGTGCAAGTGGGCCGTCTTCAAGCCATACCGAACGACGACTCCGAAGGTCTTCTTCGCCGGCAGGATCTGCCCTGGTGGCGGCTAGCCGTCGGCACGACGGAATGACGGTGGGCGTCACGGTGCTGACTGTGACGCTCACCGTACTGCTCGCCGGGTGCAGCAGGGGCAATGAGCGTAAGGGCGACGTCGCCCCCCGGCGCACATGTGGAGGCGCGGAGACGGTCGCGTCGTCGTCGCGGCCGGGAAAGGGAGACGTAAGCGGGGACGGCCTCTCCGACACTGTCGTCGTCTCCTACAGGCCACAGACCCTGAGCGACGACCCACGCTGCCTGTACACCCTCGACGTCATGGTGAGTGGACGCGTGATTGTTGTCCCTTTACGAGATCATCGGATCGAGTTTCGATCCTGGGAGACCTCGGACCGGCCCGGCGTCGTCGGGTTGGCTGATGTCAGCAAGCGCGCCGGCCTTGAGATCATCGTCAAGGTCGGATCGTCGGCGTCGCGGGACTACGTCGTCCTCTATTCGCTGCGCGGACGTGAGCTTCGCCGACTGAAGCCACCCGACGGGAACGAACGGTATCCGGACTCGTTCAGTTATGGATCAAGCCTCGGAAGCGGACAGTCTGGCGTTGGGTGCGCAGTTCGGCCCGGGTCGGGTGTGATCGTCCGAACGAGATTGGGACCCACTGCAGTTCGTGGCGAGAAGAAGCTCGAGCGCTTCTATTACCGGCTCGACGGCTGGGCGTTGCGGTTTGAGCGGAGCGTGACCCGACGCCTGTCCGATCAGCAGCTGGAAAGGCTCGAGCGTCCCGAGCTCGGGTCCAACGACTCATTCCCAGGCGGACTTGCCCCGTTCCCCAACTGCCTCCGCACAGTCGTTCAGTGAAGGGCTGGTCACCATCCGGTGACTTCGTCTCCGATTCGCCAGCGCGCTTAGGCGTCAAGCATCCGCGAGCGCGAGTAGACGCGTAAGCGGAACCGGTGGGTTTGTAAAGCTGCTCGGTTAGGTCCACGGTTCTACCGCGCAGGCCCGACGCGGCAAGATTCCTGAAGAGCTGCTTGGGTCGTGTTGGGGGCTCGCTCAGCGGTTGCTCGCGCCTTCGGCCGGACAGAGGCGTTAGCCTCCGCTGCGCAATCGTCGAGAGGAGGATTCGATGTGCGTTCCAGGGACGATCGAGGCTGTCCGCAATCACGTCGAGCACGCGGAGCAGGAGGGAAGCGGCCCGCGGCTCGATCGGCGTGCCGCGCTGCTCGCAGGTGCGGGCGCAGCGTTCGCGGCGGCGCTCCCGGGCGTCGCGCGCGCCAACGGCGGGCGCGGGGGCGGCAACAAGGCGCAGGACCTGACTCACGTCTTCCGCGTCGGGGCGCCGATGTTCCCGGGCGTGCCGCGCCCGTCCAAGACGGTCCATGTCACCGTGCCCGTGAACGGCTTCTACGGCCAGATCTGGAACTTCTGGGAGCACACCGGGACGCACCTCGACGTGCCCGCGCACTTCATCGTCGGCGGCCGCACGACGCCGCAGCTCACGCTCGACGAGCTGATGGCGCCGATCGCCGTCATCGACATCTCGGAGCGTGCGGCGAGCAACCCCGACACCGTCGTCACGACCGACGACCTCCACCGCTACGAGCGCAAGCACAAGAAGATCAAGCGCGGCTCGCTCGTGGCGATGAACTCCGGCTGGGACGCACGGATCGGCAGCGAGGCGGCGTACCGCAACACGGACGCCTCCGGGACGATGCACTTCCCCGGCTGGAGCGCCGACGCGGTCGACTGGCTGGTCGACGAGCGGAAGATCGGGGCGATCGGCGTCGACACGCTCAGCCTCGATCCGGGCAACGCGACCGCGTTCGTCGCGCACGTCGCGCTCCTGGCGGCGAACCGGTTCGGGATCGAGAATTTCGCCAACCTCGGCAAGATCCCGCCCGAGGGCGCGACCGCGATCGTCGGCGTCATCCCGTGGGAAGACGGCTCCGGCGGGCCGGCGCGGGTGGTTGCGACCTGGTGAGCTGAAAATCGAAATGTGAGACGCTCTCTGGCGTGAACCGGCAGATCACGCTTGCCGCCCGCCCGGAGGGCTTCCCCAAGGAGTCGGACTTCGCGCTCGTCGAGTCGGAGATCCCGGAGCTCGGGGCGGGGGAGGTGCTGGTCCGGTCGCACTGGCTCTCGCTCGACCCGTACATGCGCGGACGCATGAGCGAGGCGCGCTCGTACGCGAAGCCGACCCAGATCGGGGAGCCGATGACCGGGCAGGCGGTCGGCGAGGTCGTCGCGAGCAACGACCCGCGCTTCGAGCTCGGTGACACGGTCGTCGGCCAGCTCGGCTGGCAGGACTACGCCGTCGCGCGCGGCGGCACGCTGCGGAAGGTCGATCCAGCGCTCGCGCCGCCGCAGACGGCCCTGCACGTGCTCGGCGCGACCGGCCTGACCGCGTACTTCGGCCTCTACGACGTCGGCAAGCTGAAGCCCGGCGACACGGTCGTCGTCTCGGCGGCGTCGGGAGCGGTCGGCCAGATCGTCGGCCAGCTCGCGAAGATCGCCGGCTGCAGGACGGTGGTCGGCCTCGCGGGCACGCCGGAGAAGGTCGCCGACCTGAAGGAGCTCTACGGCTACGACGTCGGGATCGACTACAAGCAGGACGACGTCAACGCCATCCTGAAGGAGGCGTGCCCGAACGGTGTCGATGTCTACTTCGACAACGTCGGCGGTGCGATCTCCGAGACCGTCTTCCGCCGCCTGGCGCTCGGAGCGCGGGTGGCGGTCTGCGGCCAGATCTCGCAGTACAACCTGGCGGAGCCGGAGCTCGCGCCGCGCAATCTCGGCTTCCTGGTCGTCTTCCGGGCTCGGCTCGAGGGCTTCCTGATCTACGACTTCGTCCATCGCTTCCCCGAGGGCCTGCAGCGCCTCGGCGGCTGGCTCGCCGAGGGCAAGCTCCGCTACCGCGAGGACGTGACCGAAGGGCTGGAGAATGCCCCGGCCGCATTCATGGGGATGCTTCGTGGCGAGAACCGCGGCAAGACGCTCGTCAAGCTCCGCTAGGAGGGCCTGGCGGAACGCGGCCCAGCGACACAGCCGATGTTCCGTCAGGCCCTCCTCAGCAGCCGTTTCAGCATCAGCGCGTTCGCGGGCGCCTGCGCGACCTCGCCCTTCGAGGGATCGCCGGCGACCTCCTCCGGCTCGAGCCCCTCGAGGCCGGTCGACGGCATCGCCGAGCGGCCGTTGTTGTTGAACATCGCGTAGACCGACTCGGACTCGCCCGCGAGCTCGCGCAGCGGCCCGACCCACTCCTCCAGCTCCGCTTCCGAGTAGAGGTAGTCGAAGCGCTCCGCGGCGCTGCCGGTGCGCTTGTTCCAGGTGCTCGCGTTGCGGCCGTGGAAGCGCACGTAGGCGGTCTTGCTCGTCCGCGCGACGACGGTGGGGACGAGGTTCTTCGCCTCGGTCTTCGGTGCGTCGACGATCACGTAGGTGAGGCCGCGCGACTCGAGGAACGAGAGAGTCTGCGCGCGGTTCTCCTCGTCGAGCCAGCTCCGGTGACGGAACTCGACCAGGATCTCGTCTCCGGGGAGCTGCGCCGCCGCCCACTCGATGTACTCGAGCGAGGCGGGCTTGTAGACGACGTACGGCGGGAACTGGAGCAGGATCCCGCCGAGCTTGCCGCGCTCGCGCAGCGGCTCGACGGCTCGGGCGAAGCGGCGGAAGACCTCGGCGCGGAGCTCGCGCGGCGGCCGGTCGACTCGCCCGCGCCCGTCGACCGGCATCACGTCCCGCAGGTCCTCCGGCAGCGACTCGAGCTTGACCGGGTGCCGTGTCATCAGCCCGAAGGCCTTCACGTGCATCGTGAAGCCGTCGGGAGTCCGCTCGGCCCAGTTGCCGACGAGCTCTGCATCGGGCAGCCGGTAGTAGGTCGAGTTCGCCTCGACCGTGTCGAAGCGCTCGGCGTAGTGGCGGATCCGCGCCTCGCCCGAGCGGATGCCCCGCGGGTACCAGACCTTCGTCAGCGTCTCGTCGGCCCACGAGCAGGTGCCGACCCGGATCGTCGCGCTCATGCCCGGATCGTAGGCAAGCGCGGCCACTGGTTGGGCCCGGGACTCGCCCAGGCCCAACCAGTGTGGTTCGCGGAGCTAGGCCCCGATCAGGGTGAGCGTGCGCTTCAGCACGACACCGCCGCCGCTGAAGACGTTCGCTTCGATCACGGCTGTGTACGTCTTGCCCTTCACCGGCCGGAAGCCGGTCAGTCGCACTCGAGCGGTCGCGTCGCTGCCGAACTTGGCGTTCGGCTGGGCGGTCGCGACGAGCCTTGCCCTTCTCGCTGATCCTGACGTTGAAGCCGACGGTCTCGCCCGGCTTCGTGCCCGTGGCGTATGCGCGCAGCGCCACCGTCACGGTCGGAGCGGCGACGCCGCCCTTGACCCTCACGATCGCGTTCCGCGCGTCGACGGCCTTCGCCGCGGCGCTGAACCGCGACAGCGACGGCTTCGCGACGCCGCTCGTCGTGCGGAGCCCGCTCTGCCACTCGCTGGTGGTGTGATCGCGGAAGACGAACCAGATGAACATGTCCGTCCGCGGATCCTTCTTCGCGAGCGCGAGCGCCTGGGCTGCGTACGCGGCCTGCTGAGCGCGCGAGATTCCCTTCGGCTCGCCGTCCTGCTTCACCTCATGGCCGTACTCGGTGATCCAGATCCGGACGTTCTTGCGCTTGAACCAGGTGTCGAGCGACTTCTCGAAGCGCCCGAACGATGAGAGCGTCACGTTCGGCCAGCGCACCTTCTGGTTCGGCTTCTGGTTGGCCGGGACCGGATACGGATGCTGCGCCCAGGCGTCGAACTTGAGCCGGGGATTCGCGGCCGCGACCAGCTGTGCGAAGCGGCCGGGGGAGTGCGTGGCCGACTTCCCTGCAAGCGGCTTGTCGCGGCCCGCCGACGAGGTGCTCCCGACAGCGACCTTCGCGCGTGAGTTGCCGGCCTTGATGCCGGCGTACCCGGCGGCGGCCAGCTTCGCGTAGTTGCGCGGCGCGACCGACTTCCCCCTCGCGTCGAACTGCGGCGCCAGGAAGAGCTGCAGGTTCGACTCGTTCCAAATCGAGTAGAAGCGCACGAACGGATAACCCGCGAATCGGCCCGAGTATCGCGACGCGACGGCGCGCGCGAATGCGGTCAGGTCGCTCATCCGGGTCGGCGCATAGTTGGGCGTCTTGTTGCCGTTCGCCCATTTCGGGGTGCCCCAGATCGTGATCAGCACTTCCATATCGCGCTCCTGCGTGTTCCGCACGAGCTCGTCCAGATCCTGGAAGCGATAGGCGCTGTCGAACGGATTCGACGCGTTCGCGGGCTTGGTGGGCGCGATGTTCGCCCACGTCACGAGCGTGCGGACGATCGTGGTGTGCGCGCCCTTCGCCTGGTCGAGCATCTCGGCCCGCCGGGTCTCGTAGCGGAAGTTCGGGTCGTCGTGGAAGCCGACGTACATGCGCGGCGCTGCACTCGCGACCGCCGGTGTCAGCAGCGCTGCGAGAGCCGCGAGGAAGAAGAACTGTGTCACTCGTCTCACGGGCAATCTCCTTTGTAAGTAAGGAACTCGGGCACCCTAGCGAGAGCGTGTGATGGCGGTGTTAGGTCCGGCCCAGACCCGCTCAGGCAGCGGTTCTGAGCGCGTCGATCTCCCTCGAGACCGCCAGCCGCTCCAGCGCCGTCGCTTCGATCTGACGGACGCGCTCCCGCGTGATTCCGAGCCTGCGGCCGATCTCCTCCAGCGACTGCGGCTCCTCGAGGTCGAGCCCGTACCGCAGGCTCAAGACCTTCCGCTCCCGCTCGGGCAGGTTGTCGAGGGCGCGGTGGAGCGTGTCCTCCGTCAGGCTGACCTCGACCTCCTCCTCGACTCCTCCTGCCGCGACGCCGACGAGGTCGCCGATCGACGCGTCGTTGTCGTCGCCGAGCGGCTTGTCGAGGCTCGTCACCGCCCGCGCGGCCTCGCGGACCTCACGCAGGTGCTTGAGCGAGACCTTCGAGGCCTTGGAGATCTCCTCGTCGGTCGGCGCCCGTCCGAGCTTGACCATCAGCTCGCGCTCGGCGCGACCGATCTTCTGCTCGCGGTCGGCGATGTGGACGGGGATCCGGATCGTGCGCGACTTGTTCGCGACGCCCCGTTGCACCGCCTGGCGGATCCACCACGTCGCGTACGTCGAGAACTTGTAGCCGCGGCGCCAGTCGAACTTCTCGACGGCGCGGATGAGGCCGATCACGCCTTCCTGGATCAGATCCAGCAGCGAGAGACCGTGTCCCTGGTACTTCTTGGCGATCGAGACGACCAGCCGGAGGTTCGAGTTGATCATCCGGTTCTTGGCCTCGATGTCGCCCTGCTCGATCCTCTTCGCCAGCTCGACCTCCTCGAGCGCGGTCAGGAGCGCGAACCGGCCGGCTTCGTTGAGGAAGAGCTGCAGCGAGTCGGTCGTCGCGGTCGCGAGGTCGCCGTTGACGTACGTGGCTCGGGCGCCGTAGCGCGGCCACAGTCGTCGGAGAGGCTGATCCCGCGCTCCTCGACCTCCGCGTAGAGCGCCTCGAGCTCGTCGTCGTCCAGCTCCAGGTCCTGCACCGCGGCGCTGAACTCGGACAGGTTGAGACAGCCGGCCTCTTCGCCGGCGTCGAGAATCGGTGCGAGTGTCTCGCGCCCCATGAAGGGAATCTTCCCCGCATCCGGCCGACGCTAACCCCTGCCAAGCCCTGTCCGAAATGGACATCTAGCGCGGAACGCGGGCGGCGTGCGATCGTGACGAAGTTGGCACGGGCCTGTTTCACACCTGTTCGAACTCGTCTCCCTAGCGTTCGAAGGGTCGTCGAACAGGAGGTCGAGGTGGTCAAACTCAGCCGATTCATCCTCGCCGTGACCGTCGCGCTCGTCGTGGCCGCGCCGGCAGCAGCGAGCGAGCCCGCGAAGGAGAAGGAGAAGCCCGCGAAGCAGATCGTGCCGGTGACGAGCTCAGGTGAGGGCCTCGCTCCGGGCGCCCCGGACTGGGTTGCGCAGCACGTTGCGGAGGTCACGGCGACCGGCCCGGAAGCGCCGGCGTCGCCTGCCGGGGCGCAGGTGACAATGGCCATCGGCTGTCGAACCGTCTGGGCGTATCGGGGGTACAACCACTGGCTCGGCTATGTGCTGATCCGCTACTACGAGCAGGTGTCCTGGTGCTCGAACGGCTTCGGCATCTACTCGTTCGGTCGCGACCGGTGGCCCGAGACGCACGTCGGCTGGCAGTTCAACGGGCACATCGGGTCATCGATCACCGGCGGCTCGTACTCGCGAAGCGCGTGGACTCAGGGCTCGTTCTCGTTCTGCATCGGGGCTTGCTACGAGCACAAGTACCCCTGGGTGATGATCAGCGTGAACGCTGATCTCGATTGGAACGTGAACACGGGCGGATGAGGTCGGTTTCGCGGATCGTTCTGGGCGCTGTGGCACTGCTGCTCTGCGGCTATGTCCTGGCGATCTTCATCGGAGTTGCCGGTTGCGCAGACAACGGGAGCGGAACCGGCAACATCCGAACGACGGCTCCGTGAGCCAGGCGCGTTAGACTTGTCGCGTGGTCTGGGAGCTCGTCTTCATGCTCGTCGTGCTGAAGATTCCGGTCGTGTACCTCTGCGCCGTGGTCTGGTGGGCGATCAAGGCGGAGCCGCGCCCGCTCGAGGGCGCCGGCGTCGTCGCGTCGCTGGGGCCGGATCCTGCGTGCGACTGGCGCCGCCGAGTACCGCGCGCTACGCCGCGGTCCCGCGCCCCGGCGGCCACAGCGCGGCGCACGACTCCGCCGGCCGGCGAGGACCGCCTATGCCCGCGCCCGGGTGAGAGCGTGAACGCCGACGCGCACGCCGAGCAGCCCGGCCGCTGGACGGCGGCCGACACGATCGCAGGCCTGCTGGCCACCGTCTCGATCTTCACGAGCTGCGTCGGGCTCGCCTACCGGCCGGTCCGGCTGATTCCCTTCGCGATCCTGCTCGCGCTCGTTGCCGCCCTCATGTCCGAGCGGCAGCAGCGGGTCGGCGGCCTGGCGATCGCAGCCGCCGTGATCTGCTGGACACTCGGGATGACGATCGCCGTCATCACCGAAGAATCCCCTGTACTAGGCAACAGGCGCTGGTACAACACAGGCTGTGAGCACGCACGACGTCGACGGTCTGAACTCGGGCTACGCACGGCTGCTGCTCGAGGACTACCTCGAGAACCCCGACGCCGTCCCGGCCGAGTGGCGCGAGCTGTTCGAGAGCGGCGACAGCGCTCTCGTCGCCTCGCATCCCGGCCTGCTTCGGCTGCTCGAGACGCTCGACCGCGGCAACGGCCACCCGGCCGCGCCGCCCGCACCGCCGCCGGCTGCGCCCGAGGCGCCTCAGGACTCAGAGCCGGCCGAGAGCGCCCCCGCCGCACAGGCAGCGGTCACCGGCGAGATCGACGAGACGCTCCTCGGCGGTGTCGCCGCCGCGATGGCGCTCGTCAAGGCGCACCGGATGCACGGGCACCTTGCGGCACGGCTCGACCCGCTCGGATCGGAGCCCCTCGGCGACCCCGCCCTCGACGAGACGCGGCTGATCCCGCCGCTGACGCCGGAGCTGCAGGCGCGAATCCCGGCGAAGCTGCTCCGCGTCCACGTTCCGGGCGAGACGCTGCTCGAGGCGCTGCCCGCTCTGCGCGAGGTCTACTGCGGCACGATCGCCTACGAGATCGAGCACATGTCCGACCACGCCGAGCGCGTCTGGCTCCGGCAGGCGATCGAATCCGGGCGCTACCGGCAGCCGCTGACCGCCGACGAGCGGGTGCGGCTGCTCGATCGCGTCTCGCGGGCCGAAGGCTTCGAGCAGTACCTCCGCCGCGCCTTCCTCGGCCAGAAGCAGTTCTCGCTCGAAGGCCTCGACTCGATGGTGCCGATGCTCGACGAGGCGATCGAGATCGCCGCCGGCCGCCGGCGCGCACGAGGTCGTGATCGGCATGGCTCACCGCGGGCGGCTCAACGTCCTCGTCCACACCGTCGGCCGCTCGTACGAATCGATCCTGCGGGAGTTCGAGGGCGAGCGGACGATCGAGGCCGTCGTCACGAACGACGAAGGCGGAACGGGCGACGTCAAGTACCACCTCGCCGCGACCGGCACCCGCGCGACCGCCTCGGGCGAGGTGACGGTGACGCTCGCACCGAATCCCAGCCACCTGGAGGCCGTCGACCCCGTCGTCGAGGGCTGGACGCGTGCCGAGCAGACCGACCGCTCCTTCGGCTCCGGCATCCACGACCCGTCCGTCGCGCTGCCGGTCCTCATCCACGGCGATGCGTCCTTCGCGGGTCAGGGTGTCGTGGCCGAGACGCTGAATCTCTCGAACCTCGACGGTTACACGACCGGCGGCACGCTGCACCTGATCGCCAACAACCAGGTCGGCTTCACGACCGACCCGGCGGAGGGACGCTCGACGCGGTATTCGAGCGACCTCGCCAAGGGCTTCGACATCCCGATCGTCCACGTCAATGCGGACGATCCGGAGGCGGCCGTCAGCGCGATCCGGCTGGCGATGGCCTACCGGCAGGAGTTCGGCCACGACATCGTCGTCGACCTGATCGGCTACCGGCGCTTCGGCCACAACGAGCAGGACGAGGCGGCCTACACCCAGCCGCTGATGGTCGCGCAGATCGAGGCACGGCCGACGGTGCGCGAGCAGTACGCGGCGCAGCTCGTCGAGGAAGGCGTCGTCACCGCCGAGCAGGCTGCGGCCGTCTTCGACGAGGTGCAGGCCGAGCTCCGCGCCGCGCACGATCAGCTGAAGGCGTCGATCGCCGTGCCGCGACCGATCAAGGAAGGCCGGATCCCCGCCGACACGGGCGACGCCGTCGTCACCGCGGTCCCCGCCGAGCGGCTCGAGGCGCTGAACGAGCAGCTGCTCGCAGTGCCGGAGGACTTCGAGGGCAACGCCAAGCTGCTGAAGCAACTCGAGCGCCGGCGCGAGACCATGCGAGAGGGAGGCATCGACTGGGGGCAGGGCGAGGGGCTCGCGCTGGCGAGCCTCCTCACGGAGGGCATTCCGATTCGGCTCTCGGGCCAGGACACCGAGCGAGGGACGTTCTCGCACCGGCACGCGATGCTCCACGATCAGCGCACCGGCGAGACGTACGCGCCGATCCAGCACCTCGCCGAGGCGCGCAGCGTCGATCGAGCTCTACAACTCGCCGCTCTCCGAGTACGCCTGTCTCGGCTTCGAGTACGGCTATGCGGTCGCCGCTCCCGACGCGCTCGTGCTCTGGGAGGCGCAGTTCGGCGACTTCGTCAACGGCGCGCAGATCGTCGTCGACCAGTTCCTCGTCGCCGGGCTCTCGAAGTGGGGCCAGACAGCGCGGCTGACGCTGCTGCTCCCGCACGGCTACGAGGGGAACGGCCCCGAGCACTCGAGCGCGAAGCTCGAGCGCTTCCTGCAGCTCGCCGCGCAGGAGAACATCCGGATCGCGAACTGCACGACCGCGGCGCAGTTCTTCCACCTGCTGCGGCGGCAGGCTCTCGACGCGACGGCCCGGCCGCTGGTCGTGATGACGCCGAAGGGGCTGCTGCGGCTGAAGCAGGCGGGCTCGACGCTGGCCGACCTCAGCGACGGGCGCTTCGAGCCGGTGCTCGACGACCCGCGGGCGGGGCAGACGATCGATCGGGCTGCGGTGACGCGCCTCGTGCTCTGCTCCGGGAAGGTCTTCTACGACATCGACGGCCACGAGGACCGGGCCGCTGCGACGGCGGTGGCGGTCGCGCGGCTGGAGCAGCTCTATCCGTTCCCGGTCGAGCCCGCCGCGGCGCTGACCGCCTCCTACCCGAACCTCGCAGGAGCTGATCTGGGCGCAGGAGGAGCCGCAGAACATGGGCGCGTGGCGGTCGATCCGGCACCGGCTCGAGGCCGCCGCGCCGGACGGCGTCAACGTCCGCTACGTGGGGCGGCCCTGGCGCGCGAGCCCGAGCGAGGGCTATCCGACCGCGCACCGGCTGGAGCAGGACCGGATCGTTCGCGAGGCGCTGGGAACCGCTTAGAGCCGGCGCGCTTTGCGCTTGGCCAGCAGCGCGGCCGCGACCTTGGGGCCGTGCGTGCGGGCCGTCTGCAGCACCCGCTTGCGCTGGGCCGGCGGCAGCCGCCGCCAGAGATGGAAGGCGCCGAAGGCGAGCCCGAGCGGGCTGGTGGGGCGGAAGCGCGCCATCGACCTATGTTCGCACACGCACCGGGGAGTTCGCGACGCTAGTCCTTGTCCCCGTCGTCGCGGCGGTTGCCGTTGTCGCCACGGTTGTCGTCCCCGTCGTCGCCGCTCCCATCGTCGTCGTCGTCGTGATCATGGTCGCGGTCGTGGTCGTCGTCGTGCTTCATGCTGTGGTCGTCGCGACCGTCGTCGTTCTCGTGGCTCTGTTCGCGGCCCGCATCGTCCGGCCGTCCGTGGCACTTGTCCTTCTTCTTGTGCTTCTTCCGCTTGCAGTTCTCGGCGTCCGGCCTGCTCGGCGGCCGGCGCGACGACGATGACCGCGCGTACGACCGCGGGCTCCGCAGCCGGAGCCGGCGCGGGCTCGGGTCGGGCTCAGGGGCAGGAGCGGGCTCGGGGCAGGAGCAGGCGTAGGAGCAGGCGCCGGGATGGGCGAGGGAACAGCTGCGCGGGCCGGACGTGGCTTGGGAACGGCAGCGGGCTCGGGTGCCGCTGCGGCCGGGCGCGGTGCGACGACGCGTCGGGACGGCTGGGGACGCCGAGCCGGCGGGTGCCGTTGCTGAGGGTGCCGTTGCTTGGGGCCGCGGCGCCGCGCGCGCCGCAGGGGCGGCCGGGTCCGCCATGATGACGACCTCGGCGGCCGGAGCGGGGATAGCGAAGACGTACGGCGGTGCGGTCGCTTCGACACCCAATGTCAACTGCGGTAGCGCGATCGCCCCAGCTGTCCCAGTGATTGCGAGCGCGCCTGTGAGCACGCGCACGAAGATCGGCCTCATGAATCCTCCCCCTCCTGCCGAAAACGTCGTCTAAGGGGGTTATCGGCAGGGAAGGCGGAAACTGAAGGGCGGAATGCTGGGGAGCTTCAAACTCAAGCTGGTCGGCACGTTTCTGGCGCTTTCGGTGCTGCCGCTCGCCGCCGCCTTCTGGGGTTTCAGCCAGGTGGCGGAGCGCAGCGTCACGAGCAGCACGGACGATCGGCTCGAGGCGGGTCTCAGCGCCGCGCTCGCAGCGTTCGAGGACGAGCGTCAGCGGGCGGGCAGCGCCGCCGAGCGCCTGGGCCGGGACCCCGCATTCCAGGCCGCGGTCGCTCGCGGCGATCGCGCCGCGATCGCGAGACTGCTACCGGCGTCGCCGGCGCTTCGAGTCGAGATGCCGGGCAGCGCCGCCGATCGGCGCGGTCCCGCGCGCTCGCCGCCGAGACCGACGTCTCGGTGCTCGGGCCCGGGCCGGCAATCGGTCACGATCGTCGCCGCGGTGCCGCTGACGGAGAGCCTGGCGCGGAGGTTGCATGCCCGGTCGGGCCTGACGGCCCCGGACGAGCTGGCGCTCGTGCGCTCCGACGGCCGCATCGCCGCGTCGTCGAGCCCATCCGTGCGCGGGCGAGGCGAACGCTCGTCCCCGGCCGGATCGATACGAAGACGATCGGCGGCACGCGCGTATCGCGTCGATCGCCGCGCAACTCGTGTCCGGACAGCGGAGTCATGCTCGCAGCCTTCACGCCGAGCTCCGGCATCGCCGACGAGCAGGGCTCGGTGATCGGCCGGCTGCTGGTCGGCCTGCTCGGATCGCTGCTGCTGATCGCGTTCGTCGCCTACCTCGCCGGCCGCTCGATCGTCAGCGGCCTCGACCCGCTCGTCACCGCCGCCGACTCGATCGCGGCAGGGCGCCTGCACGAGCGCGTGCCAGTCCGGGGAAAGGACGAGTTCGCGACGCTCGGCCGGTCGTTCAACGAGATGGCCGCCCAGCTGGAGGCACGGCTGGAGGATCTCGAGGGCGAGCGCCGGCGTCTCCGCGAGGCGAACGCTCGCTTCGGCGATGCGCTCGCGTCCGCGCTCGATCCCGAGCAGCTCCGGCGCGTGATCGTCGAGTCGGCCGTGGAAGCGACGCAGGCGGACGGCGGCCTCGTCGTCGCCGAGGACGGCTCGGTCGTCGAGGCCGGTGACGTGACGGGTGAGGAGCGGCTCGAGTTCGAGCTCACCGTGGGCCGGCGCAGCTTCGGTCGCCTGCTCCTCTTCGGCTCCGACTTCGACGTCGAGGAGCGGATGACCGCCGCCTCGCTCGCCGGCCAGGCGGTGGTCGCGCTGGAGAACGCACGGCTGCACCGGATCGTCGAGCGCCAGGCGCTCATCGACGGGCTCACCGGGTCTCGCGAACCGCCGTCAGGCCGACAAGGTGCTCGTCAGCGAGCTCGCGCGCGCCCAGCGCCTGGGCGGACCGGTCGGGCCTGATCCTCGCCGACGTGGACGACTTCAAGCGAGTCAACGACCGCTTCGGCCATCCGACCGGCGACATGGTGCTGCGCGATCTCGCTGCGTCGCTTCGGGAGACGGTTCGCGAGATCGACATCGCCGCCCGCTGGGGCGGTGAGGAGTTCGCGGTGATCCTGCCGGGCACCGACCTCGAGGGAGCGGCGCAAGTGGCCGAGCGCCTCCGTGTTGCGCTGGCCGAGCGCGAGATCCTCTCGACGGACGGCGTGCCGCTCCACGTCACCGCGAGCTTCGGCGCCGCCGCGTCGAGCAGCTCGACGACGGTGACGGAGCTGATCGAGGCCGCCGACGAGGCGCTCTACCGCGCCAAGCGGGCCGGGAAGGATCGGGTTTACGCGGGCACGGAGCCGGTAACCCCAATCTGAGAAACGTCCGCAAGCAGGAGATTTCGCGGGTCCTGCGCTACAATCGACCCCCGATACGTACGTCCAATGCAGCGCAGCCCTGCTCCCCAATTCGGAGGCCCCTATGCCGGTTGAGACTCCCTCGCTCTTCGCCCGCGTCATCCAGGATCACCTCGAGCTGAAGCGCCGTAACGCCGAGCTCGAGCCCGCGATGCCCATCGATGGCTACCGCGTCGACGATCCGTTCAACAACCATCCGTTGTTCAAGACCGAGGAGCAGGCCCGGCTCGAGGAGACCATGGACGGCGACGAGCCGGCCGTGCAGCTCGATTCCGCCCCGCTCGCCTGGCCCGGCGAGAGCACCGTCGAAGACGTCACGCCGCACGGAGAGCTGTCCGAAGACACGGGCCTCTGGTCCAAGTCGCGCGATTTCGACTGGGGCGACTAGGCCCGCAAGGCTGCCGCGGCGACTCGCAGGTCCCCGACGAAGAGCGCCCGCTCGCGGACCCGGGCTTCCTTGTCCGGAGCGCGCAGGATCGACGACGGATGCACTGTCGCGAGCACGACGGGAGCGAGTGGTGAGTCCAGTTGCTTCCCGCGGTCGCGTGTGACGCGCACGCCGCGTCCGACCAGCGCCTGGGCTGCGGTCGCGCCGAGGCAAACGAGCACGCGGGGCGCAACGACGGCGAGCTCGGCCTCGACCCACGGACGGCAGGCCGCGATCTCTCCCCGGCTCGGCTTCTGATGGATCCGCCGCTTTCCGCGCGGCTCCCACTTGAAGTGCTTGACCGCGTTCGTGAGGTAGGTCTCCGACCGCTCGATCCCCGCTTCGGCGAGCGCCTCGTCCAGTAGCAGCCCCGCTGGTCCGACGAACGGCCGACCCGCGAGATCCTCGCGGTCGCCGGGCTGCTCGCCGACGAGCATCAGGCTCGCACGCTTGAGCCCTTCGCCGAAGACGGTCTGTGTGCCGGAGCGCCAGAGCGGGCAGGCGGTGCAGCAGCCGGCTGCCTCGCGCAGGGCCGCGAGCGACAGGCGTTCGGGCAGGAACGCCTCGGCCGAGGCTGGCTTGCTCATGCGGGTTCTGTACCCCACGTCGAAGCGTTCACTCCCGCGGGGGATCGGACTTCAGGCGCTCGAGGGCGATAGAAGGGACGCCACTTTCATTAGGAGGAGAACAACGTGCTGCGGAGACTCACTTTGATCGGAATCATCGCGCTCGTCGCTGTTGGAGCTGGACAGGCGAACGGGGGCAAGGAACTGCGGATCTCGGGACCGGTCGTACGGTCCTCGGCCCAGGCGCTCTCGGTCGAGAACCTGGTCGGCGACGCCGTGCTCACGTGTGCCGTGCCGGACCGGCTGGCCGAGAAGGCAGCCGCGCTGAAGCCCGGCGACAAGATCCGGATGGTGTGCGTTCGCTACAGAGGTCGCAAGGCTGAGCTCGTGAAGATCCAGCGCCTCGGCGAGAAGACCAACACGCGTGCCGAGGAGAAGAAGGCCGAGGAACGAAAGGCCGAGGAGCGGAAGGCGGAAGAGAAGCGTGCCGAGGAGAAGCAGTACGCGGCCGGCAAGGTCGCCGAGCTCGGCGCCGCCTCAATCGTCGTGCAGGCGACGGACAAGCGCCTCGCGTGCCGGGTGCCGGCCGAGAAGCAGGCGAAGCTCGTGGGCCTCAAGGTCGGCGACAGCGTGAAGATCGCCTGCGTCGGCGGCCAGCTCGTCGGCATCGAGCGTGTAGCCACCGAGGCGAAGGAGCCGGGCCAGGAGGTCAGGCTCTACGGCAAGATCGTCGTGCTGTCCCGTGTGGCTGTGACCGTGCAGGGCGAGGCCGGCTCGCTCACGTGCGTGCCGCCGGCCGCGCTGCTCGAGAAGATCGTGGCCAGGTTCGCAGTCGGCGACAGCGTCAAGATGATGTGTCGCGGCTCCGAGCTGACCTACCTCGAGAAGGTCTAACCCTCCACCAGCCGCCTACGCTGCCGGCGCGCCCTCTTCGGAGGCCGCCGGCAGCGCATCGTCCACGAGCTGGTGCGCGAGGCGGCGGAACGGACCCGCCTGCGCCATCAGCTCCCGCTCGGTACCGCGCTGAACGATCCGGCCGTGCTCGAGCACCAGGATCTCGTCGGCGCGACGGACCGTGGCCAGCCGGTGGGCGATGATGATCGAGGTCCGGCCCGCCAGGAGCCGGTCGAACGCGCGCTCGATCACGATCTCGGTCGGGCGGTCGATGTTGGAAGTCGCCTCGTCGAGGATCAGGATCCGCGGATCGGCGAGCAGCGCCCGCGCGATCGAGATCAGCTGACGCTCGCCCGCCGAGAGGCCCGCGCCGCCCTCGCGGACGACGTGGTCCAGCCCGTGCTCGAGGCGGGCGGCCACTCGGTCGACGCCGACGGCCGCCGCGGTGGCGCGCACCTCGTCGTCCGATGCGTCCGGCTTCGCGAAGCGGATGTTGTCGGCGATCGTGCCGCTGAAGAGGAATGGATCCTGGAGCACCACGC
Source organism: uncultured Gaiellaceae bacterium (assembly GCA_963765705.1). Taxonomy (GTDB): domain Bacteria; phylum Actinomycetota; class Thermoleophilia; order Gaiellales; family Gaiellaceae; genus Gaiellasilicea. The sequence continues at coordinate 124,260 of CAVXXJ010000009.1, forward strand.
CGAGCTGGCGCCGGTAGCCGACGAGCTCGACGTCGCGCAGGTCGGTGCCGTCGACGCGCACCGAGCCCTGATCGGGATCGTAGAAGCGGGCGATCAGCTTCGCGGTCGTCGACTTGCCGCCGCCGGACTCGCCGACGAGGGCGATGCAGCCGCCCGGCGGCACCGAGATCGCGATCTCGTGCAGCACGGGCTCTTTGCCGTAGGCGAACGTGACGTCGTCGAGCTCCAGCCTGCCGTCGATCCGTCCGAGCGGGCGGGCGTCGGGCTTGTCGGCGACGTCGATCTCGGCGTCGAGCACCGAGCTGATCTTGTCCATCGCGGCGCTGGCCGCCTGCACCTGGCCGTAGAGCTCCGAGAGCTCCTGCAACGGCTGGAAGACGAGCGCAAGCAGCCCGACGCCTGCGATCAGCGTTCCGATCTCCATCGAGCCGGCGCCGATGAACTGCGCGCCGGCGTACAGGACGGCTCCCGTCGCAATCGCGCCGAGGAGCTCGATCGCCGGGAAGAAGACCGAGTAGATCTTCTGCACGTGGACGTTCGCGAGCCGGTTCTCCTCGTTCAGCCCGTCGAACTCCGCCTGGAAGGCCCGTTCGCGGTTGAACGCCTGGATCACCGCCATCCCCGCGACCGACTCGGCGAGCTGGGCGGTCACGATCGCGATCCGTGTCCGCACGTCGGCGGCGGCGACGTGTGAGACGCGGTGGAACCAGCGCGAGATCAGGATCCCAGGCGGGACGATGCACATCGCGACGAGCCCGAGCCGCCAGTCGAGCAGGAAGAGGCCGCCGATCGCGGCGACGAACGTCAGCGAGTTGACGACGAGCGTCGTCAGCCCCTGGTTGAGGACGTCGGAGAGCGCGTCGACGTCGCTGTTCAGCCGCGAGATGATCCAGCCCGCCTTCTGCTGCGAGAAGTAGCGCAGCGACAGCGAGGTGAGATGGGAGAAGAGGTCGCGCCGGAGCTCGAGCACGATCCGCTGCCCGACGCTCGCAAGCCCGAGCCACGTCAGCGTCCCGAGCACCCAGGCAGCCGCGTTGACGCCGATGTACGCGAGCACCGTGAGCAGCAGCTCGTGCTCGTCTCCGCCACGGATGCCCTTGTTCGTCGCGTGCTCGACCAGGAGCCAGCCGGTCACGGGTGCGGCGGCGGAGAGCGCAGCCAGCACGGCGATCAGCGTCATCTGGCCCTTGCGCTCGCCGGCGTAGGGGAGCAGGCGCGAGAGCCCGGTGTGGCGCTTATGCGGCAAGGGACTCGTCTCCGAAGAGAGCGGTGAAGAGCCCACCCGCGGCGAGCAGCGTGGCGGGCCGCCCTTCCTCGACGATGCGGCCACCGTCGAGGACGATCGCCCGATCCGAGACGCCGATCGTCGAGAGGCGCTGCGTCGCAACGAGAACGGTCCGGCCCGCGACCGCGGGACGGAGGTTCTCGACGAGCAGCCGCTCGGTCTCGGTGTCGACGGCCGACATCGGGTCGTCGAGGACGAGCACGCGCGCTCCGGCGAGCAGCGCCCGGGCGAGCGCGACGCGCTGTCTCTGTCCGCCCGACAGGTTGACGCCGCGCTCGCCGATCAGCGTGTCGTAGCCCTCGGGGAGCTCGTCCGCGAACGCGGAGACGCCGGCCGCGTCGCAGGCGGCGAGCACGTCGTCCCAGTCGGCGTCCGGCCGCGCGGAGAGCAGGTTCTCGCGCAGCAGGACGGAGAAGAGAACGGGCTTCTGGGTCACGATCGCGACCGCGTTCCGCAGCTCGAGCACGGGCAGGTCGCGGGTGTCGACGCCGCCGACGAGGACGCGGCCGCCGGTCGGGTCGTAGAAGCGAGGAAGCAGGTTGAGCAGCGTCGTCTTCCCCGCGCCCGTCGACCCGCAGACCGCGACGATCTCACCCGGCTCGACGGCGAGGTCGACGCCCCGGAGCACCTCGGCCTCCGTTCCGTACGCGAAGCGAACGTCTTCGAAGCGGACCCGCAGCCCACCGGCCGGGAGTTGCTTCGGCTCGGCCGGCTCGGGCAGCGGCTGGATCCCGTCCAGCCACGCGAAGCTCCGGCCGGCTGAAGCGACTGCGCGTTGGCCCAGGTTGATGATCCAGCCCAGCGCCTCGAGCGGCCAGACGAGCTGCAGCAGCAGGGTGATGAAGAGCATGAACTCGCCGATCGTCAGCTCGTCCGCGATCACCGCGCGACCGCCGAAGAGGAGCACGGCGGCGATCCCGAGCGACGGCAGGAAGAGGAGGCCGGGGAGGAAGTACGCCTCGACGGACGCCGCCCGCATCGTCTCGTGTCGAACCGCCTCGGCGCGGCCGAGGAACCGCGTTCGCACGTCGTCCTCGCGGCCGAAGGCCTGCACCATCTCGATCCCGACCACCGCTTCGTCGGTCGCCTCAGCGAGATGCCCCTTCTTCGCCTGGACGAGCCGCGAGATCGGGAAGAGCCTGTGGGCGAAGAACCAGGTCAGGACCGCGATCGGAGGCATCGCGAGCGCTGCGTAGAGCGCGAGCCGCGGGTTCACGAGCGTGAGCACGATCGCGGCGCCCGTGATCATCATCGCGCTCTGCATCCCCTGGACGACGCCCCAGCCGATGAAGTAGCGCACGGGGTAGACGTCGTTCGTCGCGCGCGAGATCACCTCGCCGGTCGCATGCCGGTCGAAGAAGGCCCGCGGGTAGGTGAGATAGGCGTGGTAGAGCATCCCGCGCAGCCGCGCCTCGACGGCGATCCCGACCCGGGCCGTTGCGAAGCGGCGCGTGAAGTTGACGCCGAACCGCAGCGTCGCGAGCACGACGATGATCCCGAGATACGGCAGCAACCGGCCGTCGTGCGTGCCGACGATCGTCTCGTCGATCACGCGCTTGATCAGCACCGGGATCGTGATCGAGAGCGTCGTGAAGGCGAGCGCGCACGCGAACCCGATCGCGACCAGCCGCCGCTGCTCCCACCAGAGTGGGAAGAGCCGGCGCAGGGTCGGCCAAAGGGCTAGGTCGGGCGGGTCGACGTGGTTCATCAGCGGAGCGATCTCCTGCGCGCGTCGGCGCGGGTGGGGTTCGGCAGGGCTGGTCGGGAGGCGGGGCGATGGTGCGTTGCCCTGGGACACCGCGGCGTGGCGCCGAAGGCGTCACGGGACCAGCCGACTGACGATACCAGCCGCTGTCGACAGACCTATCGGGGCCGGGCCTTGCTCACAACCAGCCGAGGTCGCTGAACTGGGGGAAGCCGAGCCAGTAGACACCCCAGCCGACGAGCGCGACGAGAGCCACTGCGTAGGTGGGGACGAGGAGCCCGGCCAACCGCTCCCGCCTGTAGAGCCCCCAGGCGAGGAACGCTCCGCTGGTCGCAATCCCGAGCGGCGCCGTCCCGCCTTCGATCGAGTTCGTGAAGACGGTGAAGCCGAACAGGAGGGCGAGGGGAAGGCTGATCTGCCAGCTCGGCCTGGGCAGGTCGCCGAGGGCAAGTCCAAGCGCAGCGACGAGCCCGGCAAGCCCGCCGTACCAGAGGTAGTGACCGACGACCTCGTCCCAGAGATGAGCCGCCTCACCCGGAGCCACATTGCTGATCGAGTTGGCCGCCAGGTGGATGCCGTGCCCCTGCGTGTAGAGGACGGCTGCGATGCCAAACAGCAGCCAGACGCGGCGAGGCGTAGCGGACGCGGCGAGAGCACCTCCTGCGGCGCCGACGACCAGGTAGGGCAGGACCAGGTCGATCCAGTCCGCCCAGCGCGTCTCCCCGCCGCCCACGCCCTCGACGTCGCCGAGGGGCTCGAGCAGGAAGCCGGTGTGATGGCCGACGACCACCGCCAGGGCAAAGGCGAGCAGCCAGCGGCCGGAAAGGACGGAGTCGTGGGCATTGGCCACCGCCGAGACCGTAGCGCTCGGCTCGGTGACAGCAGTAACGCACCACGATGACAGCGGCTTGACTTGACAAGACATCAAAGTGATGTCATAGTGGGGTCATGCAGATGGCCCATCACATCCATGCGATCCAGGAGGACCTCGCCGCAGCCGCATCGCTCGCCGGCGACGAGGCCACCGTGGACGCCGGCCGCCGGCTGACCCAGGCGCTCGGCTCGTCGCTTCACCTGCGACTGCTCGACGTCGTCAGCGAAGCGGCGCTCGCACTTTCCGACTCGGTGCCCGGCCGGATCGAGGTTCGCCTCGCCGGTCGCGATCCCGAGCTCGTCTACGTCGAGGAAGAGGAAGCGGAGCCGGAGCCCACACCGTCCGGCGGCGACGACTCGTTCTCGGCCCGCATCACCCTGCGCCTGCCCGAAGGGCTGAAAGCGCAGATCGAGGTGGCCGCCAACATCGAGGGCGCCTCCGTCAACACGTGGATCGTGCGCGCGCTTCAGCGCGGGCTCGAGCCGCGTGCCCGCTCCGTCCGCACCGGCCGCCGTCTGAGCGGCTACGCGGACAGTTAGGAGAGTGTCATGACCCGTCTCTATCCGGTCCAATACGGCGCAGGCATTCTGCTCGTGCCCGACTGGTGCAACCCGCCTCGCGAAGACCGCGTCGTCAAGCCGGCAGGCTGGAAGGAGCCCCGTCGTCGTGTACGCATTTGACACGCCCGGCAAGACGCGGCTTCGTGTCAAGAACGCCGCCGGCCTCGTCTCGGTCGACCCGAGCGAGACCGGCCGCACCACGGTCGAGCTCGAGGCGCTCCGCGACGACGACGCCACGCGCGAGGCAATCGAGCGAGCGACGGTCGAGCTGAGCGGCAACGAGGTCCTGGTCGAGATCGGCGTCGGCGGCAAGGGCTTCGGGGTCGGCCCCGCCTGGATCTCGTTCGGCCGCACTCCGCAGGTCGGCGTCCGCATTCGCTGCCCCGAAGGCTCCGACCTCGACTGCATGACCGCGTCCGCCGACGTGACCGCCACCGGCCGCCTCGGCGAGGTCGAGATGAAGACGGCCTCCGGCGACGTCTCCGTCGAGCACGCAGCCGGTCTCCGGGTCCAGTCCGCGAGCGGCGACGTGCGCGGCACGACGATCGACAGGCGACGCACGCCTGCAGACCGTCTCCGGCGACATCCGGCTCGGCACTGTCACCGGTGCCGGTCTCGACGACGCTCGTCTCGGGCGACTTCGCGATCGACGAGGCGCATACCGACCTCGCGGCGAAGACCGTCTCCGGCGACCAGCGGATCGGCGCGGTCCGCGAGGGGAAGATCACGCTGCAATCGGTCTCCGGCGACGTCCGGCTCGGTGTCCGGCCCGGTACTCGGCTGCGCATCGACGCCAACTCGGTGAGCGGTGACGTCAGCTCCGAGTTCGACATCAAGGACCGCCCGTCCGAGGAGTCGACCGGCGCCGAGGCGCAGCTGCAGATCAAGACCGTCAGCGGCGACGTCGAGATCACCCGGGCCGCGTAGTGCAGCGGCCCGGGGGGCTGTGGCGGCACCGGGACTTCCTCTGGCTCTGGTCGTCGCAGACGGTCAGCCAGTTCGGCTCGCAGGTGAGCCAGCTGGCGCTGCCGATCGTCGCGATCGTCGCCCTCCGCGAGAGCGCCTTCGCGGTCGCCATGCTCGGGATGGTCGAGTTCCTGCCGTTCCTGCTCCTCTCGCTGCCGGCTGGGGTCTGGGTCGACCGGCTGCCGCGGCGGCCGATGCTCGTCGCCGCCGACGTCCTGCGCGCCGTGGCGCTTGCAACCGTGCCGATCGCGTACTGGCTGGACGCCCTGACGATCTGGCAGCTCTACGTCGTCGGCTTCGTCGTCGGCGTCGGCACCGTCTTCTTCGACGTCGCGTACCAGTCGTACCTGCCCACGCTCGTCAAGCGAGATCAGCTGAGCGACGGCAACTCGAAGCTCGAGGTCAGCCGCTCGGCAGCGCAGCTCGGCGGCCCCGGCCTCGGCGGCGTCTTGATCGGGATCCTGACGGCGCCCGTGGCGGTGGTCGTAGACGCGATCAGCTTCGTCGTCTCGGCGCTCCTCATCGGGCGCATCCGCACAACGGAGCGCAAGCCGCTTGCGGAGGATCGACGCTCGCTCCTGTCGGAGCTCTGGGAGGGGCTTCGCTACGTCGTCAAGCACGAGTACGTGCGGGGAATGGCCGCGTCCGTCGCGATCTTCAACTTCTTCGGCAACGTCGGGGGCTCGATTTTGCTCGTGTACCTCGTGCGCGACCTCGGGATGAGCGTGACGACGATCGGCCTCGTGCTCGGGCTCGGGAACGTGGGCTTTCTCGCCGGCGCCTTCGTCGCCAAGCGCGTCGAGACCCGGCTCGGCGTCGGACGCACGATCGTCGGCTCGATGGCGCTGTCGCCGTTCGGGTTGCTGCTCGTGCCGCTCGCCACCCGGGACTCCGCGGTTCCGCTGCTCCTCGCGTCCGGCGTCATCGTCGGCTTCGCAGTCGTGCTCTACAACGTCTCCGCGATCAGCCTGATGCAGGCGATCACCCCCGACCGGCTGCTCGGACGGATGAACGCATCGCGGCGTTTCATCGTCTGGGGCGTGATCCCGCTCGGCTCACTCACCGGCGGTGTGCTGGCGTCCACGGTCGGCCTGCGTCCGACGTTGTTCGTCGGAGCGATCGGCGCCTCGCTTGCGATCCTCCCTCTGCTCTTCTCACCCGTTCGCTCGCTGCAGCGCGTGCCAGACGTCGATCAGTCGCCGCCGATCGCGTCCGCGAGCAGCGCGTAGGCGTAGCACTGCCACGCCAAGTCCGGCTGCGATCGCAGCCGCGCCAGCCCGTCGCTCACCGCCGCCAAACCCTCCGAGTCGGCGGTGAGCCGGGCCAGCGCCTCCTCGAGCTGCTCACGGGCCGGCTCGCTGTCCAGGTCTGCGGCCACGGAGGTGACGGCCCGGTCGTCGAGCTCGAGCTCGCGGCGCGGGTCGCCGCCCGTCGCGAGCAGGAGCTCGGCCCGGCGCAGCGTCGCGCGCTGCTCCTCCTCGTCGAGCTCGACGTCCTGCCCGGCGAGCCAAGCCAGGCCTGGTAACAGACTGTCACCAGGCCCGGCTTCGAGCAGCTCCAGCACCTCGCGCATGCGTTACGGGATGAAGGCCAGATCCTCCGGCGGTGGGCCGACCATCGGCGTCTCGAAGAGCGGCCCCGCGCCGTCCGGGTCGACGGTGAGCGTGCCTCCCGACGCGAAGAACTGCGCGATCTGATCCTGCGCCGCGAGCGCTACGGCCGCGGCGCCGGGGGCCGCGAGCCCCGGCAACCTCGTCAGGAACGTGTGCGGGTTCTTCGGGAACGTCGGGTCGGCGGCGAACGCGAGGTCGTTCCGGAAGAGGGTCGTCCGGTCCTCGATCCCGCCTGCGCGGATGATCGCCGACGTCGTCGGATTCGGCACCGTCTGATCACCCCGGGCGAACTGGAGGATGATCGACTTCGCCGGTACGCCCTCTAGCGGGTCGGCACGGAGGTGCGGCGCATAGGCAACGGGGTTCCCCGCCTGCGACGTCCACTCCGTCCACTCGATCAGCTGCTGGATCGCCGACGCGCCCGGGACCGTGTCGATCAGGGGCGGCAGGTTCCGCAACGGCATGTTCTCGTTGAACTGCAACGGTCCGGGCAGGTTCGCGAGCTGCGGTGCTCGGCCCACGAGGCTGAGCCAGACGAGCGGCCGGAAGGAGGGGCTGAGCCGGGCGATCTCGATGATCGCCCCGCCCGGAACGTTCGGGACGCCGGCGCGAACGTTCGGCTCGACGGCGAGGAACTTCGTGCCGTAGATGCCGCCGAACGACTGGCCGAAGTACGAGATCTTCGCCGGGTCGAGATCGCGCGTCCCGTTTCCGTCGACGTCGACCCCGACCTCGATCTCACGCACGAGGCTCATCAGGTCGATCACGGTTTGCCGTAGGCCGTCGCGGTTGCCGACAAGCGTCTGCGGCGCTACCGCGTTCACGCCCTCGGTCGTGTCGATCGCGCCGTTTCCGTTCTGGTCGAACCCACGTCCGCCGGCAGACAGCACGACGGGCGCACCGGAGACGCGGTTGACGGTCAGGGTTCCGAGCGGGCCGGAGCCGTGGCCGACGACGTTGATCGCGATCGTCGCGATCCCCCGCCGGGCCATCGAGCCGGCGACGAGGAACGGAGTCTGGTTCTTGTTGTCCGTGAAGCCGTGGCCGTAGATGGCGACCGGCCACCCGCCCGCCGGAGCGGTTCCGGGCGGCAGGAAGAGGTTGAAGTAGAGACGGTTGGTGCCCTGGACCGCGGCCACGCCGGTGCGGGTGCCGACGGCGGGGATGACTTTCGACGCCGTCTCGTAGTCGGGTGCGTCGAACGTGCCGAACGCGATCGAACCGACTCCGGCGAGGAAGGGAGTCAGGTCCGGCTGGAGCACGAAGGTCGGGGCGGTATTCGTCTGCATCGAGAACCGGACGGACGTCACATCGGTGAGCGGGAAGACCGTCCGCACGCCGCCGTCGCCGATCACGAAGTTGGCCGGCGCCGGGGTCGACGCCTTGATCTGGCGACGCACCTGCTCGAGCAGCGCCGTCGCGCTCTGGGTCGTGAAGATGCTCGCGACCGCGATCTGGCCCTGGGGCTTCCCGTGGAACCCGCGGAGGAGGCGTGCATTGTTGACCCAGGCGTGCTTGATCTTCTTGCCCCTCGTGTCGCGGATGTCGGTCGTGACGACGAGGACGTAGTCCGTGTGCTGCCGCAGCAGCTGATCCGACTCGACGTGCAGTGTGTTGGCTGCGGGCTCCCAGGCGATCTGGTTGATCCCCGTCACCTGGAAGTCCGGGAGCCGGACGAGGAAGACGTTCGAGCTGTTGACGCTCGTCGGATCGATCGGGCCCGAGAACGGGATCGAGATCCGCGGCTGGAGGTTGAAGCCGTCGAGCGTGTTGAGGACGTCGATGTCGGCGCAGTCGGACGGGCGCACGGCGCAGTCCGGCTTCGGCAGGCTCACTCGCACGTTGGTGAGCTGCGACTTGTCCACCGTCGTCCAGTGGTTGCTCGGGAACGGGGCGGTCGCAGTGCTCGCAGGATCGTGCAGAGGTTGGACGCCGCTACCGTTCGCGTAGGCAAGCGACGGCAGCACGAGGAACGTGAGGAGCGCCAGGAGCAGCGCTCGACGCAACGACAGCATCAAAAGTCTCCCCTCGGTTGATGAACCCCCAGGCTGACGCTATACCGTCGCTTCCCGCGAATCAACGCCGCTACGGGAGCGCTCGAACCAGTGCGAGTAGCCGCCCTCGAAGGAGCGCGCCTCGCCGCCGTCGACCTCGACGATGCGGTCGACGATCCGGTCGAGGAAGTAGCGGTCGTGGGAGATGACGCAGACCGTGCCGGGAAACTCCTCGAGTGCGGACTCGAGCGCCTCGACCGAGTCGATGTCGAGATGGTTCGTCGGCTCGTCGAGGACGAGCAGGTTCGGCTGAGCGAGCATCAGCAGGAGCAGCTGGAGACGCGTTCGCTCTCCTCCGGAGAGGAGCTTGTTCGCCCGCCGCACCTGCTCGTACGGAAAGAGGAACTTCATCAGCAGCGAGACCGCCTCACCCTCCGAGCAGCGGTGCGCCAGCCGGACCGTGTCGAGCGGGCTCGATTCGGGATCGAGCGTCTCCTGGTCCTGGGCGAGGTAGCCGATCCGGATCGACGGGCCGACCCACACCTCGCCTTCGGTCGGCTCGAGCTCGCCGACGACGGTCTTCAGCAGCACGCTCTTGCCCGCACCGTTCGCGCCGACGAAGCCGACGCGCTCACCGTGCATGACCGTCAGCTCGACGTCCGCGAGCACGACGTCGTCGCTGAACTGCATCCCGACGTGGCGGAGCTCGAAGACCCGCTGCCCGCCGCGCACGTGCGGGTGGAGGCGGAGCGCGATCTTGCGCCGCTCGAGCACGGGCCGGTCGACCTTCTCCATGGTGTCGATCTGCCGCTGCTTGTTGCGCGCCTGCCTGATGTTGCGCTGGTCCGGCACCCAGCTCGCCCAGAGCTTGAAGCGCCGAATCGCCTCCTCGAGCCGCTCGATCTCCTTCTGCTGCGTGACGTACTGCTGCTGCTGACGCTGGAGCTCGAGCTCGCGAGCGAGCGTGTAGGCGGAGTAGTTGCCCGGCCACATGCGGATCTTCCCGCGGTCGAGCTCGGCGATCTGGCTGACGGTCTCGTCGAGGAGGTAGCGGTCATGCGAGACCGCGACGGCGGCCCCGTCGAAGGCCGCGAGCAGGCGCTCCAGCAGCGAGCGCCCGACCGCGTCGAGGTGCGCCTCCGGCTCGTCGAGGAGCAGAACGTCCGGATCCTGGGCCAGGCAGGCGGCGAGTGCGATCAGCTTTCGCTGGCCGCCCGAAAGAGCGCTCGTGGGCAGGGTCAGGTCGGCTTCGTCGATCCCGACGTCGAGCAGCATCGCGCGGGCGCGGCCGTCGATGCTCGGCCCGCCGGCGGCCTCCCAGCGCTCGACCAGCTCCTCCTGGCGGTGGAGCACGCGGGCCATCTTGTCGAGGTCGGCGGCGAGCTCGGGCGTCGCGAGCTGGTCTGCGACGCGATGGAGATCTCGGTCGAGCTCGTCCAGGTCGGGCCGCGCGGCGCGCACCGTCTCGAGCGCGTTCCGCTCGTCGCCGAGCGGGTGCTGGGGGAGAAAGGAGACGACGATGCCCCGGCGGCGAACCGAAGTACCCGCGTCCGGCTCGTCGAGCCCGGCGATCAGGCGCAGCATGGTCGACTTGCCGGAGCCGTTGGCGCCGATGACGCCGACGCGGGCGCGCGGCTCGATCGCGAAGTCGAGCCCGTCGAGCACGGTTCGGCTCCCGAACGACTTGCGAACGGCGTTCAGCGAGACGAGGGCCATTAGATGGCTGCTTGGTGATACGCGTGCCTCCCGGGGGGCGGCATCCGGAAGTGCGGGAATTGCCGGGCAGCCATCTAGGCCCCGCGGACGACCGAGAGCACGTACTCGTCCTTGCCCTCGCGCAACGCATCGGCGAGGCGGGCTTCGCCGGAGATTCCCGTCCGCGCCGCGAGCACCTCGTAGAGCCGCTCGTCGCTGAGGCCGGCGGCGCGAGCGGTGTGGACGAGCCGCTCGATCACCGGCAGCGGCTTGCCGTCCGGCCCGAACTGCCAGGCGGGATACAGGAAGTCGTAGCCGCCGGACCTGCGCACGCCGAGCAGCTCGCCGGCACGGCGCATCGCGTCGAGCCGCTGCGTGCCGACGCCGAGCCGGCTCGAGAGCCACGAGCCCGACAGCGATTCCTCGGTCAGCTTGACGTCCATGGCCCTCAATCATGCCCTCGCGGAGCGGACTATGCTGGAAGGCGTGCCAGGCATCGGTCATTGGGAGCTCATCCTGCTCGCGGTCATCGTCGTGCTGCTGTTCGGCTCGAAGCAGGTGCCGTTCATCGGTCGCTCGCTCGGGCGCGGGATGCGCGAGTTCAAGCAGACCGTCGGTCTCGTCGACCCGCGCGAGGACGTGCGCCGCGCGATGGAGGCTCCCGAGGACGAGGCACGCGCCGCAGGCGACGACGAGCGCTAGGAGGGTTTGGCGAAATATCGGCTGAGCCGCCGGGCCGCGCTGGACGCCCCGATGCGGCGTCCTCAGTCGCGCCGATAGCAGCAGCTATCGGCGACTCCCTGCGTCCTTGCCTCGGAACGCCCAGCGCACCCCGGCAGCGAGCGACATTCCGCCAAACCCTCCTAGCGCCGAACCGTCACGGCGGCGATCAGGCCGCCGGCGATCGCGACGAGACCTCCCGTCACGAGCGCCTCCTCGAACCCTTCCATGAAGAAAGCGGGAAAGCGGCGATTGCGCGGACCGAAGTCGCCGATCCGGGCCGCGAAGATGGCGCCCATCACCGCGACTCCGAGCACGCCGCCGGTCTGGCGGAACGTCGTGACGACGCCCGATGCGACACCGGCCTTGTCGTCCGGCACGCAGGCGAGCACGGCGGAGCTCGCGGGCGCCAGGGTCATTCCCATGCCCAGTCCGCCGAGTAGGAGCCCCACCAGCAGGTCCGCGAACGTCGAGTCGACCCGAAGCCGGGAGAGCAGCAGCAGCGAGACGCCGAGCACGAGCATCCCGGCCGCCATCGGCCAGCGCGCGCCGATCCGGTCGGTGAGCCGTCCCGCGACCGGCACGCTCAACGCCAGGAGGACCGTGAACGGCAGCAAGGTGGCGCCCGTCCGCAGCGCGCTGTAGCCGAGGATGTTCTGGAGGTAGATCGAGATGAAGAAGAAGACGCCGAAGAGGGCGAAGAAGCTGAGCGCGCTGACGGCGTTGGAGCCGCTGAACGTGCCGTTGCGAAAGAGCGAGAAGTCGAGCATCGGCCGCCGCGAGCGGAGCTCGACGAGGATGAACGCGACGAAGCCCGCAGCGGCTACGGCGAACGACGCGACGATCGGCGCCGACGTCCAGCCGTAGCGGTTCGCCTCGAGGAGCGCGAACGTGAGCGCGAAGAGCGCCGCTGCGGACAACGCGAGCCCCGGGAGGTCGAGGGCCCGCTCGGCGGAGCTGTCGCCCGACTCCGGCACGAGCAGGCGCGCGGCGACGAGCCCGATCGCCCCGATCGGCACGTTGACGTAGAAGATCCAGTGCCAGTTGATCGTCTCGATCAGCGCTCCGCCCACCAGGGGCCCGAGGGCGAGCCCGATCGAGGAGACGCCGACCCAGATTCCGATCGCCGTCGCACGCTCGCGGGGATGGAACGTCGCGGAGATGATCGAGAGCGTCGACGGGAGGATGAGCGCCGCGCCAATGCCCTGCGTGGCGCGGGCCGCGATCAGCATGCCGCCGCTGACGGCGACCGCGCAGACGAGCGAGCTGATCGTGAAGACGACGAGGCCGAGCATGAAGATCCTGCGGCGACCGAGAAAGTCGGCGAGCTTGCCCGCAGAGAGCAGCAGCACCGCAAACGCGAGCGCATAGGCATTGACCGTCCACTGGAGCTGAGAGAGCCCGATCTCGAGCTCTTGCTGGATTGCCGGCAGGGCGACGTTCACGACCGTCAGGTCGACGTAGATCATCAGCAGCGCGAGCGAGAGCACCGCCAGCGACCACCAGCGCCGGCTGCTCTCGAAGATCGGCGTCGCCGCAGCCAGATCGCCCACAGCGCGAGGCTGACTGTCCCCGGCGCCCGCGTCAAGGGACCGTTGATCGACGCGCGACGGAGCGGGATACTCGGCTCAGAATGCGGCTCGTACGCGCATACATGGCACGGCACAGGCATCCGTGGAACCGTGCCCTGCACCTGGTCGGCGTTCCGCTTGCGCCCATCCTGGTCGTCGTCTTGCTCGTGCTCGGCCGCTGGTGGGAAGCGGGGGCCGCGTTCGTGGCCGGCTACACGCTCCAGTGGCTGGGCCACCGCATCGAGGGGGACAGCATGGGGGACACCTTCGAAGGGAAGCTCGTCAAGGCGTTGGGGCGGCCTTTCCGGCGCCGTGCCCAGGTCGCGCCGCCCCCCTCGCGCCCGGTGGCGGCACCAATGGTCTCGCTCGTCACGGGCGGCACGGGATTCCTCGGCAACCGGCTCGCGCGGGCGCTCGTCGAGCGCGGCGACCGGGTCCGCGCGCTCGTGCGCGATCCCGACGCCGCCGGTGACCTCAGCGCGCTCGGGGTCGAGGTCGTGCAGGGCGACATGACCGACGAGGCGTCACTCCGCCGCGCTGTCGAGGGCGTCAGCCGGCTGTTCCACACCGCGGGCCTGGTCGGCGACTGGCTCGATCGCCGGCAGGCGGTGGCCGTGAACGTCGAGGGAACGCGGCGCCTGCTCGCCGCAGCCGTCGAGGCCGGTGTGACCCGGGCCGTGCACGTCAGCTCCCTCTCCGTCCTCGGTACGAAGCACCACTTCGACACCGACGAGACTGCTCCGTATGTCTACGGGGACGTCTACGCGGACACGAAGATCGACAGCGAGCTCGTGGCGCGCGAGTTCGCCGACGCCGGAGAGATCGAGATCGTCGTGATCCGGCCGGGCTTCGTCTACGGCTCGGGCGACAACCATGTGCTCCTGCCGCTCGTCGAGTCGCTGCGCCGAGGGAGGTTCAAGTTCGTCGGCGACGGCGGCAAGGAGATGAACACCGTCTACGTCGGCGACGTCGTTCACGCCGCCCTGCTGGCGGATGAGACACCGGCCGCGGCGGGTCAGGTCTACAACATCACCGACGGCCGAAACACGACGATCCGTGAGTTCGTCGGCTTCATCACCGAGTACCTGGCGATCCCGCCGCCGAGCAAGCAGGTCCCGGCCGGGGTCGCCAAGGCGGTCGCGGTGATTCTGGAGTCGGCAGCGCGGGCCGCCGGGGCGAAGAGCGCGCCGCCGCTGAACAGGAGCCGCCTGCGGTTTCTCTACTACAACCAGCGCTACTCGATCGAGAAAGCGCGACGGGAGCTCGGCTACGACCCGCGTATCTCCTACCGGGACGGCCTGCCGCGAGCGCTCGACTGGATCGCCGCCGTGCAGAGCTCGAACCACCGGCCCGATCGTCGGTCTGTCGATGTCGACCGAAGCGCTGGGGCCGACGGGGCGGACGCCCCGCCGGCCCGGTTGTCCGTCTAGCGCTTGGTGCCGACGGCGAGGAGGTACTCCTTCTCGAAGCGAGCCTCCTCCGGCGTGCCGCGATTCCATTCGTCGCAGAAGGCGTCGAGCGCCTCATCGAACTGGGCCGCCCGTCCCTCGCGCTCTGCATTCGCCCGCGCCGCGATTGTCGGCCCGTAGTAGGACTTGAAGTGCTCGCCGTAGTCGCGCGGCCGTGCGAACGCCGTGATCTCGAGCACGTCCCGCACGACGCTTTGTAGCTCGACACGATCGCCGAGGAGCCCGCGGAGATGGTCTTCGCCGCCCCAGAGCGGTGGAGCCTGGGCGCCCGGCGGCGGGGGTGGCGCGAACGGCTTCATCGTGCGAAAGAGCGCGCCGAGCATGCCTTCCGGCGTCCAGCTGAGCAGGCCGATCGTCCCACCGGGACGGCAGACGCGGACGAGCTCGTCGGCGGCCTCTTGGTGGTGCGGAGCGAACATGACGCCGATCGCCGACATGACGACGTCGAACGACTCGTCCGCGAACGGCAGCTTCTCGGCGTCCGCCTCGATCCATTCGAGCTCGATACCCTCGGCCTCTGCGAGCTCTCGGCCGGCCCCGAGCAGTCCCGGAGTCAGGTCGCTGGCCGTGACGGTGGCGCCTCGGCGAGCAGCCGGAAGCGACGCGTTGCCGGTCCCGGCCGCGACGTCGAGCACGCGCATTCCCGGACCGATCTCACACGCATCGACGAGCCGCTCGCCGACCGGCAGCAGAAACGTGTCGACCATCAAGCCGTAGTCACCTGTGCCCCACATCGCGCGGTGGCGCGCCTTGAGCTCTGAATCAACGAGTTGCACGCTCATGTCTCCTCCTCAATGTCGTTTCCGCAACCTTGCCGAAGGTCAGGACCAGGCACATCGGGAGAACTCCCTATTTGCTCCCCATCTCCAGGCGATCAGCGCTCGGTGCGGGCGGCGACGGCTACGGCCTCGGTGCGGTTGCGGACGCCGAGCTTCGAGAGGATGCGGCTCACGTGGTGCCCCGCCGTCTTTTCGCTGATGAAGAGCGTCGTCGCGATCTGCGCATTGGACATGCCGCTGCCGAGCAACCCGAGAACCTCGGACTCGCGCGCGGTCAGCTCCCCGCTCGACCGTGGTCGTCCTCCAGGCGGCGCACCGAGCTCACGCAGGATCGCGGCAGCAGCGTCCCTCGCCCGGGTGGCGCCGAGCTCCAGGAAGGTCTCGAACGCGGCGCGCGCCTCCTCGAGCGCGACGTCGGGTGCCTCGGCCGCGAGTGCCCGCGCGAGCTCGGCACGTGCCTCTGCGATCTCGTAGGGCATCCCGAGACGCCCGAATCCGGCGAGCGAACGCCGCGCCGCCTCGCCGGCGGCGTCGACGCGTCCACTGGCGAGGGCGACGCGAGCGGCCGCCAGCTCCGCGCGTGCGGCCACGACCGCGATGCCCGAGCTCTGCGCGAGCTGATCGAGCCCCACGGCCGCGGCTTCGGCCGAGGCCTGCTCTCCGCCGGCGAGGCATGCGTCGACGAGAAGAGCGAGCAGCTGGGCAGTCTGCAGCGCATCTCCCTCTGCCACGAGCAACCCGCGCTCGAGGAGCGCAGTCGCGATCTGCGGCTTTCCCTGGGCGACGCGGAGGTGGGCGAGCGCCCGCAGCGACTCGGGATGCTCCTCCCGCCCGACGAGGAGCTGCTCGGCCTCCTGCAAGCGGCCTTGACGGACACGAAGCTCGGCAAGCGTCGCAACGGTCGGCGCCCCCAGCTCGGGCACGTAGCGCGCATGGGCATCGAGAGCGCTCTGGAGCGCGCGTTCCGCTTCGTCCCAACGGCCTTTCGCGATCAGCACGTCGGCATGGATCGTCCGACACGATCCGTAGAGCGGCGTTGCATCTCGGTCGCGCGCGAAATCGTCGACGAGCTCGCACCATTCGGCGGCTCGCTCCCAGTCGCCTGCGCTCGTACACGCGGCGATGAGGTTGCAGTACGCCTCGGCAAGAGTGTGGACGTTCCGAACCCGGCCGGCCGAGGCCGCGGCCATCGCCTCCTCGAGGAGCTTCATGCCCTGATCCCTCCGCCCTGCGCTGATCTCGGCTCGCCCCAGCAGGCTGACCGCGAACACCTCGAGGTCGCCGGCGCCGGTGTCCCTCGCGATCGCCAGCGCTCTGCGGGCGTGCTCGATCCGTTCTTCGAGGTTTTCGGCGTGTCGGGCGCGCTCGACCGCGACCCAACCCTGGCCGGCGCACGTGCCCGTGCCCTCGACGACGCGCTCGGCGCGCGCCAGCCAACCCCGGGCGGCGGACGCGCGCCCGCCGATCAGATGCTGGTGCGACACCCAGACCGCGAGCCTGGCCGCGTCGTCGCAGCGGCCGTCGCGCGCGTATCCCTCGACAGCCTGCTCGCGGGCGGCGATGGCCTCCCGTACGCCGCCCAGAAACCAAAGGGCAAGACCGAGTCCGTCGCGCGCGTCGGGTGTCTCCTCGTCGGCGAGCGCGGCCTCGAATGCGGCCCGGGCTTCTTCCCATTGCGCCGCCTCGAGCGCCTGCCGCCCCTGGTCAAGTCGGCCGCCGACCGTCGCATCCATCGACGACGAAGTCTACGGAGGATGGCGCGGGTCCTGGCGCGTCCGGGCACATCACCTCCGACAGATCGAGCCCGGGAGCGAAGCGACCCTTCAGGGGTCTTCGCGCGTCCGGGCACACCACCTTCGACAGATCGAGCCCGGGAGCGAAGCGACCCTTCAGGGGTCTTCGCGCGTCCGGGCACACCACCTTCGACAGATCGGGCCCGGGAGCGAAGCGACCCTTCAGGGTCTTCGCGCGTCCGGGCACACCACCTTCGACAGATCGGGCCCGGGAGCGAAGCGACCCTTCAGGGGTCTTCGCGCGTCAGAAATCTGCTTCCGCAGATTTCTGACCTGCGCCAAAATGGAGCGTACCGGGATCGAACCGGTGACCTCCGCGTTGCAAACGCGGCGCTCTCCCAGCTGAGCTAACGCCCCAACGGCGATCAGTGTAGAGGCTCGTCCGGCGACCGGCCGGCCCGGAGCCCGCGCTCCTGCAGGGCGCGCAAGCCGGCGCTGAACGTCTGCGGCTCGGGCTCGGGCCTGCGCCCACCCTGCTCCAGGCGCCGGATCCGGGCGTCGAGCGCCTCGAGCTCGGGCGTCGCCGGAGACTCCTTCTCGGCGACGGCGCGCTCGCGCGCCGCCAGCGCCGCCTCCTGCTCGGAGAGCGCGTCGCTGCGCGCTGCCAGCTCGGAGTGCGTCCGCGCGAACGCCTGCTCGGCCGCCTGGAGCTCGGCGAGCTTGGCCTCGAGCGACGCGAGCTCGTCGGCGGTCGCCGCAGCCGGCTCGGGAGCTTGTGTTGAATCAACACTTTCTTTCTCGCTCGCTTGCTCGCGTGCCTCGACCGCGGTCTGTCGGTCGGCCAGCTCCTGCTCGCGGCCGTCGAGCTCGGCAGCGCGCGCTTCGAGCTCCCCGGCGCGCGCTTCCAGCTCCCAGCGTCGGACTTCGAGCTCCGATTCCCGCTTCTCGACCGAGCTTTCGCGCTCTGTGAGGCCGGCCTCCGTCGCGTCCAGCTTCTCGGTGCGTTCCGCGAGCTTCGTTTCCTCGGCTGCGAGCTTCTTCGCCTCGGCGGCGAGCTTCTTCTCCTCGGCGGCGAGCTTCTTCTCTTCGGCGGCGAGCCCTTTCGGCGCAGTGGCCGCGGCTGGTGGAGCTTGTGTTGAAACAACACTTTCTTTCACGCCGGCCTCGCGAGCCACCAGCGCCTCCTCGTGGGCGGCCAGCGCCTGATCGCGCGTGTCGAGCTCCGCCTTGCGCGTGTCGAGCTCCGCCTTGCGCGTGTCGAGCTCCGCCTTGCGCGTGTCGAGCTCCGCCTTGCGCGCGTCGTCGGCCGAGCGGGCCTCCTTCGCCTCGGCCAGCCGCAGCCGCACCGACTGGAGCCGGGAGCTGCGCTCCTCGGCCGTGTCGAGCTTCAGCTCGCGCTTCTCGACGCGCGCCAGCGCATCCGCGAGCTCGCGCTCACGTTGCTGAACGCTCTCCACCCGCTCGGACAGGTTCCGTTTCAGTGTTGCGAGCTCGTCTGCCGCCTCGGCCCGCTGTCGGCGCAAGGATTCACGCTCCGACTCGACGTCGGAGGGCTCGTCGTTCCGATCGAGCAATCTCCTCAGGCCCATGGTGGGCCGGATCGTACTGCAGCTAGGCCGCGCGCTCCAGACGCTCTTCCTGGCGGGCCCGACGCACGATCTCGTCGCGTTCGCCGAAGCGAATGCGCGCCCGCTCGGCGCGGTGCTCGTCCCAGAGCGTGACCAGCTGTTGGTCGATCTGCTTGATCTCGTCGACGATCGTCTGCTGCCGCCCGTAGGAGAGGGTCTGCCACAGCTCTCCACGGACCTCGCTCAGACGCTCGATTTCACCGTGAATCTCAGGGATCGTTCTCATGCTCGTTAAAACGATCCGGCATGGCGGCTGATTCCAGCTCGCGGGACGCTGAACAGAATCGCAACATTGCCGCTCTCACTCGTAGCCGAGGTCGGCGATCCGGTCCTCCTCGAAGCCGAAGTAATGGGCGAGCTCGTGCAGGACGGTGACGCGGATCTGCTCCTCCAGCTCGGCCGAGTCGGGGAAGTCCTCCTCGAGCGGCTTGCGGTAGATCGAGATCTTCGCCGGCATGTACTCGGGCGCGTCGAAGAGGCCGTAGAGGTCGGGCTCCTCGGCGTTTTCCGGCTCGACAACGATCGCGACGTTCTCGAGCGCGCCCGCGAGCGCCGGCGGAAGCGAGTCGAGAGCGGCAAGCACGTGCTCCTCGAAGGTCATTTCAGTGGGTGGGGGCGAGCGGTTGGCGCTGCTGGACGAGCTTGACGGTGACGAAGCCGAACACGAAGCCGCCGATATGAGCGAAGAAGGCGACGCCGCCGCCCGCCTCCGGGTGCGCGATCGAGGCGCTGCCGTCGAGCAACTGGAACGCGAACCAGATGCCGAGGAAGAGCACCGCCGGCACCTCGCGGAGGATGAAGAAGATCACCGTCAGGATCTTGGCCCGCGGCAGCAACAGCAGATAGCCGCCGAGCACGGCCGAGACGGCGCCGCTCGCGCCCAGATTCGGGATCGTCGCGTCGGCGTCGCTCGCGTAGGCGAGCGTGACGAACGTCTGCAGAGCCGTCGCTGCAAAGCCGCCGGCGAGGTAGAAGAGCAGGTAGCGGAGCCTGCCGAGCGCGTCCTCGACGTTGTTGCCGAAAATCCAGAGGAAGAGCATGTTCCCGAGCAGGTGCAGCCAGCCCCCGTGCATGAACATCGACGTGAGCGCTGTCAGCGGCCAGTCCTCACCCACCGTCGGGCACGAGTTCTCCACCTCGCACGGGTGGTAGGCGAGCTCGTTGACCGACCCCTGCAGGTCGGGGAGCTGGTAGAGCACCCACACCAGCACGTTGACGGCGATCAACGCGATCGTGACGATCGGGAGCGACCGTGTCGGCACGTTGTCGCGCAGCGGCAGCACGGTGAGACTCTAAGCGGGCGTGGGAATCGCCGAGCGCACGTACTCCGCCACCGCTTCCAGCTCGACGGCTGCGCCGGTGACGTCCTTCAGCAGCTCGTCGGCGGTCGGCTGCTGTCCCAGCGCCCAGAGGTCGGTGAGGAGATGCCCCGCCTCGCGGCGCTTGAACCAGTCGCTGCCGAACTCCTCGCGCATGAAGCTCGTCATCTGCGCCGAGAACGCCCACGCGCGCAGGTACGCCGTGACGTAGTAGCTCGAGTCGATGTCGGCGAGGTAGTCCGTCGGGCTCGGCTCGACCTTGATCGCATCGCCAAGCAGCTCGACATAGCGGCTGCTCATCTGCGTCGGGTCCTCGGCGGCGTGGAACTCGATCTCGTAGAGCAGCTTGGCCGAGTAGCGGCGGACGAAGAAGAGGAGCTGCACCGCGCCTTCGGCCGCGAACGTCTCCGGGCGCGGGAAGTCGAGCATGCTGCCGAGCCAGGCACGGTCGTCGATCAGGTGGTCGAAGAGCATCGCCCAGCCCTCTGTGACCGCGTTGTCGCCGAGACGCTTCTCCTCCATCTTCAGGTCCGGGTTCGTAAAGGCGAAGTGCTCGGTGTGGCCCGCCTCGTGGAAGAGCGCGTACCAGTCGTCCGGCCCGCCCTGTGGCTGGATCACGAGCATCACCTTGCCCGGGATCTCGATCGGGGCGCAGAAGGCTCGCGGGCTCTTCGTCGGCCGCTCCTCGACGTCGAGGTGGACGTTCTGCTGCGCGTCGAGGTCGATCCCGAGGTTCGAAAGCGTTCCGCGGAGCGCGGGGAGCATCCGGTCGGCCGGGAACGCCTTGTCCCAGCTGGAGCCGCGGAACAGCCTGCGGATGTCGTGTCGCTCGGCGTCGCCGAGACCGACCCCGACGCGCTCTCGCAGGACTCGGTCCATCGAGTCCTCGTACCGGCGCTCGGTCGAGTCGAGGAAGGCGCGGCACTGGGCCGCGAGCCCTTCGAGGTCGTACCCGAAGCGGTCGCGGTAGAGATGGAAGTACGTCGGCGCGCCGAGCTCCGGAACCGCGCGCTGGGTCGTGTGGACGGCGTCGAGGTAGAGCGGGTTCAGTTGCTCCTCGGTGAGCTCGTTCCGGGTCTGCTCGAGCTTCGCCCGTGTGTCGCGGTCGGCCGTGTTGGCGATCGTCGGCGTCAGCATCCGGTAGCCCACCGGCTCGCCTTCGTGCTGGATCTCGAGCTTCGCCTCGAGCTCCGCGATCTGCTCGGCGTTCTCGCGCGTCAGTTGGCCGAGATAGCCCTCGCAACCGAAGCGGAAGAGCTCCAGGTTCTCCTTGCCCTGCACCGTCTCGCCCAGCCGCTTGATCGCGTCGAGGTCGGTCAGCTCGGCGTGGCGCTCGTAGATCGGCTGGAGCTCGAAGTCGGACTTCAGCCCGGCGTAGTGGAGGTAGTACTCCTCGTCGAGCTCGGCGATGAACCGGTCGGCGCCGGCGCGATAACCGTCGAGCTCACGGTCACTGAACGTTCCCTCGCTCACGCAGCCTAGGATACGCGCCGTGCGTGAATTCAGGGTGCAGACGGAGCGCAGGAGCCAGCTGATCGACGTCACGGAGCAGGTCCAGGCTGCGCTCGGGGAGCTGAACGGCGCGGCGGCAGCGCTCGTCTACGTCCCGCATACGACCGCGGGCGTGACGATCAACGAGCACGCCGACCCGGCGGTCGCACGCGACTTCGAGGTCGCGCTCGAGAAGATCGTCTCCGCCGACTGGCCCTGGCAGCACATCGAGGAGGGCGAGGAGAACGCGCCGACGCACATCCGTGCCGCCTTCATGGGCTCGGACGTCCTCGTGCCGGTGCGTGACGGCCGGCTTGCGCTCGGCACCTGGCAGGGGATCTTCCTCTGCGAGTTCGACGGCCCTCGCGAGCGCTCCGTGTACGTGACGACGCTGGCTTGATCGCACGCAACGCCGCGACATCAGCCAGCTCACTTTCCGTGCATCATGCGAGCGTGAGGGGTCTCGCTCAGCGTCATGCTCATTGCGGTGCCCTTGACCGGCTGCGGCGCCACGCCCTCGAAGACGCCCTCGCTCGAGCAGATTGCGGCTGCGACTCGGTCGACTCGTACCGGTTCAAGACGTCGATGAAGGCGGAAGGAGTCGACGACGCGTTCGACGGCACCGCGACCGGCGCGGCTGATCCGGTCGAGCGGCGCGGCGTCATCCGCTACCGCTTCGAGGGGACGGCCGAGGAGGTGCTCCTGATGGAGGTGCGTCGGATCGGAGACGAGACGTACTCGAAGTACTCCGGAGGAGGCCTGCCCGCCGAAGACGGCTGGAGCAGGGTGTCGACGGCGGAGACGGACGAGCTCGGGCCGTTCGGCGCGTTCTCCGAGCCGCATCGCGCGGCCGATGCGCTTGCGCGTCACGGTCAGAACGTCGAGATGGAGCCCGGCGAGCGCATCGACGGCGTTGACACGACGCTCTACCGAGCAACCGTGCCGACCGTCGAGATCTTGGGCGGTGAGGCGACGACGGCTCGCCGAGACGAGCTCGAGAAGGAGATGCGCGAGACCGATTCCGAGTCGGCCAGCGTCGAGGCGTGGGCGGGAGCGGACGGGCTGCTCCGAAAGATGGAGGTCGCGATCCCGATCACCGAGAAGGGCGAGACCGGACACTTCCGGATCTCCATGAGCTTCTCCGACTTCGGAAAGCCGGTCGAGGTTGAAGCGCCGTCCGCCTCGGAGCTCAGCGACGGGATCATCGACAGAGTGGGGGGAGCGAAGGCATCGTGCAAAGGGAATGCGACCCCTCACTCGGCGAAGTCGGTGATCGAGGCACTCCGCAAGGGCGGGTACAGCGCGACCGGCTCGTGTGAAGACGAGAAGACGATGATCTTCGCCGTTCCGCACGAGGAGGACGGCGACGAGGACAACGATGCCGTGCTCTGCATCGTCGCGCGTGGCCCGAAGCCGCCCGACGACGTCGACGACTACGTCGTCGAAGGCAATGTCGCCTGCTTCGGCGAGCCGTCGCAGCGGGCAGCGTTGAGAACCGTCCTCGACAGTCTCTAACAACTACCCTGCGGCGATGGCCGCGCCGGTGAAGTTGCACGAGGAGGTCGAGCTCCAGGTCGATTCTCTCGCCTACGGCGGGAACGGCGTCGCGCGCCTGAACGGCTTCGTCGTCTTCGTCCGGCGCGGGCTTCCGGGCGATCGTGTCCGCGCGCGCGTGACGAAGGTGAAGCGCGGCTTCGCCGAGGCGCTGATGACCGATGTGCTCGAGCCGTCGCCGCAGCGTGTCGAGGCGCCGTGCGCGCATTACCCGGCCTGCGGCGGCTGCCGCTTCCAGGATCTCGACTACGCCGTCCAGGTCGCGGCGAAGCACGATCAGGTTCGGGATGCGCTGAAGCGGATCGGCGGCATCGCGGAGCCGCCGCTCGACGAGATCCTCGTCGCCGACTCGCCGTTCTTCTACCGCAACAAGCTCGAGTACTCGTTCACGCAGACGCCGTCGGGACCGGCGCTCGGCTTCCACAAGGCGGGCCGCTGGGACGAGGTGCTCGAGATCGAGAAGTGCTGGCTGACGACCGACCTCGGCAACGCGATCCGCAACGCAGTCCGCGACTGGGCGCGAGAGGAAGGACTCGTCGCCTACGACCAGACCGACCACAGCGGCTATCTCCGCCACCTCGTCGTCCGCGAAGGCAGGAACACCGGGCAGGCGCTGGTGATGCTCGTCACCGCCCCCGGAGAGAAGTTCGAGCGCGGCTACTTCGTCGAGGTGCTGAACCGCTTCCCCGAGGTCAAGTCGATCCACTGGGCGGTGAACGATTCCCCCTCCGAGGTGACGAACCTTCCCTCGACGCTGCTCTGGGGGGACGACGCGATCGAGGAGGAGCTGCTCGGGCTCCGCTTCCGGGTGCGTCCGAACGCGTTCCTGCAGACGAACACGTCGATGGCGGAGCAGCTGTACGCGCTCGCGATCGAGTACGCCGGGCTGACCGGCGGCGAGACGGTCTACGACCTCTACTGCGGCACCGGCACGATCGGGCTCGCGATGGCCCGGAACGCGCTCACCGTCTGGGGCGTGGAGATCTCGGAGGAGTCGGTGGCGTGCGCGATCGAGAACGCCGACCTGAACCAGATCGGCAACGCCGCCTTCTTCGCCGGCAACGTGGGGCAGTCGATCGAGGAGCTCCTGGAGCGGGCGGGGCAGCCCGACGTCGTCGTCGTCGACCCGCCGCGCGCCGGGCTCGCCGGCAAGGCGCTCAAGCGCACCGGCGCGCTCGGGGCGTCACGGATCGTCTACGTCTCCTGCAACCCGACGACGCTCGCGTCAGATCTGAAGGTGCTCCGCCAGGAGCACGGCTACGAGCTCGTCCGCGCCCGGCCGGTCGACATGTTCCCGCACACGCCGCACGTCGAGACCGTCGCGCTGCTCACTCGCGCGACCTAGATCACGCCCAGATTGCCCCGAGCCGGTCGCGGTGCTCCGACGGGAACGCTTGCGCGTCACCACGCGAGTACCGAGCAGCCGTCCAGGCGCCGACGGCGGCGTCGAGCAAGTCCACCTCGGGAACGCCTGGCACGGCTCCCGGCAGGACGATTCCGGCGCTCGCGAGGAGCGCCCGCCGCCGCTCGAGACCCTCGTGTGTGTGCTTCGAGTCGGGGAGAACTTCACCGGCTAGCTGCCGGAACGACACCTCCGGGTGCATTTCGATCACCCGCTCGTCCGCCTCTGCGAACGCGTGCACCTCGAGGATCTTCTTTCCGAGGGCAAACGCCTGTTGTGAGATTCCCTTGCCGGAGATGGTGCGTGCGATCTCGTTCGCCTCCGCGAACGTTCGCGCTTCGAGCGACGCGCGCGGCGGGGTAGGGAAGACGCTGCTCGCGCGGCCGGGGCCGACGAACGCGCGAGCGCCGGCGTCGGCCGCCCGCGCACCCAGGCCAGGAGGATCGATGGGGATGTCGACGGCGATCACGTTCGCCTTCAGCGACACCACTTCCGTGAACGTCGGGTGCGTCGATACCTGGACGTCACCGCTGGGGTCGAGAGAGACGGCAACCCAACCCTTCCGGTACCCGTCGACGCCCGCGACCAGCACGCTCGTCTCGGGACGCGACGCGGGCGAGCGTGGGGGTGTAGCCGTCGCGTCGCGGAACCCAAGCACGACGAGACGAGCGAGCGCGACGTTCATCGCCTCCGGGCTCTCAACGGGAACGGTCGCGACCGTCTCGCCGTCGGCGCCCTTGATCGTGACGGTTCCACTCTTCG
Organism: uncultured Gaiellaceae bacterium; assembly: GCA_963765705.1. Classification (GTDB taxonomy): domain Bacteria; phylum Actinomycetota; class Thermoleophilia; order Gaiellales; family Gaiellaceae; genus Gaiellasilicea. Next base: position 149,380 of record CAVXXJ010000009.1, read on the forward strand.
TTCCGTCGGGCGCCTGCTGGAACTCCAGCGTCAATTCGAGCCGTGCGTCCAACAGAGCCTGCCTGATCGGCCCCTCGAGCTCGTCGCTCATGCCTCGAAGGCTAGCTCCGTTCGCGCCGCAGCCGCTCCACCTTGGCCTCGTCTGCCGCGAGCTGCTCGGGATGGACGTTGTACAGCGCGGTCGGGTTCTGCTCGTGCGGCACGATCACGATCCCCTTCGGCAGGTCGTGGACCAGCGCCTCGCCGGCGTCGGCGCCGCCGATCTTCAGCCGGCAGAGCAGCTCCGTCGCAGCCGCGTCCGCCGGCGCCGCCGCGAACGACTCCCCGTCGCGCACGGGCTCGACCGTGGCCATCACCGGGGGCCGGTCGCGCGTGAGCACGACCACGGCCGCCGGCCCGCGCTCGATCACGTCGGCGTCGAGGTCGTAGAAGCTGGAGTCGGTCCGCCCGTAGATCCGCACCGGCGCGCGCCCGCCTCGGCGCAGCGCCTGCCAGAGCACGTCGGCGTTCGGGAGCAGGAAGCCGATGCAGATCGCCGGGAGTGCGGGAAGGCCGCCGATGTCGGTGGTCGACACGATGATCAGCGTCGCCGCGAGCATCACGGTCATCCCGATCCACGTCCAGGCGACACGGAGCCCGAAGCGCGCGGCAGCGGCCAGGAAGAGAGCGAAGAAGAGGATGTCGGGAGGGCCGATCCGGGCGCCGTCGTCGGAACCGGGGACGGCGAACTCGATCGCGACGTCGTTGAACACGGAGGGGTGGTCCTCCGTCACCTTCTCGGTCGGGCCGAAGAAGACCGACCAGATGTCGACCCACGGGATGATGACCGCGATCAGGACCGCCCACGCAACGGTCTCGAACCAGGTCAGAAACAGGAATCCGAGCGCGATCAGCGAGAAGAGCTTGGAGAGGTTGAAGAGCACATCGAGGTCGGCGACGCGAAAGATCACGGCCAGCACTGCGAACCCGACGCCGACGAAGCCGAGCAGCCTACGGTCGAACGCCGCGGGCAGCACGAGCCACGCGACGAGGAACGTCGCGGGGATGACGACGAGCGAGAGGAAGAGGACATCGGGCCAGAGCCCGGCGTGCCACAGCCGGTCCGATCCCGCCGTGTAGAGGCCCAGCGCGGCCGTCAGCGCGGCCAGCGCGGCCCAACGCTCACGGCTCAATACGGAGGCAGTTCGGCGTACCACGCGCCCACCGCCTTGAACGCATTCCAGAAGGCGGTCTTCGCGGGTGCCTCGTCGAGCGCGGCGTCGATGTCCGGGACGACGAGCGCCTCGATCGTTCCCGTGAACCGCTGGAGGCCGTCGCCGGCCGGGTCGATCGGATCGGCGAGCGGGAACCCGAGCGAGTTCACGAACTCGACCGTCTGCTCCCCCATCAGGACGAGCAGCTTCGGCTGGACGATGTGCAGCTCGCGCGTCAGCCATGGCTTCGCCTCGTCCGGATCCTCGCCGCCGAACTTGAGGCAGTTCGTGCCGTAGACGGCCATCGGGTCGACCCGGAGCCGCTGCAGCGACTTCAGCAGCGCCTGTCCCGCGCGGCCGTAGAACGCGACCCCCTCGTGCACCTCGGAAGGCTGCGGTGTGAACTTGAGCAGGAAGACGTCGGCCAGCGGGTGCCCGGAGCCGAGCACGGGGATGTGCGTCTCATCACCTGCGCGGCCGATCTCGTCACCGAGCTCGTTGATCTCGGAAATCGCCTTCTGCAAGTAACGCTCGTAGATCTCGTCGGTGGGCACAGCGCTGGACACGGGTCGTCTCTCGGTTCTCTCCTAGCGCACTTTCTCCTTGACTTGGGCTACCCACTTGAGGCTCTGGAGGTAGGCGAGCGACTTCGGCCTGCGCAGCACTTCGGCCGTGCGCAACGAGAGCAGGAACTCCTCCGCGCCCTCGAATGCGCGCATCCGCAGGGCGCCCGTGCCCACCCCCTGGAGGACGTGCGCGTCCGAGCCGGCCCCCGCCGGCAGCCCGTACTTCCTCGCGAAGCGGACGGCCTCGTCGTTGTAGCCCTCGAAGAGCAGGCGTGCGTTGTAGACCTCGAGCACGTCGAGCTCGTGCAAGTGGCGGTGCAGGGTCGCCGGGAACGGGATCGCGTGCATCCGGTCGAACGGGTGCGGCAGGTAGACGACGCCCTCCTGCTCGCGGATCGCGGCAACCGTCTCGGAGAACGACATCCCGCGCGGGATCTCCTCGCGGAGGAAGAGGCCGATCACCTCGCCCTGGTCGTCGGTCTTCACCTCCTCGCCGGGGATCACGATCAGGTCGCGGCCGCGGGCCTGCTCGATCGCCTCGAGCGCGCCGCCGAAGACGTTGTGGTCGGTGATCGCGATCGCGCCGAGGCCCTCGGCTTCGGCGTGGTCGAGCAGCTCGTCGACCTCGATCGAGCAGTCGTGCGACCAGTGCGTGTGCATGTGCAGGTCGGCGAGGATCCAGGGGCGGTCGGCCAGCGGGCCGGTGTCGCGCTTGCGAGCCCGGCGGCGTCCGCGGATGCTGCCGTAGATCCCGTCGAGCTCGGCCGCGACCGCGGCGAAGCTCTGCTGCTCGGCGTCGGCCCGCGCCTCCTGTGCCCGCCGCTCGCGCAGCGTGTCGTCCTCGGCGAGCCGCGCCACCGCGGCAGCGGCCAGCTCGGGCTGCTCGAGAACTCCCGGCGGCTCCGCGAGCGCGGCACCTGCGGCCAGCGCCTCGAGTCGCAACCGTGCCGAGCCCGTCGGAGCCGGAACGACGATCGCCGCCTCGGCGAGCACGCTCGCCCGTGCCGCCGGCCTGCGGCCGGAGCGAACGCGGACGCTGTCACGCAGGACCAGGGGAATCCCGGGCCGCGTCGAGAGCGCCTTCGTGCGCAGCAGCACCGCTTCCCAGCCAGGAAGATCGCGCAGCGAGCGGAGCGCCGCCCGCGCGACGGGCAGCGAGCCCGAGTGCAGCTCGATCACGATCAGCTTTCTCTTCGCTGCCGGCTTGAAGAGCTCGGTGTCGACGCCGAGCGAGACGACCCGGTAGTCGCCCGCGAAGCGCTCGGCGGCCGCGGCGGCGGTCGTCTCGGAGGTGGCGATCAGCGCATCGAGCCGCGCCAGCAGCTTCTCGCGGAGCGAGCGCCGCGGTGGATAGCCGAGCCGCTCCGGCGAGAAGAAGGTTGCGACGCCGAGCGCCTCCGAGTCGCGGAGCGCGAGGTAGGAGATGCTCGGCAGGCCGGGCTCGAAGCCGTGCACGACGTCGAACTGCCCCTGCTGGAGCGCCAGGTGCAGGTTGGCGCGCACACCGACCGGGACGCCGAGGCTCGACCGGCGCGAGATCGGGATCGCTGCGCCGATGGCGATCACGTCCGCGTCCTCGCCGCGCGCGAGCGCGCGATGGCCGGCGATCAGGTCGGCCGTGCGGCCGGACGGGGCCAGGACGGTGACCGTGTGGCCGAGCGCCCGTAGCTCCTTCGCGATCCCGGCGACGTGCTCGTTGACATCGTGCGGCTGTGACCACGCGAATGGGGTCACGAGGCAAATCCTCACCAGTCGAGTGTAGTTAGAGTCGCCGGCGTGAACGAGGTCACGATCAAGGTCCGCGAGAACGGCCCGTATCTCGTCACCGGGCCGGTCACGCTCACCGATTCCGACGGGAACGTCTACGAGCTACCCGAAGGAACGCGCCTCGCGCTCTGCCGCTGCGGCCGCTCGTCGACGAAGCCGTTCTGCGACAAGACGCACCGCGAGATCTGCTTCGAGGCGTCGGAGCGTGCGGTTCGGTGAAAATCCGCGCCGCCGTGCTCGAGGGCTTCGGAGCACCGCTCGAGGTGCAGGAGCTCGACCTCGCGGAGCCCAGGGCCGGCGAGGTGCTCGTCCGCCTCGTCGCGTGCGGGGTCTGCCACACCGATCTCTACACCGCCTCGGGCGCCGACCCCTCCGGCTACGCGCCGACGGTGCTCGGCCACGAGGGCGCCGGCGTCGTCGAGCGCGTCGGCGAGGGTGTCACCTCGCTCGCCGTGGGCGATCACGTCGTCACGCTCTTCTCGCCCCAGTGCCGCGAGTGCGTCCACTGCCTCTCGCCGCGGACGAATCTCTGTCTCGCGATCCGCGAGCAGCAGGGCCAGGGCCGGCTTCCCGACGGGACGACAAGGCTCTCGCGCGACGGCGAGCCGATCCGCCATTTCATGGGCACGTCGACGTTCGCGGAGTACACCGTGATGCCGGAGATCGCGCTTGCGAAGGTCAGTCCGGAGGCGCCGCTCGAGGGCGCCGCCCTCTTCGCGTGCGGGCTCTCGACCGGGCTCGGCGCGGCGATGAAGACAGCGGCCGTCCAGGCGGGGTCGACCTGTGTCGTGTTCGGTGCCGGGATGGTCGGGCTCGGCGCCGTGGCCGGCTGCAGACTCCAGGGAGCTGAGCGGATCATCTGCGTCGACCTCTCGGAGGAGCGGCTCGAGCTGGCGAAGGGCCAGGGCGCGACCGAGACGATGCTCGGCGGCCCTGACGCCGTCGAGCGGATCGTCGAGCTGACGGGAGGATTCGGCGCCGACTACACCTTCGAGGCGACCGGCAACGTCGCCGTCATGCGCCAGGCGGTCGAGTCGGCGCGGATGGGGTGGGGGCTTTGCACCGTCGCCGGCGTCGCGGGGAAGGGCGAGACCCTCGACATCGTGCCGCGCTTCCTGATCACGGGCCGCCGCGTCGCCGGCTCGTCGTTCGGCGGGATCAAGGGCCGCGACGAGGTGCCGCAGCTCGTCGACCGCTGGCTCGCGGGCGAGATCGACGTCGAGCCGTTCCTCTCGCACCGGCTGACGCTCGACGAGGTGAACCGCGGCTTCGAGCTGATGGAGGCCCAGGACGGGATCCGCAGCGTGATCCAGTTCGGCTAGAGCTAGAGCTCGAGCACCATCTCGTGCTGGCGGGCGGCCTGCGTGCCGCCGAGCGACTCGAGGACGGCGTTCACCGGATCGCCCTCGGGCACGTTCACGTAGCGGATGCCGGTGGTCTCGTCCGGGAGCGAGCCCAGGAGGTCGCGGATCGCGTCCTCGTCGTCTGCAGCGAGCTGGATGATCGACGCGATCCCGCCGGCGCTGCGATAGACGAGCGACCCGCGCGCGTCCGCGACGGCGTGCGCATCGGCGAGGTTGGCGACGGATGCGTCCGCCCGCTGCCAGGGCAGCCGTTCGGCGCTTCGACCGACCGCCTCCGCGACCGGCACCGACGGGACTTTGTGTTTCTGAAACACAAGCTCCCCGTCGAGCGACCACACCTCGAGGTCGCGCACGTGGGCGTAGCCGAGCTTCTCGTAGAGCCTGACCGCCGGCTCGTTCTGCACCAGCACCTCGAGCCAGAGCCGCGTCACACCCCGAGCACGCGCCTGCTCGTGCACGGCTCTCATCAACTGCTCGCCGATCCCCTGGCCGCGACGGTCCGCGACCACGCCGACTCCGCCGATCCACGCGTCTGCGCCGCGCACCGCGAGCATGCAGAGGCCGACGTCGCTCGGTGCCGTCGCCGGCGACGAGCGACGCGGCGAGGTCGTAGTCCCAGCTGCGAGCCATGGCCGCGAAGGCGGCCTCGTCGACCGAGACGGGCATGAAGTAGCCCTCGTAGCCGGCGGTGAAGAGTGCGGCCAGCTCCGCGTGAGAGCGACCGGAGGCGGGCTCGAGCGCGACGGGTCCCATCGCGCCCGAGCCTACCGTCGGAGACCTACGCCGTCGTGGCGGCCTTCGTCTTCTTGATCGCGTTCTGCGCGATGAACTTCTCCGTCGCCTCGTACGCCTCGTCGTCGACGATCTGCACCGGCGGCGACTTCATCAGGTAGCTCGACGGGCCCTCGAGCGCGCCGGCGATGCCGTTGTTCAGGGCGAGCTTCGCCATCCGGACGGCGTCGATGACGATCCCGGCCGAGTTCGGCGAGTCCCACACCTCGAGCTTGAGCTCGATGTTCAGTGGCACGTCGCCGAACGAGGTGCCCTCCATGCGGATGAACGCCCACTTGCGGTCGGTCAGCCACGGCACGTAGTCGGACGGGCCGACGTGCACGTTGCCCTCGCCCATGTCGTAGTCGAGCATCGAGGTGACGGCGTTCGTCTTCGAGATCTTCTTCGACTCGAGGCGGGTGCGCTCGAGCATGTTGAGGAAGTCCGAGTTGCCGCCGACGTTCAGCTGCATCGTCCGGTCGAGGTGGACACCACGCTCGCGGAAGAGGCTCGTCAGCACGCGGTGCGTGATCGTCGCGCCGACCTGCGACTTGATGTCGTCGCCGATGATCGGCAGGCCCTTCTCCTCGAACCGCTTCTGCCAGTACGCCTCGCGGGCGATGAAGACCGGCATGCAGTTGACGAGCGCGACGCCGGCCTCGAGGCACTGCTCGGCGTACCACTTCGCCGCGGCCTCGGAGCCGACGGGGAGATAGCTGACGACGACGTCGGTCTTCGTCTCTCGCAGGATCCCGACGATGTCGTCGGTCTCGCCCGGCGCCTTCGTCACGACCTCGGAGATGTACTTGCCGAGGCCGTCGTGCGTCATGCCGCGGTTGACGGTGATCCCGGTCTTCGGCACGTCGGCGAACTTGATCGTGTCGTTCGGGTGTGCCCAGATCGCGTCGGCGAGATCCTTGCCGACCTTGTCGGTCGTCACGTCGAACGCGGCCGTGAACTCGATGTCGGAGATGTGGTACCCGCCGAGGTTCACGTGCATCAGGCCGGGGACGAACTGGTCGTCCGGCGCGTCCTTGTAGTACTCGACGCCCTGGACGAGCGAGTTGGCGCAGTTGCCGACGCCGACGATCGCGACGCGGACCTTGTCCTTGCCTCGCGCCTTGCCGTTGGTCGAGCCGTTGCCCGACCCGTTGGTGGAAGCCATTGTGTCCTTTCGATTGCTTGCGAAGGGGACCTCGAGTGCGTCGCTCAGCGTGAGCAGCACGAGGTCGTTGACGTTGAGCTTGCGGCGCCGGGCCGCCGCCTTGAGCTCGCGGCGGAGCTCCGGAGGCATGCGCAGCACGACGGCGCCGGCCGCACCCGGGATCGCCTTCCTGCGGCGGCCGCTGGGGGTGAACGGAACGCCCAAGCGCTCGGCGAGGAGCGCGACGGCGACGTCGTTCAGGTTCGACTCGCGGCGCGCCACCTCGCGGACGAGGGCGCGCTTGAGCGAGCCGGGCATGCGGACGAGGACGCTCGTCCGTTCGGTGAGAGAAGTGCTAGCAGCCAAAGTGCTAGCACTCTAGCGCAGATTGCTAGCTCGCGCGAAGCGCGCAGCTCGCGGCGGACGTGCAGGATCCGCTGCAGCACGGTGAACCAGGCCGTCGCGGCGAGGACGCCGATCGCCCACGGCAGGACGCCCCACGGCGCGAGCGCGAGCCCGGCCGAGATCACGGCGACGCGCTCGGCGCGCGAGCCGATGCCGACGTCGCCCTTGATCCCGAGGCCCTCCGCCTTGGCCCGGGCGTACGGAACGAGGAACGAGCCGCCGATCGCCGCCACGGCGAGCGCGAGCGCGAGCTCCTGGCCGTCGCGCATGAAGACGAGCGCGATCGCGCCGAGCATCAGGCCCTCGCCGACCCGGTCGAGCGTCGAGTCGAGGAAGCCGCCGAACGGCGTCTGCTTGCCGCCCGCGCGGGCGAGCGCGCCGTCGAGGATGTCGAGCACCGAGCCGACGACGAACGCGAGCCCGCCGAGCAGAAGAAGAACCATCGTCGCGGTACTCGAAGTAGACGAGCACGGCCCCGACGGCGCACAGCGTCACACCGGCGGCGGTGAGCATGTTCGGCGTCACCCTCGTGCGGGCGAGGCCCGTCATCGAGCGCGGCCGCGACCCCTCGCGCGCCGGCGGTGTAGGCCGTCTTCAGGCTCATGCGGCCGGCTGCGGGCGCGCGGGCGCCGCCGCCACGGCGCGGAACGATCGCGCCTGCGACGACCGCCACCAGGATCCCCGCCGCGATGTCGAGCCAGAAGTGGTTGCCGGTCGCCATCACCGCGAACCAGACCCACGGCGCCCACGCGAGCCAGAGCAGCTTCGCCCAGCGGCGGCGCACGAGCGATCGCCATCACGACGCTGACGATCAGCGCGTCGAGCGCGTGCAGGCTCGGCATCGCCGCGTACGGGTTCGACGAGAACGCGACGAACGTCGAGGAGTGGTTCACCGTCGAGTGCGCGGCGAGCGTGTCGGTGAAGCCTGCGTCGGCGAACATCCGCGGCGGCGCCGTCGGCAGGAGCACGTAGCCGAGGAGGCCGATCAGGTTCCCGACGATCAGCGTGTTCCGGAAGGCGTAGAAGCGGTCGTGCTCCTTCAGAGTAGACCCACGTCAGTGCGAGGCCGACGACCGCGAACTGGGACAGCCAGTACGTGATCGAGGTGGCCTGGATCAGGAAGCCGGAGCCTTCGACGACGCGCTGCAGCGTCAGCTCGAACATCGAGTGGAGGCTGCGCTGGAACTCGATGATCCACTCGCCGTTCGCGAACGCGGTCGCGACGCCTTCGCGGTCGGCCAGCCCGCGGGCGGCCTGGTAGACGAAGTAGAAGCCGATCCAGAACCCGAACTGGAGCACGAGGTGCGCCCAGCCGCGTGGCAGGCGGCGTGTGGAGGCGGCGGCAAGGGTCGACATGAGGACGTGGATTCTAGCCGCGGCTGTGGGACGGCCCTCCCCCGCGAGGGGCATTCGCCCCGGCTGGCGGCGGCCGTAAGTCCTGTCGACGCGGGTCGTACTCGTCGTCTAGCAGCGCGACCTTGTGTCCAACGGATTGGACGCGGCGTAGCCCGCGGCGGCGAGCCTCTCGCGCAGCGTGTCGGCCGGCTCGCGTGCAGCGATGTGCTCACCCACCGATGTAGCTCATCTCGACCTTCGGCAGGGCCGACGTCGCGTCCGTACGGAGCTCCGAGTAGCGGTCGGTGCGCTTGCCCCAGATCGCCGGCCACCGCGTCGCGCAGCTCCTCGTCCGAGGCGCCGCTGCGGACGAGCGCGCGCAGGTCGTGCCCGCGGAGCGCCGAAGAGACAGGTGTAGAGGCGGCCCTCGGCCGAGATCCGGGAGCGGGTGCAGTCGCCGCAGAAGGGCTGCGTGACCGAGGCGATCAGGCCGATCTCGCCGCGCGCCGTCGAGGTAGCGCCAGCGCTTCGCGACCTCGCCGCGGTAGCCCGGGTCGACGGGCTCGAGCGGGAACTCGGCGCCGATCCGCTCGACGATCTCGGCGGCGGGAACGACGTCGTCGAGCCGCCAGCCGTTCGTCGCGCCGACGTCCATGTACTCGATGAAGCGGAGCGTGTGACCGCTGCCGCGGAAGTGGCGCGCCATGTCGAGGATCGCGTGCTCGTTCAGGCCGCGCTTGACGACCGCGTTCACCTTGACCGGAAGGCCCTCGGCCGCCGCGGCCTCGATTCCCTCGAGCACGCGTGCGACGGGGAAGTCGACGTCGTTCATCGCCTGGAAGGTCTCGTCGTCGAGCGAGTCGAGGCTGACGGTGACCCGGTCGAGCCCTGCCGCCGCGAGCGCCTTCGCCTTCGGCGCAAGCAGCGACGCGTTCGTCGTCAGGGTCAGCTCGGCCCCGAGCGGCGCCAGCAGGGCGATCAGCCGGTCGACGTCCTTGCGGACGAGCGGCTCGCCGCCGGTCAGCCGGAGCTTGTTGACGCCGAGACCGGTGAAGACCCCGGCAACCCGCGCGATCTCCTCGAAAGTGAGCAGCTCCTTGCGGTCGAGAAAGCGGTAGTCGCTCCCGAAGACTTCCTTCGGCATGCAGTAGACGCAGCGGAAGTTGCAGCGGTCGGTGACCGAGATACGGAGGTCGCGGAGAGGCCGGCCGAGTCGGTCGAGCGTCATGGCAGGAGCGTAGCGGGGGAAGGAGCCGCTGACTAGGAGGCTGCACTTGCGTCCAGCCGGTTGGAGGAATACTCTCCAGCCTACTGGACGCCGAGGGGGTCTCGGCGCCGCGCCCGCTTGCGACCAGAGAGAGAGGCGATGGCGAACAAACTGAAGATCAAGGTGAACGGACGCGTTCACGAGGTGGCGGCTTCGCCGAATACGCCGCTCCTGTACGTGCTCCGGAACGAGCTCCGCCTGAACGGCCCGCGCTTCGGCTGCGGTCTCGCCCAGTGCGGGTCCTGCTCGGTGCTCCACAACGGCAAGGAGATCCGTGCGTGCATCACGCCCGTCGCTGCAGTCGGTGCCGGGACGGTGACCACGCTCGAAGGGCTGCCGGCGCTCTGGCGCGGCACCTCCAGGACGACGTCCAAGGAAGCGAGCAAGCTGCATCCCGTCCAGCAGGCATGGATCGACGAGCAGGTGCCGCAGTGCGGTTACTGCCAGAACGGGATGATGATCAAGGCGACCGAGCTGCTCACCAAGGTGAAGCGGCCGACCGAGGACCAGATCAAGTCGCACATGAACACGCACCTCTGCCGGTGCGGCACGTATCCGAGGATCACCAAGGCGATCAAGCGCGCCGCGACGACGATGGCGAAGGGGGCGTAGCGCGATGCTGCTCAGCGACAAGACCATCGATCTCCTCGACGAGGGGAAGCTCACGGAGCTGATCGAGGGGGCGGAGTTCCCGCGCGAGAAGTTCCTCAAGGGCGGTGGCGCACTCGTCGTCGGCTTCAGCTTCGTCGGCTCGGTGCTCGCCGGCTCGGCGAAGGCAGCCCCGGCGCGCGTCGCCGCAGGCCCGCCGAACGCCGCTCTCATCGACTCGTGGGTCGCGATCCACGCCGACAACACGGCCACGATCGCGTTCGGCAAGATCGACATCACGGGCGCCCCCACGGGCCTGCTCCAGATCGCGGCCGAGGAGCTCGACCTGACGATCCAGCAGGTGCGGGCTGCCGCGTGGAACACCGACATCACGCCGAACCAGGGCACGACGGCCGGCAGCAACTCGATCTCGAGCGGCGGGCCGCAGGTGCGCCAGGCGGCCGCCGAGGCCCGTGCGGTCCTGCTCGGGCTCGCATCGAAGCAACTCGGCGTCCCGGTCTCGCAGTTGACCGTCCGCGCCGGCATCGTCTCGGTCAAGGACGATCCGTCGAAGAAGGTCGCCTACGGCGAGCTCCTGGGCGGGAAGGCCTTCGCCGCTCCGAACACCGGCAGGGCGCCGCTGAAGCCCGTCACCGAGTACAGGCTCGTCGGCCAGCGGGTGAAGCGGAAGGACACGCCCGCCAAGGTGGACGGGTCGCATCCGTACGTGCACCAGCTTCGGCTGCCCGGGATGCTGCACGGACGCATCGTCCGGCCGCAGGGCCAGGGCCCGTACGGCGTCATCGACAAGCCGCTCTCGGTCGACGAGAGCTCGATCAAGAACATCAAGGGCGCACGGGTCGTTCGCAAGGGCGACTTCGTCGGCGTCGTCGCCGCGAACGAGCAGGACGCGATCCAGGCCGCGACGCAGCTCAAGGTGAAGTGGTCCGAGTCGAAGACGATGCCGGGCAACGGCAATCTCTGGAAGCACTTCCGCGAGGCCAAGCCGAACGACCGCTTCACCCGCAACCTGGGCTCGATCGACAAGGGGCTCGCGGGTGCGGCCAACGTTCGGGAGGCGAGCTACGCGATCTCCTACCAGGCACACGCCTCGTTCGGCCCCTCATGCGGCGTCGCAGACGTCAAGCCCGGGAAGGCCGACGTGTGGGGCGCGAGCCAGAGCATCTACAACAGCCGCACGCTGGTGGCGGGGCTGCTCGGCGTTCCGCCCGAGCAGGTCACGTTCCACTTCGCCGAGGGTGCTGGCTGCTACGGGCGCAACCTCCAGGACGACGCGGCCGCCGCCGCCGCCCTGATGTCCCAGCTCGCCGGCGCGCCGGTGCGCGTCCAGCTCACGCGCGACCAGGAGCACGGCTGGGAGTTCTATGGCCCGGCCACGCTCGTGGACATCCGGGGCGCAGTCGACGCAGCGGGAAAGATCACGTCCTACGACTACGTGTCGCATCAGCAGCCGTGGGTGTTCAGCGAGGCGACCGAGTACATGGCCGGCAGGCCGCTGTCGCTCGGCGGCTTCGGCGGGGCGGACACCGAGAACGCCGGCTCGCAGTACAAGATCGCCAACCACCGGATCATGGGCCGCTCGATCGCCAACGACTCGGGGCTGCCCAAGGTCGCGTACCTCCGGGCCCCGGCTGCACCGCAGGCGCTGCTTCGCCTCGGAGCAGATGATCGACGAGCTCGCGTACGCCGCCGCGATGGATCCGGTCGCGTTCCGGAAGCAGAACATCGAGAACTACCGGTGGCTCGGCGTGCTCGAGGCCGCCGCGAGCGCCGCCGGCTGGGAGCCCTACCGCGCCAGCACGAGGGCGACGACCGGCCGCATCCGCAAGGGCCGCGGGATCGCGATCGGCGGGTTCGCGAGCACCTTCGCGGGCATCGTCGCGGAGATCGAGGTCGACACGGTCACGGGCAAGATCCGGACGACGCACGTCTACGCCGCCCACGACTGCGGGCTGATCATCAACCCGAACATGGTCGAGCAGCAGGTCGAAGGCTGCGTCGTCCAGGGAGTCAGCCGTGCGCTGATCGAGGAGGTCACGTTCTCGAAGAGCCGCGTCACCTCGCTGGACTGGGCGTCGTACCCGATCCTGCGGTACAAGGACTCACCGGAGATCACGACGGTGCTCCTGAACCGGCCGGAGCTGCGCTCGAGCGGAGCGGGCGAGCCGGCGACGGCGCCGGTCGCCGCTGCGATCGCGAACGCGTTCTTCGACGCGACGGGCAAGCGGATCCGGACGATGCCGATGAAGCCGGCCCGCGTCCGCGCGGCGCTGCGTTAGCCGTCGCATGCCAGGGGATCCGCGGAAGCGGATCCCCTGGCGCGCAAACCCCTGAAGGGGCCGCTTTCGCGGCCCGGGTTCATAATTGATCGGTGCTCACACTTGCCCTCTCCCTGACGCTTCTACTGGCTCCGCCAGCGTTGCCTGCGCAGGGCGTGCTCACGCCGGGACAGAGCCTCGGCGGCGTCCGCCTCGGCGACACGCAGACGTCGGTCCGCGCCCGCTGGGGTAGCCGCTACACACGCTGCACCGTCTGCAAGCGGACGACCTGGCTCTACACGTACGGGACGGGGAGCCCTGCGGGAGCCGCGGTGTCCTTCCGGGCCGCACGCGTCTCGGCGGTCTTCACGCTCGGGGTGCCGCGTGGGTGGCGGACGACCAGGGGAGTGGCTCTCGGCGATCCCGCCGACAAGGTGCTACGCGTCTATGGCTCCCTGCCCTGGAGCCGGTGCATCGGCTACGGCGCCGTCAGCATCCGCCGCCCGGGCGTCGTCAGCTCGATCTACACCTACGGCGAGTCGGTCTACGGCTTCGCCCTGACCCTGCCGTCCGAGCCCGTCTGCCAGTAACTTGCGCGCAAGATGAGCATCCGCAGAAGCGGATGCTCATCGCGCCAGACCCCTGAAGAGGCCGCTTCGCGGCCCACCTGCTCGCTCCAGCGGGCTGCCGCTAGGGCTTCGGGCGGCGCAGCACGATCACCATGCGCGTCGTCGAGTCGGCGAGGTTCGCGTGCCGGTGGCCGCCATCGCCCGAGACGTAGTAGGCGCTGTCGCCGGCGCCGAGCTCGATCGACCGTCCATCTCCGAACTCCGTCCGCACCCGTCCTTCGAGCACGTGGACGAACTGCTCGTTGTCCTGCACGACCCAATCCTCCATCGCGGCCCCGGGGAGGAACGTCGCGAGCAGCGCCTGCATCTGCTTCGGCCCCTGCGGCGCGAGCACCTCGACGTCGATTCCCTCGGCGGTGTAGTGGATGACGGGACGGTCGTCGGCGCGGACGATGATCGGATCCGGGTGGCGCGGCTCGGGCACCAGGTCCGCGACCCTGAGCTCGTACAGCTGCGCCAGGCGGGTGAGACGACCGATCGTGATGTCGCTGCGGTTCGTCTCGATCAGCGAGAGGAGCGAGCGCGAGACCCCAGTCGCCTCCGCCACCTCCGTCAGCGAGAGGCCACGCGCCTTCCGCGCTTCCCGCAAGGCCGGGCCGAGCACGGTGTTGTGCGAAGCCGCGCCAACGGGTTCCGGAGACAGCCGCAAAAGCTCCATGTGCTTACGATAGTCGCTTCCGCGGCCTAATTCGACCCGAATGTTCCAGCATGCTGGACGCCTGTGCAAGAGGGGATGCGGCCGAGCCGTTTCTGGGTTAGATTTGAGAGAACGGATTTCCGCTCAACGAGGAGGAGTTCTTGAGGAAGTATTGGAAGGGGTCAACGCTCGTCGTCCTGGTAGCGATCGTCGCGCTCGTTGCGGCCGTCTCCGCGTTCGGTAGCTCGACCGCCGCGTCGGCGACGACGATCACCGTCACGGCCGGCAAGCCGAGCGAGTTCAAGTTCACGCTGTCGAAGAAGACGTTCGTGCACGGCGTGACGACGTTCAAGGTGACGAACAAGGGCAAGATCGCCCACGACTTCAAGGTCGCCGGCAAGAAGACGGTGTTGCTCAAGACGGGCAAGACCGCGACGCTGAAGGTGACGCTGAAGAAGGGCAAGTTCGTGTTCCTGTGCACGGTTCCGAGCCACGCAGTGGCTGGGATGAAAGGAACCCTGATCGTCAAGTAGCAGCTGTCGGCTAGCCAGCCGACAGCAGGCTCACGGCACTGCTCTCGTCCGTCGCGCGGCGGCGGGCGAGAGCGGTCGCCTCCACGATCTGCGCGGCGATCGCGACCGCGACCTCCTCGGGCGAGCGGGCGCCGATCGCCAGGCCGATCGGAGCGTGGATCCGAGCGATGGCCGTGTCGCCGACTCCCTCGGCGCGCAGGCGCTCCTCGCGGTCGGCCGTCGTCACCCTGCTGCCCATCGCGCCGATGTAGACGGCAGGCGTCTCCAGGGCGGCGGTCAGAGCCGGAACGTCGAACTTCTCGTCGTGGGTGAGCACGCAGATCACGGTGCGCTCGTCGATCAGCGTCCGTCCGAGGAAGCTGTCGGGCCAGTCGACGACGAGCTCGTCCGCCTCCGGGAAGCGCTCGGGCGTGACGAACGCCGAGCGCGCGTCGCAGACGGTGACGCGGTAGCCGAGGAGCTTGCCGACGCGCGCGAGCGCCGCCGCGTGGTCGATCGCCCCGAAGATGATCATCGCCGGGCGCGGGGCCAGCGCGTGGACGAACACCGCCTCGCCGTCGACGTCGGCGAGCGCGCTCTCGCCGTTCGCGAGGAGCCGCGCGACCGGGCCCTCGGCGCCGTCGTGCACGCGCTGCTCGCCGAGCGCCGGGCCGGTTGCAGTCATCGTCAACGCGGCCGGCCGGTCGGCTCCGACGGCCTCGTCGAGCTCAGGGAGTAGCGACAGGTCGAGCCTCGCGACCAGGATGCCGACTGTGCCGCCGCAGGCGAGGCCGACCTCGAACGCCTGGTCATCGGTGATCCCGTACTCGCGCACACGCGCCTCGCCGCCGTCGAGGACCTCCTGCGCCTCGCGGATCACGGACGGCTCCACGCAGCCGCCGGTGACCGAGCCGGCGATCTCGCCGCGGTCGTTGAGGGCGAGCGACGC
This sequence comes from uncultured Gaiellaceae bacterium, assembly GCA_963765705.1. GTDB lineage: Bacteria > Actinomycetota > Thermoleophilia > Gaiellales > Gaiellaceae > Gaiellasilicea. Next base: position 164,786 of record CAVXXJ010000009.1, read on the forward strand.
GCCCGGATCGCGCGGCGCCGAGCCGCGCCGTTCGACGACGGTCGCGATCGCGACGCGGCGGCCTTCGGAGCGCCAGCGAACGAGCGTGGGGAGGATGTCCCGCATGCCTTCAAGGTATCCGTTTCCAGGGAGGTTGAGACTCGTCGAAGCCGGGAATATCACTCGCAATCGAGGAAAGGGGTTGCACGTGGATTCCGATCGCATCGAGGGGAACCTGAAGGAAGCCGAAGGGAAGGTCACCGGCGACGAGGCGCTCGAGCAGGAAGGCCGGGCTCAGGACTCGTTGGGCAAGGCGAAGGACAGCGCCGACGACGCCTACGAGAGCGCCAAGGACCTTGGCGACGACGCCTGGGAGTCCGCGAAGGACACCGCCGACGCCGTCAAGGATGAGGTCGACAAGCGGATCTAATCGACGCCTACCTCGGGCTCCGGGAGCTCCCGGAGCCCGAGCAGCGGCGACGGCAGCAGCCAGAGGATCCCGAGGAGCGCGCCCGCCGTCGCGATCCAGAGCGTCTCGCGCAGGCCGATCCAGGTGCCGAGCGCGCCGCCCACGAGCGCCCCGAGCGGACGGACGCCGTAGTTCACGACCGTGTAGGCGCCGGCAACTCGTGATCGCAGCCGGTTGGGGATCACTGCCGCGAAGATCGCGCCAACGCTGATGTCGAGAATCATCACGCCGAGCCCGGCGCCGAACTCGGCGAGGAAGAGGCAGGCGAGGATCACCCAGCGCGGCCCGTCGGCGAGCGGGACGAGGAGCAGCGGCGCCGGGAAGAGGACGCAGCCGACGGCGAACGCCGGCCCGATGCCGATCCGGCGGGCGATTCGACCCGTCAGGACCGCGCCCAGGACGCCGCCGACCGCGCCCGCTCCGAGCACGAGCCCGAGCGTCGCCGGCTCGACGTCGAGCGATCGGTTCGCATAGAGGATGAAGAGCGCGGCGAAGACGAAGTTGAAGAAGTTGATCGTCGCCGTGGCGCCGAGCGCCGCGCGGACGATCGGGTTCCCGAACACCCAGCGCACGCCCGCGACCACGTGGCCCTTGCCCGGGGCCTCGGGCGTCGGTTCCTCGACCTGGACGGTCCGGAGGAAGAGGGCGGACAGGACATAGGAGCACGCGTCGACGACGAGGGTCGCCGGCGCCGAGATGGCTTGCACCAGCAGGCCGCCGATGCTCGGCCCGGCGACGTACGAAAGAGCGCGGCTCCCATGCATGATCGACCCGCCTTCGATCAACCGCTCGTGTGGCACGAGCGCGACGTAGACCGGGCTGTACGAGACCTGGAAGAGGACGCTCAGCGACCCGACCAGGAACGCGACCACCAGCATGTGCGGAAAGGTGATGGCGTCGAACGCCCATGCGACCGGCAGCGAGCCGATCAGGGCCGCCCGGCCGAGGTCGGCTGCGATCATGATGCGGCGCTTCTGCTCACGCTGGTCTGCCCAGGCTCCCGCGTGGAGCGAAAGGAGCAGGTTCGGTGCAAGCTCCGCCGCGACCAGATATCCCATCTGGGCGGCGCTGGCGTCGAGCGTGAGCACCGCGACGAGCGGGAGGGCGATCACGCTGACCTGGTCGCCGAGCAGCGAGACCGCCTGACCGAGCCAGAACCGGCGGAACTGCGGATTCTCACGCAGCAGGGACGGCACCACCATGGCGGCGCACTCTAATGTCGCCCGATGCCGGCCCTGCTCGCACTCGTGGCGGTCACAGCGGTCTGGGGCGTCACGTTCGTGCAGGTCAAGGACGCCCTCGAGCTCTATCCCCTCTTCGCGTTCCTCGCCGTCCGCTTCGCGATCGCGTCGCTCGTGCTGGCGGCTCCGGCGGCGGTCCGGCTGCGGACGCTCGGCCGGCCGGGCTGGATCGCCGGCTCCGCCCTCGGGCTCCTGCTCGCTCTCGGCTACGCGCTCCAGACGGCGGGGCTCGAGCGGACCACCGTGTCGAGCGCCGGCTTCATCACCGGGCTCTACGTCGTCTTCACCCCGCTGCTTGCGCTCGCGCTCTTCCGGACGCGAGTCGGCGGAGCGGTCTGGATCGGAGTCGCGCTCGCGGTCGTCGGGCTCGCGATGCTCTCGGGAGTCGGCGCCGGCGATCCGGTCGGCGACCTGCTCGTCCTGCTCGGCTCCGCTGCCTATTCCGTCCAGATCGTGCTGATGGAGCGGTACGCGCCGCGCTACGACGCGATCGCGTTCACGCAGGTCGAAATGCTCGCCGCCTTCGCCGGCTTCGCGGTCGTCGCCGTGGCGGCTGGACAGATCGAAATGCCGCACGGGTGGACCGTCTGGGGGGCGCTTCTCGTCACGGGCATCTTCGCGAGCGCGCTCGCCTTCCTCGTCCAGACGTGGGCGCAGCGCCGGACGAGCGCGACGAGCACGGCGCTCGCGTTCGCGATGGAGCCTGTCTTCGCCGGGTTCTTCGGTTTCTGGCTCGCGGGCGACCGGCTGGGCGCGGTCGGCTGGGGCGGCTGCGCGGTGATCATGGCGGGAATCGTGATCGCCGAGCCCGAGGCCGGCCGGACGCTGCGGCGGCTCGTTGCCAGGGCCGACGTTTGAATCCGGCGATCTGCGGGGACATACCTTGTGCGGCGCCTCACGAACGTGGCCGTCGCGAACCGAGGCGTGGGGTGGGTCCCACGAGTTCCGTCCTCAGTGAGAGGTCGGAGCAGGTCACCGGAGGGTTCTCGGACGGTGACGAAGCTCCATTGAGGAAGGAACAACATGAAAGCGTTCAAGAACCGGGCAGCCGTTGCGCTGCTCGTGCTCGGATCGTTGATCCCGCTGACGTTTGCCGCGGGCGCCATGGCGGCGCCTCCGGTGCCACTCGGCAGTGCCGGCAACTTCTCGATTCTCGCCGGCTCCGGAGTGACCAACGTTCCGACATCGGTGATCAGCGGTGACGTGGGGCTCAGCCCCGCCGCCGGCAGCTTCGTTGCCGGGCTGACGTGCGCCGAGGTCGCCGGCACGATCTACGCCGTCGACGCGACCGGCCTGCCGTGCTTCATCAACAACCCCGGCCTGCTGACAACGGCCAAGAACGACCTGATCAACGCGTTCGACAACGCAGCGGCGGCGCCGCCGACGCAGGACATCACCGGCGTCAACCTCGCGGGCCAGACATACGGCCCCGGTGTCTACAGCGCCACGAGCGACATCCTGATCAGCGGCCCGACGCCGCTGACGCTGGACGGCGGCGGCAACGCCGACGCGGTCTTCATCTTCAAGGCCGCAGCCGGCCAGAACCTGACGGTCGGAGCCACGTCGCAGGTGAACTACACGAATGGTGCTCAGCCGTGCAACGTCTTCTGGAAGGTCCAGTCGGCGTTCCTCACGAACACCGGGTTCGGCTTTGTCGGGACGATTCTCGCCCTGACGCAGATCACCCTGACCAGCAACATCACGGTGCAGGGCAGGCTCCTGGCTCGCAACGCCAACGTGACGTTGATCAGCGACACGATCACGAAGCCGACCACCTGCGTCGTGCAGGCTGACGTCGACGCGGCGGCAGCAGCCGTCGTGGCAGCCGAGGCGGCGAGGGTCGCAGAGGTCGCGAGGGTCGCAGCCGTAGAGGCGGCGAGGGTGGCAGCAGTACAGGCTGCCGCGACGAAGGCGGCGGCGACGGTCACCGCGGCGAAGAAGGCTGCTGCGGCGAAGAAGGCCACCGCGGCGAAGAAGGTTGCGGCGGCCAAGAAGGCTGCCGCGGCGAAGAAGGCCGCTGTCGCGAGGCGCGCGGCCGTGACGGAAGCTGGCGGCTCCACGAGCGTCAGCGGTGGCCCGGCTCTCCCGCCGGTGAATCCCTCGGGCTTCACGGGCTAGAGATGCGGCGCTTCATCAGCCCTGCGACAGGGGTGCGCAAGCGCGCACCCCTGTTCGTCTCGGCGGCGGCCGTCGCTCTTCTCGCCGCCTCCTGGGTAGCGGGATCGGCGTCCGCCGGCACGGCGCCGACCGTCGCGCGCACCCAGGAGCTCGCTGTGTTCGTGCACGGGCAGACCGCGATGGCCAAGCCGGACAGCCGCTCCGCTCGTCGCGCCTGGGTCGAGCGCAAGCGCCCGATCACCGAAGGGCGAACCGTCCTCCCCGTGATCGGACACCGCACTGACAGAGGCGGCACGCGCTGGCTCCGGGTCCGGCTTCCCGGGCGTCCGAACAACGGCACCGGCTGGATCCGCAAGGCGCGGACCGTGAAGTCTTCGACGACGTGGCACGTCGTGGTCGACCTCTCGGAGCGTCGGCTGACCGTGTACCGCCGCGGCAAGGTCGTCCGTACCTTCCTTTCCGTCGTCGGAAGCTCCTCGACTCCGACTCCGCAAGGCAAGTACTTCGTCGAGGAGACCGTCCTCCTGAAGGGCGGGCAGGTCGGTGGGCCCTACGCACTCGCCCTGAGCGCCCGCTCGTATGTCTTCCAGGAGTTCGCGGGCGGCCCTGGGCAGATCGCCGTGCACGGCGTCTGGAACGTCGGCGGGACGATGGGCACCGCCGCCTCACACGGCTGCGTCCGGCTCGACACCGCCGCGATCACCTGGATCGGCGAGCGCATCGGGCCTGGCGTACCTGTCACGGTTGGGCGCTAGCGATCTTTGCCCGACACGCGACCCCCGTCTCAGGGCGATCCAATTGCCTGCGACGACGAGGTCGGGTCACCGCGAATTTCAGCGCGAGCCCCGAGTCCGACCCACGCAGCTTCAGGGGTCTTGGCGCGAAACGGGATCTGCTCCCGCAGATCCCGTTTCCGATTGCGCCGCGGACAGATCAGATCAGCCAGGCGCCGTCGCGCTGGACGAGCTCGTCGTCCACGTGCAGCTCGCCGCCCGGGCGCAGGTCCTTGACCATGTCCCAGTGGACGGCGCTCTCGTTCTTGCCGCCCGTGTACGTGTAGCTGGCGCCGACGGCGAGGTGGACGGTGCCGTCGATCTTCTCGTCGAAGAGGACGTTGCGCGTGAAGCGCGTGATCCGCGGGTTGCAGCCGAGACCCAGCTCGCCGAGGCGGCTCGCGCCCGCGTCGGTGGCGAGCACCTGCTTCAGGAACTCCTCACCTTCGTCGGCGGTCGCCTCGACGACGCGCCCCTCACGGAAGACGAGCCGCGCGCCGACGACGTCGTGGCCGAGATACACAGCGGGGAACTCGGCATACGTGATCACGCCCTCGGCGCTGTCCTCGACCGGGCTGTAGAAGACCTCGCCGTCCGGCATGTTGCGGAAGCCGGCCGAGACGACGCCCTCGCGGCCCTCGATCCCGATCGTCAGGTCGGTGCCCTCGCCGACGATGCGGACCGAGCCCGCGCGGTCGAAGCGCTCCTTGATCCGGCTCATCCGCTGCTCCTCGGCGTCCCAGTCCAGCAGGCACGCGTCGAAGATGAACTCCGTGTATTCCTCGAGCGTCATCCCCGCCTCGGCCGCGGCCGCCTCGGTCGGGTACTCGACGAGGGCCCAGCGGACGTCGAGCGCCCGTGCCCGCCGGCTGGCGGGCTCGCCGGCCTGCTGGAGCAGCTTCCGGCGCTCGGGATCGAGCTTGGCGGCCGCGTGGACGTCCTCGGGCGCCCGGATCGTCAGCCGGGCGTCCTCCTGCTCGACCTGGTAGGCCTCGATGTCCGGCAGCGACCCGAGCAGCTCGAGCGGCGCCTCGAGCGCCCAGTCGAGGTCGGCACGGAACCGCTCCGGCCCCCAGTTGATCCGCGGTAGGTAGTAGGCGCCGCGCCGGGCGATGGCGCGTGCCACCTCCTCGACGAGCGGCCGCGCCAGCGGCGACGCGCGCACCGACACCTGCCAACCGGGCTGCACGTCGAGGCACCGGTTGACCATCAACTCGGCCAGCTCTTTGATGCGCGGGTCCGTCACGGCGCGGGATCGTAGTCGCTGTAGCGTTAACTTGTGGATGCGGTCGTGCTCGCGCTCGCCTCGGCCGCGCTGTTCGGTTCGATGACCGTCGCGCTCAGGTTCGCGCTCGCGAGGTCGCCGGACGCGGAGGCGGGAGCGCTCTGGACGATCCTGGCCGCGCTCGCCGTGACGCTGCCGTTCGTCGCCGCAGGAGAGGTCGACCTCGGCGGGACGTGGCCCTTCCTGCTCGCCGGCGTGCTCGGGCCGGGCGGCTCGCAGCTCCTCTTCACGCTCGCCGTCCGCGACGCAGGCCCGTCGCGCACGTCGGTGACCGTCGGCACCGCGCCGCTCTTCTCGGTCGCGATCGCCCTCCTCCTGCTCGACGAGCCGGCGAAGGCGGGCGTGATCGGCGGCGCGCTCCTGATCGTCGTCGGTGGGATCGTGCTCGTTCGGGAGCCGGGGCGGCCGGAGCACGTGAAGTGGATCGGGCTCGCGTTCGCGCTCGCAGCCGCCGTCGTCTTCGCCGTCCGGGACAACCTGGTCCGGCACCTCTCGCTCGACACCGAGGTCGAGCCGGCACTCGCGGCGGCCGCGACCCTCTTTGCCGGCGGAGTGACCGTCGCCGTCTGGCTGCTCGTGACCCGGAGACGGCTGCCGGGCAGCGGTCTCGCCACGTTCGTCCCCGCCGGGATTCTCTTCGGGCTCTCCTACCTCTGCCTCTTCGAGGGGTACTACCGCGGCCGGGTCTCGGTCGTCTCGCCGCTCGTGGCGACGGAGTCGCTCTGGGGGGTCGCGCTCTCGGCGCTGCTGCTCCGCCGACACGAGCTGGTTAGCCCGCGCCTGTTCGCCGGCGCTGCGCTCGTCGTCACCGGCAGCGCGCTGATCGGCGTGTTTCGCTAGGTAAATCTGATATATTACGACTCAGATTTTCTGACCACCACGCCATAGAGCAAGGAGAAACCGCATGGCAAAGACAATCGGAATCGACCTCGGCACCACGAACAGCTGCATGGCGGTGCTCGAGGGCGGCGAGCCGACCGTGATCCCGAACGCCGAGGGCGGCCGCACGACGCCGTCCGTCGTCGCGTTCACGAAGGACGGTCAGCGGCTCGTCGGGGCGCCCGCGAAGCGCCAGCAGGTGACGAACCCGCAGAACACGATCTTCTCGATCAAGCGCTTCGTCGGCCGCAAGTGGGACGAGGTCTCGGAGGAGATGACGATCGTCCCCTACGAGGTCGCGAAGGGGGAGAACGGTGACGCCCGCGTCAAGGTCGAGGGCAAGGACTACGCCCCCGAGGAGGTCAGCGGGATGATCCTCGCGAAGCTGAAGGCCGACGCCGAGGCGTATCTCGGCGAGCCGGTCGCCGACGCGGTGATCACGGTCCCGGCCTACTTCAACAACGCGCAGCGCGAGGCGACGAAGGACGCCGGCAAGATCGCCGGCCTCAACGTCCTCCGGATCGTCAACGAGCCCACCGCGGCCGCGCTCGCGTACGGGCTCGACAAGGAGGGCGGCGACCAGACGATCCTCGTCTTCGACCTCGGCGGCGGCACGTTCGACGTGTCGGTGCTCGAGCTCGGCGAGGGCGTCTTCGAGGTCAAGTCGACGAACGGGGACAACCACCTCGGCGGCGACAACTTCGACAAGGCGATCGTCGACTGGATGGTCGCGGAGTTCAAGAAGGACCAGGGCATCGACCTGGCCGCCGACAAGATGGCGCTGCAGCGGCTCTACGAGGCGGCCGAGAAGGCGAAGATCGAGCTCTCCTCGACGATGACGACGCAGATCAACCTGCCGTTCGTCACCGCCACCGCGGAGGGACCGAAGCACCTCGACCTGCAACTCACCCGGGCGAAGCTCGGTGAGATTACCGCCGGCCTGATCGAGCGGACGGTCGGCCCGACGAAGGCTGCGCTCGCGGACGCGGGGCTCGACGCCTCGAAGATCGAGCACGTCGTCCTCGTCGGCGGCATGACCCGCATGCCCGCGGTGCAGGAGAAGGTCAAGGAGCTGCTCGGGAAGGACCCGCACAAGGGCGTCAACCCGGACGAGGTCGTCGCCATCGGCGCGGCGATCCAGGCCGGCGTGCTCAAGGGCGAGGTCAAGGACGTGCTCCTGCTGGACGTCACTCCTCTGTCCCTCGGGATCGAGACCAAGGGCGGCGTCTTCACGAAGCTGATCGACCGGAACACGACGATCCCGACCCGCAAGGCGGAGACGTTCTCGACCGCCGAGGACAACCAGCCGTCGGTCGAGATCCACGTGCTCCAGGGCGAGACCGAGATGGCCGCCTACAACAAGACGCTCGGCAAGTTCCAGCTCGTCGGCATCCCGCCGGCGCCGCGGGGCATGCCGCAGATCGAGGTCGGCTTCGACATCGACGCGAACGGGATCATCCACGTGACCGCGAAGGACCTCGGCACGGGGAACGAGCAGCAGATCAAGATCGAGGGCGGCTCGGGCCTCTCTGAGGACGAGGTGCAGCGGATGGTCAAGGACGCCGAGGCCCACGCGGACGAGGCGCACCGGCTGCGCGAGCTCGCGGACGCCCGCAACACGGCGGAGAGTCTCGCGTACCAGACCGAGAACACGCTCAAGGAGCACCGCGACAAGCTCGACGAGTCGGAGGCCTCGACGATCGAGGGCCGGATCATGGAGCTGCGCGGCGTGCTCGAGTCGACGGACGTGAACGAGATCAAGCAGAAGACCGAGGCGCTGAACGAGGCGTCGCGGAAGCTTGCCGACGTGCTCTACGCGCAGGCGAGTGCCCAGGCCCAGTCTCAGGCAGCAGGGTCCGGGGCGACCGGTGACAACGGCGCGTCCACCGAGGACGAGGTCGTCGAGGACGCCGACTACGAGGTCATCGACGAGGAAGAGGCGAAGACGTCGTGACCGACGAGCAGCACGTAGAGGAGCAGGAGGAGATCGAGGAGCCGGCCGCAGAGCCGGCTCACTCGGCCGATCTGCCGGCGCAAGCGCCGGACGACGCCTATCTCCGCCTCGCGGCCGACTTCGACAACTACCGCAAGCGGGTCGCGCGCGAGCACCTGGAGCTGACGGCGCGGGCGAACGAGCGGCTCGTGAACGAGCTCCTGCCCGTGCTCGACGATCTCGAGCGGGCGCTCGAGGCCGCGGCGGAGCACGAGGAGGCGAAGCTGGAGGAAGGCGTGCAGCTCGTCCACCGCCAGCTCGCCTCGCTGCTCCACCGGCACGGCCTGACGGAGATCGTCACCGAGGGTGCCTTCGACCCGCACGTCCACGAGGCGCTGCTCGCGCAGCCCGCCGAGGACGCCGAGGAAGGTTCGGTGCTCCAGGTGCTGCAGAAGGGCTACAAGCTCGGTGACAAGGTGCTCCGTCCCGCCAGGGTGATCGTCGCCGAATGACCAATCTGTACGACACGCTCGGCGTCCCGAAGAACGCCGACGCCGAGGAGATCAAGAAGGCGTACCGGAAGCTCGCCCGCGAGCATCATCCCGACAGCGGCGGCGACGAGACGAAGTTCAAGGAGATCCAGGGCGCGTACGACGTGCTGTCGGATCCCGAGAAGCGCAGCCAGTACGACCAGTTCGGGTCGTCGAACGGTCGCGGCCCCTTTGGTGGCGGTGGAACGCAGTTCCAGGACTTCGACCTCAGCGATCTCTTCGGCGGGCTCTTCGGCGGTGGCGGCGGCTTCGGCCGGCAGCGTGCGCCGCAGGCGGAGCGCGGCGCCGATCTCCAGACCGAGGTGCACATCTCGTTCGAGGACTCGCTGCGCGGTGTCCAGGTGCCGGTCCGCGCCGAGGTGGAGACCGCGTGTCACGTGTGCGGCGGCTCGGGCGCCGAGCCCGGGACGGCGCCGATCGTCTGCCCGCAGTGCGGCGGCCGCGGCGTCACCTCCGACTCGCACGGCCTCTTCTCGCTCTCGCACCCGTGCTCCCGCTGCCGCGGCAACGGCACCGTGATCGAGAAGCCCTGCAAGACGTGCCGCGGCTCCGGTCGCGAGAGCGCCCAGAAGACGTTCCAGGTGAAGATCCCCGCGGGCGCCAAGGACGGCACGCGGATCCGGCTCAAGGGCCGCGGCGAGCCCGGCCGTAACGGCGGTCCCGCCGGCGACCTCTGGGTGGTGACGCGGGTCGCGGACTCCCCGGTCTACGAGCGCCGCGGCGCCGACCTCCTCGTCGACGTCCCGGTGTCCTACGCGGACGCCGCGCTCGGCGCCTCGGTCGAGGTGCCCACGCCTGAAGGCCCGATCTCGCTCAAGGTCCCCGCCGGCTCGCAGCACGGCAAGCTGCTGAAGATCAAGGGCCGCGGCGCGCCGAAGCTCAAGGGCGGCGGCAAGGGCGACCTGCTCGCGCGCCTGAAGCTGACCGTGCCGGAGAAGGTCTCGAAACAGGAGCGGGAGCTGCTCGAGCAGCTGCGGAAGGTGAGCCGGTGATGACCGACCGCGCTCTCTACATGATCTCGATCGCCGCCGAGCTCGTCGGCATGCACCAGCAGACGCTGCGCATGTACGAGGCGAAGGGCCTCGTCCGGCCGCAGCGCACGCCGGGCGGCACGCGGCTCTACTCCGAGGCCGACCTCGAGCGCCTGCGCGTGATCCAGCGGCTGACGACCGAGCTCGGACTCAACCTCGCGGGCGTCGAGCACGTCCTGCGGCTCGAGGACGAGCTCCGGAAGCAGCAGGCGCGCGCCGACCGGCTGGAGCGCGAGCTGCGCGAGCAGATCCGGGACGTACACCGCTCGTACAAGCGCGAGGTCGTCCTCTACCAGACCGAACGGCATCCCGAACCGAGGCACTGATGGACTTCAACCAGCTGACGATCAAGAGCCAGGAGGCCGTTGCGGCCGCGCAGGAGCTTGCGCGCCGGACGGGTAGCCCCGAGCTCTATCCCGAGCACCTGCTGCTCGCGCTGCTCGACCAGGAGCTGCCGCAACAGCTCGTTCCAGACGCCGCTGCGCTGCGCGCCGAGACGGAGGCGAAGCTCGCCACCAAGCCGGCGATCCAGGGCGCGTCGCAGCAGCCGGCCGCCGGCGCCGCGTTCTCGCGCGTGCTCGACCAGGCCTCCGACGAGGCGCGGAAGCTCGAGGACGACTACGTCTCGACCGAGCATCTGCTGCTCGCGCTCGACGTCGTCCCGCGCGACGAGCTGCTCGCGAAGATCAAAGAGGTGCGCGGCGGCCAGCGCGTCACGAGCCAGGATCCGGAGGGCACCTACCAGGCCCTCTCGAAGTTCGCGCGCGACCTGACCGAGGCGGCGGAGCAGGGCAAGCTCGACCCCGTCATCGGCCGGGACGAGGAGATCCGCCGCGTGATCCAGGTGCTCTCGCGCCGGACGAAGAACAACCCGGTGCTGATCGGCGAGCCCGGCGTCGGCAAGACCGCGATCGCGGAAGGGCTGGCGCAGCGGATCGTCGCCGGTGACGTGCCCGAGGGCCTGAAGGGCAAGCGTGTCTGGGCGCTCGACGTCGGCGCGCTCCTCGCCGGGGCGAAGTACCGCGGCGAGTTCGAGGAGCGGCTGAAGGCCGTCCTCGCCGAGATCAAGAACGCCGAGGGCCAGATCGTCCTCTTCATCGACGAGCTGCACACGATCGTCGGCGCAGGCGCCGCGGAGGGCGCGGTCGACGCGGCCCAGATGCTGAAGCCGATGCTCGCGCGCGGCGAGCTGCGCACCGTCGGCGCGACGACGCTCGACGAGTACCGCAAGCACATCGAGAAGGACGCCGCGCTCGAGCGCCGCTTCCAGCCCGTCTTCGTCGGCGAGCCGTCGGTCTCCGACACGATCGCGATCCTGCGCGGGCTGAAGGAGAAGTACGAGTCGCACCACAAGGTGCGGATCCGCGACGCCGCGCTCGTCGCCGCCGCGGTGCTCTCCGACCGCTACATCGCCGACCGCCAGCTGCCGGACAAGGCGATCGACCTCGTCGACGAGGCCGCGTCGCGGCTGAAGATGGAGATCGACAGCTCGCCGCTCGAGCTCGACCAGGCCGACCGCGCCGTGCGCCAGCTCGAGATCGAGCTCGCCGCGATGGGCAAGGAGTCGAAGGACGTGCGCGAGCCGGTCGAGCGGCAGCTCGCCGACGCCAAAGAGCGGCACGCCGAGCTCGCCGCCCGCTGGGCGGAGGAGAAGGGCGCGCTCGACCGGATCGGCGAGATCACGACCCGCATCGACGAGCTGCGGATGGAGGCCGAGCGCGCCGAGCGCGCCGGCGACCTGCAGCGCGTCGCCGAGATCCGCTACGGCGAGCTGCCCGCGCTCGAGAAGGAGCTCGAGGAGCGCGACGCGCCGGCCGAGCCGATGGTGAAGGAGGAGGTCGACGAGGACGACATCGCCGCCGTCGTCGCCGCCTGGACCGGAATCCCGGTGTCGCGGCTGCTCGAGGGCGAGACCGAGAAGCTGATCCACATGGAGGAGCGCCTCCACCAGCGCGTGATCGGCCAGCACGAGGCGGTCGAGGCCGTCTCCAACGCGCTCCGCCGCGCGCGCTCGGGGCTCCAGGATCCCGACCGCCCGATCGGCTCGTTCGTCTTCCTCGGCCCGACCGGCGTCGGCAAGACCGAGCTCGCCCGCGCGCTCGCCGAGTTCATGTTCGACGACGAGCGGGCCATGATCCGGATCGACATGTCCGAGTACCAGGAGCGGCACACGGTGTCGCGCCTGGTCGGAGCGCCGCCCGGCTACGTCGGCTACGACGAGGGCGGCCAGCTGACGGAGGCAGTGCGCCGGCGGCCGTACTCGGTCGTCCTGCTCGACGAGATCGAGAAGGCGCACAGCGAGGTCTTCGACGTCCTGCTCCAGGTGCTCGACGACGGCCGGCTGACCGACGGCCAGGGCCGCACGGTCGACTTCCGCAACACCGTCCTGATCATGACCTCGAACATCCGCTCGGCCGAGCAGATGCGCGAGCACTTCCGGCCGGAGTTCCTGAACCGGATCGACGAGATCGTCGTCTTCGAGCCGCTGAGCAAGGAGCAGCTCGCCGACATCGCCGAGCTGCAGCTCGAGCGGCTGCGGCGCGGCTCGCCGAGCGGAAGCTCTCGCTCGAGCTGACCGACGCGGCGAAGGAGGTTCTCGCCGAGGCGGGCTGGGACCCGGCCTACGGCGCCCGGCCGCTCAAGCGCGCGCTGCAGCGGCTGGTCGAGAACCCGCTCGCGCAGCGGCTGCTCGAAGGCGAGTTCGCCGAGGGCGACACGATCCGCGTCGACGCGCAGAACGGCGAGCTCGTCTTCGAGCGCGCCCCTGCTGTAGAGCCCGCCGCCGCCTAGGGCCAGCGGCCGGGGCCGGGCTCACCCGGCTCGCCCTGCTCCCACTCGGAGCGGGGCGGCGCGAAGAGATCGAGCACCGTGGCGCCGTCCGGCGCCGGCCTCGGCGCGGTGCGGCGTGTTCGAGGGGATCTCCCAGGTCTCGCCGGGGCCGAGCTCGCGCTCCTCGTCGCCGACGCGGAAGCGGATCGAGCCGCGGAGGACGAGGCCGAGCTGCTCGTGGTCGTGGCTGTGCTCCTCGGCGACCGCGCCCGGCTGCGAGCTCGACGACGGCGAGCGTCAGCCGCTCGCCGTGGACGGCGCGCGCCGTGATCCCGTTCCAGACCGGCGCGGGACGATCGAGCGGACGTCGTCGAACGCGCTCATTCGATCGTCGGCAGGAAGGTGGCTTCGCCGCGCTCCGGCGGGGCGCCGACGATGAAGAGGCGCAGCTCGTCCTCGTGACGGTTCGAGAGCTGGAGCGCCGTGCCCGGCTGGACGACGAGCACGCTTCCTTTCGGGAGCTCGTGCCGCTCCGGCTCGTCGCCCTCGCCCAGGTGGACCGTCAGCGTCCCTGCGAGGACGACGAAGACCTCCTCCTGGATCGGGTCGATGTGGCGGCGCCCGAACGCGCCGGGCGGGTAGCGGAAGAGGTTCGCACGCGACTGGGTCATCGCCTCCGAGAGCGTGGCGACGAGCCGCGGATCGCCCTCGCGGCGCTGCTGCCAGTCGAGCTCACCTGCGTGGAAGACCGTGTAGCCCGATGTGTCCGTCACTGGGCCGATTCTTGCACGCCGGGCCGTTGTGGACGTGTCCCAGGGACAGTCCCTGGGACACGTCCGTTCAGGCCGAGCGAGGGGAGAGCGACTCGGGGAGGGAGGCGGCGGTGCCCGTCACGCCGGCGAGGGAGGGGGAGCCGGCGGTGGCGTAGGAGGGGCCTCGGTGGTCGCTGTTCAACATGGCCGCAGCATCGCGCGGCGGCGGCGCTGCCGGAATGCGGCCCGCTGGCGTCTCGAGGTGCGGTTTACCGAACTACGTGGCTACTTGAGGTAGCGGTCGAACCACTCGAGCACGAGCTCGAACCGCATCACGCGGTGCGCGGGATTGCCGGAGCGCGTCAGCTCGTGGCTCTCGCAGGGGAAGCGCACGAACTCGACCTCCTTCTTCAGCAGTCGCAGCGTCGTGAAGAGCGCCTCGGCCTGCTCGATGTTGCAGCGCAGGTCGTTCTCGGAGTGGAGGATCAGGAGCGGCGTCTCGATCTGCTTCGCGTACGTCCACGGCGACATCTGCAGATACGTCTCGACGTCGTCGTGCACGAAGCTGCCGTGGTAGCCCTTGAAGACCCAGCCGATGTCACTCGAGCCGTACATCGAGACCATGTTGTTGACGGCTCGCTCCGAGCAGGCGGCCTTGAACCGGTTCGTGTGCGAGACGATCCACGAGGTCATGTAGCCGCCGTAGGAGCCGCCGATGACGCCGAGCCGCTCCGCGTCGAGGAAGTCGTAGCGCTCGAGCGCGGTGTCGACGACCGCCATCAGGTCCTCGTAGTCGACGGTGCCCCAGCCGGGCCCGAGCTCGCCCGGCCCCATGATCGCCCGGCCCCACTCCTCGGAGTAGCCGGACGAGCCGCGCGGGTTCGAGTAGAGGACCGCATAGCCGCCGCCCGCGTACACCTGGGTCTCGTCGAAGAAGCCGTTCCCGTACTGGGTGAACGGGCCGCCGTGGATGTTCAGGAGCACGGGATAGCGCTTGCCCTCCTCGAAGCCGGCGGGCCGCGCGATCCACGCCTCCACCTCGGTGCCGTCCTTCGAGACGGCGGTGAAGCGCTCCGGCGCGACGAGGTCCCTTCCGGCGGCGAAGGCGCTGCCGATGTCGGTCAGCTGCTTGTCGCCGACGTAGAGCTCGGAGAGGTTCGGCGCCGTCGAGCCGGTGCGGACGACCTGCCCGTCGCGGACGTCGTAGCCGGAGAGGACGATGTCGCCACCCGCCAGCAGCTCGGGCTCGCCGCCGCTGGGCGCCACGCGGTAGAGGTGGACGTTCCCTCGGTCCTCGATCGCGAAGACGATCGAGTCGCCGTCCCAGATCGCCTCGCGGATCTCCGGGTAGGGGTCGCACGTCCGGTCGAGCGACGCGGTCAGGATTCGACGGCCCTCGCCCGTCTCGGCGTCGACGACGGCGATCTGCGGATGGCGTGGAAAGTCGAACTCGCCCGGATCCCACTTGACCGCGAGCAGCTTCCCGTCCGGCGAGTAGCTGGGGGCGTAGTGGCTGCTGTCGCCCGGGGTCAGGCGCTTCGGCTCGCCGCCCTCGGCAGACACGACGTAGATGTCGCCGGTCGGCTCGATGTCCCAGTCGTCGCCGCGGGCGGAGGTGAACGCGATGCTCTTGCCGTCGGGCGTCCAAGTCGCGCGCGAGTCCTCGAAGTCGCCGTCGGTGATCTGCTTCGCCTCGCCCGAGCCGTCGGCGGGGACGACGTAGAGGTGACGCCGCCGGTCGCCGGTCCAGCCGACGCTGTCCAGCTTGAACTGGAGCCGCTTGAACCGCCGCGGCGCGCGCTTCTTCTCGTCCTCCTCGTCGTACTCCGCGTCGGGCACGCGCGCCGAGAAGACGATTCGCGTCCCGTCGGGTGACCAGACCGGCTCGCCGACGTCGTCCTTCAGGTCGGTGAGGCACTCGGGCTCGCCGCCGCCGGCGGGCATCACGTAGAGCTGGCGGTGCGACTTCTCGTCGTCGCCCCGCTTCGAGACGAATGCGAGCCGGTCGCCGTCCGGTGACCAGCGCGGCTGCGCATCGTTCTTGCCGGTCGTGAACCGGCGCGGTGGCTCCGAGCCGTCCGTGCGCGCGAGCCAGATCGACTGGCGGTACGTGTTCTCGTCTCCGTCGATCGACCAGACGACGTACGCGACCTCCTCGCCGCCGGGCCGAAGCCGCGGGTCGGAGACCCCCGTGAGCTGGTAGACGTCCTCGGCCCGCATCCCCGCCACCGGCGGAACCTATCGCAAGGTAGGTTCGGCGGATGCGGGTCCTCGTGATCGGCGCGGGCGGCGTCGGCAGCGCAGCGGCGGCGGTCGCGCAGAGGCGTGAGTTCTTCGAGCGGTTCGTGCTGGCGGACGTCGACGCAGCGCGCGCGCAGGCTGCAGCCGAGCGGACCGGCGATCCGCGAATCGCCGCCGCCGTCGTCGACGCGTCCGACGCTGCGTCGATTGCCGAGCTCGCACGGACGGAGCGAGCCGATGTGATCCTCAACGCCGTCGACCCGCGCTTCAACCCGGCGGTCTTCCAGGCCGCGTTCGACGCGGGCTGCACCTACCTCGACATGGCGATGACGCTCTCGGACGCGGAAACGGGCGTGAAGCTCGGCGATGCCCAGTTCGCGGAGGCGGAGCGTTGGGAGGAGGCCGGCCGGCTCGCCCTCGTCGGGATCGGCGTCGAGCCGGGCCTCTCCGACGTGTTCGCCCGCTACGCCGCCGACGAGCTGTTCGCCGAGATCGACCTGATCGGCGTCCGCGACGGCGCCAACCTCGTCGTCGAGGGCTTCGCGTTCGCGCCGACGTTCTCGATCTGGACGACGATCGAGGAGTGCCTGAACCCGCCGGTGATCTGGGAGCGGGAGCGCGGCTGGTACACGACCGAGCCGTTCTCCGAGCCGGAGGTCTTCGACTTCCCGGAGGGCATCGGGCCGGTCGAGTGCGTGAACGTCGAGCACGAGGAGGTGCTGCTGATCCCGCGCTGGGTGAACTGCCGCCGCGTCGACTTCAAGTACGGCCTCGGCGAGGAGTTCATCGCCGTCCTGAGGACGCTGCACAAGCTCGGGCTCGACTCGAAGGAGCCGTGCTGGTGCGCGGCCTCGAGGTGGCGCCGCGGGACGTCGTCGCCGCTGCACTGCCCGACCCGGCCACGCTCGGCGACCGGATGCGCGGCAAGACCTGCGCCGGGACGTTCGTGACCGGCACCGGCAAGGACGGGCGGCAGCGGTCGACGTACCTCTACCACGTCGTCGACAACGAGCAGTCGATGCGCGAGTGGGGCCATCAGGCGGTCGTCCTCCAGACGGCGCTCAACCCGGTCGCGGCGCTCGAGCTCCTGGCGAGCGGCGCCTGGCAGGGAACGGGCGTCCTCGGCCCGGAGGCCTTCCCGCCCAGGCCTTTCCTCGACCTTCTCGCCGACTACGGCGCGCCGCACGGCGTCGAGGAGCGGTAGGGTTTTCGGCGTGAGCACCGTCGCCACCGGCGCCGAGGCCGTCGAATGGAACCTCTCCGATCTCTACGAGAGCCCGGACGATCCTCGCATCGACTCGGAGCTGGACGAAGCGGGTGCCGCGGCGAGCGCGTTCCGCGAGCGCTACCGCGGCAAGCTCGCTGAGCTCTCCGCGGCCGAGCTGAACGACGCAGTCGCCGAGCTCGAGCGGATCCAGTCGATCGCGACCCGAGTCGAGACGTACGCGCGCCTGCGGCAGGCGGCCGACAGCTCCGACCAGTCGCGCGGCGCGCTCGTGCAGAAGGTGCGCGAGCGGAACACGCAGATCGACACCGAGCTGCTCTTCTTCGACCTCGAGTGGGGCGAGCTCGACGACGACGCCGCCGAGCGGCTGCTGGAGGATCCCGCGCTGGAGCGCTTCGCCTCCGTCCTGCGCTCCGAGCGCCGCTACAAGCCGTACCAGCTGACGGAGGCGGAGGAGAAGATCTCGACCGAGAAGAGCGTCACCGGCGTCAGCGCCTGGAGCCGGCTCTTCAACGAGCTCCTCTCCGACCTGCGCGTCTCGCTCGACGGCGAGAGCCTCTCGCTCGACGAGGCGCTCGCGAAGCTGACGCGGCTGACCGACCAGTCCGAGCGCGGCCGGGTCGCCGCGGCGGTCACCGAGACGCTTCGGCCCGGCGTCCGCACCCGGGGCTACGTGCTCAACACGATCCTGAACGAGCGCGCGATCGAGGACCGGCTGCGCGGCTACGGCACCTGGATCTCCGCGCGCAACCTCGCGAACGAGATCCCCGACGAGGCGGCCGAGAGCCTGGTCGATGCGATCGTCGGCCGCTACGACATCCCGCAGCGCTTCTACACGCTCAAGGCGCGCCTGCTCGGCCTGCCGCGCCTCCGCGACTACGACCGCTTCGCTCCGCTCCAGGAGGTCGGCGGCACGATCGCGTGGGACGACGCGCAGAGAGCTCGTGCTCGAGTCGTTCACCGCGTTCTCGCCCACCGCGGGCGACATCGTCGGCCGCTTCTTCGAGCGCGAGTGGATCGACGCCGCGACGCGTCCCGGCAAGATGCTCGGCGCCTTCTGCGCGACGCTCGTGCCGGACGTCCACCCGTACGTGCTGATGAACTACGCGGGCGAGCGGCGGAGCATCCTCACGCTGGCGCACGAGCTCGGCCACGGGCTGCACGGCACGCTCGCGCAGGATCTCGGCCTGCTGAACGCGCGCACGCCGCTGACGCTCGCCGAGACCGCCTCCGTCTTCGGCGAGGCGCTGACGTTCGAGAAGCTGATGGAGCGCGAGGACGATCCGCGCGCCCGGCTCGACCTGCTCGTCGGCCGGATCGACGACACGATCGCGACCGTCTTCCGGCAGGTCGCGCTCAACCGCTTCGAGCACGCGATCCACACCGGGCGCCGCGAGGAGGGCGAGCTGCCCGTCGAGCGCATCTCCGAGCTCTGGCGGGCCGAGCAGGAGCGGATGCTCGGCGACTCGGTCGAGGTCACCGACGACTACGGGATCTGGTGGAGCTACGTGCCGCACTTCATCCAGGCGCCGGGCTACGTCTACGCGTACTCCTTCGGCTACCTCTTCTCGCTCGCGATCTACCGCCGCTACCTCGACGAGGGCGAGGCGCTCGTCGAGCCGTACCTCGACCTGCTGCGCGCGGGCGGCTCGGCGCCGCCGGCGGAGCTCGCATCGCGGCTCGGGTTCGACATCGGCGACCCGGGCTTCTGGTCGGCGGGCCTCGACGCGATCGGCGTGCTCGTCGACGAGGCCGAGCAGCTCGCCGCCCAGCTCGACGGCGTAGTGCTCCTCGTCGTCGCCGCGACCGAGCGCGAGCTCGCTCCGGTCGAGGGTGCGCGACGCGTCGTCTGCGGGATCGGGCCGGTCGAGGCGGCGGTCGCGACGGCGCGGGCGCTCGCCGAGGAGCGCCCGAGCGCCGTCCTCCACGTCGGCATCGCCGGCGCGCGCGGGCTCGAGCCGCTGCAGCTCGTGCTCGGCTCGGAGGCGGTCTACTGCGACGCGGCCGGGCCGCTCGTCCCCGCCCTGGCGCTGCCGGACGCCGACCTGCTCGCGCGCCTGCACCAGGCGTTCCCGGACGCCGTGCTCCGCCCGATCGGGACGAGCGCGCGCGTCGGCGGCTCGCACGAGATCGACGTCGAGGCGATGGAGGGCTTCGCGGTGCTCCGCGCCTGCGAGCTCGCCGGCGTGCCGGCGGTCGAGGTGCGGGTCGTCTCGAACGAGATCGACGAGCCGGACCGGGCGCTCTGGCGGTTCGACGACGCCTTCGCGCTGCTCGCCGAGACGCTGCCGCGGCTCGTCGCGGTAGCGTCCGCGCGCGTGAGCAGGCCCGCCACGGCAAGCAGCCGCTCCCGCCGCCGCTTCCGCCCGAGACCCGCACCGTCGGCCAGCTCGTCGCCGAGTCGCTCCGGCTCTACGGGCGACGGCCTCTGGATCGCGTTGCGCCTCGGGATGCCGCGTCGCGATCGCGACCAGATGCTCGCGGTGCGAGCGACGACGCGCTCGTGCGGTCCTGGTGCTCGCGGTCGGCGCCCCGCTGATGGCCGCTGGCGTTCGCCGGGCCTCGGCCATCGTCGGCGGGGTCAGTCCGCGACGCCGGACGTGGCGTTCGCGCGCGTCGTCGTCGGCGCGCTCGTCTTCGCTCCCGGCGGCCTTCCTCTCTCTCCTCTTCGTGCTCCCGCCGTCGCCTGGCTCGCGCTCGTCGGGCTCGTCGTGCCGGTGCTGATCATCGAAGACGCCCCGGCCCGGACGCCGCGCTCCGCCGCGCGGTCGAGCTGGCGCGCGCCGACTACATCCACGCGCTCGGCTCGCTCGCGACGCTCGTGATCCTCTTCGCGCTCGTCAAGCTGACGCCTCGTCGTCCTCCTCCGCGACCTGGGCGACACACGGCGAGCGCGCCGCGCTCGGGCTCGCCGACCTCGTCGTCTCGCCGCTCCTCTTCCTCGGCGGCGCGCTGCTCTACGTCGACCAGGCTGCCCGAGTACGATCAGCCTCCGCCCGACCTGAGGAGGAGCGATGCCGACCTATCTGATGCTCTCGACGCTGACGCCGCAGGGCGTGCAGACGCTGAAGGCGAACCCGAGCCGGCTGCGCGAGGTGAACCGCGACGTCGAGGAGCTCGGTGCGAAGGTGCTGCACCAGTGGGCGACGCTCGGCGAGTACGACTTCGTGAACATCGTCGAGGCGCCCGACGCGGCGACGGTGGCGAAGGTCTCGCTCGCGCTCGGCGCGCGCGGCAGCGCGAAGCTGCAGTCGCTCGAGCTGATCGACCTCGACACGCTGCTCGGCGTGCTCGACGCTTGAGCCGTAGCGCGGCGCTCCCGGCCAACGGCTCGTTCGATCCAAACGCGGCGGCGTGGCGTCCGTGGCGACCCGAACACGTGGCGCGCCGTCTGGACGGCGTCGACGCGCCCTGGTACGTCGCGGCCGGCTGGGCGATCGACCTCTTCCTCGGCTCGCAGCAGCGGGAGCACGATGACATCGAGATCGCGGTGCCGGCCGATCGGTTCCGCCAGGTGGCCGAGGCATTGCCCGAGCTCGAGTTCTTCGTCATTCGCTCGGGTCTCGCGACGCCTCTCGCGCACGCGGGAGAGTTGTTCGACGCGTCCCACCAGACCTGGGCGCTCGAGCGTGCCACGGCCGTCTGGCGACTGGACGTCTTCCGCGAGCCCTCCGCTGGAGACACCTGGATCTACAGGCGCGATCAGCGGCTGCGGCTGCCGTACGACGCGCTGATCGAGTGGACGAGCGACGGGATCCCGTACGCGCGACCCGAGGTCGTTCTGCTCTTCAAGGCGAAGGCCGCGCGACCGAAGGACGACGGCGACTTCGCATCCGTTCTCCCGCTGCTCGATTCGGAGCGGCGGCGCTGGCTCGTCGATGCCCTTGAGCTCGTCCATCCCGGGCATCGCTGGCTGGCCGAGCTCTAGAAGCCGATCTCAGCGAAAGCCGGGCTCGCGCGAGGCGGCCGGCAGCGGGCTCTGCGGCAGACCGGGCCTGCGGGCCGCCCTCGTTGTACTCCCCCGGCGCGACGTCGTTCGGCGCATCCGGATGGAAGAGGGACGCGAGGTGCTGGATCTGGCCGCGACCCGGCCCGAGCTCGAACTGGCCGCCGCCGTA
This sequence comes from uncultured Gaiellaceae bacterium, assembly GCA_963765705.1. Lineage (GTDB taxonomy): Bacteria > Actinomycetota > Thermoleophilia > Gaiellales > Gaiellaceae > Gaiellasilicea. Next base: position 186,150 of record CAVXXJ010000009.1, read on the forward strand.
GATGCGCGATCCCGTGCTCGTCGCAGTAGTCGTAGAAGTCGAAGAGCCGCCGAACCGAGCCGAAGCGCGACGGCTTCGAGTTCAGGCACTCGCGGCGGGAAGCGCGAGCGCCTCGACGTCCGCGACGGAGTGGATCGGGAAGTCCCACGTGATCCGCTCGCGGTGCGGCTCGAGCACCGGGCCTGGTCTCGTCGTTCAGGCGCGGGTCCTCGAGCCAGCGCCTCCGGGAACGCCTCGGCGACGCGGCCGTAGAGCTCCGCCGAGGGCGTCGCGTCGATCCAGTCGCCCTCGTACAGGCCCTTCAGGTCGACGACGTCGACGGCGCCCGTCGCGGCGAGCTCGGCGACGACCTCGTCCGTCCACGAGTCGCTCGCGTCGAGCTTGAAGCGAAGCGCGGGATAGAGCGTCGAGCCAGCTCGCGCACCGTCGCTCTGCGAGACGACGAACCGGACCGGCTGCGGGTCGCGCCCGACCGCGTCCGCGAGCGAGCGTCCGGCCTGGCGCAGCGCGAGGTCGAGCGCCGCCGACTCGAGCCCCCACGTCCGGTAGCCCGGCTGGCTCGGCGACGAGCTCCGAGAACGAGTCGAGCGTGTGGCTCGCCGGTCAGGTCGGGGAGCTCGTCGTCGGTGAACGCGAGCTGGAGCTTGTCGTCGTAGCTGACGTCCTCGCCGACGCCCTCCTGCCCGGCCCCGTGCAGGTGGACGACGGTCGTCCGGCGCGTGAAGTGCTTGACGGGAAGCGCGTGCTGCTCGAGCTCGACGCGCTCGATCGTCAGGCTCAGATCCTTGACGTGCGTCATAGAGCGGCATAGGCGACGGCCACCTCTCCTGCGAGCCCCGCGTTGGCGGCGATCAGCTCGCGGTTGGCGGCGAGCGTGCGCCCGCCGGATTCACGATGGAGGTACGAGAGCACGAAAGGTGTCACGCCCTGGCCGCCGATGCCCTGCTCGTGCGCGTCGGCGAGCGCTGCCTCGATCAGCGGCTCGACGTCGTCGAGGCTGTCGCTCGGCGGGGCGGCCGAGCAGGATCGAGGTGTGGCGGCCGAGGCGCCAGTGCGCGCGCGCGACCTGCGCGGCCTCTCGGCGCGACTCGACGCGCGCCGAGACGGGCGGGCCGCCGTGCGCCGCGTAGAAGAGCGGCAGATCGTCGGTGCGGTAGCCGAGCACGGGCACGCCGAGCGTCTCGAGCAGCTCTGCCGTCGCGGGCACGTCGAGGATCGACTTCACGCCCGAGGAGACGATCAGCGCCTCGGTGCGGACGAGCTCGCCGAGGTCGGCCGAGATGTCCGGCGGATCGGGAAAGCCGCGGTGGACGCCGCCGAGGCCGCCGGTGCCCATGAAGCCGATCCCGACGGTGCGGCAGGCGGCGAGCGTGCCGCCGACCGTGGTCGCGCCGACGGCGCGCTGGACGAGCGCTGCGGCGAGGTCGCGCGGGCCGACCTTGCGCGCGTCCGGCGCCGAAGCGCGCCGAGCTCGTCCTCGGTGAGGCCGATCCGCAGCAGGCCGTCGAGGACGCCGATCGTCGCCGGCACCGCGCCGGCGTCGCGGACGCGCCGCTCGCTCTCGAGCCCCACCTCGACGCCCTCGCCGGGCGGGAACCCGTGCGCGACGAGCGTCGTCTCGAGCGCGACGACGGCCCGCCGCTCCGCCAGCGCGTGCCCGACCTCGTCCGGAGATGCGGACGAGATCCTTCACGGCATGGAGCCTAGTTTCGCGACGCAGCGAGCCGCCGCGGCGAGCGCCAGCTCCGGTCCGCCGACGAGATAGCCGGCGGCGAGCGCGTCGCCGGCGCCCGTCGTGTCGAGCGACCTCGGCCGGCACGGCCGGGAGCTCGAGCTCGCCGAAGCGCGCGCCGAGCGCCGCCGCGCTTGAGCACCCATGTGCAGCCGTCGAGCGGCCCGCCGAGGATCCGCTCCTCGTCCTCGTTCGCGAAGACGATCGCGGGCGCGGAGCGCCTCGAGCCGCTCGCGGAACCGCTCCGGGCCGAAGTCGCGGATCGCGCTCCAGGAGGAGAGGTCGACGCTCACCCGAGGCGCCAGCCCGGCCGCGCGCAGCGCCGCCTCGTCGATCGGCGAGCGGAGAAGCGAGTAGCCGGGCAGGTGCAGGTGCGTGCAGCCCTCGAGCCAGGCCGGGTCGAGCTCCTCCGCCGTGAGCTCCGGCGAGACGCCGCGGTCGGAGGCCATCGTCCGGCTCGCCGTCCTCGGCGACGAGCGAGACGACGGTGCCGGTGCGGCCGGCGACGATCGGCCCGAGGACCTCGACCCCGTAGCGCTCGAGCGCCCGCGCCGCGATCCCGCCGGCCTCGTCGTCGCGCGAGCTTGCCGACGAAGCGAGCCTCCCCACCGAGCTCGGCGACCCAGGCCGCGACGTTCGCAGCCTGGCCGCCCGGACCGAGCCGCGTGACCGCGTCCGCGTCGGCGCCCTCCGCGAGCGGCTGGCCGAGCCGGACGATCACGTCCAGCAGCAGATCGCCAGACGGTGACGATCACGCCTACGATCCTTCCATGGACGGAGAATCACGCCGCTCGCGAACGCGCTCGTTCCTCGTCGGCGCCGCCGTCGGCGCGTCGGCCGCGATCGCCGCAGCCCGCCGGCTCCGTCCGAAGGAGCGCAAGCGTGCGACGCTCGCCGGGCTGGCGGCCTTCGAGGAGGCGCCCTGCTACCGGGAGCTCGTCGAGAGGGAGCGCGAGGCGCCGTAGCCTCGGAGCGCCCGGGCGGCGCGCTCGATCGTCGGCAGGTTGATGTCGGCATCGCCGAGGAAGAGCCGCTTGCCGACCAGCATCGCCTGGCCGGCGCGCAGGAGGTAGTGCTCGGGCGTCACGAACGGCTGAACGCGTGCGGATGATGAGGAAGGGGCCGAAGTCGCGCACCTCGAAGGCCGCGGCGGGACGCGGGGCGACGGCGCGCGATCTCGAGCGAACGCTCGAAGTTCGTCGTCTTGCTCGCGTCGAAGACCCAGACGCCGTGCCCGAGCGGGCGCTCGAGCGAGAGCAGGGTGTGGAGCGCGAGATCCGCGTCCGCGCGCGGCAGGACCTCGAGCGGGAAGTCCGAGCGCTGCTCCCAGGCCTGCAGGAAGAGCGGGTCGTACCCGAGCAACACGTCGCCGGCCTCGGTCGTCGCTGCGAGGTACGCGGCCGCCTCGGCGCGCGCCTCCTGCCGGACGCCGGGCTCCCACTCGAAGAGATCGCGGCGTCCGGTCCCAGGCCCAGGCGATCTGAGCGGCGACGAGCGCGGCGAGCGCGAGCGGTGCCCACACACGGCCGAGTCGCGTCAGTCCGGCGCCGACCGCGAGCGCGAGGAAGGGGAGGAGGAAGATCAGGTGCCGCGTCTCCGGCGAGCCCGAGCTGCGCGCGACGACGAGCGCGAGCAGCGGCACCGCGGCGGCGCAGGCTGCCAGCACACGCGTCTCCCGGGGCAGGACCGCAAGGCCGGCAGCCGCCGCCACCAGCACTGCCGGCAGCACGGGGAACGCCGCCGTGAAGTCCCCGGCTGCCTGCCAGCCGAACTCGGCCAGGTTGATCCGGCCCCCGCCGGCCACGCCGGCGTCGAAGCGGCCGGCGAGCACGAGATCGGTCAGCCAGAACGGAATCCCGACGACGCCGACCGCGCCGAAGGCCCAGAGCGCCTGCCGCAGCCGGTCGCGGCGGGCGACGAGGACGAAGACCGCCTGCGAGGCGAGCACGAGCGCGCCGTAGGGGTGCGTCGCGACGGTCGCGAGGACCGCGAGCGCCCAGAGCGCCCACGCTCGCCGGTCCCCTCGCTCGAGCGCACGCAGCAGGGCGAGGTACGAGAGCGCGCTCGTGAAGAGGAAGAGGCTGTACATCCGGCCGTAGATGCCGTGGAAGAGGAAGGTCCAGCTCGAGGCGACGATGGCGGTTGCGAGCAACGCAGGCACGCGTCCGGCGAGCCGCGCGGCGAGCAGGGCGATCACCGGGAGGCTCGCGACGGCGAAGAGCGCCGACAGCGCCCGGAGCCCTTCGAGGCCGAGGCCGAGGTGCGCGACCGCCCAGGCAAGCAGGAAGTGGAGGGGCGCGCCGCCCCGCTCCTCGAGCACGACCTGGAAGAGCTCGCCGAGCGGGTGGCGGCCGACGAAGAGCGGCAGCGTCTCGTCCTCGTGCGGCGGCCACGCGAGCAGCTGGTGGAAGAGGAACGCCGCCGCGGCGGCCGTGAGCGCGGCGACCCCGAGCCGGAACCAATGGGCCTCGACCCACGCGCGCACGGCCGCTCCTTCGCGGGCTCCGATCCGTGTTGCCTGTGCGGTATCGCTCATCGTCGCCGTCAGATTGTCGCTGCTAGCCTTCGGCGCCATGCCGATCTACGAGTACCGCTGTCCCGACGGGCATACCTTCGAGGTCTTCCAGCGGTTTGCCGACGCGCCGATCGAGAAGTGCGAGGTGTGCGGCAAGAGCCCCGTCGAGAAGGTGCTCTACCCGGTCTCGGTGCACTTCAAGGGCTCGGGTTTCTACTCGACCGACTACGGGAGGGGCGGCCGCAAGAAGACGGAGCCTCCGAAGGAGGGCGGCAGCGGCGACTCCGGCGCGTCCGAGAAGAAGTCGGAAAGGACCGCGCCGGCGAGAAGAAGGCCGCGGCCGCGGACTAGCGGCGCGAGAGGGCGTTCAGCCCGAGCAGCAGCACGATCGAGCCGGCGACGGCGAGCAGGAACGGCTTCAGGTCCCAGCCGAAGTCGACCTCGGTGTCGAAGACGGCTTCGCCGAGGAAGCCGCCGAGCAACGCGCCGATGAAGCCGACCGCGAGCGTCCCGAAGCAGCCGATCGAATGGCGTCCCGGTGTCAGCGCGCGGGCGACGAGGCCGGCGAGCAACCCGAAGAAGATCCAGCCGATGATGCCCATCGCGGAAGCCTAATCGGCTGAGCGGCCGACGAGGCAGCCGGCGCCGTACGCGGTACCCGGGCGGCGGCGGCTGCGGCGCCGAGCGGCCGGTGAACATCGAGATCACCGCCGTGTTCTCCTCCGTCCGATCAGCACGGACTCGCCGCCGACCGGCGACGGCTCGCCGCCGAGCCGGCAGTGGAGCGCCCGGGCCGCGTTGGCGCGGAACTTGACCCAGCCGAGCTGCAGCAGCTGCCCGGCCGAGAGGTCGGTCGTCAGCGGCTTGACGAGGTCGCCGCCGATGAACGGGAGCCTCAAGAACGTCCCCGGCCCGACGAGCTTGTCGGTCATCGCCTCGACCACGGCCTGCTGGCGCTCGCCGCGCGTGAGGTCGTTCTCGGCCGGGTCGAGCCTGTTCTCGCGCACGCGCGAGTAGATCAGCGCCCGATGGCCGTCCATCTCCTGCTTCCCCTTCCCGAAGCGCCAGCCCTGCCACTGCTGGCAGCGTGCCTCGGTCGCGTACGGGCAGTCGAAGCGGTTCGAGAGGATCGGCTTCGGCACGTCGATCTCGATGCCGCCGATCGCGTCGATCACGGACCTGAAGTCGTCGAAGTCGACCAGCACGACGTGGTTGGCTGCAGGCCGGTGAGCGCGCGGACGGTCCTCATCGTCAGCGCCGGCCCGCCGAGCTGGAAGGCCGCGTTGATCTTGTCGTGCCGTAGCCCGGGATGTCGACGCGCAGGTCGCGCGGGATCGAGAGGTAGGCCAGCCGGTGGCGGCCGGGGTCGGTCCGGACGAGCAGGATCGAGTCGGAGCGCCGCGCGTCGGCGCGCGCCGCCGCTTGTCGCCGTCGGTGCCGAGCAGCAGGATCAGCGACGGCTTCGAGATCGAGCGGCCGTCCTGCGTCGCCAGGCCCGCCTCGCGGCCTTGGGCAGGCGGTCGTTCGCCGCTTCGACGCCGTCGCGGAACGAGAGGTAGCCGCGACGATCCAGACGATGAGGAGCACGAGCGAGCAGGAGGCGCCGAGACCGATCCGGCGCATCCAGCGCGGCCGGCCCGCCGGCTTCGGCGCGCCGGTCCTCGCGCTGTCGGCGTCGCGTCCGGGCGGGGCGCGGTCGGCACCTTCCCCTTGGCCCTGCCGCCCCTGTAGACCCGGTAGGGCTTTTCTCCGTCCGCCATCCGGCCGGGTATGGTAGCCGCGGCCTTTGAGCGCCCAACGAGTCATCGGCGTCGATCTCGGCGGCACGAAGATCCTCGCCGGGTCGATCGACGACAGGGTCGCGTCGACGAGCGCCACGAGGTGCCGACGCCGACGGGCTCGCAGGCGGAGCTGCTGGAGGGGATCGCCGCGGCGATCGAGCAGCTCGCCGGCGCCGGTGTCGCGGCGATCGGGTTCGGCATCCCGTCGGTGATCGACCGCGCGGCCGGCCCGTCACTCGGCTCGGTCAACATCCCGCTCGAGGACGTCTCGCTCGGCAGCGTGATGGGCGAGCGCTTCGGCGTGCCGGTGGCGGTCGAGAACGACGCGAACGTGGCCGCGCTCGCCGAGTGGCGCCTCGGCGCGGGGCGCGGGCGGAAGAACCTGGTGATGCTCACGCTCGGCACCGGCGTCGGCGGCGGGCTCGTGCTCGGCGGCGCGCTGTACGCGGCTGGGCCGAGCTCGGTCACGTCGTCGTCGTCGCGGACGGCCCGCCGTGCCAGGGCACCTGCACCGGCCGCGGCCATCTCGAGGCCGTCGCGTCGGGGAACGCCGCCGACGCGCCGCCGAGAAGCTCTGGGGCGAGGGGCGACTGCCGAGCTGCTCGTCGGCGCGCGTCGGAGGGCGACGAGGCGGCGCTCGAGGCGCTCGCCGGGATCGGCCATCTGCTCGGCGTCGGGATCGGGTCGTTCGTCAACATCTTCGAGCCGGAGCTCGTGATCATCGGCGGCGGCTTCGGCATCGCCGCGGCGGACTTCCTCTTCCCGGAGGCGCGCGAGGTCGCGCGGCGCGAGGCGCTGCTCGAGCCCGCGCGCGCCGCGCTGCGGATCGTCAAGGCCGAGCTCGGCTCGGATGCGGGGATGATCGGCGCCGGGCCTGGTCGCGCTTCGAGGCGCTGCTACGTGCCGCTGGCGGTCTGCGCGACGCCGATCGGCAACCTCGAGGACGTCACGCTGCGCGTGCTCGCGAGCTGCGGAGGCCGACATCGTGCTCTGCGAGGACACGCGGCACACGAAGGGGCTGCTCGACCGGCACGGGATCCAGGCCAGGCTGCTCAGCTACCACCAGCACAACGAGGCGCAGCGCACGGCCGAGCTCCTGCCGCGGCTCGAGGCCGGCGAGCGCATCGCGCTCGTCTCGGAGCGGCCTGCCGGGAGTGAACGACCCGGGCGCGCGGCTGATCGCCGCCGCGCTCGAGGCCGGCATCCCGGTCACCGTGCTGCCGGCCCTCGGCGGTCGAGACCGCGCTCGTCGCGAGCGGGCTCGTCGGCGAGCGTTCCAGTTCCTCGGCTACCTGCCGCGAGGCGGAGAAGGCGCTCGGACGCGCTGTGGGCCGAGCTCGCGGCCTGGCCGCATCCGGCCGTCGCGTTCGAGTCGCCGCAGCGGCTGCCGGCGACGCTCCGATCGCTCGCGGCGGCGCTGCCCGAGCGGCCGTGGCCGTCTGCCGCGAGCTGACGAAGCGGTTCGAGGAGGTCGTGCGGGGGTCGGCGGCGGAGGTCGCGGCCCGGTTCTCCGGAGCCACCGAAGGGCGAGATCACGCTCGTGGTCGGGGCCGGCGACGGGAGGCGAGCCGATCGACTCGAGCGAGGCGTTGGGCGCGGTCGTCGAGCTCGTCGCGGCCGGCGTGCCGCGGCGTCAGGCGGCCGACGTGGTCGCGCGACTGGCGCGAGTTTCCCGTAACACGCTGTATGCAGAATCGTTGAAAAGCCGCTGAATCACGCCGCTAGCGTGGTCGGGAAGTCCCTCCACCTCAGCGAAGGCGGTTCCCTCATGCGGCGGATCATCCCTGTCCTCGTCCTGCTGGCGTCCCTGGTCGCGTCGCTGGTTGCGGTGCCGGCCGCGCACGCCTGGGCGTGGCCTGCGGCCGGGCCGGTGCTGCGCCCGTTCTCGCTCGGCGCGGACACCTACGCCGCGGGGCAGCACCGCGGGGTCGACATCGGCGCCGAGCTCGGCAGCGCGGTGCTCGCCCCCGCCGCGGGAACGGTCTCGTTCGTCGGCTCGATCCCACCGGCGGTCACACGGTCACGATTCAGACCGCCGACGGCTATGCGGTGACCCTGCTGCAGCTCGGCTCGACGAGCGTCCTGCGCGGCAGCGTCGTCGCCGAGGGCGACGTCGTCGGAGCCGTCGGCGAGAGCGCCGACGAGGTCACGTCCGCGCCGCACGTCCACCTCGGTGTCCGCGTGGCGACGGATCCCGACGGCTATGTCGACCCGCTCGGCTTGTTGCCAGCCCTCGCCCCGCCGCCCGTCCCGGCCCCGCCGCCGCCGGTCCCCGAGCCGCAACCTCCGACCCCGCCGGTCGTGTCCCTGCTCCCGAGCCGGCCGCGGCCGATCCGGTCGTCGAGCCGGCCCGCCCGTGCCCGTGCCCTCGTCCGTCGTGCCCGAGCCGCCGGAGCTGCCGTCGCGCCCGAGTCCACGCCATCGCTCCTCGTGTCGAAAGGCGCGTCGCGACCGCGGTGGCCGAGGCGCCGGTTCGGGCGCCGCCGAGCAGCGGCCTGCCGTCGAGCGCGCCCGGCGGAGTGCTGCGGCGGTCGTCACGGCCGAGCGGGTCGCGCGTGCACGCACGGAAAGTCGCGCCACGCACGTCGCCCGCGCCTGTCGCGCACGCGCGCGCCGCAGCCGCTGCGGCGGTCGCGAGCCCGAAGCCGGTCGCGACTCGACTGCGCCTGCCGCGGTTGTCTCTCGCCGCGCGGCGCCACGCGATGCCGTTCGTCCAGCCGCACCGCTCGTGCGCGCCGAGCAAGAGGCTCCTCAGGCCTCGCGTCGTCCGCTTCCACTCGGGCTCGCTGCCGCAGTGCCGGCTGCTCTCGTCGCTCTGGCCGCGTTCGTCCGCCGGCGTCGTCCGGGCCTCGAAGAGCCCGCTCGTATCATGGGCGGCGATGAAGGATCCCCCACTGCAGAAGATCCTGGTCGCAGTCGCGTGGCCGTATGCGAACGGACCTCGGCACATCGGTCACGTGGCGGGCTTCGGCGTCCCGTCGGACATCTTCGCCCGCTATCACCGGCTCCGGGGCAACGACGTGCTGATGGTCAGCGGCACCGACGAGCACGGCACGCCGGTCATGGTGGCCGCGGACGAGGCCGGAGTCTCGCCGCGTGAGCTCGCGGATCAGAACAACGACATCATCCGCAACGACCTGCGCAACCTCGGGATGTCGTACGACCTGTTCACACGTACGACGACCGAGAACCACCACGAAGTCGTGCGCGATGTCTTCCGGACCCTCTACGAGAGTGGGTTCATCGTCGAGCAGACGACCGTCGGCGCATTCTCCGCCGCCACCGGACACACGCTCCCCGACCGCTACATCGAGGGCACGTGCCCGATCTGCGGCTTCCCCCACGCGCGGGGCGACCAGTGCGACAACTGCGGCAATCAGCTCGATCCCGCAGACCTGATCGACCCTCGCTCGAAGATCGACGGCGAGCCACCGGTCTTCAAGGAGACGTCGCACCTCTTCCTCGACCTGCCGGCGTTCAAGGAGCAGCTGGCCGAGTGGATCGGCGTGCAGGAGCACTGGCGCTCGAACGTCCGCCGCTTCTCGCTCGAGCTCGTCAAGAACCTGAAGCCGCGGCCGGTCACGCGCGATCTCGACTGGGGCGTCCGCGTGCCCGTCCCGGGGTACGAGGAACGCGAGGACAAGCGCATCTACGTCTGGATCGACGCCGTCACCGGCTACCTCTCGGCTGCGATCGAGTGGGCGCGCAACCGCGGCACCCCCGACGCGTGGCGGGACTGGTGGCAGAACCCCGACGCGCGCCACTACTACTTCATGGGGAAGGACAACATCGTCTTCCACAGCGTCATCTGGCCGGCACAGCTGCTCGGCTACGGCGAGGGAGGACAGTTCGGTGCCGGGCGGGGCCGTCTCGAGTTGCCGTACGACATCGTCAGCTCCGAGTTCCTGACGATGGAGGGCCGCCAGTTCAGCACCAGCCGCGGCATCGTCATCTACGTCGGCGACTTCCTCAGCCGCTACGACCCGGATCCGCTCCGGTACTTCCTCACCGCCGGCGGGCCGGAGACCCAGGACACAGATTTCACCTGGGCCGAGTTCGTCCGTCGCAACAACGACGAGCTTGTTGCCAACTGGGGCAACCTAGTCAACCGCACACTCACGAGCGGGTTCAAGAACTTCGGCGTCGTGCCGGAGCCGGGAGCGCTGAGCGACGGCGACAAGGCCGTGATCGAGGCAGTCGAGGCGGGCTTCGACGCCGCCGGCGGGCTGATCGAGCAGGCTCGCTTCAAGGCGGCGCTCGCCGAGACGATGCGGCTCGCGTCGCTCGTCAACGCCTACGTCAGCGAAGAAGCGCCGTGGGCGACGATCAAGGACGATCGCGAGCGGGCCGGGACCGTGCTCTACGTCACCCTCCGCTGCATCGACAACCTGAAGACGCTCTTCACGCCGTTCCTCCCGTTCACGTCGCAGACGCTGCACGAGTTGCTCGGCTACGACGATGTGATCGCGGGCGAGCTCGAGTTCCAGCGCATCGACGTGGAGGCCGTCCCGTACACAGTGCTCACGGGCGACTACAAGAGCTGGGGCGGCGCCTGGCAGCCGAGCGCGCTGGAGCCCGGCCGCACGCTGCGAGAACCGCGCCCGCTGTTCCGGAAGCTCGATCCGGAGCAGGTCGTCGCCGACGAGCTCGCGCGAATGGCACGCGCCGCGGAAGCGTGATCGACACCCACGCGCACCTGGATGCGCTCGAGGACGCGCGCGCCGCGGTCGAGCGGGCACACGAAGCGGGCGTGACGCGCGTGATCACGATCGGGACCGGAATCGCATCGTGTCGCGCCGCGCTCGCGATCGCCGAGGAGAACGAGGGCGTCTTCGCGGCGCTCGGGATCGACCCGCACCAGGCGGCCGACGAGGAGGCCGACCGCGCACCCGAGCTGCGCGAGCTCCTGCGCCATCCCAAGGCGGTCGCAGTCGGTGAGGCGGGCCTCGACTACCACTACGGCGGCGAGACCAAGAACGAGCAGCGCCGCCTCTTCGAGGTTCAGGTCGAGCTGGCGCGCGACCTCGAGCTCCCGATCGTGATCCACACACGCGAGGCGAACGACGACACCGCCGCGATCCTCGCCGGGCACGACGGGACGGTGATCATGCACTGCTTCTCGGAGCCGGGGCTCCTCGCCGCCGGGCTCGAACGGCGCTGGTACTTCTCGTTTGCCGGAAACGTGACCTACCCGAAAGCGTCCGAGTTGCGCGAGGCCGCGGCGAGCGTCCCCGCCGACAGGATCCTCGCCGAAACGGACAGCCCTTATCTCGCGCCGCAGCCCCTGCGGGGGAGGCCGAACGAGCCGGCCTTCGTCGTGCACACAGTTGCCGCACTCGCCGCCGTCCGTGGGGAGGACACCGGCGAGCTCGCGGCACGGATCGATGCAAACGCAACCGCCGCCTTCTCGCTGCCGTGACCCGATGACCGTGGTCCCGAAGAAGCGGCTGGGCCAGCACTTCCTCGCGGACGGAAACATCCTGGACGTCATCGGCCGCCTCGCCGAGCTCGAGCCCGAGGACGTCGCCCTCGAGATCGGACCAGGCCTCGGCGTCCTGACCCGTTATCTCGCGGACCGGGTGCGCCATGTCCATGCGGTCGAGCTCGACCGCTCGCTCGCGCCGCACCTCCGGGAGCTCGACGAGCGCCCGAACGTCGACCTGCACTGGGGTGACGCGCTGACGCTCGACCTCGCCTCGCTCGAGCCTGCGCCGACGAAGCTCGTCGCGAACCTGCCGTACAACATCGCGACACCGGTCGTTGCCGAGAGCCTGACCGGGCTGCCGGGCGTCGAGCTCTGGTGCGTGATGGTGCAGCGGGAGGTCGCCGACCGCTTCTTCGCCGGGCCCTCGACCAAGGCGTACGGCGCCGTCTCCGTGCTCGTGCAGCTCGTCAGCCGCCGCACCGGCTTCCACCCTGTCGCCCGCACGGTCTTTCGGCCGCCGCCGAACGTCGACTCCGCACTCGTCGCCTTCCGTCGCGTGCCGCTGCCGGAGCGCTTCGAGCGGGTCAAGGCCGTCGTCGAGGCCTCGTTCGCGCACCGGCGCAAGACGCTGCCCAACTCGCTCGCGCACGCCGGGCTCGCCGACCGCAGCAGCGCGGCCGCAGCGCTCGAGGCGATCGGTCGGCTTCCGGAAACCAGGGCCGAGGCGCTCGAGCCGGCGGAGTTCGTGGCTCTCACCGTGGCCCTCTCCGAGGCGTTGTGACGCGGGCCCCGGCTTCCGCGAAGATCAACCTCGCGCTCGTCGTCGGCCCGGCCCGCGAGGACGGGAAGCACGAGGTCGCGACGGTGCTGCAGCGGATCGACCTCGGCGACCGCGTCGCGATCGCGCCCGCGCCGACCCTGCAGGTGACCGGCTTCGCGGCCGACACGCTCGTTCGCGATGCGCTGACCGCGCTCGCCGAAGCTGCGCGCGTCGACCCTTGCTGGCGGGCGACGATCGCGAAGCGGATCCCGGTCGCAGCGGGCCTCGGCGGCGGCAGCTCCGACGCCGCGACGGCGCTCCGTCTCGCCAACGACACGCTTCCCGAACCGCTGTCCGGCGACCGCCTGCACGCGCTCGCGGCGACCCTCGGGGCGGATGTTCCGTTCTTCCTCGCGGCCGGGCCGCAGCTCGCACGCGGCGACGGGTCAGAGCTCGAGCCGCTCGAGTTGCCGCAGGACTACTGGGTCGTTCTCGCGCTTCCGGCCGGCGCGGGAAAGGAGTCGACCGCGGTCGTCTACAAGAGCTTTGACGAGCGGGACGGCGCGCAGGGCTGGGACGAGCGGCGCGCCACTCTCGAGCGGGCACTCGCCGCTGTTCGTCGCCCCCGCGATCTCGCTGCGCTGCCCCCGAACGATCTTGTCTCCTCGCCGCTGGCCGCCGAGCTGATCCGCCTGGGAGCCTTCCGCGCCGATGTCAGCGGCGCAGGCCCCACCGTCTACGGCCTCTTCCATCACCGTCGCCACGCGCAGGCGGCGCGGCGCGCCCTCCGGGGCGCGGCGCAGACCTGGCTGACCGTTCCCACCTGGTACGGCTGAGCGGTACGGTTGGCGTGTGGATCGCCCGCTGACGATCGAGCACGGCCAGACCCGCTTCGGCCGCGCTCTACGTGAGAATCGCTTCCGGATCGCGCTCATCGTCGCGCTCGTCGAGGGCATCCTGGTCCTCATCGGCGAGATCCCCTGGTGGACGGCCGTGCTGATCGCGATCGGCGCCGTCGTGCTCTACGTCGGGGCCGGTAGGAAGTCGGGACGCCAGGAGGCGCGAGAGCTCACGTGGATCTTCGCCGTCTCCCAGTTGGCGGTCGTCCTCGTGCCCGCGCTCGCACTCGTCCTCACGGCCTTCGCCGTCGTCGCGCTGATCGTGATCGCAGTCGTCGCGCTGGTCGTCCTCCTCCGTGACCGCCGGTAGGATGAAGCCCCCGAGCCATGGGGCGTGGCCAAGCGGTAAGGCAACGGGTTTTGGTCCCGTGATCCCAGGTTCGAATCCTGGCGCCCCAGTCTCCCTGTGACCGATACCTCATTGGCAGCCGTGGTGATGGCCGGTGGGCTCGGCACGCGCATGCGCTCCGCCGTGCCGAAGCACCTGCACCCGATCCTCGGCCGGCGCATGGTCGACTGGGTGCTCGAGGCGGCGCGGCCGCTCGACCCGGCGCCGCTCGTCGTCATCTCCTCGCCGGAGACCCGCGACGCGTTCGGCGACGTGCAGGTCGCCGTGCAGGAGCGCCCGCTCGGAACGGGTGACGCCGTCCGCTCGGCCCGCGAGGCCGTCGGAAGCGGTGCGGAGAGCCTGCTCATCCTCTCCGGCGATACGCCCCTCCTGACCGCGGATCTGCTCCAGGAGCTCGTCGCCACCCACCGGCGCGAGCAGGCCGCTGCCACCGTGCTCACCTTCGAGCCCGCCGACGTTCGCTCCTACGGCCGGGTCGTCCGCGCCGCGGACGGCACCGTCCAGGCAATCGTCGAGGCAGGGGACGCGACGGAGGAGCAGCTCGCGCTCGCCGAGTGCAACTCGTCGATCTACGTCTTCCGCACCGAGATGCTCTGGCCGGCGCTCGAGCGGCTGGAGCCGCACAACGCCCAGGGCGAGCTCTACCTCACCGACGCCGTTCGCGACCTCGTCGAGCGCGACGAGCGTGTCGTCGCGCACGTCGCCGCCGACGCGGCCGAGACCGAGGGCGTGAACACGCGAGCCGAGCTGGCGGACGCGGCCGCCGCGCTCCGCGACCGGATCAACCTCGCGCACATGCTGGCGGGAGTCACGATCACCGACCCGGCGACGACCTGGATCGAGCCCAGCGTCGAGCTCGAGCCGGACGCCGTCGTCGAGCCGTTCACGGTGCTCCGGGGGACGACGCGCGTCGCGGCCGGAGCCGAGATCGGACCCCACGCGGTGGTCATCGATGCCGAGATCGGCGCCGAGGCGCTGGTCGGGCCCTTCTGTTACCTTCGCCCCGGAACGGTTCTCGGACCGCGCTCGAAGGCCGGAACGTTCGTGGAGCTCAAGAAGGCGATCATCGGCGAAGGGACCAAGGTGCCCCACCTCTCCTACATCGGGGATGCGGAGCTCGGGCAGGACACGAACATCGGCGCGGGCTCGATCACCGCGAACTTCCCGCACCGCCCGGGCCAGCCGAAGGGAAAGACGACGATCGGCGACAACGTCCGCGTCGCAGTGGACACTATGTTCGTTGCTCCGGTCACTGTTGGCGACGATGCGTGGACGGCGGCCGGGTCCGTCATCACCGACGACGTCCCGGACAACACGCTCGCAGGCTTTCCCCCAAGGCAGGTCAACAAGGAGGGTCGCGGTGGAAAGCGTGACGATTGAGCAGGCGCTTCCCGGCCTCGAGGGCCGGGAGTCCACACCGGCTCCGCAGCTGGCAGTCGGCCGCGCCGTCTTGCTGACGCCGCAAAAGCGCCTCGCCGTTGTGGCAGGCAGCTCGCACCCGCTGCTCGCGGAGAAGATCGCCGGCCACCTCGGCGTCGAGCTGACGAAGGTCGAGCGGGCGACGTTCGCGGACGGCTCGCCCTACTTCCGGTTCGAGGACTCCGTGCGCGGCGCGGACATGTTCATCGTCCAGACCGCCGCGCCGTCGATCGGCGAGCACCTGATGGAGCTCCTGATCATGATCAACGCCGCGAAGCTCGCGTCGGCGAAGCGGATCACGGCGGTCATCCCCTGGTACTTCTACGCGCGCCAGGACAAGAAGTCGCGGCCGCGTGAGCCGATCACCGCCCGCCTCGTCGCCGACTTGCTCGAGACAGCGGGCGTCGACCGCGTGATCACGATGGATCTGCACGCGGGCCAGGTGCAGGGCTTCTTCCGCATCCCGGTCGACCACATGGTCGCGGTGCCGATGTTCGCGCAGTACATCCGCGACTACCTCGGCACCGAGGTCGAGCGTGTCGCCGTCGCCCCGGACACCGGGCGCGCGAAGCTCGCAGGCAAGTTCGCCGAGATGATCGGCGGCGGCCTCGTCGTCCTCAACAAGGAGCGCCCGGGCCACAACCAGGCGAAGGTCACGGGCGTGATCGGCGACGTCGACGGCAAGGTCGCTGTCATGACCGACGACATCATCGACACCGCCGGGACCCTCTGCGCCGGCGCCGAGGCGCTCCGCGAGGCGGGTGCCACACGGGTGATCGCGTGCGCGACGCACGCTCTCTTCAACGATCCCGCGCTCGCAGCGGATCGGCGAGAGCGCCTTCGAGAAGGTCGTCGTCACGGACACCGTGCCGGTCGACGAGCTGGGCAAGCCGGCCAACGTCGAGGTGCTCTCCATCTCCGGCCTGCTCGCCGAGACGATCCAGAGCGTCTTCTCCGACGATTCGGTTTCAGCGATCTTCGCCGGGGAAAACCAGCTCTTCTGATGATTCTGCCGCGCAAGCTCCTCGGGCTGATCTACCTCGCCATCGGCATCTTCGTCGCGTACTCGAAGGACTACCTCGACAACGTCGAGACCCTCAAGCGCATCGTCTCGGCCGCGCTCGCGATCCTGCTCTGGCCGCTGCTGCTGATCGGCGTCGATCTCCACATCAAGTAGTCGGAGGGATGGGCGGAAAAGCTGCTACTTGAGGATTCGTGTGGGAACCCCGTGCCGCGCAAGTATCCGCAGCGTCTCGGGAGTTGCCACACGGGGAAAGTCCTCGCCACTGATGCGCATCTTTACGACCGCACGACGGCCTCCGGTCGCAGGGTAGAACCACCCGTGTTGGTTCGCCTCGTTCGGCCGCGTCGGTACTGGCTTCGCGGGCACGCCCCAGAAGAGCGCAAGGTCGTATCGAGGGCGATTGTCTCGCCAGCCTGATGTTGGCCGACGGGCGTGGAGCAGGCTGGTCAGGAAGACGAGATTCTCCGTCCAATTGCCGAGCGTTGCAGGGCGCTGGAGCCCCGGGCCGCTGACCAGGATGTAGCGCGGCGCGGCAGCCTGGGCGGGAACCGCCACAACGCCGGCGGCCAGCAGAGCCGCGATGAGAATCGAGATGCGCGCCGGCGTAGGCGTCATCAGCCGGTTGTACACCGACTACGGGATGCTGGTTCCCCATCAGTCTCGCCAATTTCGCCAATCCCCTCCGAGGAGGCTACGAAGTACCGAGGCATCGAGCGCGTCCGGCTTCACGCCGACCTGAAGATGCTCGGACGCCTCAGCCTCTGACGCGAGCGCGGGCCGTTCCGCTCGCATCGGCGTACCCCGCTATTCTCCACGTTGATGGACGGTCTTCAGAACGACCCGATGCACCCGGCGTTCTCGTCGCGGCCACCACTTTGGCTCTCGCTGGCAAAGGGCGCTATCGGCGTCCTGATCCTCCTAGGCATACTCATCTACGCCCTAGTCAGGTAGTCGCCCGCTATTTTCGCCAATCCCTCCAGTAACAGACTGTTACTAGCGTTGCGCTACAATCCGCCGCCGTGGCCGGCGACAGATTTCGTCTCGAGGTAAAGGAACGCGAACGGCTCGGGTCACCCGAGTCGCGGCGCCTGCGCAAGCAGGGGTTCGTTCCCGGCGTCCTCTACGGCAAGACCGGCGCGAAGGCCTTCGTCGTCAGCGAGCGTGACCTCCGGACCGCGCTGACCGGCGCGTCGGGCCTGCACGCCGTGCTCGACGTCGTGCTCGAGGGTCAGGACTCGACGCACTCGTCGATCCTGAAGGAGTACCAGCGCGATCCGATCCGCGGCCACGTCCGCCACATCGACCTGCTGGAGGTCCGGCTCGACGTCGCGATCCAGGCGACCGTCAACGTCCACCTGCACGGCGCCGAGGAAGCACCCGGCGTCAAGGAGGGTGGTGTGCTCTCGCAGCCCAGCTCGACGCTCAACGTCGAGGCGCTGCCGATGGAGGTCCCGGAGAGCATCGAGGCCGACGTCAGCCGTATGGAGATGGGCGACGCGCTCCGGCTGGAAGACCTGCCGACGATCGAGGGCGTCACGTTCCTCGACGACCTCCACGAGACCGTCATCGCCACCGTCTCGGCGCCGATCGCCGAGGTGCGAGCCCGAGGGCGCGAGGAGGGCGAGGAGGCGCGAGCGAGGGCGAGGGGAGGCGCGAGGTGCGCCGAGGGCGAGGCAGCCGAGGGCGAGAGCCGCCGCCGGGCGGCGGACGCCCGACTGCGGGCGACGCGCGGCGAGGCCGAGCTCCGGCTCCGCCTCGGAACGAGCGAGCCCCACTGATGCGCCTCTTTCGTCGGGGGGAGAGCCCCTCGACGCTCGATCTCCTCGTCGTCGGTCTCGGCAACCCGGGCCGCGAGCACGCACGCGACCGGCACAACCTCGGCTGGATGGTGGTCGACGAGCTCGCGCGGCGTCATGACGGCTCGTTCAAGTCGAAGTTCTCCGGCCAGCTCGCGGAGATCCGGGTCGACGGCCTGAAGCTCGCGCTGCTGAAGCCGGAGACGTACATGAACCTGTCCGGCAACTCGCTCGGCGCCGCTGCGCGCTTCTTCAAGCTTCCGCTCGAGCAGATCGCCGTCGTCCACGACGAGGTCGACCTCGACCCGGGTCGCATCCAGGTGCGCCTCGGCGGCGGGCTCGCCGGTCACAACGGGCTGCGCTCGATCCGGCAGGCGCTCGGCTCGGCCGAGTTCCTGCGCGTGCGCGTCGGCGTCGGCCGCCCCGGGCGCGGCGATCGCCGGCCGGTGGCCGACTACGTCCTGTCGCCGTTCGCGCCCGAGGAAGACGGGGACGCGCTCGTGTCACGCGCCGCCGACGCCGTCGAGGCGCTGGCGAGCGAAGGGCTCGAGGCGGCTCAGCGGACGTTCAACTAGCTGCTGCGGACGGAGACGACGCGAGCGCTCCAGGAGCCCTTCGGCGCCTTCACCTCGACCGTGTCGCCGACCTTCGCACCGATCAGCGCGCCACCGAGCGGGGAGTCCGTCGACACGCCGCCCACGCTCGAGATCTCGACCTCGAAGCGGCCGCCCTGCTCGTCCTCGACCTCGACCGTCGAGCCGACGCCGACGATGCCCTCGGCTGCGCGCTCGACGATGACGGCGTTCTCGATCCGGTTGCGCAAGATCGTGATCCTGCGCTCGAGCAGACCCTGTTCGTTCTTCGCGTCGTGGTAGGCGAAGTTCTCGGAGAGGTCGCCGAAGCCGCGCGCGGTCGCGATCGCCTCGACCATCTCCGCCCGCTTCGGGCCCTCGAGCTCGGCGAGCTCGGCGGCGAGCTCGTCCTTCTGGGCCGCGGTCATCGACTCGTGTGAGCGTTCGGCCACGACCCCATCATGGCCGATCAGTACGGTGAAGCGCCGATGAAGCTGCTCCCCTTCGCCGATCCTGGACGCCCGGACATCCGCTCTGCGACCCGCTTTCTGCTCTGGGTCGGGCTTCAGCAGCTCAGCACGCTGCGCGCTCGGAATGGGCTTCGGAATCGTCTGGATGCTCGCCCAGGCGCTGCTGCCCTACGCTCTCGGCCGCGCGGTCGACGACGGCCTCGCGGCGGGCGACAACCGCGCCCTGCTGGCGTGGGCGGGCGTGCTGCTCGCGCTGGGGACGGTGCAGGCCGTGGCCGGCGTGTCGCGCCACCGGGCCGCCGTCAGCAACTGGCTCCAGGCCGCATTCCGGATGGTCCAGGTCGTCTCGCACCACGCAGCGCGGTCCGGTCCGGCGGTGCGGGCGCAGCCTGACGACGGGCGAGGTCGTCGCCACCGTCTCGAACGATGCCATGCGGGCTGGGGGCGCCTACGACATCACGGCGCGCCTCGCGGGCGCCATCGCCTCCTACTTCGTCGTCGCGATCATCTTGCTCTCGTCGTCGTTCGTGCTCGGGCTCGTCGTCCTGCTCGGCGTGCCCGTGCTCGTGCTGAGCCTCTCGTTCGTGATCCGGCCGCTGCAGGCGCGGCAGCGCGAGCAGCGCGAGCAGGTCGGCCGGCTCACGGCTCTCGGCGCCGACACGGTCTCGGGGTTGCGGGTGCTGCGTGGGATCGGGGGCGAGCAGGTCTTCCTCGCCCGCTACCGGAGCCGTTCCGAGCAGGTGCGCCGCGCGGGCGTGCGCGTCGCGCTGCCGCAATCCACGCTCGACTCGGCGCAGGTGCTGCTGCCCGGGATCTTCGTCGTCATCGTCACCTGGCTCGGCGCGCGGCTCGCCGTCGAGGGGACGATCCGTCCCGGAGAGCTGGTCGCCTTCTACGGCTACGCGGCCTTCCTCGTCATCCCGCTCCGCACTGCGGCGGAGACCGTCGACAAGGTCACGCGCGCGTACGTCGGCGCGAACCGGATGCTCGAGATCCTGAGGATCGAGCCGCAGGTGCCGGAGCCGTCCGAGCCCGTGCCCGAGCCGCCGCCGGGGCTGCCGCTCACCGACCGGCGCTCCGGCCTCGTGGTCGAGCCGGGGCTGCTCACGTGCGTCGTCTCGGCGGTGCCGCAGGAGGGCGTCGAGCTCGTCGACCGGCTCGGCCGCTTCGTCGACGACGACGGCGTGCTGCTCGGCGGCGTCTCGCTCGCCGCGCTGCCGGTGGAGGTCGTGCGCAGGCGCATCGTCGTCAGCGAGACCGATCCGATGCTCTTCTCGGGCCCGCTCCAGGAGGAGCTCGACCCCTGGGATCGCGCGACCGAGGCGCAGGTGCTGGCGGCGATCGAGGTTGCGAACGCGGAGGACGTGCTCGACGCGCTGCCCGAAGGGCTCGCCGGGCTGGTCGAGGAGCGAGGGCGCTCGCTCTCGGGCGGCCAGCGGCAGCGGCTCGTCCTCGCCCGCGCGCTCCTCGCCGACGCCGAGATCCTCCTCCTCGTCGACCCGACGAGCGCCGTCGACGCGCATACCGAAGCGCGCATCGCGCGCCGGCTGCGCGAGGCGCGGCGCGGCCGCACGACGGTGATCCTGACGGGCAGCCCGCTCGTGCTCGACCAGGCCGAGCGGGTCGTCTTCCTCGAGGACGGCGTGGTCGCGGCGATCGGCACCCACCGGGAGCTGCTGCAGTCGTCGCCCGCCTACCGCTGGACCGTGACGAGGGAAGAGGCCGCATGAGCGAACGACTCCCGATCTCCGACGGGCCCGAGGTCCGCGCCCACGCGGCGGCGCTCTTCCGGCAGCACAAGCGTCCGCTCTTCTTCGTGCTCGGGCTGCACGGGCTCGCCGCGGTGGCCGGCCTGGCCGGCCCGCGCCTGCTCGGCGAGCTCGTCCAGGCGGTCAAGGACGGCACGAGCACGTCCCACATCGATCGGGTGGTGGCGCTGCTGGCGGTGTTCGTGCTCGCCCAGACCGTCTTGACGTGGTTCGCGCGCCGAGCGTCCTTCGTCCTCTCGGAGCAGGTGTTCGCGCGCTTGCGCGAGGAGTTCATGGCTCGCGTCCTCGCACTGCCGCTCTCGACCGTCGAGCGTGCCGGCACCGGCGACCTCGTCTCGCGAACGACCGCGGACATCGATGCGCTCGCGCGGACGGTGCGGTTTGCGATCCCCGAGACGATGATCGCCGCCGTCACGACGGTGCTGACGGTCGTCGCGGCGATCCTGGTCAGCCCGATTGCCTCGGTGCCCTGCATCGTCGGCCTGCCCGCGATCGTGATCGGCACCCGCTGGTACCTGCGCCGCGCCCCCGAGGGCTACCTGTGGGAGCGTGCGGCCTACGCGACGATGACCGGCACCGTCGGCGAGACCGTCGACGGCGGCCGCACCGTCGAGGCGCTCAGCCTCGGGCGCCGCCGGATCGAGCGGATCGACGCCGACCTTCTCGACGCCTACCGGGCCGAGCGGCGGACGCTCTACCTGCGCACGATCTGGTTTCCGACGGTCGAGATCGCCTACGTGCTGCCGGTCGCGGCCGCGCTCGTCTGGGGCGGCTGGCTCGTCTCCTCCGGCCGGGCCTCGATCGGCGACGTGACCGCGGTCGCGCTCTACATCCAGTTGCTCGCCGACCCTGTCGACCGGTTGATCTCGTGGCTGGACGAGATCCAGGTCGGCGCAACCTCCTTCGCGCGGCTGATGGGCGTCGCCAAGGTCCCCGACGACCGCGAGGCGACGGGGGAGGAGCCCGAGCACGAGCGGCTTCGTGCGTTGAACGTCCGCTACGCCTACGTCGAGGGGCGCGACGTGCTGCACGGGTTCGACCTCAACCTCGAGCCCGGGGAGCGAATCGCCGTCGTTGGGCCCTCCGGCGCCGGCAAGTCGACGCTCGGACGCCTGCTCGCCGGCATCCATCCGCCGCGCACGGGACGGGTCGAGGTGGGGGACGTGCGGCTGGTCGACCTCAACCTCGAGTCGCTCCGGCGCGAGGTCGCACTCGTGACACAGGAGCAGCACGTCTTCGTCGGCACGCTCGCCGACAATCTTCGGCTCGCGCGGGTCGGGGCGACCGATGACGAGCTTCGGGCGGCGCTCGAGGCCGTCGATGCGCTGCCATGGACGGAGGCGCTGCCCGGAGGGCTCGAGACGGTCGTCGGCGCCGGTGGCTTTCCGCTGACACCTCCGCAACAGCAGCAGGTTGCGCTGGCACGGCTCGTCCTCGCCGACCCGCACACGCTCGTGCTCGACGAGGCGACCTCGCTGCTCGACCCGCGCGCCGCCCGTCATCTCGAGAGCTCGCTGGCGTCCGTGCTCGAGGGGCGGACCGTCGTCGCGATCGCGCACCGCCTCCAGACTGCGCACGACGCCGACCGCGTCGCCGTCGTCGAGGAGGGCAAGCTCGCCGAGCTCGGCACGCACGACGAGCTCGTCGACCAGGACGGCTCGTACGCCGCGCTCTGGGAGAGCTGGCACGGCGGCAGATAGCGCGCCGGATACGATGACCGGGCCGGAACCCGCGTTCCGGCCAATCGTCATGGACCGACCTGTTCTTCACGCGTTCGTCAGGGAACTGCTCGCGCTCGAGCGCCTGCAGGCGTATGCGGCTGCCCTGCCGGCGCGCGCCCGTGTCTCCGAGCCCGTGCTGCCGCTCCTCCTCGCGACGCTGCACGAGCAGCTCGACACGGGGATCGTCTGCCTGCTGCCCGAGGACGCCGACGCGCGCGACGCGGCCGAAGCTGCGGGCTGGTTCATCGGCGCCGACCGCGTCGCGCTGCTGCCGGGCCGCGGCGTGCGCTGGAGCTCCGGCCTCGAGCCGCCGCCGCACCTCGTCGGCGAGCGGGCGCGTGCCCTCGAGGTGCTCGCCCTGGGTGGCCTCGTCTGCGCTTCGGCGACGGCGCTGGCGGAGGGGGTGCCGCCCGTGTCGAAACGCGCGGAGCCGGTACGGCTCGAGGTGGGCGCCGAGCCCGGCCTCGACGGCCTGACGGAGTCGCTGGCGCTCGCCGGCTACGAGCGGGTCGAGCGCGCCGAGGAGCGCGGCCAGTTCGCCGTTCGCGGCGGTCTCGTCGACGTCTTCCCGACGACGGGCCGCGAGCCGCTCCGCGTCGAGCTCTACGGCGACGAGATCGAGCAGGTACGCGCTTTCTCGCCGTTCACCCAGCGCGCGCTGCACACGGTCGACGACGCCGTCGTCTATCCCGCTGCCGAGCGCAGGGCCGATCTGACGGAGCCGACGCTCGCCGACGACGAGGGGCCGTCGCGCGCGGCGGTAGAGATCCCGAACGACCTGGTCCGCGTGCTCGATCGCGTGCCGGACTTCGTCTGGCAGCCCGACGAGGTGCGCCGCGTCTGGTCGGAGGAGGGTCTCGACGAGATCTCGCTCAAGGGCACCTCCGAGCTCGACCCGTTCCCGCAGTCGCAGGCCTTCTCCTTCGAGGCCCAGCGACCGGCGATCGCCGCGCGCGGGCTCGCCGAGGCCGAAAACGAGCTGAACGGCTTCGTCCGGGGCGGCAACCGTGTCGTCGTCGCGTTCCCGCACGCCGGTGAGGCGCTGCGGACCGAGAACCTGCTCAAGCGCGCCGACTCCCGCGTCGTCGCCGCCGGCCAGGACCTTCCCGAGCAGCCGGAGCTCCTCTTCGCCGTCGCGCCCGCCCGCCGGGGCTTCGTCTGGCGCGAGCTCGGCCTGGTGCTGCTGCCGGACACGCAGGTCTTTCGCAAGCGTCCGCCGCGTGCCGACCGGCGGCTCGGCCGCGCGCTGGCTTCGTTCGCCGACCTCCGCAGCGGCGACTTCATCGTCCACGAGGACCACGGCGTCGGCAAGCTCGTCGGCTTCGAGACGAAGGAGGTCGCCGGCGTCACGCGCGACTACCTCTTCCTCGCGTTCCGTGGCGAGGACCGCCTCTACGTCCCGCACGAGCAGCTCGGCAAGGTCTCCAAGTACATCGGCGCCGACGCCAGCTCGCCGGCGCTGTCGAAGCTCGGCGGCAAGGCGTGGCAGAACCTGAAGGCGCGCGCGCGCGAGAGCGTCCAGGAGCTCGCAACCGAGCTGATCGCGCTCTATGCGCAGAGGCAGCAGGCGCCGGGCACGGCGTACGACCTGGGGCACGAGTGGCTGGAGCGGCTCGAGGCGGAGTTCCCGTACCGCGAGACCGAGGACCAGGCGCGGGCGATCGAGGCCGTGAAGGAGGATCTCGAGGCGCCGCGGCCGATGGACCGGCTCGTCTGCGGCGACGTCGGCTTCGGCAAGACAGAGGTCGCCGTTCGCGCCGCGTTCGCCGCCGCCGTCAACGGCAAGCAGACGCTCGTCCTCTGCCCGACGACGATCCTCGCCGAGCAGCACTGGAACACCTTCAAGGCGCGCTACCGCGACTTCCCCGTCCGCGTCGAGATGGTCTCGCGCTTCCGCAAGCCGGCCGAGACGAAGCAGATCCTGAAGGACTTCGAGGCAGGCAAGATCGAGGTGCTCGTCGGCACGCACCGCGTCCTCAGCCGCGACGTGATCCCGAAGGATCTCGGACTCGTGATCCTCGACGAGGAGCAGCGGTTCGGCGTCGCGCAGAAGGAGCTGCTCCGCTCGCTTCGGCTCGAGGTCGACGTGCTCGCGCTGTCCGCGACACCGATCCCGCGCACTCTGCACATGTCGCTCTCCGGCCTGCGCGACATCTCGATCATCGAGACGCCGCCGGAGGGCAGGCGCCCGATCCGGACGACGGTGGGCGAGTACGACGAGGAGCTCGTCCGGACGGCGCTCGAGCGCGAGCTCGAGCGCGGCGGGCAGGCGTTCTACCTGCACAACCGCGTCGACACGATCGAGGAGGCGGCCGAGAAGCTGCGGCAGCTGTGCCCGAAGATCCGCTTCATCGTCGCGCACGGGCAGATGAGGGAGCGCGAGCTGGAGGAGCAGATGCACGCGTTCCTGCGCGGTGACGCGGACGTGCTCGTCTCGACGACGATCATCGAGTCGGGCATCGACATCCCGCAGGCGAACACCCTGATCGTCGAGCGCGCGGACGTTCTCGGCCTCTCCCAGCTCTACCAGATCCGCGGCCGCGTCGGCCGCTCGGACGTGACCGCTCACGCCTACCTGCTCTATCCCGACGCGATGGAGCTCTCGCCCGAGGCGCGGGCGCGGCTCTCGACGCTCGCCGACCACACCGAGCTCGGCGCCGGGTTCCAGATCGCGATGCGGGATCTCGAGATCCGGGGCGCCGGAGACCTGCTCGGCGCCGAGCAGTCCGGTCACGTGGCCGCGCTCGGCTTCGAGCTCTACGTCGAGATGCTCGCCGAGGCCGTCGCCGAGCTTCAGGGCCAGCGGCGCCTGGCGACGCGGCCGGTGCGGGTGGACGCCCGGGTGGATGCGTACGTGCCGGCGAGCTACGTCGCCTCGGAGGCGCTGAAGATCGACATCCACCGGCGGCTCGCGCTCGCGGAGTCGGACGACGAGCTGCGCGAGCTGCACGCCGCGCTCGAGGACCGCTACGGCCCGGTGCCGGAGCCGGTCGAGCACCTGTTCGCGATCCAGGAGGCGAAGCTGAAGCTCGCCCGCCTCGGCGCCGACTACCTCATCTACCGGGGCGGCAAGCGCGACGGTTGGGCCACTCGTGCTGGGCTCGGCCGAGCTGCGAGCGCTGCGCGATGTCTCCGGCACGGCCGTCTACATCAGCGCCAAGCGCGAAGTTTCGCAGCGCACGGATGCCCTGGAAGGGGCAATCGGGCTAGTCGATGCTATCGTGGTAGCCCGTCAGGCAGCCTGAAACGGCGCCCCCGCGACTACCTGGAGCTTTCTCATCATGAAGATCTCTCGCCCAACGCTTTCTCTCTGTGCGCTCACGCTCACCTTCGTGCTGACCGGCCTCGCTCTGGTCGGCTGCTCATTCGGCGGCGGGGGCGACGACAAGGTGCCCGCGGACGCCGTGGCCGTCGTCGACGGCGAGCAGGTCGCAAAGAGCGACTACGACGCGCTCCTCGCCCAGGCGAAGAAGAGCTACACGAACCAGAAGCGCGAGTTCCCGAAGCCGGGCTCCCAGGAGTACCAGACGCTCAAGAACCAGGCGGTCCAGTTCCTCGTCCAGCGCGAGCAGTTCGAGCAGGAGGCGGAGGCGCTCGACGTCGAGATCACCGACAAGCAGGTCGACGCGCGGCTCGAGCAGATCCAGAAGCAGTACTTCGGCGGCGACAAGAAGAAGTTCGACAAGCAGCTGAAGACGCAGGGGCTCACCGAGGCGCAGGTGCGCAACGACATCCGCTCGCAGATCATCTCGGAGAAGATCTTCGAGGAGGTCACCCGCAAGGTCGAGGTGACCGACAAGGGGATCGAGGAGTACTACAACAAGAACAAGGCGCAGTACAGCCAGCCGGAGAGTCGCGAGGTCCGCCACATCCTCGTCAAGACGAAGCCGAAGGCGGACGACATCTACAACCAGCTGAAGGCCGGCGGCGATTTCGCCGCACTGGCGAAGAAGTTCTCGGAGGACACCGGCTCGAAGGCGAACGGCGGCAAGCTGACGATCTCGAAGGGCCAGACCGTCGCCCCGTTCGACCAGACGGCGTTCCTGCTGAAGAAGAACGACATCTCGAAGCCGGTGAAGACCGAGTTCGGCTACCACGTGATCCAGCCGATCGGTGACGTCAAGCCGGCGAAGGTGACGCCGCTCAAGGACGTCAAGGCTTCGATCAAGCAGCAGCTGGAGCAGACCAAGAAGAACGAGGCGATGACGAAGTGGGTCGACGAGCTGAAGAAGGACTACGAGGACAAGGTCTCGTACGCCGTCGGCTTCACCCCGCCACCCGCCGCGACGACCACAGCGGCCACCACCCAGACCGGTTAGGCGCGTGCCTCTAGCGGAGGCGTTGGTCGAGTTGCAGGAGCTGACGCGGCGGTTGCGCCGCGACTGCCCCTGGGACCGTGAGCAGACCGCGCGCACGATCGTGCCGCACACCGTCGAGGAGGCATACGAGGTCGCGGACGCCGCCGGCTCGGGCGATCCCGAGAAGCTGCTCGACGAGCTCGGCGACCTGCTCTTCCAGGTCTACTTCCTTGCCGTCCTCCTGGAGGAGGAGGGCAACGGCGACCTCGAAACCGTGGCGCGCAACGTCCACGCGAAGCTCGTCAGGCGGCACCCGCACGTGTTCGGGGACGTCGAGGCGGAGACGGCCGGACGCGTTCGCGAGCGCTGGGAGCAGGTGAAGACCGAGCAGGAGGGCCGCGCCGGGATCTTCCACGACGTGCCGGCGTCGCTGCCGGGGCTCCTGCAGGCGCGGAAGCTGCAGCGGCGCGCCGTTGCGGCCGGCTTCGACTGGCCCGACCTCGAGGGGCCGCTCGCGAAGGTGCGCGAGGAGCTCGGCGAGCTCGAGGCGGAGGTGGCGCGCACCGGCGAGCCGAGCCCCGAGACGGAGGCCGACGCGGACGTCGCGCACGAGGTCGGCGATCTCCTCTTCACCGTCGTCAACCTCGCCCGCAAGCTGAACGTCGATCCCGAGCTCGCGCTCCGCTCGACGAACGCGCGCTTCGTCGCCCGGATCGAGCGCGCCGAGGAGCTCGCCGCCCTGGAGGGCGAGCGCTGGACCGAGCTGCCGCTCGAGGCGCAGGACCGCTACTACGATCGGGCCAAGGAGGAAGGGAAATGAGCTCGATCGAGAACGTGAAAGGCCGCTGGATCCTCGACTCGCGGGGCAACCCGACGGTCGAGGTCGACGTCGACGCTGGAGTCCGGCGCGAGCGGGCGCGCGGCCGTTCCCTCCGGGGCCTCGACGGGCGTGCACGAGGCGGTCGAGCTCCGCGACGACGGCGCCGAGTGGGGCGGCAAGGGCGTCTCCAAAGCGGTGGCCAACATTGCCGAGATCCGGGCCGAGGTGGCCGGCCTCGATGCGCTCGACCAGGCCGCGCTCGACCGGCGGCTGATCGAGCTCGACGGCACGCCGAACAAGGGCCGGCTCGGCGCCAACGCGATCCTCGGCGTCTCGCTCGCGGTCGCGAAAGCGGCGGCCGCCGAGACGGGCCAGCCCCTCTACCGCTACCTCGGCGGCGAGGGCGCGACGACGCTGCCGGTGCCGATGCTGAACGTGATCAACGGCGGCGCACACGCGGCGAACTCGATCGACCTGCAGGAGTTCATGGTCGTCCCGGTCGGCGCGGACACGTTCGCCGAAGGGCTACGGATCGGCGCGGAGGTCTACCACGCGCTGAAGCAGGTGCTGGGCGAGCGTGGGCTCTCGACGGCAGTCGGGGACGAGGGCGGCTTCGCACCCGACCTCGAGTCGAGCGAGGCCGCGATCGAGGCGATCCTCGAGGCTGCCGAGCGCGCCGGGCACCGCGATGCGGTCGTGATCGCGCTCGACCCGGCCGCGAGCGAGATCTTCTCCGACGGCGTCTACCGGTTCGAGGGCCGCGAGAAAGCGAGCGCCGAGATGCCCGGCTTCTGGGCCGACCTGGTCGAGCGCTATCCGATCGTCTCGATCGAGGACGGCCTCGCCGAGGACGACTGGGACGCCTGGGCCGGACTGACGGCCGAGCTCGGCGACCGGGTGCAGCTCGTCGGCGACGACCTCTTCGTGACGAATCCGGAGCGGCTCCGTCAGGGAATCGAGCGTGGAGTCGCGAACTCGATCCTCGTCAAGGTGAACCAGATCGGGACGCTGACCGAGACGGTCGAAGCGGTGCGGCTCGCGCAGGCGAGCGGCTACACGGCCGTCATGTCCCACCGCTCCGGCGAGACCGAGGACGCGACGATCGCCGACCTCGCAGTCGCGCTCGGCACCGGTCAGATCAAGACCGGCGCGCCGGCACGCTCCGACCGCACGGCCAAGTTCAACCAGCTGCTGCGGATCGAGGAGGAGCTCGGGAGTCGCGCGACGTATCCCGGGTGGAGTGCTTTCCCGCGGGCGCGCCGCTAGCCTGTCGCGATGGCCGTCGTTCCACGCCGCACAAAGATCGTCGCCACGATCGGGCCCGCGTCCTCCGACCCCGAGGTGCTGGAGCAGCTGCTGCACGTGATCGACGGCGCCCGCCTCAACTTCTCGCACGGGACCCTCGAGGATCACGCGGCGCGCGCGGAGTCGATTCGCGCCGTGTCGAAGGACGTTGGCCGCCCGGTCGCGCTGATCGCGGACCTGCAAGGCCCCAAGCTTCGGGTCGGCGAGCTCTCGGAGCCGCGGTACCTGATGCGCGGCGACGAGGTGACGATCGCCGGCGAGGACACGGCGCAGGACGGCGACCTGCCGATCGCCCCGGCCGTGCTCGGATCCGTCCTCCAGCCGGGCTTCGACGTCCTGATCGACGACGGGGCCGTCAGGCTCCGGGTCGGCAGGGTCGAGCGGGGCCGTGCCATCTGCGAGGTGATCGTCCCGGGCACGGTCAGCTCCAACAAGGGCGTCAACCTGCCCGGCATTCCGCTGCCGATCCCGTCGCTGACGAAGAAGGACATCGACGACCTCCAGTTCGCGCTCGAGCTCGGCTGCGACTTCGTCGCCCTCTCCTTCGTGCGCACGGCCTCGGACGTCCAGGCGCTGAAGACCCTGATCGAGGCCTCGGGCTCGACGGCGCACGTGATCGCGAAGATCGAGAAGGCGGAGGCCGTCGCCGTGCTGGACGACATCCTCCAGCATGCCGACGCCGTCATGGTCGCTCGCGGCGACCTCGGCGTCGAGATCGGTGCGGCCGAGGTGCCGCTGCTGCAGAAGCGGATCATCCTGCGCGCCCTGGAGCGGGGGAAGCCGGTGATCACGGCGACGCAGATGCTCGAGTCGATGATCCACGCGCCGGAGCCGACTCGCGCCGAGGCCTCGGACGTCGCGAACGCCGTCCTCGACGGCACGAGCGCGATCATGCTCTCAGGCGAGACTGCGATCGGCGAGTTTCCGGGTCGAGTCGGTCGCCTTCATGGACCGGATCGCCCGTGCGGTGGAGCCCAGCCTCGGCTACCGGCACGAGATCCCGCACGCGGAGGAGGAGCCGACGATCGGCCAGGCGATGTCGAACGCCGCCTGCGACATCGCGGAGGCGCTCGAGGCGAGCGCGATCCTCGTGCCCACCTTCACCGGCCGCACTGCCTCCGCCGTCGCACGGCTGCGCCCCCGCCGGCCGATCATCGGCCTGACGCACCACAGCTACTCGCTGTACCACATGGCGCTCGAGTGGGGCGTGACCCCGGTGCACGTGCCCGAGTGCGCGGACGTCGAGGAGCTCTGGGCGACCTCGCTCCAGGCTGCGCGCGACACCCACATCGTCGACCCGGGCGACCGCGTCGTCCTCACCGCGGGCACCGCCGTCAACATTCCCGGCTCGACGAACGTGATCAAGGTGGACATGGCCTAGAGCTCGGGGGCGCTCAAGCCGGCGAGCGGCTCCCGCGGCCCGGCACACGCAGCCGGCGGCGGCGCCCGCCGTCGCCGATCACGGAGACGACGGTCTGCGCGAGGTGCGGGCACGACGCGATCTACTCGCCGACGCTCGCCGCGATCGACCAGCTACGCCTCGGCCGCCTGTACCGGGACGCGCCGCACGGCGACCTGTTCCTCCTTCTCCACCGGCACCGGCGGGATGCGTTCCCCTCGACCGGGGTCGAAGCCGCGCAGAGCGTAGCCCCGACACGGCCCGTCCTGAGACACAAGACGCGCCGGGGCCGGTGTCGGGGAGTGTCCCCTGAGCGTCGGCTAGGTCGGCTACGAGTTTGGCTCGACCACCTTCGCGACGACCCAGCGGTGCTTGCCGATCTTACGGTCGCGGACGAATCCGAGGCTTTCGTACGTCGAGAGAGCGCCGTGAAAGAGAAAGCCCGCAGGAACGGAGCCTGCGTCCTCTGGATAACCCTCCACCCTCCCGCCGCCGAGATCCGCGATGAGGTCGAGCGCGCCCGCGAGCGCCGCCGTGGCGACACCGTGGCGCCGGTGCCCCTTGCCGACGAAGTTGCACGCGATTCGCCAGTCCGGCAAGACCGTGAGGCCCTTCTCGTACTCGGCGCGGTTCTTGATCCTCGGCACCTCGTCGGGCACGCCGAATTGGCACCAGCCCAGGCAGTTGTCCTCGTCGAACACGAGGGCTGCATGAGCCGTGCCTGCCCGGACGCGAGCCAGCTTCCGCTCGCGCTTGGGGGGCTCCGTGCCTCTAGCGTCTTCGTGGAACCCCATGCACCAGCAGCCCCCGAAGATCCCATTGTTGCGCTCCACCAGGGCGGCGAACGCAGGCCAGGTCGACTCGTCAAGGGCTCTGACGGTGTACTCGGGCACGACGGCGGACCGTAACCGATGCGGGAGCTCGTCGTGACCCACGAGAAGCCTCGCCAATCGTCGACCGTAGCGACGGCGGTACGCTCGTTGCGTGGGCGTCTTGCGCGAGGTCGTCGAGGCGGATCTGCCGGTC
Organism: uncultured Gaiellaceae bacterium; assembly: GCA_963765705.1. Lineage (GTDB taxonomy): Bacteria > Actinomycetota > Thermoleophilia > Gaiellales > Gaiellaceae > Gaiellasilicea. The sequence goes on from CAVXXJ010000009.1 coordinate 217,230, forward strand.
TTCTACGAGCACCAGCGCGACCGGGAAGCGGCGGCGATGGCTGCGTTTCCGCCGCGCGAACGCGACGCGTTCATGGCGCACTGGGCGAAGACGCTCGCGAACGTCCGGGCCCTGACTTGGACGGTCGTCTCCGACGGCGCGGTCGCCGGCAACATCGGCTGCTGGGAGGGCGAGGGACGCAGGCTGGTCGGGTATTGGATCGGGCGAGAGTTCTGGGGCCGCGGGCTCGCGACGCAGGCCCTCGCGGAACTCCTCGACGTGGTCGACGCGCGCCCGCTGCACGCATACGTGGCGAAGAGCAACGTCGCCTCGATCCGCGTGCTCGAGAAGTGCGGGTTCGTCAAGCTTGGCGAGCACGCGGGCGACGACGGGATCGAGGAGCTCCTCCTGGAGCTGCGGGCATGAGCACAGACCTGAGCTCAAGGCTCAGGAGGAGCGAGCGTAGCTTGGGAAAGCGTGCTCTCGCCGGGCCGGGGAGGAAGGCGCGGACGGGTGCGGAAACCCTTCCGCATGGCAACCCGCCGAGCACCCCGCACGGACCGTGGCTCGAAGCGCTCGCAGCGGTCGGCCGTGCTCCTCCGGTGGTGCGTGCTCGCCGCGGCGGGCTTCGTCGCCTTTCTCTACTACCAGCCCCTCTCGAGCTACTTCGAGACGCGGGCGACGCTGAACGCGCGCGCCGCCGAGGTGCAGCAGTTGCGCCAGGAGCGGACCCGCCTGCAGGCGCGGCTCGCACACGCCTCGACCGTCGAGGCGCTCTCGCGCGAGGCACGGCGGATGAGCCTCGTCCGCCCCGGCGAGCGGCTCTTCATCGTCAAGGGCGTCGCCGAGTGGCGCCGCGCGCACGCGCGTCTCTCTAGCGCAAGATGAGCATCCGCGGAAGCGGATGCTCAGCGCGCGAAGACCCCTGAAGGGGCCGCTGTCGCGGCCCAAAAGCCCGGCTACATCAGCCGCTACGATCGGCGGGATGGATGACCGCGCGCTCGTCGAGCAACAGCTCGGCCGCCCTCCGCGCGCGTTCCTCCGCGTAGCCGCGCGCTGTCCCTTCGGCGCGCCGGCGGTCACGGAGCAGGCGCCCTACGACGACGCGGGCAACCCGTTCCCGACCACGTACTACCTCACCTGCCCTCAGCTCGTTGCCGCGATCGCGCGGCTCGAGGCCGCGGGGGGCGTCGAGCGCTGGAGCGCAGACCTCGAACGGGATCCGGAGCTGGCCGCAGACCTCGAGCGGGCGACCGAGGAGCAGCGGCGGCTCCGTCGTGCGCTTGCAGCCGGGCTGACCGGGCGCGACGGTGGCTCCTCGCTCGAGCTCGGGATCGCCGGTAGCGCCAATCCGCGGCGGCTCAAGTGCCTGCACGCCCACGCCGCCTACGCGCTCGCGAACCCCGGCTACGCACTCGGGGAGCGGGTGCTCGCCGAGATCGACCCGCTCTGGCCGCCGCAACGCTGTTGTACCTTCGAGGCGTGATCACCGAGGCAGAGCTCGAGAGCGCCCGGCGCGAGTGGGAGGAGGGGCACCGCCGTCTGCTCGAGCAGACGCGCGACCCGACCGCAGCCGACCGGCTGCTTGCCCAGGTCGACGTGGTCGCAGCCGAGCTTCGCCGGCGCGTCGGCGGCGTCTTCACGCTGCGTGAGCTCGCGGCGGCGTACGCCCGCTCCGAGGAGTGGAGCCGCGCCGTCGTCTCGGAGCAGGCTCCGGCACCCGGCTGGCCGCGAACCCTCTCGCTCGTCGAGGCGGCTGCGTTCCACCTCTACGCGCGCGGCGCCCAGGACTATCAGCCGTGACGAGTCCGGAACGCAGGGCCCGGCGGCCCCAGCCAGGACCCCGGCGGAGCCCGCTCTGGCGGCCGTTCCTCGTCGTGCTCGGGGCGGTCGTGGCGCTGCTGCTCGGTATCTCGATCGGGCGTGCGCTTGCGGACGGGCCGTCACCCGGCGGGACGCAGACGAACGTCCGGACGTTGAAGCCGCAGCCGCTTCCTCCCGCCACCCGCACGGTCACGGTTACGGTCACGACCGGCTAGCGGCGGTTCCTCGGTTTCAGGTACTTGCAGTTTTGGGTAGGTTCGTCTCCGCAATGGCGTTTCAGGGGAACCGAGGGCAGGCGGCGGGGCAACCAGAGTGGCTCACATTGGGCCAGGCTGCGAAGTACATCGGCGTCGCGCAGAGCACCATGCGCAAGTGGTCCGACGTCGGCCGCGTCTCGGCCTTCTACACGCCGGGCGGCCACCGTCGCTACCGCCGGTCCGACCTCGACCAGTTCCTCGACCGTTCGGCTTCGCCGCCGAGCGGCGTCACCTGGACCTCCTCCGGCCCGCTCGTCCTGATCGTCGACGACGACGCCCGCCTGCGCGAATACGTCCGCGTCAATCTCGAGGCCGAGGGCTACATCGTCCGTGAGGCTGCGAGCGCGGCAGAGGGTCTCGCGGCGCTGGGCGAGCAGTCGCCGGACCTGATCCTGCTCGACGTGATGATGCCGCAGGTGGACGGCTGGGAGATGCTGCAGCAGATCCACGAGCACACCGGCGTCGGGGCGATCCCGGTCGTGATGTTCTCCGGCAAGGTCGACGAGCGCTCCGCCGCAGAGGCGGAATCGCGCGGCGCGCAGGGCTTCATCGGCAAGCCGTTCGATCCCAGCTCGCTGATCGAGCAGACGAAGCAACTGCTCCCGATCTGACCGAGCTCGACCAGTCTCTCCAGAGCTGGGTCGTCGACCACCGCCTCGGCGTGCTCGATCCGCTCTTCGAGGCGCTCTCCTACCTCGGCTCGTTCGGCTTCGTCTGGCTCGCGATCGCCCTCGGGATCTCGGGCTTCTCCTGGAGCCGCCCGTGGCTGTGGACGCGGGTGGGCGTGGCGATCCTGGTCGCCGAGAGCGTCTCGGGCGGGCTGAAGGAGTGGAGCGGCCGCGATCGTCCGCCGCTCGCGAACCCCGATCCCGGACCGCTGGTCGATCTGCCGGCGACCTACTCGTTCCCGTCGGGGCACGCCACCGTCAGCTTCGCGTGCGCGACCGTCCTGGCGCTCGCGGTGCCGCGGCTCGGCCTGCCGCTCTACGCCCTGGCGGCTCTGATCGCGTTGTCGCGCGTCTACGTCGGGGTGCACTACCCCTTCGACGTGCTCGCGGGCGCCGTGCTCGGCGTCGCGATCGCTATAGCTCTTCGGATGCTTGCAGCAGCCCTGCGCCGATCAGCGCCAGGGATGCGACGAGGCTGATCCAGAGCCCGACCGCCCGGTGGGCGAAGAAGAACTCCTCCGGGATCGAGATCACGCGCACCAGCACGAAGATGGTCGCCAACGCGCCGAGCGCGATCACGAGCAGGCTCTCGGGCACCGCGGCCGGCAGGTCGAATCCCGACTGGCGGAGAGCGACGACGAGGATCGCCGCCAGCCCGATGAAGAGGACGAGCTTCCCGAGCACGCCCGTATGCCAGCCGAGCACGGCGACGTTGACCCCCTCGCCGGACCCCGAATACCACCCGGTCAGGGCGGAGAGCGCGAGCACCAGACCGGAGATCCACGTCGCGCGCTCGCCCATTCCCCAGAGCGACGGAACGACACGGCGAGGGGCAGCCGAAGGCTCCGGCCCCTGGTCGTAGCTGTGATCGCTCATCGGCTCTGGCGTTTCCACGGAGCGAAGTATGGGCATATCCGACAGAGAAAGTCACGCAGGTACCGGGGTCTTGGAGTCTGAGCTGGGGGTCATGCAGGTGCAGGACGGGTCGAGGAGCTCGGCGGCGACTGTTGCCGCCCGAGAGAACGGCGAGCCGGTGTTCTTCGCCGCCGGACGAGAGGTGAGCGGCGAGTTCCGCTGTGCCGGGTGCGGCTACGGCGTGATCGTGCGCAGCCTGCTGCCGACGTGCCCGATGTGCCGAGGGCTCATCTGGGAAGAGCCCGGCGGCAGCCCTTTCTCCTCCTGACGCGCGCCTCCGGCGCGAGCGTTTCGACGTTGAGGACTACACTTGCCGTCATGGCCGAGCCTGCGACGCGCGCTCCGGCAGGCGATGAAGATTCGCCTCCCGACGCCATCCCGATCGATGCAATACCGATCGATCCGAGCGCCGTCGATCGCGCCTATTTGCAAGAGCGCGCACGACGCCGTGCACGGTTCGAGCGCTCCCGTGCCCGTCGCCGGGCGGGAGTGCGCTTCTGGATCGTCCTCCTGTGCCTGATGGCCGTGGGTGTGCTGCTGACGCTCACGATCTGGCGCGAGGTCGAGCGTCTCTTCGGCCTGTAGCGGGATGGTCTGCTCGTGATCGAGACGCGCACCGACGTGTCGGAGGCGCTCGCCGCGTTCTCGCGGGCGACCCGGGCGTTGGCGGACGGCGGGGCGCTCGAGCCGCTGCTCGGCGAGCTCGTCGAGGCAGCGGCGCACGGTGCCGGCGCGGAGATCGCAGCAGTCTGGCTCCCGGATCGACTCGGGACACTGGTCGCACGCGCGGTCTGGGCGTCGTCGGGCTCGCTCGCCGCTGAGCTGGAGGGGCGGCGAACCGAATCGGTCGAGACAGCCGCCGCGCTCGTCAGCTCGCGCTTCGAGGGGGAGGTCGGCGTGCTCACCGTCCCGCTCGACGGCGACGTGACGGCGGGAATGCTGGAGCTCGTCCGTCGCGGAGCTCCGTTCGGCGACGAGGCGATGCTGGTCGCGACGCTCGCGGCCGACCTCGCAGCGCTCGCTGTCCAGCTCTGCGCCGACGGGCTCGCTTCGGGCCGGGAGAGCGCAGGCGCGCTCGACGTTGCCGGCGACGCGCTCGCAGCCGTCGCCGACGACGAGGGTGCGGCAGGGCGTGTCGCCCGGCTGGCCACGCTCGCGGCGGGAGCCGAAGCGGCGCTCGTCTGGCGCGTGCGCGCCGGGGCGCTCGAGGTCGAAGGCGCGCACGGTGAGATCGAGCCCGACGACGAGTTGGAGGCTGCAGCACGCCTGACCGTCGAGGAGCACGGGACGCTGGCGGTGCGCGGCGCCGGCAGCGAGGGGGATACCGTCACCGTTCAGCTCGGGCAGCCGCCGCTGGGAGCGCTCCAGCTTCGCTTCGCTCCCGGGCGCTCGCCCGACGATCACGGCCGCACGCAGCTCGCGGGCTTCGCCGTCCGCGCGGCGCACGCGCTCCGCTCGTCGGAGCGCGCCCGCGAGACCGGATTCGAGCTCGAGCGGAGCCGCGCGCTGTTGTCGGTCGTCGGCGAGGCGATCGCGCGGCTCTCGCTCTCGCACACGCTCGACACGGCGATCGAGCGCGTTGCCGAGCTGCTCGGCTCCGATCGCGTCGCCGTCTATCTCCGTGAGGAGGGCGAAACGGTTGTGGCTGCGAGCAGAGGCATCGATGGCCCCCACGAGGCGATCGCCGACGCGCTACTCGCCGCCGCGCTCCGCTCGCGGCGGGGAGGCGGGATCGTCGAGGTCGACGACGCAGCCGGCGACGAGCGGCTCGAGCCGGTGTGGGCGCAGGTCGGTGAGTCGGAGATCAGCACAGCGCTTGCGCTGCCGCTCGTCGTCGGGGACGAGCCGATCGGTGTGCTCGCCGTCTATCCGCGGCAACCGCGGCCGCTGACCGCGAACGAGAGCGCGCTGCTCGTCGCGCTCACCGCCCAGCTCGCCGTGCTGGTGGAGAACGCACGGCTCCACGAGCGCGAGCAGAAGTCGAGCCGCGACCGCGAGGCGGCGCTCGCGTCGGAACTCGCGAAGACCAGGCTGCTCAATGCCCAGTACGAGATCTCCCGCTCGTTCGCGCAGGGGCTCCCCCTCGACGAGACCCTAGACGTGCTCGCCGAATCGATCGTGACGCTCCTCGGTGTCGACGCCGCCGTGATCCGGATGCCCGACGAACGCGGGATCGAGCTGGTCGCGCGGGCGGTGCACGTGAACGACGAGCGCGTCGACGAGGCTGCGCGCGCTCTCCTCTCACGCCCGCAACAGCTCCCGCGGCGGTATCTCCTCGATCTGCTGCAGCGCAACGAGCCGCTCCTGCTCGACGCCGAGCGGGCGGAGGCGCTCGGCGGCGCACTTGCCCTGCTGGCGCCGTTCCTGCGCAAGGGGTCGAGCGCTGCGGTCATCCCGATCGCGACCCCGGCGGAGCTGCTCGCGACGCTGACCATCGTCTCCCTTCATCCCGGCCGTCCGGTCGAGGGCGAGATCGCCGAGACTGCGCTCTCGATCGCCGGGCAGGCTGCGCTCGCAATCGACAACGCCCGCCTGTACGGCCAGCAGAAAGCCTTCGCAGACACGATGCAGCGCTCGCTCCTGCCCCGGACGGCGCCCGAGATCCCCGGCCTCGCGCTCGGCGACGTCTACGAGTCGGCTGCGCGCGTCGAGGTCGGCGGGGACGTCTACGACTACCTCACCCTCGAGGACGGCCGCCTGGCCGTCGTCCTGGGCGACGTCACCGGCCACGGGGTCGACGCGACCGCGGACATGGCGATGGCGAAATACGTCTTCCGCTCACTCGCCCGTGAGCACGTCGACCCGGGGAAGTTCCTCGCCGCAGCGAACGATGTTGTCTCGTCAGACATCGCGCCCGGGCGGTTCATCACGATGGTCGAGCTCGTGATCGACGCGGCGAAGGGCGAGGTCGCCTGCGCGAGCGGCGGGCATCCCCCACCACGGCTGGTGCAGCCGGACGGCACCGTCGAGGGCATCCTCGCGCACGGGCTCGCGCTCGGGATCGACGCGCCTCAGACGTACGAGACGGTGACGGCCGAGTTCGCGCCGGGCGCGATCGTCGTCGCCTACACGGACGGAGTGGTCGAGGCACGACGTGGGGGCGAGCAGTACGGCGTCGAGCGGCTGGACGCCCTCCTGTCGGAGCGGCGCACGCTGCCACCGCGGGCGATCGCAGAAGCGGCGCTCGCGGCGTGCCGGGACTGGACCGAGGGCGAGCTGACCGACGACTTTGCCGTGGTCGTGATCAAGCGACCGGCGTGAGGAGCCCGCAGGCCGCTCTCGCGGCGCTCGTCTTCGGCGCCGGCACCGGCTCCCTCGCGACCGAGATCGCCGCCTCGAGACTGCTGGCGCCGTACTTCGGCTCGTCGACGATCGTCTGGGCGAACCTGATCGGGATCGTGCTCGCCGGGCTCGCGTTCGGGTACTGGCTCGGCGGCCGCATCGCCGACCGGCGGCCGAACCCGCGGCTGCTCGGTCTGATCGTACTGGCGGCCTCCGTCTGGGTTGCGATCACACCGTTCGTCGCGCGGCCGTTCCTCGACGCGGCGGTCGGCAATCTCGACGACGCCTCCGCGGGCGCCGTGATCGGCTCCTTCTTCGCCGTCCTGCTCCTGTTCGCTCCGGCCGTCGTGCTGCTCGGGATGGTGTCGCCGTTCGCGATCAGGCTCGCGATCTCGGACGTCGAGACGGCCGGTGCGGTGGCGGGCCGCTTCTACGCCCTCTCGACCGCAGGCTCCCTGCTCGGCACCTTCCTTCCCGCACTGGTCGCGATCCCGCTCGTCGGCACGCAGCGCACGCTGCTCGGGACGGCGGTGCTGCTCGCGCTCTCGTCCTCCTTCCTGCTCGGACGCAAGGTGCTCGTCCTCGCGGCGTTGCTCGCCGCACTCGTCGCGGTGCCGCCCGGCGCCGTCAAGGCCGAGCCCGGCCTGCTGCACGAGGAGGACTCGCTCTACCAGTTCATCCAGGTCGTCGAGCGTCCGGACGGCAAGCGGCTGCTGCGCCTGAATGAAGGCGTCGCCGTCCACTCCGTCTGGCGCGCCGACACCGTGCTGACCGGAGGCGTCTGGGATGCGTTCCTCGCGGTACCGGCGCTCCTCGACCGGCCGCTGCTGTCGGTCGCGATCCTCGGCAACGCCGCCGGCACGACCGCTCGTGCGCTCGGCGTCTACTACCCAGCCGCGCGGATCGACGGCGTCGAACTCGATCCTGCCGTCAGTCGCGTCGGCCGCCGCTGGTTCGGCCTCGAGGACAACCCGCGCCTGACGGTTCACGACGCCGATGCACGGCCGTTTCTGCGCCGGACGGACAAGCGCTACGACCTGATCGTCGTCGACGCCTACCACCAGCCCTACGTCCCCTTCTATCTCGCGACGCGCGAGTTCTTCCGGCTCGCGCGGGAGCGGTTGCAGCCGGGTGGGATCCTTGCGCTCAACGTGGCGTCGGTGCCCGACGACGAGAGCCTGCTCGACGGGATCGCCGGCACGCTCACGCACGAGTTCGACTCGGTGGCGGTGTGGCCGGTGCTGCGCTTCAACAAGCTCCTGCTCGCCTTCACCGAGCCGCCGCCAGCGGGCTCGGACGTGGTCGACAACGGCCCGGCTCGGCTGCGTCCGCTCCGGGAGCTGCTCGCGCGCCAGCAGCGTCTCGTGACGACGAAGGCGAAGCGGCCGTGGACGGACGACCGCGCGCCCGTGGAGTGGGTGACCGACCGGATGATCGTCGCGTACGCCGCGCGGGGCGGCGAGCTCGACGAGGACCTGCTGCCCACCAGCGCCGTGAAGCTCTTGCGCGAAGAGGGTGCGTTGCTACGGGTCGGCCACCGCGGGGCCGCAGCGATCGCGCCCGAGAACACCGTGCGCGCCTTCGAGGCCGCGCTCGCGTGCGGTGTCGATGCGATCGAGTTCGACGTGCTCGACCTCGTAAGCGGTCCGCTCGTGGTCGCCCACTCGAACGATCTTGCCGAGGTCAGCCACGGCGCTGCCGCGGGCACGGTCCGCGAGCGTTCGCTGGCGGAGTTGCGCGCGGTCGCACCCGAGCTGCCGACGCTCGACGACGCACTCGAGTTCCTGGCCGGCCGCGACGTCGGTCTGCACGTCGACCTGAAGCTGACGACGCGCCTCGACGAGGTCGCCGAGGCGCTCGGGCGGCACGGGGTCTCCGAGCGGGCGGTGGTCAGCTCGTTCAACCTCGCAAGCCTCGCCGCCTTCGCGGCCTCGGCTCCGCGGATCCCGATCGGCTTCACCTACCCCGAGGACCGCTACGGCGTCTCGGGGCGGCGGGCGCTCCGGCCGGCGATCCGGCTCGGCACTCTGGCTCTGCGCCGCGCCGTCGTCGCGCGTATTCCGGCCATGATCGAGCGTGCCGGCGCCGCAGCCCTGATGCTTCATCACGCCGTCGTCTCCGCTGCAGCCGTCGACCGCGCGCATGACGCCGGAGCCGCCGTCTGGGCCTGGACCGTGGACGATCCGGCTGAGCTCGCACGGCTCGACGCCGCGGGTGTCGACGCCGTGATCACGAACGATCCCGAGATCTTCAGGGGCCTGGCTACACTGCCACCGTGAGACGAGGACTCACATTTCTCCCTGCTAGTCGCCTGCGCCGCCGCCGGGATTCTCTCGGCGGGGCTGCTCGCCGCGACCCCGTCCGCACCCGCTCCCACGGGCACGGACACGACCGGCACGACGACGACCGCGCCGCCTCCGACCACGACCACGACGCCGACCACGACGACGACGCCGACCGTTCCGCGTCCGACGACCATCGCCGCGGGCGTCACCGTCGCCGGCCAGGTGCTCGTCGGCGGCCTGTCCCCGGCCGAGGCGACCGCCGAGGTGAAGGCGTTCTTCGCGCGGCCGGTGACGTTGAAGTTCGGCAAGGTGACGCTGCGTGTGACCCCGAAGCAACTCGGCGCGTCCGCCTACGTCGGCGACGCGATTCGCCGTGCCCGGGTCGCGTTCCCGGGCGGGAACGTCCCACTGAAGGTCGCCGCGCCCCAGCCGAGGATCGAGCGGTACGTGCGCGGGCTCGCGAAGCGGTTCGATCGTGAGGCCGTCGACTCCAAGCTCCTGCTACGGAACTCGAAGCCGTTCGTCACCAAGGACGAGCCGGGCCGGCGGCTGCGGCAGGTGCTCGCCGTGCGCGACCTCTTCCGCAGCCTGAAGACCCATGTTCGCGCTCCGCTCGTCCTGCGGCCCGAAGCAGTGCCACCGAAGACGACGCGCACGTCGATCGGCGACGTGATCGTGATCCGCCGCGGCCTGAACAGGCTCTTCCTCTACGACGGCATGAAGCTCCGGCGCGCCTTCGGAGTCGCCACCGGTCAGTCCAGGTACCCGACGCCGCTCGGCCAGTTTCATGTGATCGTCAAGTGGAGGAACCCGTGGTGGTATCCGCCCGCGTCAGACTGGGCGAAGGACGCCGAGCCGATCCCGCCGGGCCCGGGGAATCCACTCGGAACGCGCTGGATGGGGATCTCCGCGCCGGCGGTCGGCATCCACGGCACCCCCGACCCCGCCTCGATCGGTTACTCGGTCTCGCACGGCTGCATTCGCATGCTGATCCCCGAGGTCGAGTGGCTCTTCAACCAGGTCGAAATCGGGACGCCGGTCTACATCCTGAGATGATCGGGAAGCTGCGCCTCGGCGCCCAGGTCGCCGCGGTCGCGGTCGTCGTGGCATTGCTCGGCCTGCTGATCTGGAAGGTGGCGCAGGGCGACAGCCCCGTCACCGAGGAGCTCGCGCGCGGCGGCGCGCCGCAAGCGCCTGCATTTACGCTCGAGCGGCTGGACGGCAAGGGCGACCTCGCGATCGAGTCGCTGCGCGGCAAGACGGTCGTGCTCAACTTCTGGGCCTCCTGGTGTGGCCCGTGCCGCGACGAGATGCCGCTGCTCCAAAAAGCGTCGCAGCGGTGGCGGGACCGGGACGTCGTCTTCGTCGGGGTCGACGTCGAGGACCTGCGGACGGACGCGCGCGCGTTTCTCGCACGCTTCGGCGTCACCTACGCGAACGTCTACGACGGCAAGAAGTCGACCATCGGCCGCTACGGCGTCACCGGCTATCCGGAGACGTACTTCATCGACGCCGCCGGCAAGATTCGCTGGCGCATCGCCGCGGGGATCGACGACGCCGCCGAGATCGACGAGGGGATCGAGCGGGCGCTGCAGGCGAGCCGGTGAGACATGTTGCCGTGGCGGTGCTCGCGCTCGCGCTCGCGGCGCCCGCGTTCGGCAGCGAAGAGAAGCCGACGGCGGCCGAGCTCGAGTCGGAGCTCGTCTGCCAGACCTGCGGGACGACACTCGACACCTCGGACGCTCCCGTCGCACGGCGGATGAAGGCGTTCATCCGGGCCCGGATCGCCGCCGGTGACACGAAGAGCGAGATCAAGGCGCAGCTCGTCGACCAGTTCGGCACGGGCGTGCTGGCCGTTCCACCGCGCAAGGGCTTCGACCTCGTCGCGTGGCTGCTGCCGCTCGCGGGGCTCGCCGTCGGCGTCGTCGTCGTCGGAGCGCTCGCGTGGCGCTGGAGCCGTGTGCGCGGCGGCGGCGCGGCTGCGGGTGGCGAGGGCGAGCCGCTCGATCCCGTGCTCGAGCGCCGCCTCGACGACGAGCTCGAGAAGTTCGAATGAACGGGACCTCGGTGGCCGTCTCCTTCGGGGCCGGCTTCCTGTCGTTTCTCGCTCCGTGCGTGCTGCCGCTCGTCCCGGGCTACCTGTCGGCCGTGTCGTCCGTGGAGGCGGACCGTCTGGGCGAGCGGGGAGCCTCCCGCCGCGTCGTCCTCTCCAGCCTGCCCTTCGTTGCCGGCCTCGTCAGCGTGTTCGTGCTGCTGGGCGCCGGCGCCGCGGCCGTCGGGCTCTCGTTCACGCGCAACCAGTTCCTGCTCGAGCAGATCTCGGGCTTCGTGCTGATCGTCTTCGGCTTCGCCTTCATGGGCCTGCTCCCCTGGCCGCAGCGCCTCATCGGCGCAGGGCTCGTGCAGGGGGCGCGGCAGCGAGGCTCGGGCTTTCTGCTCGGCGGCGCGTTCGCGGTCTGCGCGGCGCCGTGCATCACGCCCGTGCTCGGCTCGATCCTCGTGCTCGCGGGCGACTCCGAGACCGTGTGGGAAGGCTCGGCCCTGCTCGCGGTCTACGCGCTCGGCCTCGCCGTCCCGTTCCTGATCGCGGGCGCGCTGTTCGCGCCGGCGATGGGCCTCTTCCGGCGGGTGCGTGACCACTACGTCGCGATCCAGTTCGTCAGCGGCGTCATCCTCCTCGCACTGGGCGCGCTCCTCTTCGCCGGTGAGTTCTGGCGCCTGCGCGTCTATCTGAATCGGCTCTTCGACGCACTGGGCCTCGGGGGATAGGATCAGCGTGTGGCGACGATCCTGCTCGCGGGAGTCGACCTCTTCTTTCGGGGGAAGCTCGAGGCGCTGCTCGAAGACCACCGCCTGATCACGACGGACAGCGTCGAGCTGCCCGACATGGTGATCTGCGACATCGCTCGCGTCGAGCCCGACGAGGTCGTCGACTCGTGGCCGGACATCCCGATCGTCGGCTTCACGAACCACACCGACAAGACGGGCCTGCAGCGCGCCCATACGGCCGGCTTCGACCAGGTGCTCGTCAAATCGGCCCTCGTCGAGCGCGTCCCCGGCCTCGTCGCCGAGCTGACCGCGCCGTCAGCCTGACACGCCTCGCTAGACTCGCCGCGTGACCTACATCATCGCCGAGCCCTGCATCGACATCAAAGATCGCTCGTGCGTCGACGTCTGCCCGGTCGACTGCATCCACGAGTTCGGCCGGATCCTGATCATCGATCCGGAGGAGTGCATCGACTGCGGCGCGTGCGAGCCGGAGTGCCCGGTCGAGGCGATCTTCCCGGAGGATGCGCTGCCGGACAAGTGGGAGCCGTTCGTGAAGATCAACTACGCGTACAGCGGCGGCGCCGAGGCGATCGACCCGCTCGTGGACGAGTACGCGACCGAGCACAACGTCCAGAATCCGCCGCTCGAAGACGCATAACCCTGCTCGAAAACGGGAAACCAGATCCCCGTTCACGACGAAGGAGGGGTCATGCCTCAGCAAGCCTGGAGCGCGAAGCGCGAGCGCCAGTACGAGCACATCAAGGACAGCCTCGAGGATCAGGGCACGGCCAAGGGCAAGGCGAAGGAGATCGCAGCCCGCACCGTCAACAAGGAACGGGCGCGGAGCGGCGAGGCGCAGACGTCGTCGCGACTGTCCCGCGAGGACATCTCGTCGGGCCGCCGCGGCGGGCTCCGGTCGGGCACGCGCCGCGACAAGGGCCGGACGCGCGACCAGCTCTACGAAGAGGCCAAGAGCATGGGCATCGAGGGCCGCTCGACGATGACGAAGGACCAACTCCGGCGCGCAGTCGACGGGAGGAAGCGGTAGGTAGCCCTGAGGGCTACGGCTATCCTCGGACGGTGAATCCCCGGACGCTCGATCATGTTGCGCTCTGGGTCGCGGACCGCGGGCGGATGGCCGAGGTCGCGGGACGGATCGGGCTGCGCGTGATCGAGCAGACCGAGCGGTTCACGCTGCTCGGTGCCGACGCGCGCCGCGGGAAGCTGACGCTCTTCGACGCCGAAGGACCGCGCGAGCGCGGCGCGCTGCAGCGGATCGGGCTGCGCGTCTCCGCGCTCGACGGCCGCGATCCCGTCATCGACCTCGGTGAAGGGCTGGAGCTCGTGCTCGTCGAGGCCGAGACGGACTCCGAGCTCGATCTCGATCACGTCGCGCTCGTTGCGTCCGACCCGGCTGCCGCAGCCCTCGAGTGGCAGGCCCTCGGCTTCACGCCCGACGGTGACGGCCGGCTGGAGGTCGGCGGCGCCTGGCTGCAGCTGCAGCAGGGCGATCCGGGGTCGCCCGAGCGGCCGTTGCTCAATCACATCGGCGTGCTCGTCGACTCCGTCGAGGAGCATCGGGCCGATGCGGAGGATCTTGGGATCGAGATCGCCGACCTCGTCGACGCGCCGAACACGCTGGCGCTCTTCGTCTGGGGGCCCGATCGCGTCAAGCTCGAGTACATCGAGCACAAGCCATCGTTCAGCCTGACCTAGTCGTTGCCGGCGCCGGCATGGCCGGTCTCGTCGCCGCGGCTCGAGCGCGCGAGCTCGGCGCGGTTCCGGTCGTGCTCGAGAAGGGCAACCGCCCCGGCGGCTCGATGCTGCTCTCGAGCGGGGTCGTCTGGCGCCACCAGGGCCTGGAGGAGTTCCACGCTGAGTGCCCGGGCGGCGACCTAGCGCTGCAGCGCCGGATCGTCGAGGAGCTCGACGACGCCCTCGACTGGCTGGAGTCGCTCGGCGCCGAGCCGCTGACGCGCGAGACCGGCAACCCGCTCACGGTGGGCCGCCGCTTCGACACGCGCGACCTGACGGATGTGCTCGTCAAGGCCGCGGGCGACGTCCGGCTGGAAGAGCCTTTCCGCGAGGCCCGGATTCTGGCGACCGGCGGCTTCGGCGCCAGGCTCGCCCGCGAGCGCGGGCTGCTCTTGCGGGCCAACGAGTGGAGCGAAGGCGACGGGCTCGACTACGGGATTGCGCACGGAGCGGCCGTCACGGCAGGCATGGACGAGTTCTACGGACGCGCGCTGCCCGGCGGCGTGGGGGAGAGCGAGTACGTGTCCGCGGCTCAGCTGTACGCCCGCCACGCGCTCGTGCTCGACGACGAGGGCCGTGACCTCGGCGAGGCCGCGTGGCACGAGAGCGATCTCGTGCAGCGGCTCCCCGGCGGTCGCGCCTGGTACGTCGTCGACGCAGGTGCGCTCCGTCAGCCCGTTCGGGAGCGCACGGTGGCCGAGCTGATCGACGTCGCGCGGACGGTTGGCGGCGAAGTGGTGGCGGCGGAGGAGCTTCCGTTCGCCTTGCCGGCGTCGCCGAAGCTCACCGAGCCGCCGTTCGTCGCCGTCCGCGTCTTCGCGGCCGTGACGCACACGACCGGCGGCCTGCGGATCGACGAGCGAGCGCGCGTGCTCGATCCGGACGGACGGCCGGTCCCGGGGCTGCTCGCGGCGGGTGCCGATGCGGGCGGCATCTTCACCGGCGGCTACGGCAGCGGTCTCGCAGCGGCGCTCGTCTTCGGCCGCATCGCCGCCCAGACTGCGGTCAGCGGCTAAGCCAGCTGTGTGAACGCGCAGCGGCGGCGGTCGCCGGGGAGCGGCGAGGGGCCGAGCTTGACGACGCGCAGCATTGTCTCGCCCGCCTCCACGGTCTCGCCGACGGCGGGCGGATCGCCCTCGCGCTGCTGCAGCGTCCAGCCGGACGGCGACCAGACGAAGAGGACGTAGCCCTCGCTGCCCTGATTACCGTTGCCCTCCGACATCGGCGGCGATTGTACCGGGAGCGAAGCGACCCTTTAGGGGTCTTGGCGCGGGCACGGGCTTTGCCCGTGTCCTTGCGCGGAAATCAAGGGTTTCCCGAGTAGGCCGGGAGAACGACGTGGATCTCGGTGCCGCCGTCTGCGCCCTGCTCGACGGAGAAACGGCCGTTGAGGGTCGAAGCGCGCTCGCCGATCTCGGCCAGGGCCGCCGTTCGCCGCTCCCCGGTGCCGTTGTCCGCCACGATCGTCTCGATCTCGCCCTGGAGCGTGTCCCGGATCGCGACCGAGATCTTCGACGGCGGCCCGCGCCGGACGGCCTGGTTCAGCGACTCGCGCACGATCTGGTAGAGCCCGACCTGCTCCTTCTCGCCGAGGCTCTCCGCCCGCGCCACGTCGACCTCGATACGCACCTTGTGCTCCAGCCCGAGCTGGCTCGCAAGCTCGTCCACTGCTGCCCCGAAGCCCTGGTCGCGCAGCACGACGGGCTCGATGTTGAAGGAGAGGTCGCGAAGCGAGCGGATCGTCTCGCGATGACGCTGCAGGGCGGACGACATGATCTCGCGCGCCGCCTCTGGCCTGTCGTCGTCGATCGCCTGCACCGCCGCATCCAGCATCAGCGCGATCCCGGCGAGGTTCTGCACGGGCCCGTCGTGGAGGAAGAGCGCGAGCCGGCGCCGCTCGTCCTGCTCGGCCGTGATGATCCGTGCGACGAGGCGCTCGCGCTCGTCGTCCGGGCTCGGGTCGGCCATCAGTCGATGATCGCGTCGCGCAGCGCGATCGCGACCGCGTGCGTACGCGTGTCGGCCTCGAGCTTCGCGAGGATGTGCCGCACGTGGCTCTTGACCGTCTCCTGGCTGATGAACAGCCGAGCCGCGACGTCGGCGTTCGACATCCCGTCGGCGAGCAGCTGCAGGATCTCGCGCTCGCGCGCGGTGAGCATCTCGTTCTGCTCCTTGCCGGTCAGGAACGTCGGCATCAGCGCGGGGTCGACGAAGCTCTCCCCGCTCGCGACCTTCTCGATCGCGCGCAGCAGCGTCGCGTGCGGCGCCTCCTTGAGGATGTAGCCCTTCGCGCCCGACTCGAGCCCGCGTCCGAGGAGGGAGCGCTCGCTGTAGGCGGTGAAGATCAGCACCGCGGTCTCTGGCACTTTCTCCTTGATCAGCTTGGTCGCCTCGAGCCCGTCCATGCCGGGCATGCGCACGTCCATGATCACGACCTGAGGACGGCGGCGCTCGACCAGTGCGACTGCGCCTGCGCCGTCGGATGCTTCGCCGATCACGCGCACGTGGGGCGCGCGGGAGAGCGAGAGACGCAGTCCTTCGCGCACGACCTCGTGGTCGTCGACGATCAGGCAGGTGATCTCTTCGGGCATCGCGGCACAAGTGTATTGCCGGAATCGGAACTTAGACGCCCAATGTCAATTGAACAGGCTCTGGTGGAGGCTTCAGCGGCCGCTGTCGCCGGTCGCGGACGCCGTGCTCGCGGGCCAATGCGCGCACCTGCTCGCGCACCGGATCGACCTCCGCTCGGGGAAGATAGGCGCGCTGCGCATACAGCTGCTCGTACCGCTCGAGCTCCTCGGGCCAGTCCCGAGCCAGCGCTTCGAGGAAATGCTCCTTCGTGCCGGGCTTGAGGTAGAGCAGGTTCGCCCACACGCTCGTCGCGCCGGCGGCGCGCACCGCCTTGACCACTTCGGCGAGCTGCTCCGGCCGGTCGGAGAGCCCGGGGAGGATCGGCGCCATGCCGACGCTCGCCTTGATCCCGGCCGCGACGAGCGCCGAGAGCGCCCGCAGCCGCTGTCGCGGCGGCGCCGTGCCGGGCTCGGTCGTCCTCCAGACGTCCGGGTCGAGCGTCGGCACCGAGAACATCACCGAGACCTCTGTTCGCCGGGACGCCTCCTGGAGGACGTCGACGTCGCGCACGATCAGCGGCCCGCGCGTGATCAGGCCGAACGGCGACCTCGCCCGCCCGAGCACCTCGATGCACGCGCGCGTCAGCCGGTAGCGTCCTTCAGCCGGCTGGTACGGGTCGGTGGCGGCGCCGATGGCGATCTGCTCGCGCCGCCAGGACGGGCGTGCGAGCTCCCGCTCGAGCACCTCTGCGACGTTGACCTTGACGCGGATCGAGCGGCCGTAGCGGTCGTCGGACGGACGGTCGGCCCGCAGCTCGAACGCGCGGACGTAGCAGAACGTGCAGCGGTGGACGCAGCCGGTGTACGGGTTCAGGGACCACGCGAACGGCATCCCCCTGACCCGGTTCAGGGCGCTCCGGCACGCCTCCTCGCGGTACTCGGCCCGCATCAAGACAGCATAGAACATATGTTCGCGCTAGGAGACGACGAGCACGACGGTCAGGACAATGCCGACGACCGCAAGCACGAGGACGATGCTGACCGCCGTGAGCACAAGACGTGCGACCGCTGTGACGTCCCGCTCGTCCCGTTGGCCGCCACGCGTGAGCCACTCGTCGTGCACAGGGCCGAGGATGAGAGCCGCCACTCGCTCCGACTCAGATGCGGTGAGGCCGTGCGCGCCCTCGAGTGCCTTGGCCAGCGAGACCTCGAGCTCCTCCGACCAGAGGCTCGCCGATTCAGACCAGCCATCCGGTGCGAAGTACCAGAACGACGCAGAGAGCGCACCGCCTTTCAACTCGCTCAAGTCGACCAACAGTCTCCCTGGCCCGGCATCGAGGAGAGCCCGGAGGCTGTCGCGGCCGATCTGCCAACGCGTTTCACCTGCTGTCCTCTGATCGGCGTCACGCATCCTTCATATTCTGGCTGTTCCACGGACCGGAGCCGGCATACGCAGCGGCGCGTGATTGGATGCCCGGATGGAGCTGCCGCTCGGCATTCGCCGGATCACGACGCCCTTACCGACCCGGCCGGGGCACGTCCACTCGTACCTGCTGCCGGGCGAGGACGGCTGGACGCTCGTCGACACGGGCATCGGGCTGCCCGATGCGAAGGAGGTGTGGGCCGCGTCGCTCGAGGGAGCCGAGGTGACGCGGATCTTCATCACCCACTTCCACCCGGACCACGTCGGCGCGGCGGCCGACGTCGCCGAGCTGACCGGGGCGCCGGTGAGCCAGGGGGCGCTCGACTACGCCCAGTGCGAGCTCGTCTGGGACAACCCGAACTGGCCCCGGCGGATCGCCGACTGGTTCGTCACCCACGGCGTCCCGAGCGAGATCACGGAGGAGCTGATCAGCTCCGGCAACGTCTACAGGCCGTTCATCCGCTTCCAGCGCGATCCGGTGCTCGTCGACGACGGGGACGCGCTCGACGGCTGGGAGCTCGTTGCCGCGCCGGGCCACGCGGACGGGCAGCTCTGCCTACTCAAGGGCCGGGTGCTGGTGTCGGCCGATCACCTGCTGGGGCGGATCTCGCCGACCGTCGGCCTCTGGCCCGCCAGCCGTCCCGACCCGCTCGGCGACTTCCTCGAGTCGCTCGAGCGGACGATCGAGCTCGCGCCCGAGATCGCGCTGCCGGGGCACGGGGATCCGATCGTCGATCCGGTGGGCCGCGCGCGGGAGCTGATCGAGCACCACCGCGAGCGGCTCGCGTTCACGGAGTCGAGCCTCGGCGATCGCCCCCGCACGGGCTACGAGGTCTCGCTCGACCTCTTCGGCGCCGACCTGAAGCCCGCATCCAGGCGCTTCGCCGTCGCGGAGACGCTTTCTCACCTCGAGCGGCTCGTCCTCGAGGAGCGCGCCGAGCGGCGCGAAGCCGGCAGCGATGCCAGCGGTGGGGACAGCGGGGCGGTTGCTTATACTGCGCGCCAGCTTGGACGATCCCTCTAGTACCCAGGCCCCGGAGAGCGGGGCTTGAGCGACGCCCTTCGAATCCTCGCGATCTTCCTGCTCGTGCTCGGGAACGCGGTCTTCGTCGCGGCCGAATATGCGCTCGTGACCGCGCGGCGGACGCGCCTCGAGCCCGACGCGGAAGCGGGCAGTCGCCGTGCGCGCGCCGCCCTCGACCTGATGGACCATCCGGTCAAGTTCATCAGCACGGTCCAGATCGGGATCACGGTCTTCGGGATCGCGCTCGGCGCCATCGGCCAGCCGCTGCTCTCCGGTTACTTCGACCCCGTCGTGTCACATGGGATCGCGTACGCGGGCGCGTTTCTGATCCTCACCTACCTCAGCGTCGCTCTCGGCGAGCTCGTGCCGAAGGCGCTGGCCCTGCAGAGGGCGGAGACGATCGCCAAGCTGGTCGCGATTCCGCTCGAGCTGCTGCAGGCGGTCGTCAGGCCCTTCAACTGGGCGCTGCAGGTGTCGGCGAACGCGGTGACGCGGCTCTTCGGCGTCACTCCCGCGCCTGCCGGCATGCTCGCCCACACCGAGGAGGACATCCGCCACATCGTGGCCGGCGCCGAGGACGCGGGCGTGATCGCGACCGACGAGGAGGAGATGCTCTACAAGGTCTTCGACTTCGCCGACAAGGAAGTCCACGAAGTGATGGTGCCGCGGCCGGAGGTCGTGGCGATCGCGATCTCGCTTCCCTCGGAGGAGGCGCTCGCGGCGCTGCTCGAGTCGCCCTACACGCGCTACCCCGTCTACCGCGACTCGCTCGACGAGATCGCCGGAATCCTCCACGTGCGCGACCTCTTCCACGCGTTGCACGACCGCGGCATCGCCCAGGTCGAGATCGGAGAGCTGCTCCGCCCTGTCTACATCGTCCCCGAGACGAAGGATCTCGCGGCGCTGCTGGCGGAGTTCCGCAAGCAGAACCAGCACATGGCGGTGGTCGTCGACGAGTACGGCGCAATGCAGGGGATCGTGACGCTCGAGGATCTGCTCGAGGAGATCGTCGGCGAGATCGAGGACGAGTTCGACCTCCCGGACGAGTCGGTCGAGCGGATCGACGACACCCACATCCGCATCGACGGCACCTTCCCGATCGACGACTTCAACGAGCAGTTCGGGACGAAGCTCGAGGCCGAGGACTACCACACGATGGCCGGCACGGTCTTCGGCGCGCTCGGTCGCGCGCCCGAGGTCGGCGACGAGGTGACGATCGACGGGCTCGCCCTGCGCGTGATCGAGATCGACGGCTCGCGGATCGGCCGGCTCGAGGTCGAGTTCCTCCACCCGGTGGCCAATCCCGACGCCGGCGCTTCCGACGAGTCGTAGCTACTCGGCCCAGAAGGCGTCGAACGCCGCCGGGTCGCTCGGCAGCGCCAGCACCTCGGTGACGAGCCCGTCGTGGATCGTGAACAGGAGCACCTGGTCGATGTCGAGCGAGCGCCCGTCGCGCTCGCCCTGTGCCCGGTAGAGCCCTGCGCCACGGTCGTCGCTCGCGAGCGCGTCGACGAAGGTCGAGCGGTACGTCCCGTCCGTCAGCTTCGGCAGCCGTGCGAGGAAGCGGAAGATCTCGGTCCGGCCGTGGTAGGTGCCGGACATGACGCCGCCGCCGGGCACGTGCCACACCGCGTCGTCGGCGAAGCAGTCGCGCAGCGCGAACCCCTCCCTGTTCGCGAACGCCTCCATGATCCGGCGCACGAGCCGCCTGTTCTCCTCGACGCTCACGTCTACCGGCCCTCCGCCCAGCGGTCGAGCAGCCCGGCGACGTGACGCCGTTGCGCGTCGGTGAAGTCCATCCGCGCGAGCAGGCGCCGCGCTTCCTCCGGATCGTCGTTCGCGACCGCGGCTTCGAGCCGCTCGCGCCACGGCGTCGGCTCGCGCAGCTGCCGGCGCAGCCAGCGAAGGAGGCTCACGCTTGCCTGATCGACCATGGTCCGGGCAGGCTACAAGGATGAAAGAGATTCTCAGCGAGATCGAGCGCTGGCAGCAGGAGGGCGAGCGGGTGGTCGTGGCGACGGTGATCGGCAGCCGCCGGTCGGCGCCGCGCCCGGTCGGCTCGAGCCTCGCCATCTCCGAGAGCGGCAAGCTCTGCGGCTCCGTCTCGGGCGGCTGCGTCGAGGGCGACGTCTTCGAGCAGTCGCGCGAGGTGCTCGAGAGCGGCGAGCCGAAGCTGCTCTCGTACGGGATCTCCGACGAGGAGGCGTGGGCCGTCGGCCTTCCCTGCGGCGGCGAGATCGACGTCTTCGTCGAGCGACTCTGTGCCTCGTCCGACGCCGCCCTCCGGCTTCTGGCGACCCCTCTCCTCCCCCTCTTTGCCTCCCTCTCCCCCTCGAGCGCGACGGCGGGCGGGCCGTTCTCTTCACCGTCATCGAAGGTGAGGGCGTCGGCTCGAAGCTGCTCGTGGTCGAGGGCGGCGAGACCGACGGAGACGGGCCGGCGGAGCTGGCCGGGCACGCGGACGAGCTGATTCGCGGCGCCCGCAATCGAACGCTGGAGCTCAAGGGCAGGAAGGTGTTCGCGGAGGTCTATGGCCCGCCGCCGCGCCTGCTCGTCTACGGCGCGGTCGACACCGCAGAGGCCCTCAGCGCCGCGGCGAAGCTGCTCGGCTGGAGGACGGTCGTCGCCGACGCGCGTCCGAAGTTCGCGACGCGCGAGCGGATCCCGAGCGCCGACGGGCTGCTCGTCGCCTGGCCGGACGAGACATTCGCGCAGCTGCAGCCCGATCACGCCACCGCGATCGTCGTCCTCACCCACGACGACAAGTTCGATCTGCCCGTGCTCGAGCTCGCGCTCGCGAGCGATGCGTTCTACATCGGCCTGATCGGCGGCCGGCGCAACCAGGAGAAGAAGCGGGAGCGGCTGCGCGAGGCCGGCTACGACGACGAGGCGCTGGCGCGCATCTCAGGTCCGTGCGGTCTCGACCTCGGCGCCGAGTCGGTCCCGGAGACTGCGCTCTCGATCCTCGCCGAGGCGCTGGCGGCGCGGAACGGCCGCGGCGGTGGCCCGCTGAAGGAGACCAAGCAGCGCATCCACGTCGAGGTGCCGTAAATGCCGCGGACAGCGGTCGTCACCGGCGCGGCGCGAGGGTTGGGCGAGGCGATTGCACGGCGTCTCGCTGCGGACGGCGACCGCGTCCTGCTGGCCGACCTGAACCTCGAGGGCGCAGAGACGGTCGCCGCGGAGGTGGGAGGCGAGGCGGTCGAGCACGACGTGCGCTCGCTCGAGTCCTGGGAGCGCCTGCTCGAGACCGCGGGAGACGTGGACGTGCTCGTCAACAACGCCGCCCGCACCGAGATCCGCTCCTTCTGGGAGATCGACGTCGACGAATGGGACGACGTGCTCGCGACGAACCTGCGCGGCACGTACCTCGGCTGCCGCGTGGTCGGGGCACAGATGCGCGAGCGCGGCTCCGGCCGAATCGTCAACCTCGCCTCCGTCGCCGGACAGAACAGCCGGGCCGTCACCGGCGTCCACTACGCGACGTCGAAGGCGGCGATCATCGCGCTCACCCGGCACGCCGCGACTGAGCTCGCCGGCTCGGGCGTGACCGTGAACGCCGTCGCGCCCGCGGCGATCGACGGCCCGATGGTTGCGACCGTGGCGCCGGAACGGCTGGAGGCGATGCTGAAGACGATCCCGGTCGGCCGGCTCGGGCAACCGGACGAGGTCGCGGCTGCCGTCGCCTACCTCGCGTCGGACGCGGCCGGGTTCGTCACCGGTGCGACGCTCGACGTCAACGGCGGGATGCTGATGCGATGAAGACGCGCGCGGCAGTCATGCACGAACCGGGCGCGCTCGTCCTCGAAGAGCTCGATGTCGAGGAGCCGTATCTGATTATTTCTTCTTGTCTTTCTTGGTTCCGTATTTGGAACGGCTCTGCTTACGGTCTTTTACACCGGCAGTATCCAATGAACCGCGAACAATATGGTAACGAACACCAGGAAGATCTTTTACACGACCACCGCGAATCAACACAATGGAGTGCTCCTGCAAATTATGTCCTTCACCCGGGATATAAGCGATCACCTCTACCTTGTTTGTCAAACGAACCTTGGCAACTTTGCGCAAAGCTGAGTTTGGTTTCTTTGGAGTGGTAGTATACACCCTGGTGCAAACACCACGGCGCTGAGGGCACTGGTCCAAAGCCCTTGATTTGCTCTTGGCCCTGATAATCTGTCTTCCTTTTCTTACCAATTGTTGAATAGTAGGCATTCGTGATCCTTTATTTTTAGGGACGGCAAAGGTAACGCCCGGCAGGGGAAATACCAAAAAAACCCCTTTATTTATCCCCGCTAAGCTAACTCTTCTTGCTGGCTCCTTGCTAGCCGCTTGCTGACCGGCTGCTACCGGCTTGCTCAGGCGTTGCATATTCCTTGCTAGCTTGTTGCTAGGTTGTTGCTAGATCCTTGCTGAAAAACCCCCATTTCTAGCAAGGTCCTAGCAAGGATGTAGCAAGGAACAAGCAACAAAAGGGCTATTTCCAGCAAGGAGCCAGCAAGCGGGTAGCAAGGAACCAGCAAGAACTAAACCTTCACCATCCAGCCAAACTTATCCTCCCGTTTGCCTTCCCTGATCTCATTAAGCCAGTTTTTGATGGCATTGGGGATCTTGTAGCTATCCGGGTGAAATTCCATGCTAAAACCCTTGTAATTCAATTCTTTTATAGGCGCAATAACAGCTGCGGTGCCGGTTCCGAAAACCTCGGTCACCTTTCCATTCTTATAAGCTGTAACTACTTCATCTATACCTATCTTTCTTTCCTCCACCTTTATCCCCATTTCCTGCAAGCCTTTGATTACGCTATTGCGCGTAACCCCCTCCAGGATAGTCCCTTCTGACAATTCCGGGGTAATGGCCACATTGTCGATGATAAAGAAAACATTCATCATTCCCACTTCCTGCAGCCATTTGTGCTCGGCAGCATCGGTCCAGAGCACCTGGTCGTACCCCTGCTTTTTGGCAATGTGGCAGTCGCCAGCATGCTTCCTCCATAATTACCTGCATTTTTGGCAAAACCCTACTCCACCGGGTGCTGCCCGTGTATAGGTCTCTTCCACCAGTATCTTCATCGGATTGGCGTAATAAGGACCCGTGGGACTTAATAAGATCAGGAATTTATAAGTTTCAGATGGCCTTACACCCAGCATGTATCACTGGAAAACATCACCGGGCGGATATAAAGTGAATGGTCCTTCTTTGCCGGTATCCAGTTTTTATCAAGCGCTACCAGCTGGCGCATACCCTGTATGAATATTTCTTCCGGTACCACCGGCATATTCATTCTTTCGGCAGATTGATTGAACCTTCTGAAATTATCCTTCGGCCGAAATATAAAAGCATTATCATGTTCATCCTTATACGCTTTAATGCCTTCAAAAATGGCCTGGCCATAATGAAGGGCAGCCAGTGAAGGTTCCAACAGCAATGGCTGATAAGGTTTGATCTCCACGTTCTTCCATTCTCCGTTTTCATAATCGGCTTCCAGCATATGATCAGTGAAATACTTCCCAAAAGGAATATTCTCCAGGTTAGTGTCCTGTAACTTGCTTCGCTCCGCTTTCGTTATCAAAATATCAACTGCCGCCGTCATAATTAGATTATTTTTACAAAGAAGTACGAAGATAACAAAACAAAAAAAGCGAATGGGCTTAAACGATATAAAACTTTCTCCTCACATGGCTGCCGCATTGTATGGAAAATCATTGGTGGAGGAGACCCTCATTATAACAAGAGTAGTACCGGACGATGAGAAATCGTTACAGAAACATATCATATATAGTGTCAGAAGAGGACCCCGAACCATTACCTCCTCCCAGCAAAAAATCCAAAACAACAGAAGCAGGTGAATTCAAAATCACTTGGAGGCAATCAAAAGAATATCCTGATTGTTGTCAACTATGACAACGTTGTTCATATTCCGGATGAAGAACTGGAATTCCTTACCAATATTTTAAAGGCCTGTCAAATTTCAGTCTGGATGATGTTACCATCGTAAACACAAATAATAATCCGGGTGAATGGCTATAAGGGATCACGCAAGAAATTCGGAAGTAAAATTGTCTTACTATTTGGTGTTGACCCGGTGAGCTTTGACCTGCCGGTAAGTTTCCCTGAATTCCAGGTACAATCATTCAACAGCAATACATTTCTTTATTCTCCAACGCTACAGGAATGCAGAACGGATAAATTGCTCAAAAGTAAATTGTGGGTTTGCCTGCAGCGCATTTTTGGTTTGTGATTTTATCCATTATCTTGTTAGCATGAAACTCATCTTTGCCACCAATAATCAGCATAAGGTTGACGAGATCCGGCACCAGGTCGGCAACCATTTTGAATTGCTGACATTAAAAGAAGGCGGCATTGATATCGATATTCCCGAACCACATGATACACTGGAAGCAAATGCTTCTGAAAAATCACAGACCATTTACCG
This sequence comes from uncultured Gaiellaceae bacterium, assembly GCA_963765705.1. Lineage (GTDB taxonomy): Bacteria > Actinomycetota > Thermoleophilia > Gaiellales > Gaiellaceae > Gaiellasilicea. Next base: position 242,417 of record CAVXXJ010000009.1, read on the forward strand.
GATGACGCATACCAGCTGTTTCAGTGAAGACACCGGGCTGGAAGTAAATTCACTCAATGGCGAACCCGGCGTAAAAAGTGCACGATATGCCGGGGAGGATAAGTCGGATAAAAAGAATATCGACAAGCTCCTGTTAAATCTGGAGAATAAGGCAGACCGGCAGCCCGTTTCCGAACGGTCATTTCCCTGATCATTGATGGTAAGGAAACCCTTTTCGAAGGCATTTGTAAGGGCAGGATAATCACAGAAAGAAGAGGTAACCAGGGCTTTGGATATGATCCTGTATTTATTCCCGATGGGTCTGACAAAACCTTTGCTGAAATGGATATTTCCGAGAAACAACGCTTCAGTCACCGGGGCCGAGCAACGGAAAAACTGGTAGCATTTTTGTCACAATGGACGGCAATGGAGCAAGTTCCGAACCAAAAATTGGAAAGTTGAGCCAATCAAGCAACCATAATATTACCGAAAGCGACTTAATCAATGGATGCATAGCCGGCAACCGGCGAATGCAGGAAGAATTGTATCGTCGTTTCTCTCCCCGCATGTATGCCGTTTGTCTTCGTTATGCAGGAAATGCTGAAGAGGCACAGGATATATTCCAGGAGGGTTTTATTAAGATTTTTAAAAAACTGTCCAGTTTCCGCAGTGAAGGCTCCTTCGAGGGCTGGGTTCGCCGGATCTTTGTCAACACTGCCATCGAACATTTCCGCCGCAAAAAGTACCTGCAGCCGGTAACGGAAAAAGAGGAAAATACCATGGAAGGTAATTATCTCTCCGTACTGGATAACCTGGCAGAAAGAGATATCATGGCACTGGTACAGCAGTTATCGCCCGGTTACCGAACGGTATTTAATATGTACGTGGTGGAAGGATACACGCATAAAGAGATCGGTGATATGCTGGGGATCAGTGAAGGCACAAGCAAATCGCAATTATCGAGAGCTAAAGTGATACTGCAGGACATGGTTAAAAATTTTTTAGAGGAAAGAAGTAATACGAAGATCAATCCATGAGCAGCTTGAAAGCATAAAATGACCAGTTACGAAGTTGTCCCACCGGCTGACGTGTGGGATAAAATAACTGCTTCCCTGGACGAAAGTGAAATTGGAAAAAGTTCCCATCAACCCTTCATGATATGCAGGTGAATCCTCCTGCAGTTGCGTGGATCAATATTGAAGCAGAGCTCAGCGGTGCAGAAGCTCCGGTAATCCCCATCAGAAAAAGCATTTCTCCTTTTGTAAAATATGCAGCTGCCGCCTTTTTGATCGGCATAGTCGCACTATTTCCTATTTCCAGTTTTCCGGCTGACCAGACGGAAGCAGTCAAATCAATACTACTGATATTGTTTCAGTAAAACCAGATGCAACACCTGCGGTACCATCTGTTCCGGATGACAGGGACAGGGTGGTAACCACTTCTCCCGATGAAACAACTCCTGAAAATAAAAATGTGATAGCACGGGTAGAACAGCCTGCGCGTAATCTGCAAAACAGGAACATTTACAGAAGGTCGGTTGCTGCAAGCTATCCTTACGCTGAAGCATCTGACTATGCCGGTAATCCATTGTATGCTTATGCCGATTATTCCCTGCCTGATATGGCAGACCGCTATATCATGTTAATGACACCGGAAGGTAATATCATCCGCATGTCAAAGAAACTAGGCAACCTGGTTTGCTGTGTATCCGGTGAAGAGCAGGATGCTGATTGCAAAAGCCAGTTAAAAAAATGGCAGAAGAAATTAGCTACCTCCCCGGCAGCTCCTGGCAATTTCCTGGACATAGTGAATATGGTGAATTCCCTGGATGATAATGGAAAGGAATTATAAGTTTTAGTCATTAGACGACGAAAAGGTTTAAATAATTCTGACTTATTAATCCGGGAACCCAGGGACAAATATTAGCATTAGTTTTTTTACGGCTTCTTCCGGCAGCGCTCGCAATTTTCTTTTTTGAATAATCATAACCGATCATGGCTGTCTTTGCCAGTGCAACCAGTTTGCGCTGTCCATTGGTTTCCTTTTCCAGTTTATAATATATTTCAAAAGAAGCTTTGCTGAACTCGGTAGCTGTAACGGAAGCAATGACGCTATCACCATAAAATAATTCATCACGGAATTCAATACCTGCATCACGCATAATGAGCCCGATGCCTGCAAAATCCAGTTCAGACAGTCCATGTTTTTTAAGGAACTGCATTCTCGCTTCATGAATGAGAGAAAGAAAAGCATCATTGCCTAAATGACCGCCATAATTGATATCGGTGATGCGGATGGGAATTATCGTTTCAAATTGAAAGGAGGATGGTATTTCAAGAGAGAGTTTAGGCACATTAAGAGTTTAAAAGGTTTAAGAAGGTTAAGAGGTTAAAATATGAATCCGGTTTCAAACTTGTGAGACCTCTGAACTATTAAACTATTTAAACTTCCCCATTCCAGATCTTCCAGCTTTCCTCCGCCTGTATAACCAGCATTTCGTCGCCGTTTTTTATTGCAGCCCCTCTCTCCTCTCCTTTTTGAGAAATAATGTTTTTGCCGGGTTATAAACAAGGTCAAAAAGATAATGCGAAGCTGTAATAGATCCATAAGGAATGGTGGGGCAGCTCATCGACATATGGATACATACCCAGCTGGAGTGGTGTTAATGATCAGTGTATGATCAGCTATTAATGTCAGGAGTTAATTCCTCATAGCTGTAAATTGACCCGGGTTGCTGTTTGCGGGAAACATAATCAAGGCAATTCCTTTCTTTCCAAAACATAATGCACGGCTTTTGCTGCGCCGCCTGTTCCCAGTACCAGTGCTTTTTTATGATATGGATCGAAGATTTTTTCAGTGAAATTTCAAAGCCGGCCACATCGGTATTATATCCTGTTAATTTTCCCTTTATAATGTTGATGCAATTGCAGGCACCGATGCTTTCGACAATACTTCGTTCTGCATCCAAGAAATGGCAATACCTGTTGTTTATAAGGAATGGTTACGTTTATACCTTCGAGATCGGGATACTGTTCCAGCAAAGCCGGAAATTCGTCGATGATTGCGAATGGGAAAAATTTCATAACGGCAGTCCGTCTATGCCTTCTTTTTCAAATTTTTCCGTAAAATATTTTTGCGAAAAAGAATGAGATAAAGGATATCCTATAAGTCCAAACAGCCGCATCATGGCTTCTTTTTTATCAAGGAATAAATTAAAAGTATCGCCGCGCAGACCGATGCGCATTGTTTCCAGCGGAATCACTTCTGTTGGCGCGATATTGCCGAGGTTCACATTGCACCCAGCAGTTCAATAAAATATAATTGCTGTGCTTTTTGCGGTGCTTCCCAGATAATTTTTTCTGCCTGGTATCTGGGTCAGGATCTCCTGCACCAGTCCTTCTCTTACTTCGCCCTGATCCACGATAAATACCCACATTACCTGCTTCCCTTGCTTCTGCGATCACATAAGTGGAACCTGCACTCAGTTCGGCCCTCATCAGTTCGATCCATTTATAAGGAGGAATGATATGTGCTGCATCTTTACTGCCCACTTCGCTCAACACAGTTCCATGTTTGGTAAGTTTTTCGATATACCCGCATTTTTCAGCATGAGGAATAGTGATGGAACCATCACTTACTTCCATATAACTGATGCCATAATCCTTGCAAACCTTGATATAATCGTCGAACTGGTTGCGGATCAGAAAGGCTTCAAACAAAGTGCCGCCAAAATAAACGGGAATATCATAGAACGGTAAACTTCAAGTTTTTCTCTCAGGTTGGGTGTAACAAAAGAAGTACCAAATCCCAGTTTCACGATATCACATGCGGATGTGATACACTCATAAAATTCTGTGCTTCCGTTCACGCTCAGACCTTTATCCATCACCATCGTAATCCCGACTAACCGGGGTTTGCAATTTCTTTCAGGAATCTGCGATAAGATTAAAATTCATGCTTTTGGATTATTTGATTCTACAATACTATTGATAAGGTCCGCGCAAAAATAGGGAAGAATAATCAGATTCGAGTACATCTATTATCGATAGACTTATTTCTCTTAAACCGTGCAATCATATCCACCTACTGGTTGATTGCGAAGCATAGATGGATTAGTTCAATGAATTTCTTCAACAGTTTTAGGTGCAATCTGCTCATGGCTTTTTCCAACTGATGCATGGCTTCCTTTGATTTTCCCATCGCAAACAAGATGGCTGCTTTATAAAAAATGAAACAGGTTTACTATCGGTAACTTTAATAGCAAGCATCAGCCTGTTCCAGTGCTTCTTCATAAATATCCGCTCATAATAAACACGGATCAATGCTTCCCAGCCGGAAACATTCTTCGGACGTGATTGCACAACAACATTGAAAAATATTGAATAGCTTCTTTGAACTCCCCCAATTGCATTTTACATTCGCCCATGAGCAGGTTATATTCCGGTTGCAGCCGGTGGATCTTCATGGCATGTTCCAGTTGTTTGATGCAACTCTCCATATGCTTCTCGTTAAAATAGGTGCAGGCGATCTTGTAATACAGTTTACTGTCTTCCTGGTTCAGGTGTGAAGCTTTGCGATAATAGAATCTTGCCTGCGCAAAATTTTTCAGTCTGTCATAGCAATGACCGATCGCTTCATAGATCACATCTTCCGGCTTCGACAGCTCAATCACTTTTTCCAGTGCTTCGATCGCTTCCTTGTATTTGCGCAGCCGGATATAGGCATCGCCCATATTGCGATAGGCATAATCGAATTTCTCGTCGATCGCAACGGCATACTGGTAGGCATCAATGGCCTTTTCATATAATTTCAATCCCTGGTAAGCTGCAGCAAGGTTGAACCAGGCCAGTTCACTATAAGGATATTCGTCGATGATCTGCTGGTGCAAGCCGGATACTTTCTTCATTGCGTCCGGTAAAATCTGTCCAGAAACAGATCTTGTACAAGCTTCTTCATTATTCGGATCTTGCTCAAGGATCATTTTCAGACAATCAAATATTTTATCGAACTCTTCATAATCATCATATACATCAGCCAGTTCAAACAACAATTCTATTTTTTCCTCTCCTTCAAATGTAACAAGTGCATTTTCCAGCAATCGCCACAGCTTTCTCCTGCTGATCCAGTGCCAGGTAAGCATCTGTTTTCAGAATATAAAGATTGATATCGTTGCTGTCGAGTAATGCGGCCTGGTCCAGGATATCCAATGCATCCTGGTACATGCGGTTGGCTAGCAGTATATCGGCTTTCTGATGAGCAGCATGGAGGAATAGGGATATTGCTCAATGGCCATATCAGCAGCTTCCAGGGCTTTGGCAGGTCTTCCTTTTCCTCGAAATAATCGATGATCTTTTCAAAAGCCTCTTCGTCCAGAAAGGAGTGGCTGCGGCCGGCTTTCAGGTTTTCAAATTGTTTGAGTAGCTCCCGCATTTGCTCTTTGTCCTCGTCGTATGGATGTTCTTTCATTAATCAAGTTTTACTCAATTAAAACCATCATCAACCGAAGTTATATCAACAAGTTAAACAAGAAAAAGCCCCTTGTTAGTTTTCCCCAAATGTGTAAAATTCCCAACTATTTTTCTGTCTCCATGTAACAATTTTACTATCCCGTCGTTAAATAAGTTATAAAGTTCTCCATAGACGGTTTGCATAGTATTCATATTTTTTGTTAAATTTGCTCTTAGATGAAAACTAACTCTCATATATTCATGCTATTGGGCAGAGGTTTCATAGTTCTGCTGTTGCTCGCAGGGATTGCTGTGGCTTCATTTGCTACCCTGGGTGATGGGTCAGTCAAAAAATCCACACGCAAATTGCTGACTGGCAAAACGGCTGTAAAACCTGGTCTTTCAGCCTCCGTTCAGGTTATAATTTCCGTGGTATCACACGTGATGAATTTCAATGATACCGCACAATCAATCTCAATACTGTTGTTACTTACCAACAAGGTCATACTACCTATACCCTGCCAGTTAAAAAGCAGGTTATCCTGAACAACAAGATCACTTTCAATCCTAACGCAGCTACGCGTTAATCTTCTCATTTCTTTTATTTCAATATATTTTATGTCATTCAATCTGGGTCTATTCTAATGCTTGCATTTACCTAACTGAACCCTCGAATAAACCTGGAAAAGACCAGTATCTCAATGAGGTCTCAATAATATATCATTAAGGTCTCAACAAGATCGCAATAGAAGGCTTGATAGAGATTAGGTTTGAGCTAACAGTTGATTTTGTGTAAATCATTGATTACCAGCTACGTTCAATTCAATTGAAAAAATAATCGATGTCCCATTTAGCCAAAAAGGATCACTGATTGCCTCGTAATGCTTAATTGGAGACTCCACGCACGCTTTCCTCATAGGTCATAACCCGGTAGCCTGATTTGGGGAGGTCAAATTTTGCCGCCGGAACCGGGTTAAAATTGATACTGGAAACAGTGTAAGTTACCTTCTGCTTACCCATATTTGCCTCATATTGCATCGCCAGGCCGGGAAGATTCTTATTGAGGTATTGAAAGTCTTTATTTACCGGCAACAGGTCTTTTGTAAAATATACAGTGAAAGTACTGCCATCGGCCAGTTTACCAGTTGCTTTCTGACAGTTATAACCGGCAATGGTCTTAAACTCATTTTCAAAAGTGAAAGTAATGCCTTCGTATTTACGATTGGATTGTTTCCAGTTATCAGGCGTCATACTGATCATATACTTCTGCTCACCATAATCTTTCAAAATGGTAACGTTGCCTGATTTGCCATCAACAATGGTAGACTGTGTTCCCAGTGAACTGATCATTTCAGATCTGCTTGAATTCCCTTTCAGGTAAATCACACTGACGGCACCATCAAGCAGATCGGCCGCCTGAGGTGTAGTATTATTGGTGTTGATAACGAATATCATAGGAAATAGTAGCCTCGGTCAGTTTTTTCTGCGCATTAAGCGAAACAGAAGAAACAACTAAACCAACCGTGAAAGCTGCTATGGTAATTATTCTTTTCATATATATAAAGACGGTACAAGATAGTTAATTAGTTGCTTACTAAAGAACAGATATTAGCCGTTAGCATTAGCTTATGGCTATTAACCAATAGTTAGTATCTGATGGAAAACTTTACCTGCTAAAGCTGATAGCTAATGGCCAAATAATTCGACCTTAACACTTCTATAGTAAACTTACAACCAAAGCACATTACTCTTGCTGCCCTTCTGCTGCATTTCCTTCATCTTCTTTTGCTGCTCCTGCATTTGTTCCATCTCTCCTGCCATTTGGATTTTGTCTTCGGCTTCTTGCGGTTCTCATCCATCTTCGCAAGGATCTTATCGTGATCAATTATATAATTCTGGATCACAAACTGGAGAATCATGTAACGATATTGGAAACCGTATAATACCAGGTAAGGGCCGATGGAAGGGTATTAAAGATGAATAAAAGGAATACCGGGAAAATATACGGCATGTATTTGAGTACAGGGTTACTCTGATCCGGCGTCATGCTCATACTATAAAGTGATATCAGCAAGCTGGTTATGACCGCCGTGATAGTGAAAAGACTGAGGTGACTGCCCAGTAATGGGATATTAACTCCAAATTTTATGACATCATCAAAGGCCGACAGGTCTTTTGCCCAAAGAAAATCGGCTCCCCGCAGATCAACACTCGCATTAAAGAAACTATACAGGGCAAAGAAGATCGGGATCTGGAACAATGCCGGTATACATCCTCCCAATGGATTTACTCCTGCTTCCCGGAACAATTTCATCTGCTCCATACTCATGGCCTGCTGGTCGCCACCATGCTTTTCTTTCAGCTTGGCGATCTCCGGCCGCAGCACTTTCATTTTTGCACCGCTCAAATAACTTTTATAGGTAAGTGGAGAGATCAGTAACCGAATAAACAATGGTAAGCAGTGCGATGACTATATCCATAACTTCCTACAAAGCCCTTTGATAAAATCCCACACCGGCATGATCACACAGCGGTTCAACGGACGCACAAAGGCATACATTCCCTGTCCAAGATTGATCAGCTTGTCAAGTTTCAGATCATACTGTTCAGTGTATGATAATCAGCAGGGCCATAGAAAATACTGAACCCGGCTTTGACATTGTTCTGTGCCTGTAGTTTCACCTGCAGATTGGCTGTAGTGCTGCACCACAGTTCTTTCTTTATCATCTGCCGGTACTCCCAGTCGATCTTACCGTTAGTAAAATTATCCTTTGCAATTAAAAAGGTATTGAAGAAACGCTGGCGCACACCAATCCATTTCACGGGTTGGCACCAAAATCCTTATCATTCCGCCTGCCAATGGTATGATAGTCGAATTCACCATCCTTTACATATCCGATCTGTGTATTTGTTTTTTCAAACCCAATATCTGATTCCTGCTGGGCAGCCCTGTATATTCCAGGTCAGGTTCATGGTGCCATTGGTGAGCGATCTGGTTGGCCCATTCAATTTCTACATCCAAGTCAATCATATACTCATCTGGTCTTGATGGTATACTGATGGGTAATAGAAGAACCTGAACTACTGTCTGACTGCAAGGGTAAAGGAATATGTTTTACTGCCATCTGGTAAAGTTACGGAATCTATTTTGGAAAATACAAGTTCGCTGGTTGTGCACTACCTGGTTATTGGCGGTATTAATAGTATAACTGATATTATCAAATTCGGATGCCGCCAGGCGAACATGCCCACTGTCCATATTCTTGAACTTATTCAGTTCTATCCATTTGGGCTGAGCCACCTTTAGTAGTGAAAGCTATCCTGAATACATTCATTCTCGAGCGTATACGATCTGTTCGGTACCGGCACCTGCGCCATGGAACATTCCTGCCTTAGCGATCTTATTCAGTGAATCTGTATGTAGCCGAATCAATGCGGGCAACAGCAGAATCCAGTTTGGGAGCTATTTGCCCGTGCTACTGAATCATTGTATGCCTGTTCAATAGCCTTGTTTTTGAGCATGGTTGCCTCATCTTTATTGATATAATAAAAGTAGCCAAAGAAAAGAGCAGCCAGCACCACAAAACCAAGGATGGTATTACGATCAAACTTCATTTAAGGTAAAATTTTAAAGACGGCAAAGATAGGTGATTCGGGGTATTACAGGCCAGTTATAAAGCCCGTCCCGGTGAGCAGAGGTTTATATTCGGTGGGAGGTTTTGGCCACAGTAGAACCTCGGAGATAAAGAGAGCTGCCCCGATAATTATCGAGCCAGCTCTCCAAGAACTCTATGGCTCTCTGTGACCTATATACTTTAAATCATTTCACTCTGAACAATGGGTTCTTTACTCTGCTACCTTGTCGGCATATGCTTTGGCCGCTTTGATAAAGTGAACAAAGATTGGCTGTGGGTTTTCTACAGTACTTTTTAATTCAGGATGATATTGAACACCAATAAAGAAAGGATGATGATGGCAATTCAATGATCTCCACCAGACCTGTTCCCGGGTTTTTACCACTGGCAACCATTCCTGCTTTTTCAAACTGTTCGAGGTAATTATTATTGAATTCCCAGCGATGACGATGACGTTCACTTACGGAATCTTTCCCATAAATATTATGGGCCAGGGAACCAGGTTTGAGATCACAGGGATAAGCACCCAGTCGCATGGTGCCACCTTTGCAGTGATCTTCTTTTGTTCTTCCATCAGGTCGATCACCGGTTCCGGTGTATCCGGGTCCATTTCAGTGGAATGGGCTTCTTTCAAACCCAGTACATTCCTCGCAAATTCGATCACGGCCATTTGCATACCCAGACAAATACCAAAGAAAGGAGTCCATTTTCCGTGGCATATTTTACGGCCACGATCTTTCCTTCCACTCCCCGATACCAAATCCGGGAGCCACCAGTAATCCATCCAGAGCTGCCCAATTTTTCTGCTACATTATCATCTGTAATGAATTCACTGTGCACATTCATCACCTGCACCTGGCATTCATTCATGGCGCCTGCATGAATAAAAGATTCCAGAATGGATTTATAGGCATCCTGCAGTTCAATATATTTACCGATCAAGCCCAATGGTAACCTTGCTCTTTGGATATTTCAGTTTATCCAGAAATTCTTTCCATTTTCCAAGCTCGGGTTCATTGTAATTGGTAATGTTCAGTTTTTTCAAACAGATAACATCCAGTTTTTCCCGCATCATCAGCAAGCGGCACTTCATAGATGGTAGGTGCATCAGCTGCTTCAATCACAGCTTCCTGTTTTACATTACAGAACAGGCGATCTTCCTGCGCAGTTCCGGGAACAATGGCCTTTCTGTTCTGCAAACAATAATATCCGGGATGCACCCCTTCCTGGCTCAGCATTTTAACGCTGTGCTGGGTGGGTTTTGTTTTTAATTCTTTGGCTGCTTTTAGATAAGGAATCAGGGTAAGATGAACCACCAGGGAATCTTCTTCCGGCAGTTCCCATTGCAACTGACGAACGGCTTCCACAAACGGTAAGCTTTCAATATCACCTACTGTACCGCCGATTTCGGTGATCACGATATCATATTCACCGTTCTGGCCCAGTAGCAGCATTCTTCTTTTGATCTCATCGGTAATATGCGGAACCACCTGTACGGTTTTACCGAGGTAAGCGCCTTCCCTTTCTTTATTGATTACGGTTTGATAAATGCGGCCGGTAGTTACATTATTGGCCTGCGAAGTAAATATGTTCAGAAAACGTTCGTAGTGACCAAGATCAAGATCAGTTTCAGCGCCGTCTTCTGTTACATAACATTCACCATGTTCATAAGGATTCAGTGTTCCGGGATCGACATTGATATAAGGATCAAATTTCTGAATGGTAACTCTCAACCCTCTTGCCTGTAAAAGTTTGGCCAGAGAAGCCGCAATAATTCCTTTTCCCAATGAAGAAGTAACGCCGCCGGTAACAAAAATATATTTAGCCATAAATGGTTATTTCAAAAGTTACCATAAAAAAAAGAAGGCCTTGCAAATGCTCATTTGCTCTGAAATGAAATATTACATTTCATCCCGATAACATCGGGACAGATCAAAAAACAATAAGTGTTGAGATTAGCCCACCCAATTGACCAGCGGAAAGGAAACAAAGAAGTATTTCCGGGAGGTCATGCAAAGATAATAGATATTTCGGGATTAGGGAAATCGGTTATACGATACTGTGGATAAAATAGACGTGAGTTGTGAACAGATTAATTTTATTATTTTTAAATCTTAACCACCTGTATGAGAAAAACTTATATGCTGATCGGGTATTTATTCGTTACCATCACTTCCATTGCACAAAAAACCTATATCTGGTGCGGCACTTTGATCGATGGCAAATCGGATGAGCCCAAAAAGAAATGACGATTATTGTTGAAAAGAACAGGATCACCGCCGTTGAAAAAGGCTACTCCATCCCGGCCGTAACGATAGTTCCATAGACCTGAAAAACAAAACCGTTACTCCGGGCTGGATGGATATGCATGTACATCTTGAAGAAGAGACCAATCCAAACAGGTACCTGGAGGAATTTACTCTGAATCCTGCTGATATAGCTTTTCAGTCTAGTAAAGTTCTCAGAAGTTACGTTGATGGCCGGATTTACTACGGTGCGGGACCTGGGTGGATCAGATGTAAATATCTCCTTACGTAATGCGATTAATAAAGGCTTGATTAAAGGGCCCAGGATCTATCACTGCCGGTAAAGCTATTGCCACCACCGGCGGACATGCTGATCCAACCAATGGTTATCGGAAAGATCTGATGGGTGATCCCGGGCCCGCGGATGGCGTGGCCAATGGTGCTGAAGAATGCAGCAAAGCAGTAAGGCAACGGTATAAGGAAGGGGCTGATCTGATCAAGATCACTGCTACCGGCGGCGTATTAAGTGTTGCCAAAAGTGGCAGCAATCCGCAGTTCACGGAAGAAGAAATAAAAGCAATTGTTGAAACAGCCAAAGATTATGGATTCAAAGTGGCCGTGCATGCCCATGGTGCCGAAGGAATGAAAAGAGCTATCCGTGCCGGCGTCAATTCCATTGAACATGGTACTTATATGGATGATGAAGCCATGGACGCTTTGCAAACAATATCGGAACATGGTATGTTCCTACACTAACCGCCGGTGCAGCAGTGGCAGATTCAGCAAAAATACCTGGTTATTATCCTGCACTGGTAACACCAAAAGCACTGGAGATCGGTCCGAAGATCAAAGCCACTTTTGCAAAAGCATACAAAGCCGGGGTAAAGATCGCATTCGGCACAGATGCCGGCGTTTATAAACATGGGAAGAACTGGCTGGAATTCGGTTACATGATACGCGGCAGGTATGAAGCCAATGGAAGCCATCAAGGCTGCAACGATCAATGCCGCGGAATTATTGGGCATGAAGATGAACTATGGGATCTATTGAAATGGGAAAGCTCGCTGATATTGTGGCAGTGGATGGCGATCCGCTGAAAGATCCGAAGGTATTTGGAAAAGTTGTTTTTGTGATGAAAGATGGAGTAGTATATAAGAATGAGATCTCGGACCTTCAATCCTTTGCAATCTTATTATAACTCGCAACAATTCCCCTAATCAGTGAAGAACTGAATCCCCGATGCTCCATTTCATTCAATCCCGCAATGGTGCAACCTTTGGGTGTGGTCACTTTATCGATCTCCTGTTCCGGATGCGAACCTTTCTGTAATAATAATTCCGCAGCTCCTTTCACTGTTTGTGCAGCAATCAATGAAGCCGTGGCCGCATCAAACCCGATCTCGATCCCACCCTGTATATTGGCCCGGATATAACGCATGGCATAAGCAGTACCACAAGCGCCCAGTATGGTTGCCGCATCCATTAATTTTTCATCAATGGTTACCACTTTGCCTACACAGGAAAATAATTCGTTTACATACTTGATATCAGCTGCACTGGCATCCTGGCTGCAGATGCAGGTCATGCTTTGCTGAATGGCAATGGCCGTATTAGGCATCGCGCGGAACAGAGGCATTTTTTTTGCCACTGCATCCTCCATATCATTGATCATGAACCTGTAACAACCGATATCAATAATTTCCGGCTGTTCAATTCCTTCTTTACTCCTTCCAGTACATCACTTACCTGCCAGGGCTTTACTGCCAGGATAATGATATCGCTTTTCTTAACAGCCGCTGAGTTATCTGAAGTTATTCCACTCCTTTTTTTTCAAGGTCTGCAAGCGTGGCGATGTTTCTTTTGGTAACGGTCAGTTCAGCAGGCTTTGCTGAATTTACTTTTCAAAAGTCCTTCGGCTATAGCTGTGCCAAGGTTACCGCCCCCGATGATGGCAATCTTTTTTCCCATTATTCTGGTTTTTATAAAGATAGTTTAATTACTTCCATGATAGAAGGCAGGCAAGTCCGATGTAAACAAATTCAATTGCACCACAGCCAATTGATATATTCTCTCATTACTATTGACCTGTACTCTAAAGTGAGTGCAGACTTTCTTCGGCAGAATGTGTTTTTAAATATCCTGCAATAGCGTCATCATATTTTTCCTTCCACCAGTCGATAGTTCCCCAGAACTCACCGTCCACTACCATTTCTCCGGTAGTCACCACGCCGATCTTCTCAAATGGAAATCACCCAAGCACTGTTTCAAATTCTTTCATTTTCTCGATGGCAACACTGACCAGTACCCGGCTTTGGCGCTTCGCCAAACAGCCAGGCATCTTTCCTGCAACTGCTGTTGGTAATAACGGAAAACCCAAGTTCACGGTTGAAACCGCTTTCACAAAGCGTAACAAACAATCCGCCTTCGCTTACATCATGTGCGGACTGGAAAAGTTTTTTGTCAATCAGCTCTTGATTATTTGCTGCAATGCAATTCTTCTTCCAGGTCAAAATGAGGTGCCGGTGAATATTCAACGCCGCAGATCTGATGCAGGTATTCTGAGCAATTGATATCATTGCTTATGCCCCAACAGATAAAGGATATCTCCTTCATCTTTAAAATCAAGCGTCATTTTATTATCAATATCATCCAGCAAACCTACCATACCAATGGTGGGTGTTGGATAAACAGGGCCATCCGGATTTTGATTATAAAAACTCACATTACCACCGGTAACAGGTGTATCAAATTTGCGACAGGCCTCTCCCATTCCTTTGATGGCATGAACAAACTGGTAATACACTTCCGGATCATAAGGATTGCCGAAGTTCAGGCAATTGGTAATGCCCAATGGCTGGCCACCACTGCATACAATATTGCTTGCTGCTTCACTCACCGCGATCATGGCGCCTTTATAAGGATCGGCATAATACATACCGGCTGTTACAATCCGTTGTCACTGCAATTCCTTTCTTTGTTCCTTTCACCGCAACAATTGCTGCATCACTCGGCGCATTGGTAGAGGCATTCACGGTGCCTACCATACTATCATATTGAGTATAGATCCAGCGTTTGGAAGCAATGGAAGGCAAAGTGAATGATCTGTTCTGCAATAGTTTTTAAATGCAGGGGTTCAGGGATCGAATTAATAGTCGAACTTTTTGATCTCTGCGAAATAAGCAGGCTCACGATATTCTCTTTCATATTGCGGAGCGCCGCCACCCAGTACCAGTTCATACGCAGGCAAATAAGCTTCCAGTTCTCCATTCATATAAAACTGCAACATACCATCATCGGTTACTTCACCAATAACAGAACAGGAAGATCCCATTTTTCAAATACTTTCTCACTTCTTTTTCTCTTCCTTTTTCCGCCACCATCAACATTCTTTCCTGGCTTTCACTTAAAGCAATTCCCAGGCTTTCATATTTTTTTGCCGTGTAGGCACTTTATCAAGATCGATGCGCATTCCTGCTTCGCCTTTTGCACTCATTTCAGATGTAGAGCAAATAATACCTGCTGCACCCATATCCTGCATACCGACAACGGCGCCGGTTTGTATCACTTCCAGGCAGGCTTCCAGTAATTTTTTTTCCTGGAAAGGATCACCCACCTGCACGGCAGGCAATTCCTGCGTACTTTCTGCGGTAATATCGGCTGAAGCAAAAGAAGCACCGCCAATACCATCTTTACCTGTTGCACTTCCTACAAACATAACCGGATTGCCTTTTCCTTTTGCAGTGGCAGAAACAGTTTCACCGCTTTTACAATACCCACACTCATGGCATTCACCAGCGGGTTGGTATGATAGCATTCATCAAAATAAATTTCACCGCCTACAGTAGGCACGCCAAAACAATTGCCATAATGGCCAATGCCATGCACAACACCAGCCAGTAAATGTTGTGTTTTATCTTCTTCCAGGTTACCGAACCGAAATGAGTTCAATGCAGCAATCGGCCGGGCGCCCATCGTAAAAATATCCCGGTGAATGCCGCCCACACCGGTGGCTGCACCCTGGAAAGGTTCAATGGCAGAAGGATGATTATGTGATTCAATTTTAAATACAACCCCAAGTCCATCGCCAATATCCATCAAGCCCGGCATTTTCTTCACCGGCTTTTACCAGCATTCTTCGCCTTCCCTTGGCAGGGTTTTCAGCCATTTAATCGAATTCTTATAACTGCAATGTTCACTCCACATGCCGGAAAAAGCACAGAGCTCATTGAAATTTGGCGTGCGTCCCAACTTTTGTTTGATCAGTTCAAATTCTTCTTCTGTTAGCCTGAGTTGTTTTGCCGTTTTTACTGTAACTTCCATGGAGAAATATGTATGGGTTGATGAAAGCTCAAAATTAAGGAAATCAGGGTAGACCGGAAAGCGTGAAGGGATTGTGGAGAACCGCTTCATGATTTCACTAGCCATATATTCAGCCTCTAAATTGTCAGTATTTTGCAATGGCTAAATTACGCTGTTTGGAGTACCTCCTCTTTTTTGTTTACCTGGCTTTTTTTGCCTGGCTGGTTACCAAAACTAGCTTTTTTCTCTCAACGGGTTTAACCAAACCGCAACTGGTCATATTTTTTTATTTAAGGTGATGGCCGGTATATTTTATGGCTGGATGGGCTTGTATTACGGAGGCCTGGCGCAGATGTGGACACCTGGGACTTCCATTACAATGGCTAAGGAATACAGCCTCTTGGGACAAATCCGCCTGAATATTTCACCGATATATTCAATGACCCTTATCCGGGGCAGGAAGCTTTTTTGCCTCCACCGATTCTTACTGGAATGACCTAAAAGCAAATGTTTTTATCAAGCTGCTTTCCATTTTTGATATTTTCAGCTTTGGCCATTATTATGTGAATGTCATTTTTTATTCCTTCATCACCTTGTTTGGTCCATTAGCATTCTATAAGGTAATGAATGATGTATTCCCTAAAAAAAGGATACTGCTGCTGGTTACTGTATTTTTCATCCCTTCATTTTATTATTGGGCAAGTGGGCTTCATAAAGAAGGGCTGATCTTTACCGGCCTTGCTATGATCATTTACCATATTTATTTTGCGGCAAAGGAAAAAAGATTTTCCGTACGCAGGGTCCTTTTCCTTTTGCTCTGGATCCTGCTTTTAATGGTGCTCAGGAATTTCCTCGTTGTAATTCTGTTACCGGCCATACTTGCCTGGCTGCTTGGCAATCCGCTGGCCGAAATATGCTTTACTCTGTTTTGTGTCAATTTATTTGATTTCCGGTATTCTATTTTTTGGCTCCGGTATGTTGATCCGCGACTGGATTTTCCCCGTGCAGTTGTTATAAGGCAGCAGGCCTATATACAAATGGTGCCGGGTAATTCTTCCATTCCCATCAAACAATTAAAACCAAATGTGGGCAGCTTTATAAAAAATACACCCGCAGGCTATCAGCCTTGCTGCCATTCGCCCATACCCAAGTGATACCTACCATTTACTTTCCCTGGCCGCCACAGTAGAGATTAATCTGATCCTGCTATTCCTGCTGGTATTGATTCTTTGGAGAAGAAAGGAGGGCCCGGTTTCCTGGCCGGTTATCTGGTTCAGCCTGTTTTTTTCATTTTCACTTTCATGCTGGTGGTTGGATTCAGTGTAAATAACCTTGGCGCAATAGTCAGGTACCGCAGTATTATTCTTCCTTTGCTGGTGACGCCAATGGTATTAAGTATCAACTGGGCAAAGATTCCGTGCTACTTCTCAAGAGATATTAACTATAAAAATAATGTCAATAAAATAGTTTAATTCCCCTTAAATTTGGCCTTTCCCCAACTGGAAAATCCACTTTCGATTGCTTTCCGCCACTACCAATCAGATTAGAAAAATTCAACGCAACGGCGCTGAGGCGTTGTTCATGTTTAATTCAAACAGTTTAAATTCAAAAATTATGTCGTCGCTTCGTTTTAAGGCAATATCCAATCTCAGTACGATCGCAACTCAGGATGTAGCAGGTTCAAACAAGATCACAGCCATTTTCGCCAGCAATGTATTTACGTTGAAGGTGGCCCGGGAGTTCCTGAGTGATGAAGGTTATAAAAGCCTCGTTAATTCAATTAAGGCAGGGCAGAAAATTGAACGTGCAGTGGCCAACCAGATAGCTACCGGTATCAGGGCATGGGCAGAAAGCAAAGGTGTTACTCACTTTACACACTGGTTCCAGCCATTGACCGGCACCACTGCCGAAAAACATGATTCATTCTTTACTTTAAAAAGTGATGGCACACCGATAGAACAATTTGATGGTGATGCACTGATTCAGCAGGAGCCTGATGCTTCTTCTTTTCCGAGCGGCGGATTGCGTGCAACTTTTGAGGCAAGAGGTTATACTGCATGGGACCCCTCCTCACCTGCATTTATCCTGGGTATTGGTCAGGGACAAACATTATGCATACCTACGATCTTCGTTTCCTATACGGGAGAGTCGCTCGATTATAAAGCTCCTTTGCTGAAAGCACTGGAAGCATTGAATAAAGCTGCTGTTGATGTTTGTAATTATTTTGACAAGAATGTAAGCAATGTTACTCCCACCCTTGGATGGGAACAGGAATATTTTGTGATTGATGAAGGATTGTTCAATGCACGCCCGGACCTGGTGCTTTCAGGGCGTACGGTATTTGGACATAACTCTGCCAAGAACCAGCAGTTGGAAGACCATTACTTTGGTTCAATCCCGGAAAGAGTGTATGCATTCATGAGGGATTTTGAAGAGGAATCTTATAAGCTGGGTATTCCACTACGCACC
>CAVXXJ010000010.1:0-80475 GCA_963765705.1 uncultured Gaiellaceae bacterium
AGCCGTTCGAATTGCCAAAGTGGCTGTTGGTGAGACCCAGCCTTTTGGCATTCTCGTTCATAACGTTGGCGAAGGCTTCCTCGGTCCCCGCGATGCATTCGGCGAGGACCACGGAGGCGTCGTTGCCTGACAGCGTCACGATGCCGTGGAGCAGGTTTTCGACGCTGACCTGCTCACCTGGGGAGAGGAACATGGTCGATCCGGCAGCGGGGCCATGCCATTTCTTCCAAGTCTCGGGCCGCACGGTGCACATCTTGTTGAGTGGCAGCTCGCCACGATCGATGAGCTCGAATGCGACATTCGTCGTCATCATCTTGGCCATCGATGCCGGCGGCATGCGGCGGTCGGCATCCTTCGACAGCAGAATGGCGCCGGACGAAAGGTCGATCAGATAGGCGACCGGCGCCGGCGTATCGAAGGGCGGGGCCTTTGCAGGCGCGTTCGTGGTGAGGGTGAGTGCGGCAGCGGAGACAAGGAGAAGTGCGCGGTTCATCGACTCGGGTTACGTCCTGCTAAGCGGATTGGAAGACCTTCCTATCGCCGCGATTCCAGTCGCGCGAGAGGGTTCAGCGCCTCACGATCGCATTTGCCAGAAGGCCGACCGAGAGCGCGTAGAAATTGGAGCAGTTGTAATCGAGGATCGCCCGGTAATTGCCGGTGAGCAGATAGGCCGTATTGTTCGGGCCATCAGGCTCCAGCAGGGTGGCAACTTCCTGGTCCGAGAGCGAAGAGCTGTACGGCACGACGCCGATGGCGCGCCATTGGCCGACCGTCAGCCAGCGACTATGCCGGGAATAGACCCGCTCGCACCGAGGCGCGCGCAGCGTTGAACGAATGGCTGCGCGATTGAGCGTCGGTGAAACGCGCACGGCGACGCCCCAGGGCACGCCCGGCTTCCATCCGGCATTCCTCAGATAGTTGGCGATCGAGGCGAGCCCGTCCGATTCGCTGCCCCAGATGTCGGCAAAGCCGTCGCCATCGCCGTCAGCGCGGAGCTTGACGACCACCGACGGCATGAATTGCGGATAGCCGGTCGCGCCCGCGTAGCTGCCTTTCAATCTCCAGCGCGGCACGCCCATGTCGATCAGCCGCAACGCCGAGATGAATTCGCTCTCGAACATGGCCCGGCGCCGCCCTTCGTAGGCAAGGCTGGCGAGCGCTTCGAGCAGGTCGAACCCTCCGGTCACGGCGCCGTAGCTTGTCTCGTGGCCATAGATTGCCATGAGGACGCCGGGGTCGACGCCATAGCGGGCGTGGATCCGGGTCAGGTTTCCGTAGATCGATGAATAGCGGCTCTGCCCCCGTCGGATCAGGCTCGAGCGTGACGTGCTGCCTTTGGTATGGCGCGAACGGCGGAATGTAGCTGCTGTTCGGCGGCCCGCCGGGCTGGGATTGGTCGAGTTCGATCGCGCGGCGGTTGAGATCCAGGCCGACTACGTTCGCCTGGATGGTCGATTCGCGGATCCCTTCCCTCCGTGCTCGAGCCGCAAGATACTGCTTGTAGGCCTCGAAGCCGGTCGGCGCCGCCCAAACCCGCTGGGTATAGATCGTCTGCACGGGCTGGATCGTTGGCTGAGGCGCGCCCTGCTGGACAACGCGCTGCGGCAGCGGCGCCAGCGGGTCGGCCTGCGCCGACGCAGGGCCGGACGCGACGCCTCCCATGGACGCAATCAAAAAGGCGCCGATCAACCGCAATGCGACACTCCCTCCACGACGACACGCTACGGGCGAAACACCTGCCAACGCCAGCCGGGTTCGCCGCGCGCCTTGCACGTCCCACCCCGACACGCGATAGCAGCTAGAGCTGAACGAAGGATGGGTGGCCGAGTGGTTTAAGGCAGCGGTCTTGAAAACCGCCGTGGGTGCAAGCCCACCGTGGGTTCGAATCCCACCCCATCCGCCAAGCTGAACAAGCCCGTCAGGCGGGTTGTTGGATAACTCCAGCCAGATCTTCGGAGGCCGTTCGCGCCGAGGGCGCGGATCTCTTCGCCGTCGCCGACATGCCACGCAGCGCGACCAGGAGGCCGACCGTCATCGCGAACAGCATGTGGATGGAAAGCATCATAAAGATCCATTCGAAATTGGAGTGGGCCACGACCATCAGGATCGTGACGGCAATCCCAATCGAATATTCCTTGCTGAAGCCTGGCGCCGCTCGTGCCATGTCGCTCAATGCGAGCGAGAAGACGGCAGCGAAGATGCCGCAAATGCCAATGAGGCCCAGCCATCCCATTTCCGCTGTAACAAGGTAAAACGTGTTGTGCGCGACGGCCTTGAAGGCGGACCATTGCAAGCCGGCGCGCGCGTTATATCCGCCCACATTTGCGACCGCGACATAGCGGTTCGAGCCAATCCCGAGCGGATAATCAGCAATGATCATTGCCGCTGCCTTCTTCATTTGCTCCCGCTCCTCGGTACTTCCTTCACGGGTCAGTTCGGAGCGACGATCGATCGCTCCGATCAGGATGGGTGCAGCCACGACCAAGGCAATCGTTCCAAGCGCGGCAATCGTCATCTTGCGGCTGGTCATTCGATACCGGCACGACAGGATCGTCGTCAGGATCAGACCCGCGCCCATCAAACCGATTGTCGCCCGCGATCCGCCCGTCCAGGCGATCATGAACGCAACTCCAACGCAAAGGAGCGCTCGCCGCTGATAATATCCGCCCAGGAAACGCCGCGAAAGCCGGATAAATGACGAAATGCGAAGCCATACCGAGCAGGTTCTGGTGGCCGAACCAACCACCTGCCTGGATGTCGCCACCCAGTTTTTGTTGAAGTGCAACCACCCCCTGGATCGAAAGCCCCACAATCAGGCCGGTCATCAACCCAATGGGCACGTCCCTGTTGACAACGGATGCGCGCGCGATCGCGTAGTAAATCAGGGCGCACCGGACGAGCGTCCATAAGTAGAAGACCGAAGGAACTTTGATTGCGGCGACCGACGTCGAAACGACCCACGCGAACAGATAGAAAGCCACTGCGAGCTTGATCCTGAGCGGAGTTCGCATGCGACCTCCCGCGACGATCATCGCGATTGCGACTGCATCGACCAGAGAGACATCGATGCCCTTCGCAATCCCCTGCCAGGTGGACCATGTGTAAGGCGAAGCCACGATGTTGAAGCGGACTTCCAGGAAGGGCAGCAAGCCAAGGAAAAAGGCCGCAAGGGGAAGGCTGACTCTTATGGTTCCGAAGCCAGATCGAGAGCATCGGCGTGAGGACCATCAGTCCGGCGAGGAAAATCCACTTCACGAGCGCGCGATTCCGTTGTCCGTTCGAGACTGCATCCTAGGCATTGTTCGTGTCGATGGAATGCCTATCGCGCGTCCGTCGTAATTCGGCACATCGTATCCTGTCGGTTGAATACCGCTAACGGCCATTCCCGTTTAGCCGCCCGTCGCGCACCAACGGCACTTGTCGAACCGTTCGTCGATTGATCGAACCCGGTTCGCGCGGCCCAAACGCCTCCCCTACCGACGCCCCTGTCAAAAAACAGGGGGATACGAATGGCGCGAGCCATATTGCTCGGAAGTCTTGCAGCGACGGCGCTGGCCAGCCCGGATATGGCCTTGGCGCAGACGCCCAGTCCGAGCGACCCGCAATCCACGGCCGCTGCCCCCGCAGGCCCGCCATCCCGGGTCACGACCTATGATGCGGCCTATTTCACGCAATATGCTCCGCGCACGGCGCTCGACATCGCCCGTCGGGTGCCGGGCTTCCAGCTCGATCTCGGAAGCACGCAAACCGATCTCGGGCAGGTCGACGTGCGGGGCTTCGCCGGAACCGCAGGCAATGTCGTTTTCAACGGAGCCCGGCCGACGTCGAAGGCGGAATCGCTCGAGGTCGTGCTCGCCCGTATCCCTGCCCAGCGGGTCATCCGCGTCGAACTCGGCCCGGGCGACCTTTACGGCTCCGACTATTCCGGCAAGAGCCAGGTCCTGAATGTCATCCTGTCGGCGGAATCCGGCATCGATGGAAACGTTACGGCAGCGGGAAATCGGCGTCACACCGGCTACATCAACACCGATATCTCCGGCTCCGCGATCATCCGGCGCGGGCCGTCGACCTTCAACCTTTCGGCCGGCACCGGAAGGAACAAGCAGCTCGAAGAGGGCACCGACACGCTCACGGACCGCGCGACCGGCGATCAGGTCGAGTTCCGGCGCAAGCACAACAGCTATTTCAACCGCGATCCTTACCTGTCGGGCAGCTGGGCGCTCGAGCGCGGCGTCCGACAATGCCTATCGCCTCAACGCTCGCTGGCAGCCGAGCCGGTTCGACCTGCACCAGGACAATCGGGTTACGCCGTCCGGTGGCCCGCAGCACGACGACAATCTGGACCAGCACTTCCGAAATCCGGTGATCGAGATCGGCGGCGACGTGACCCGCCCGCTCGCCGGCGGAGCGATCAAGCTCGTCGGCCTCGCGACCCGCCGCAAGCGCGACGATAGCGAGACCTACCAGCTCCGCGACGGCCTGATCGAGAACAACGCCTCCGTCATCGGCGGCTTCGACCAGCACATCGAGGCACGCCGAAACGAAACCATCGGCCGCTTGAGCTGGACCCGGTCGAACCTCGCCGGCTTCTCGTTCGAAGTCGGCGCGGAAGCGGCGCTCAACACGCTCGATAGCCAGGTCGAATTGTTCGCATTCGACCAGAATGGCGCGCGAGTGCGAATCAACCTTCCGCTCGACGACGCCACGGTGAAGGAAAAGCGCGGCGAGGTTTACGTCAGTCTCGGCCGAAACCTCTCCCCTACCCTTCGCGTCGACGGCGGCGTGAATTACGAATTCTCGCGCCTGAAAGTGCGCGGCGACGCCCTCGCCGACCGCACGCTGAAGTTCCTGAAGCCGAACCTCTCCGTCGACTGGCGGCCGGGCAACGGCTGGCATGGCCAGTCTTTCGGTTCGCCGAACCGTCGCCCAGCTCGATTTCTACGACTTCATCAGCGTCGCCGAACTTTCGACCGACCGGGTCAATGCCGGCAACGAGAACCTCCAGCCGCAGCGGACCTGGGAGTTTCGCCTGACCGCCGAGCATCCGCTGCTGGGTGACGGCCTGATCAAGCTCGATCTGGGCCACGACCGGATCAGCATGCTCCAGGACCGCATCCTGATCTTCGACGACCTGGGGAATGCGTTCGACGCGCCCGGCAATCTCGGCTCCGGCAAGCGCAGCTTTGCCGAGCTGACGCTCGATGCCCCGCTCGGCAAGCTGTGGAGCGGGCTTCGCGCCAAGTTCACCGGCACCATCCAGCGCACACGCGTCGAGGACCCGATCACCGGGCGAACAGCGCAATTTCAGCGGCTTCTTCCCCAACTGGCAGTGGCGGGTCGACGTTCGCCGCGATGCCGGGCAAATTCTCGTACGGCTTCAGCGTCAACGACAACCAGCACTTCACTTTCTTCCGGACCGATGAGTTCGACACCAACTTCAATGGCGGGCCGTTCGGAACGGCCTTCGTCGAGTATCGCCCGTCCGCGCGCACCGCGATCACGTTCGACGTCGACAATCTGTTCAACACCAGCGGCAACCGCACCCGCCGGCTGTTCTTCCCCAACCGGTCCGCGCCGACGACGGTCATCGACGAGGTCCGCGAGCGCAATCGCCACCTCAGCTTTGGCCTGACGCTCAAGCAGAGCTTCGGCGGAAGCAGCAGCAGTGGGGTGGCGAAGGCGGACTGAGAGGGGTAAGGAGCCCGCGACTTCTTTAATCGCAGGGTATCCACGTGGCCACTTCACTCAAGGCGGACGCTCATCATCACGAGCCCGCAATCCTGCCGTTCGACTGGGCGGATCCGTTCGATCTCGAGCATCAGCTGACGGACGAGGAACGGCTCGTCCGCGACACCGCCGAGAATTACGCGCAGGAGAAGCTGCAGCCACGAGTGACCAGCGCCTACCTCGACGAGCGCTTCGACCGCGAGATCATGAGCGAGATGGGCGAGCTCGGCCTGCTCGGCGCCACCGTTCCCGAGGAATATGGCGGAGCCGGCCTCGGCTACGTCAGCTACGGATTGATCGCCCGCGCAGTCGAGCGTGTGGACAGCGGCTATCGTTCGGCTTGCTCGGTGCAGTCGAGCCTCGTGATGTATCCGATCTTCGCTTACGGCTCCGAGGAGCAGCGGCGGAAGTATCTTCCCAAGCTTGCTCGGGGCGAATTCGTCGGCTGCTTCGGACTGACCGAGCCGGACTCCGGGTCCGACCCGGGAAGCATGCGGACCCGCGCGGAGAAGACCGCCGACGGCTATCGCATCACCGGCACCAAGATGTGGATCACCAACTCGCCGATCGCCGACGTCTTCGTCGTCTGGGCGAAGTCGGAAGCGCACGGCGGCAAGATCCGCGGCTTCGTCCTCGAAAAGGGCATGGCCGGGCCTCAGCGCGCCGAAGATCAAGGAAAAGCTCTCGCTCCGCGCCTCGATCACCGGCGAGATCGTGATGGACAATGTCGAGGTCGGCGAAGACGCGCTGCTGCCCAACGTCGAGGGCCTCAAGGGCCCGTTCGGCTGCCTCAACCGCGCGCGCTACGGCATCGGCTGGGGCTCGATGGGCGCCGCCGAGGCCTGCTACGCCGCCGCGCGGCAATACACGCTCGACCGCAAGCAGTTCGGCCGGCCCCTCGCCTCCAACCAGCTCGTGCAGCTGAAGCTCGCCAACATGGTGACCGAGATCACGCTTGGCCTGCAGGCGGCGCTCCGCGTCGGCCGCCGGCTCGAAGAGGGCGAGCTTGATCCCCGAGACGATCAGCCTGATCAAGCGCAACAATTGCGGCAAGGCGCTCGATATCGCCCGCATCGCCCGCGACATGCATGGCGGCAACGGCATCAGCGCCGAGTTCCATGTCATGCGCCACGCCGCCAACCTCGAGACGGTGAACACCTACGAGGGCACGCACGACGTCCATGCACTGATCCTCGGGCCGCGCGATCACCGGCATCTCCGCTTTCTAGACCGCGAACATCCTGATAGGTTACGGCCCCGTAACACTGGGGGATACATGAACATGTTCGGTTGGATCATTCTCGGCGTCATCGTCCTGCTCGTGCTGGTGGTGATCGGCATCTACAATCGCCTGGTCACGCAGCGCGCCCTGGTCCGGGAAGGCGTTCAGCGGGATCACGGTCCAACTGCGCCGCCGCGCCGATCTCATCCCGAACCTGGTCGAGACGGTGAAGGGCTATGCCAGCCACGAACGCGAGACGCTCGACGCGGTCACCGCGCGCCGCGGCGCGGCAACGAATGCTGGAAGCGTCGCCGCGACCGCGCAGGCCGACATGCGCGATGACCGGCCTGCTCGGGCGGCTGATGGCCGTCGCCGAGGCCTATCCGGACCTGAAGGCGGACGATAATTTCCGCCAACTCCAGAGCGAGCTGTCGAACATCGAGGGCGAGCTTCAGTCGGCCCGGCGCTACTACAATGCGACGGTCCGCGACCTCAACACGACCGTCAGTGGCTTTCCCGGCGTGCTGGTTGCGCGGACCGATGGGGTTCAACGAAGAGCCCTATCTACGAGGACGCCGACCCGGCGATCCAGTCGGCGCCCAAGGTCGAATTCACCCCCGCCGCGAGCTGACGTCATGACGATCGGGGGCTGGGTTCGGGCAGCGCTCGTTGCGCTGGCCCTGGCGCTGCCGAGCCGCGGCAGCCGCCGAGGAACGGATCAAGCGCTTTCAAAGCGACATCGCCGTCCTGAAGAACGGGTCGATCGACGTCACCGAGACGATCGAGGTCACGGCCGAGAATGTCCGGATCAATCACGGCATCTTTCGCGACTTTCCGATCCGCTATCGCATTCCGCGAGGCGGCTACGTTCGCGTCGGCTTCGAGTTTGTCGACGCCACCCTTGATGGGCAGCCGGTCCGGACCAGCGAGGAAACAATCAAGGGCGGCGTCCGCATCAAGCTGGGCGATCCTAACAGCTATGTGTCGACCGGCCCGCACGTCTACCGGATCCACTACCGCGCCGATCGCGAGCTCGGCCGCTTCGACAAGTTCGACGAGCTTTATTGGAACGTGACCGGCAACGGCTGGATCTTCCCGATCGACGTTGCCGAAGTAACCGTCCGCTTGCCGAGCCCCGTCCGCTTCACGGATCAAGCCTATTACACTGGCGCCGAGGGCAGTACTTCTCGCTC
The DNA here is from genome assembly GCA_963765705.1 of uncultured Gaiellaceae bacterium. Taxonomy (GTDB): domain Bacteria; phylum Actinomycetota; class Thermoleophilia; order Gaiellales; family Gaiellaceae; genus Gaiellasilicea. The sequence continues at coordinate 8,143 of CAVXXJ010000010.1, forward strand.
TGCGAGGCTGGTCTCCGAACAGCCCGGGCAGGCAACGATCACGACGACGCGCTCCACTTGGGCCCAACGAGGGCCTGACCGTCGCTCTCGCCTGGCCGAAGGGCGTCATCGACCCGCCGACCCAGTCAGAATTGTTCGGCAAATGGTTCGCACGCAATGGCTCTTCACTGGTCTCCTTGCTCGGGCTGTGGGCGCTGGCGGCCTATTACTGGATCGCCTGGGACCGCGCCGGTCGGGATCCCGATGCGGGGACGATGGTTCCGCTCTTCTCGCCGCCGGAAAACATGTCGCCGGCGGCTGTCCGCTACATGATGAAGCGCAAGGTCGATCCGCGGACCATGTCCTCGACCCTGGTCAGCCTCGGCGTCCATGGCCAGATCCGCATCGACAAGGAAAAGGGTGGCTTCTTCTCGTCAGACACAACGACCGTCTCGCGGACGCCCACTGCGTCTGACGGCCCCTTGTCCGATGAGGAGCAAGGGTATCTCACGACCCTGATCCCCTATCCATCGGGATCGATCGAGGTCGACAACGAGAATCACACCACTTTCGAGGCAGCCAAGAAATCGCTCGAGACAGTCCTGACGGAGCGGTTCGACGGCAAATTGTTCTTCCGCAACTGGGCATGGATCTTCGGCGGAGCGGCGCTCTTCCTCGCCGTCATCATGGCGACCGGCGCAGCCGCGAGCTGGGGTGCCGGCGGCTCGGAACGGTTCGCATTGCCACTAGCTGTCGCGGCGATCGGCATGGTCTTTCGCTTCGTCCCGGCCTTCGCCCGGATGAGCGGCAAGTCGCTGCTTGTCGGTGCGGCCGCCATCGGGCTCATCTTCCTGATGGTCGTCAGCGGGGCTCCCCTGCTCTTCCGTGCGCTGGAGGAAGGCAATTTCTGGCCGTTCCTGCCGCTCGCCGTTGGGCTTCCACTCGTACTTTCGTCCTTCTGGTGGATGCCCTCCCCAACCATTGAGGGCCAGAAGCTCATCGACCGCATCCTCGGCTTCAAGCACTATCTGTCAGTTACTGAGGCCAATCAGCTGGACCGGATGCATCCGCCCGCCGATACGCCCGAGCTCTTCGAGAAATTCCTGCCCTATGCTATCGCGCTCGACGTCGAAAACCGTTGGGCGAAGCGCTTCACGTCCGTGCTCGCAGCCGCCTCGGCCACGCCTGCCGCAGCCGGCGGTTTTGCCTGGTACAGCGGTTCGGACTCGCCCTGGAACGATGCCACGGGGTTTCACCAGCTCCATCGGTGGAACGCTTGCCAGCACCTTGAGCTCAGCTTCAACCGCGCCCGGATCATCGAGCGGTTCGGGCGGTGGTGGTTTCTCCGGTGGCGGCGGCGGCGGAGGTGGCGGCGGCGGCTGGTAGGCCTACCAGGCTGGCCGCTTGAGAACGACTGTCGGGTCGTTGTGATAGACCGTCTCGCTGACCTTCTCGAAGCCCAGCTTCGCGGCCAGCTTCAGTGACGGCTCATTCTCAGGAGCGATGATCGCCCAGATTGGCGTCGATGAGAGGTTCGCCTCGGTCCAGTCGAGTATTGCGCGGCAGCCTTCCGAGGCCATTCCCTTCCCGTGCGTCTCGGCCGCGAAGATCCAGCCCATCTCCGGCTGCTCACCGAATTCAGGCTCCAGGTCGCGCCAGGCCGTGAAGATGCCGAGGCTGCCGACGAGCTTACCCTCGTCCTTGCGCTCGGCCGCCCAGGTACCAAAACCGTTGAACTGCCAGCCGCCGGCAGCGGCCAGCAGGCGGCGCCAGCACTCCTCCGCGCCCATGGGATCGGGCCCGAAATGCCGATGCACGTCGGGATGCTGCAGAATTGCGTGATAAGGGCGGAAGTCTTCCTTCCGCCAGGGCCGCAAGAGAAGCCGCTCGGTCTCGATGAGCGGCGCCTGCTGGATCACCTTTTACTTTTTGCCGAGGCTGAGGCCGCCGAAGCGCTTGTTGAAGCGCGCAACCTGGCCGCCCGTGTCGAGCATCTGGCCACGACCGCCGGTCCACGCCGGGTGAGAGGTCGGGTCGATCTCGAGGTGCAGCGTGTCGCCTTCCTTGCCCCACGTCGAGCGAGTCTCGAACGTGCTGCCGTCCGTCATCTGGACGGTAATCATGTGATAGTCGGGATGGGTACCGGATTTCATGTGTCAGTTCCTTGAAATGGCGCTGGTTTCCGACCAGCAGCCGGGAATGTCGCGCGCACTTAGGCGACGGGCCGCTTCTTGACAAGGCTGGGCGCCCCCTCCTAGCCCCGCGACCGGATCGAGGTCCGGCGGTTACGGCCGCCGGCCAAGAAGGAAGCCGGTGAGAAACCGGCGCTGTGCCCGCAACTGTATCCGCCCGTTGGGGTGGAAGTCAGACACTTGCCTTGGTCCGTCGTCCGTTTCTCCGGCCGGGACCAGCCGTGGAGCGTGGGTGCTGCGCATCCTCCGAGACGACATGTTCGTCAAAGGAGGAAAAATTGATCGACGCAATCCCGCCCACCGAAATCGTAATCACCGCCGAGCGCGCGCCGGAACAGGCGGCAGACACGCCCGCAAGTGTAACCGTTATCGACAGCCGCAGCATCGAGCGCCTTGGCGAGCCACTCGTCCCTGCCCTGCTGCGGCTGACGCCGTCGGTCGCCGTTGCGACGTCAGGATCTGCTGGCTCCCTGACCGAAGTCCGCATCCGCGGCGCCGAGAACAACCACACCTTGCTGTTCATCGACGGAATCCGCGCCAACGACCCGGCCACCAGCAACTTCACCCCGCTTTGAGCTGCTCAATGCCGACCTCGTGTCCAGGATCGAGGTCGTCCGCGGGCCTCAGTCGGCGCTCTGGGGTTCCGAGGCCGTTGGGGGCGTGATCGCGGTCAACGGCGTCGAGGCCGGACAGGATGCATTCGACTGTTGGGAGCGAGGCAGGCTCCTTCGGCTTCCGCCGCGCATCGGCATCCGGATCGCTGTCCAATGACAAAGCCCGCCTTGCACTCGGCATTGGCTGGCAGCGAGCCACGGGCATCGACGCTTTCGACGGAACGGGTGACCGCGATGGCTACCGCAACCTGTCGGGACGAGCGCGCGGCACGTGGGAGGTCGCTCCTGCCCTTCGTGTTGGCGTGGCCGGTTTCGCGCTCTCGGGCCGAAGCGAGTTCGATGGATTTCGATCTCGTTTTCCCCTTCGATCACATGGATACGCTCGACAGCAGCCGCAACCGGCTCTGGGCCGGGCGCCTTTGGGGCGAGTTCGTTGACGAGGATTCCAGTTGGAGCGGACGCATCGGCAGCTCGCTCCTCTCCTCCCGCAACCGCAATTTCCTCGACCGTGACGAGATCAACCGGACTTCGGGCAGGCGCTTCACGCTCGACGCCCAGCTCCAAAGGCAGTTCAAGACTGCTGCGATCGAGCATCGGCTGATCCTCGTGCTCGACCATGAAAGCGAGGAGTTCAAGGCCAGCGACGTCAATTTTGGCGGAGCGACCGATCAGGACCGTGACCGGAAGCACAACTCCCTCACGTTCGAGTGGCGCGCCGACGCCGGCCCCGTAACTGCCGATCTCGCGCTGCGCCGCGACTTGTTCAACCGCTTCAAGGATGCCACGACCGTAAGAGCATCGCTGCTGGCCGACGTCGGTCACGGCTTTTCGATCGCTGCTTCCTACGGCGAGGGCATCGCCCAGCCGACCTTCTTTGATTTGTACGGTTTCTTCCCAAACAGTTTCGTTGGAAATCCGTCACTTAAGCCGGAATGCTCACGTGGTTTCGAAGCATCAATTCGCTACCGCAAGGACTCGATTGGCGCGAGCCTCACCGCCTACCGCCAGCGCCTTCGCGACGAGATTGTGGACGTCTTCGATCCCGCGACGTTCCTCTCCAGCACGGAGAATCGGTCGGAGCGAAGCCGCCGTTCCGGCATCGAGGCTCAGGTGGACTATGCGTTCGGCGACCAGCTGCGCCTTTCAGCCAACTACGCTTATCTGAAAGCGACCGAGCCCGGCGACAGCTCCGCGAAGCGCGCCGCCCAAAACACAGCGGTTCAGTTGCTGCCGATGGCGAAATCGGCCGCCTGACCTACGGGGTTTCGATGGCCTACACCGGTGCGCGGATCGATACCGACTTCGAGACCTTCCCCTTCCGCCGGGTCACTCTCGATGCCTATTGGTTGGCCGGCGCACGTATCGCCTTCAACGTTTCAAAGGATGTCGAGCTCTTCGCCCGCGCCGCAAACGCCTTCGACGAGCGCTACCAGGACGCGTTGGGCTATCGAACCGAAGGGAGGAGCGTCTATGCCGGCATCCGCCTTGCTCGCGGCTGCTAGCGTCGCGTCCCTGAACCTCTGCACCGACGAATATCTCCTGCTGCTCGCCAGGCCGCAAGAGATCGCCAGCGTCAGCTTTCTCTCGCAGGATCCGCTGGAATCGCCCCTGTGGAAGCGGGCGCGGGGCCATCATTCGAACCGGGGCTCACTTGAGGATGTGATTGGGAGGAAGCCGCAAGTTGTTCTGAGGATGGGCGGCGGCGGACGAGCGACCTCGCTGATCGCCCGGCGGCTGGGCATCCGCGCGGTCGATCTGCGCCCGGTCGGCAAGATCGAGGACGTTGCGTTCAATTTTCGCGCGACCGCTGTGGCCCTGGGCGACCCGGGTCGGGCGACGCTTTGGCTCCGTCGCCTGGACCGGCTTCGAGAGACCATGCCACCGCGAGTTGTCGACGCGATCTGGCTCGGCGGCGGCGGGCAGGCGATCGGCGTGCCATCCGTTGGCGCCGATTGGCTGCGCCTGGCCGGCCTCAAGCAGCGTCCACTCACCGGCGATCGCGTTTCGCTCGAGACGTTGCTCGTTCGGCCGCCAAAAGTGCTGGTGCAAAGCCGTTACCGGTCTGGACAGATGTCCCGCGGGATCGAATGGTTGAACCACCCCATTGTCCGCAATGCCAAAGCGAAAAGGCTTCAGGCCGACGGCAGGGCGTGGACCTGCATGGGGCCCTTGGTGATCCCTGAAATCGAACGCCTCCGGTCGAGCCTGCGATGAGGCGATACTGGGTTGCCTTGGTCGTCCTGGTGCTGATTGCGGCTGGCCTCAGCCTGCTGACGCCCCTCAGCAGCATTCTCGAGCTCCGGCGGAACGATCCGGCTCTCGCCTGGATGTTGATCGAAGAGCTCCGCTTACCTCGGACATTGCTTGCGCTCGGCTATGGAGCGGTTCTCGGCATGACCGGCGCCGCATTGCAGGCGATGTTCGCCAATCCCCTCGCCTCGCCCGACATCACGGGCAGCAGTAGCGGCGCAGCGCTCGGGGCCGTTGCGGGATCCTATTGGCTCGGCATAACCGGACCGCTTGCGCTAGCAGCCTGTGGCGCAACTGGTGCAGCACTAGCCCTTGCGGCGCTTTTCGCCGTCGCTGGTCGTCGGAGTGAGACCGCGACCTTGTTGCTCGCCGGTATCGCAATCGCGCTTGCTGCTGGAGCTGGGACCAGCTTGCTGCTGGCCCTCGCCCCTTCGCCATTTGCCTTTTACGACAGCTTCGAGTGGTTGATGGGCAGCTTCGTCGACCGCAGCCTGCCGCAAGCCGCCGCCGCTTTGATTCCTGCCATAATCGCCTGCGCCCTGCTTGCGCGACGTGCTCGTGCCCTCGACATGATGGCGTTGGGAGATGATGTCGCCGCGTCCGTGGGCTATCGCCCCAGGCGTCTCGCCGTCGAAGTCGTCGCGCTTAGCGCGATAGCGGTTGGCGCTTGCGTATCGGTTTGCGGAGCAATCGCCTTCGTCGGCCTGATCGCCCCGTTTGCTGCGAGAACATTGACGCGTGGCCATCCGGGCCGAGCCCTGTTGCCCGCAGCCGCGATCGGCGCCTTACTCTTGCTTCTTGCGGACTTGCTTGTCCGCCTCGCTCCGGCGGGCCGCGCAATTCCCGTCGGGCGTCGTGACGACCGCAATCGGAACGCCTTTGTTCATCTGGATCGTCGCAAGAATGCGCCGGACGGTGGCGTCATGACGCCAGCTCTCGAAGCCAGAGGCCTTTCGCTCAGCAATCGCCTCCAGGCGACGGACTTGCAGTGCCAATCGGGATTGATCGCAGTCATTGGCCCGAACGGCGCCGGGAAAACAAGCCTGCTCCGCGCGCTTGCGGATATTGAGCGTGAGAGCGGCGAGGTCCGGGTCAACGGTCATGACATTGCAGAGGCGCCTCCGGCTCGCCGCATGCGCCTATTGTCGTTCCTCCCTGCCACACGAAGCTTGATCTGGCCGATTGCAGCAAGAGATGTGATCGAGCTCGGTTTGCCCTCACCGGATTCCAGTCGAGTGGCCGAACTGATCGAAATGCTGGAGCTGCGGCCGCTGGCGGACCGTCCGGTCAATCAGCTGTCGACCGGAGAGCGGTCGCGTGTCCTGCTCGCCCGCGCCCTTGCGGCGAGGCCGCGTCTTCTGCTGCTCGACGAACCGCTTTCAAACCTCGACCCCTATTGGGTGCTGACGACGCTTGAAATCCTCAAGACGGAAGCGAGCGGTAACGGCTCCGTCGTACTCGCCTCGCTTCATGATCTGAATCAAATGGCCGCATTCGGCCGCGTGTTGTTGCTCGACCGGGGTTGCGTGAGGGCAGATTGCGGCCCCGACGACATGATTGGTTCGGCTGAGCTGGCCAGAGCGTTCCGGATTGAGCGAGCCGATTCGGGCTGGCGAATCAGAGAGGGTGCTTAGGCCGCTGGTGGGTCGGCGATCATTGCCGTGAACTGCGCTTCGGCGGCGAGCTTGCCGTCGATGGTTGCGCGCCCGGCGAACTTGCAGACTGATGCCCGCTTTTGCGTAAATTCGACCTCGAGCTTGAGCAGGACGCCTGGCTCAACCGGTTGGCGAAACTTCGCGCCTTCGATGGCCATGAAGTAAACCAGCTTGCCCGAGTTCGCGAGACCAAGCAATTCGACCGCGAGGACTCCCGCGGCCTGCGCCAGCGCCTCAACGATCAGGACGCCCGGCATGATCGGACGGCCTGGAAAATGCCCCTGGAAGAAGCTCTCGTTGATCGTCACTGCCTTGATGGCAACGATCGATTCGATCCGGGACGATGCTCTCGACCCGGTCGACCAGGAGCATGGGATAGCGATGGGGAAGCGCCGCCATCACCCGCTTCGCATCGAGCGGACCGAGGGCGGCGCCTTCCGTCATTCGCTTAGCGGCCCTGCGGCTGCTGCTGCGGAGCTGCGGGAGCGGTCGTCCCGACGCTCGGGAGCTGCTGGTTGAGGGCGGCGAGCACGTCATTGGTAACGTCGAGCGCCGAGCCGGAAGCCAGAGTGGCGCCTGCTTCAACCATCACGTTCGCACCGCGGCGCTGCATGACCGATTGGTAGATCGGGCCGAGCTTGGCGCTGATCTGCTGCGAGACATAAGCCTGGTTGCGCTGGATCTGGTTCGTCTGGCGAGCGATTTCCTGCGCGCCCTGCTGCTGCTTGGTCTGGAATGCTTTCACGCGAGCCTGGAGCGCGGCATCGGGTTCCTTGCCCTTCAGCGCCTCGACAGCGGTCTGAAGCGCCTGTCCCTCGGTCTTAAGCGGCGCCGCGAGGGTGGCTTCGCGCGACTTCAGGGCGTTGACTTGACCTTCGAGAGCCGTCTTCGCGGCCTTGCAAGCCGTGCAGTTGGTGCTGACCTTTTCGAGATCGACAACGGCAATCACGGCGCCGGGAATTGCCTGGGCGGATGCGGCCGCAGGTACGAGAACCATCGCTGCGAAGGCAGCGGACATTGCAATGTTACGCATTAGAATTGTGTTCCTACGTTGAAGCTGAAGAGTTTCGTGTCGTCGCCTTCCTGCTTGAGGATCGCCTTTGCGAGGTCGATCCTGAGCGGCCCGAAAGGCGAAACCCAGTTGACGCCTACACCCACGGACAAACGAGGCTTCGGCGAATTGCCGACAAAGCGCTCGCGGAACCCCGGAGCGAAATTGAATGTCGATCCCGCAGGCAGTTGAAGAGCGGCAAGACAATCGGTCTTCGATTGGCCGGCCACGAGGGTTGCCGAACGGGTGACAGCACCCGTGCCGGTGCCCGTAGTAACGCTGCAGAAGCCTGGAATGTCGTTCAATCTCGGGCTTCTCAGGCCCCAGACCGAACCAATGTCGACGAATGCCGACGGGCGAAGGCCGAAGCTGCGCAGCGATGAGCTGGTCGGGAACTCCAGCTCCAGACGGCCCATGTAGATAAGCCCGCCCGCCGAGCGCATCGCTCACGCGATTTTCGTCGGTAATATTCAAACCGTTGTCATCATAATCCTCGCGAAGGATGCGAGGCCCGATTCCACGGATGTCAAAGCCGCGAAGCTGCGTTCCGAAGAAGCGGTCCGTGATGCGGATCGCATCGCGGCCCGGACCCGGCGCCTTCTCGAGCGGGTGGATGTATCCGCCCTTCCGCGCGCGCCGAGAAAACCCAACTGCCGCCGAGGAATTCAGGCGACCAGTATTTGATGCCCGTCAGACGCGAACGAACGTAGCGAACGTCGCCGCCCAGGCCTGCAAAGTCCTGCGAAACGACAATCGATTGGCCGCGCGTCGGTCGAATGCCGTTCGTATTGTTGTAAACGGCTGAATATCCGATCGCCGACGTGAGCCGCTTGCCGAGCTCATCGCAGAGGTACTGGCCGGCCTTGTTCGGATCGCAGGCCAGCGGCAACGGTCCGTCGCTGCCGGTCAGCGGGCCCGTGCCATCCGGGTCGGCGACCAGGTCAGGATCCGTGAAGAAGGTACTCTTGTCGAGCGTGATATTGTCGAGGACCAGCGAGTAACGCGTGCCGAGCGTGATGTATTCGGTGATCGGGAAACCGAGGCGCAATCCGCCGCCCGTGCTCGTCTGGGAATAGGTCGTGTTCCGCTGATTGCCGACGAAATTGAAGCTGTTGTAGTCGCGGCGGATAGATGTCGCCGCCGAGCAGGATCTGCTTGTCGAACAGATAGGGTTCGACAAACCCGAGCTGGACCGACCTGGAATAGCGCGACCAGTTGACGCCAGCGTTAAGCTCCTGGCCCTTGCCCATGAAGTTCCGCTGGGCGATCGAGAAAGCGAGGATGAACTTCTCGAGGCTGGAATAGCCAGCCGACAGCTGAAGCTCGCCGGTCGACTTCTCTTCGACATTGACGCCCAGGACGACACGGTCCGGCGTCGAGCCTTCGGTCTGCTTGATCTCGAGATTCTCCTGGAAAAAGCCGAGCGACTGAAGACGATCCTGCGACCGCTTGACCTTCAGCGCGTTGAAGGCATCGCCTTCGTTGATGCGGAACTCGCGCCGGATGACCTTGTCGCGAGTCTGACGTGTTCCCCTGGATGTCGATCCGCTCGACATAGGTGCGCGGCGTCTCGCCCACGCGGAAGGTGATGCCCATCACCCGCTTTTCGGCGTCGCGATTGTAGGCCGGGTTGATGTCCGCAAAGGCGTAGCCGAGATTGCCGGCCTCCTCGTTCAGATCGCGTGACGGCGTCTTCGACCGCCTTGGCGTTGAACCAGTTCGCCCTCGGTGAGATTGACCGTGGTCTTGATCTTCTCGGGCGGGAGATCGCGCAGCGCGCTTTCGGCTTCGATCGTGCCGAACTTGTAGCGCGGGCCTTCCTCGACGACGTAGGTGATGACGAAGTCGCGGCGGTCTGGCGTCAGTTCGGCGAGCGCGGAGACGACGCGGAAGTCGGCATAGCCCTCGTGTCAGATAGAAGGCGCGCAGCTTCTGCTGATCGGCCGCGAGGCGGTCGGGATCATAGCTGTCGTTCGACTTCAGGAAGCCGAGCACGCCGCCCGCCTGCCGCGTATACATCTCCTTGCGGAGCCGGTCGTCGCCGAAAGCATCGTTGCCGATGATGTTGATGCTGCGGACCTTGGACTTGTCGCCTTCGTAGACCTCGAAGACGAGATCGACGCGGTTCTGCTCGAGGTTGACGACCTTGGGCTCGACGCGCGCGGCAAAGCGGCCCTGGCGCTTGTACAGCTCGATGATGCGCTCGACGTCGGCGCGGACCTTTGAGCGAGTGAAGATTTCGCGCGGCTTGAGCTTGATTTCCGGAAGGATCTTGTCGTCCTTGATCCGCTTGTTGCCCTCAAGGACGATGCGGTTGATGACCGGATTTTCCTGGACCGTGATGACGATGTTGCCGGTCTCGGCGCCGGTGATCACGACGTCGGAGAAGAGCTCGGTCGCGTAGAGATCCTTCAGCGCGGCATCGAGCGTTTCGGCGCTATAATTCTGGCCCGGGGCGAGGTTTGCGTAGGAACGGATCGTTTCCGGTTCCAGGCGCTGATTCCCACGCACCGCAATCGAACGGATCACGCCCTGGGCGGGGGCAACGCCGGCGTTACAGGCGGAGCTGTCGTGGCTGGCGCCGTTGTTGCCGGCTGGGCCGGAGCAGGCGCTGGAGCCGGGGCTGCCGGCGGGGCTTGTAGGCTGTGCCGCGAGGGGATCTGCTTGCTGCGCCGCGACGGGTACAGACCAGCCGCCAAGGATGGTTCCAACAAGGAAGCCCGCGCCCGCGCGCCTGCCAATAAATCTTCCGCTTTGAAATCACGCGCTCCCCGCCTTTTGTGCAAGAATCAGCGTCCGCCTCGGCGGTCCGCTGGGATGGTGTGCAGCCCTGCCCTAACCAAACTAGCCAATCAAGCGCCCAAGCCGCTCTCCAGTTGACATCAAGGAAGACCTTGACTGCGGGCGTTCGGAAGCTTCTTCGTCACGGCTTTGCCACGTACGCGAGCACAGCGGAGGCAGAGCGACGCGAACGAGTCGCCGCCGTTCCGCCAGCGATGCGGATGCTTTTCGAACCAGGGCGAACCTTGCCCCTCTCGGTAGGGAGCGCTCGCGACGATCACGGTAAACGCCGGAACCACACGGCTGGATCCAGCCTCCGCAGCCTCCGTGACCGTGGTGCCCAGCGCCATCAACAGCACACAGGTCACGACGAGCACACCGACCATCGAACGGCTCCTCTTGACCAATCAGGCGGCCGTACTCATTTCCCCCCATCGGCGCGGAGTGTACCTCGCTCGCACAGGCTCGTGTGCGCCACACCGCGGGCGTGAACGTCGTTGAGTCGGAACCGATTCTGGTGCGCCTCCAGTTCACCCATAGCCTCCGTCATGGACGACCTCAGCGCCGGACGTCCTCGCAGTCGCTGTCGACGACGTCGCCGGCTGATGCGAAGACGATGTCGTTTCCGGGGCCGCAGGTGACGACGTCGAGCCCGCCGGCGACGACGTTGATGCGGTCGTCGCCGGGACCGCCGTTGATCGCGTCGCTGTCGAGGTTGCCGAAGATCTCGTCGTTGCCGTCGTCGCCGAAGATCCGGTCAGCGCCGCGATCGCCGGTGATGCGATCGTTGCCGGGATCTCCGTTGATCGTGTCGGCGCCGTCGCGGCCGGCCACGATGTCGTTGCCGGGGCCGCCGTGGAGCTCGTCGTCGCCGTCCTCGCCGTCGACGTAGTCGTCGCCGCCGCGACCGAAGAGCCGGTCGTTGCCGAGCTTGCCGAAGATCGAGTCGTCGTCCTCGGTGCCCTGCAGCACGTCGTCGGCGAGGGTCCCCGGATGATCGACGGGAGCTCGGCGTCGTTGCCCGCCTCGAGCGCCGTCGGGATGACGAGCTCGCAGTTGAGAGCCTGTCGCGCGTCGGGAGCGTCCTGCTCGACGTAGACCGTGTCGTTGCCGGATCCGCAGTCGACGGTGTCGGCACTGTCGTCCGCCGCGCGGATCGAGTCGTCGCCGGCGCCGCCGTCGAGCATGTCCTCGCCCGGTCCGCCGACGACCTCGTCGTTGTCGTCGCCGCCCTTGAGGACGTCCTTGCCGGAGCTGCCGTCGAGGCGATCCTGGCCAGGGCCGCCGTCCAGCCGGTCGTTGCCCGAGCCGCCGCGCAGGATGTCCTGGCCCTCGTCGCCGAGCATGTTGTCGCCACCGGCGCCGCCGTCCAGCGTGTCCTCGCCGCGCCCGCCGCTGATCTGCTCGGACCCGGACTCGCCGAACAGCTCGTCGTTGCCGTCGTCGCCGAGCATCCGCCGGTCCGACCCGCGACCGCCGCGGATCACGTCGTCGCCAGGCCCGCCCGACAGCAGCAGGTCGTTGCCGAAGCCCTTCTCGATGATCTGGTCGTCGCCCTCGCCGCCGCGGATCGTGTCGTCGCCGTCGCCGCCGTCGAGCGCGTCCTCGCCGGCACCGCCGCTGATCGTGTCGTTCCCCGTTCCGCCGTTCGCGCCGTCGTCACCGTTGCCCCCGGCGAGCCGGTCGTCGCCGGTGCTCGCCGTGAGGAAGTCGTTGCCGTCGCCGCCGTCCATGCGATCGCTGTTGGCGCCGCCGGAGAGGCGGTCGTCGCCCGGACCGCCCACCAGGACGTCCTGCTCGCGGCCACCGCGCAGCAGGTCGTTGCCCTCGAGCCCCTCGAGGCGATCTCGCGAGCGAGTTCCGGTCAGCGTGTCGTCGCCCGCCGTGCCGCGGATCAGCGCGAGCCCCGGCTGCACGACGATCCCCGCCGGCGTCGATCCGTCCAGATGCACGGTGTCCAGCAGGTTGCGCGAGAAGGGGCTGACGAGCGAGAGCGTGCCGCTGCCGCCGTTGGCGAAGAAGAGGCGGTTGGCGTCCGGCGTCCAGGCCGGCGTGCCGAGACCCGCACCCGCCGCGAGGCGCCGCACCTGACTCCCGCGCAGCACCACGAGGGCGCCGCTGCTGCCGCCGCGGCGGGCGCCGACGGCGAGCCGCGAGCGGCCGGGTGACAGCGCGAGGTTGCCGCCGGCGCCGTCGGGCAGCGCGATGCGCCGCTTGCGCGGGCGCGCCGCGCCGCGCGCGATGGTGCGCACGCTCCCGCGCGCTGACACGAGCGTGCGCCCGTCAGCCGTGACCGCGACGCCGGTCGCACCTGGTACGCGCACACGGCGCTGCAAGGTCCGCGCGCGGGCATCGACGATCGCCACCCGCCCGCGGTCGAGCACGACGGCAGCCAGTCGCCCGTTGCTCCCGAGCGCCATCACGCCCCCGCGCCCGCGTAACTGGACCGAGCCGAGCAGCTCCAGCGTCGCGGCACGCAGGACGCGCAGGCGTTCGCCCTGGACCGCGTAGAGCCGACGGCCGTCCGGCGAGACGGCCAGGCCCGAGACCGGCTCGCTGCCATGGACGGCACGGGCGACCTCCGTGCGCTCGTTGACGTCGAGCACGACGATCGCGGCGCCGGCGGCGACGAATCCCCGGGTGCCGTCGCCATTCACAGCCACCGCCCCGCTGGGCCCCGGAAGCGCCATCCGGGCCACCACCGCGTCCGACGAGACGTCGAGCAGCACGAGCTCGGGCGTACCGGTCGCAACGAGCGCGACACGGGCCTCAGCCAAGGAGAGCGGCCCGCGCAACGAACATCAGGCGCGAGAAAACTGCTATCGAAGTCAACTGCCTTAACGTAGCAACCTGCCGGCACAGCGCCACTCAACGAGCCATCGTCGGCTGACGGTGATTTCCGCCAACGCCACTCGAGCGAGCCATCGTCGCGGCTGACGGTGATCGCCGGCCAGGCACAGTGCGTCAGCACGGGCCTGGCAAGGCGAGTGCCGTCAGGCGCGACGAGGGCCGCGAGCTAAAAGCCGACGGGGTGCATTGCGACGTACCCCTTGCCGGTGCGCTCCGCGGCCGACTGCCAGCGCGTGCCGGCGGCGGATCGGCCGCTCGTGTCGAAGCGCAGGCCGGCGACGATCATGTACACGTGGCTGGCGCTCCCGTACACGGTGATCCACTGTCCCGGGCCGGGCTCGAACCCCTCGGCTGAGGCGTAATCGCCGGAGACGAGCACGTTCTCCTGCATGCCTCCGGCGTGCAGCGCATAGGAGGTGGAGCCCGAGCAGTCATAACCCGCGTCCTCCCATTTGCCGTGACCGCCACCGAAGATGTACGGCGTCTTGGCGATCTTGTTGCCTGCCTCGATCACGGCCTGGACCTGAGGCGGTGCCAGCTCGGGAGCGACTGCCAGGCCGTCGAGTCCGACGGTCGCGATCATGCCCGGTCCGAGCACCAGCGGCGGCGGCTCGGGCGGCGGGGGAATGACGAACTTCTCGGCGACCGGCATCGCGCCACCGGTTGCGGCGGCCGACACGACCGCGCCTCCGTTGAGGGCAACGTCCTTGATCACCAGCGCGTCACCGCGCGTCACGACACCGTCGACCACGCGGCGCTGAACGCGCTCGAAGGTTCGCACGGCCTTGCCCGTTCCGCTGCCGTAGATGCCGTCGACGGTGGTCTTGATGCCGACCTTGACGAGGTACTTCTGCAGGACCGTCACGTCATGGCCCTTGTGGCCCTGCTTGAGGGTCCGACCGCCGAGCTGCCAATTTAGTTTTTTGGCGGACGCCGATACGGGTACGAAGAGGAACAGCGTCAGCAGACACACGGTGATGCGGTACAGCGGCTTCACGCGGGCAAGACCCCTTCTCCCTCGGGTGCCTACGGGGTTAGCTGACGGGCTCGCGCAGAAAGAGCTAGCGCTATGCCGTTACATAACGGCGATTCGCCCCCGAGGCCCAGTTTCCTGCGCCCCTTTGGTTCCCCCGTTCCACCCCGAGCGTCCGGCGTGGATTCGGCTGATCACTGACCGGCGGAACCCTAGCGTACGTTCAGGACGAATGCACGCGCGAGGTTCATAAATCGCCCACATAGCGTGGTCATCCGCGATTAGCCATCGAGCACCGCGTCGGCGAGTGCCAGCGCCACCTCGGCCCGAGTCCGCAACGTGGCCGCCAGGACGTACTCGCCGGGCGTGTGGGCGCCGCCGCCGCGCGGTCCCAGCCCGTCCACCGTGAGTGTGATCGCGGCGGCCATGTAGCTCGCGTCGCTCGCACCGCCGCGCGCCGCCCCGACGATCGGGCGCCCCAGCCGCACGCTGGCGGCGGCCAGCAGCGGTGCGGTTCGCTCACGCGAGTCCATGCCCGGCCAGCGCCGTAGCAACCCGCTCTCGAGCCGCACGCCGTCGACCTCCGCCGGAAGGTCGCCGAGCACCGAGTCGAACGTCTCGAGCTCGTCTGCACGCAGGTCGCACAGCAGCTCGCCCGCCGCCGGGACGACGTTGAAGGCATCGCCACAGTGCACGACCGTCGGCACGGCCGTGAGATGGCTGGGCCCCAGGGGGTCGTGGCGCGCGCCGATCGCCTGTGCCGCCGCGGCGAGCGCGAGCAGCGCGTTGGCGCCGTTCTCCGGCGCCGAGCCCGAGTGGGCCGAGCGACCGTGCGCGCGAACGCGCAGCGTGCCGGCGGCCTTGCGCCGCACGACGACCGCATCCTCGCCGTCGGGGCTGAGCTCGCCGCCCTCGAAGCACAGGCAGGCGTCCCAGCCCGCGAAGCGCGCGCTGTGCACGAAGTCGCCGGCACGCCACTCCTCGTCGCAGACGAGCAGCAGGGCGACCTGCTCGAAGCGCCCGGAATGGGAGCGCGAGCTCGCGCAGGACGCCGAGCGCCAGGACGTCGCCCCCCTTCATGTCGACCGAGCCCGAGCCGACGAGCCGCTCGCCGTCACGCTCCAGCCTGCGGTGGTCCTCGTGCCGGTGGACCGTGTCGACGTGGCCGAGCAGGACGACCCGGCCTGTGCCTGTTCCCTGCAGCGTCAGGATGAGGTCGGCGGCGTGACCGGCCGAGGAGCACGGGGCGCGCTCGGCGCGGACGCCCGTGGGCGCCAGCTGCGTCGCGAGCGCGAATGCCTGCTCTGCTCCGGCAACGTCGCCCGAGGGCGAGGAGATCGCCACCATGCGCGCGAGCTCGTCGGGCGCGCGGGCGGCGATCCGCTCAGCGGCCTGTGCGATCCACTCCGTCAACCGCCGAGGACGGCTTCGAGACGCCGTTCGAGCGCTCCGGCGACGGCCTCGCGCACGAACCCGGGCTCGAACCGCTCAACGGTCGCCTCCAGGAAGCCCTCGATGACGAGCCGCTTCGCGCGCTCGGGCGGAAGGCCGCGCGAGCGCAGGTAGAAGAGCTGCTCAGGATCGATCTGCGCGATCGCCGCCGCATGGGTGCAGCGCACGTCGTTGGCGAGGATCTCCAGCCCGGGGATCGAATCGGCATGCGCGGTCTTCGTCAGCAGCAGGTTGCGCGATTCCTGGAAGGCATCGATCTGCTGGGCACCGGGATCGACCTTGATCATGCCCGACCAGACCGTGTTCGAGCGTCCGTCGAGGATGCCGCGGAACGCGAGGTCGGAGGTCGTGTTCGGCGCCGCGTGCTCCTGCGTCGTCGCGTAGTCCAGATGCTGGCGGCCGTGGGTCGCGTAGGCGCCGGTGACCTTGGCATCCGCGCCGGCGCCGGCGAGCTTGGTGTCCATCGCCACCCGTCCGTTGCCCGGCGCCGAAGCCGAGCGCGATCCAGTCCAGGGAGCCGTCGCGCTCGATCGACCGCGCGCTGTGCGCCGAAGATCCACGACTTCTCGCCGAGCCCCTGCGCACAGACGTAGCGCAGGCTCGCGTTCTGACCGACGGAGAGCTCGCTGACGGTGCTGAACAACGCCGTGGAGCCGGTGGCGGCGTCGGCGGAGACGTACTGCTCCCAGACCTCGGCCTGCGCCCCCTCCTCGAGGACGACGAGCGTGCGCCAGTGCAGCGCGGTCTGCGCCTGCGACTGGACCACCGTGACGACGATCGGCGTCGGCAGCGTCACGCCGCGCGGGACGTAGACGAACGCGCCGCCCTGCCAGTCGGCCTCGTTGCGAGCGACGAACGGGTCGTCGGCGCCGACGATCGAGCCGAAGTGGCGCTCGACGAGGTCCGGATGCGCCTGCACGGCAGCGCTGAGCGACATGACGAGCACGCCGTCGGGGGCGGGCTCCAGCGGATCGGCGAAGACGTTGTCGACCTGCTCGAGCAGGATCGCGCCCGCCGGTGCCTCGACGACGCCGAGGCCGGAGGCGTCGACATCGGCAGACTCGGGCCTGACGAAGGCGTCGAGGTCGAGGCTCTTGAGCGAGGTGAACTCCCAGCCGGGGTTCCCGCGGTAGGTCGGCAGCGGGAGGGAGTCCCTGAACGCGACGGCGCGCTCGCGGCGCGCCGTCAGCCAGGCGGGCTCCCTCGTCGCCGTGGACGAACTAGCCAATTGAGCCCTCCATCTGAAGCTCGATGAGGCGGTTCATCTCGACCGCGTACTCCATCGGCAGCTCCTTGACGATCGGCTCGATGAACCCGTTGACGATGAGCTTGCCGGCCTCTTCCTCCGACAGCCCGTGGGACATGAGGTAGAAGAGCTGCTCGTCGCCGACCTTCGAGACGGTCGCCTCGTGACCGACGTTGACGTCGTTCTCGCCGATGCGGATCGTCGGGTAGGTGTCCGAGCGCGAGAGGTCGTCGAGCAGCAGGGCGTCGCAGACGACCTTCGACTTCGAGCCGTGCGCGCCCTTGGCGACCTCGAGCAGTCCGCGGTAGGAGCCGCGCCCGCCGTCCTTGGAGATCGACTTGGCGAAGATGTTCGACGTCGTGTTCGGCGCCGCGTGGACGATCTTGCCACCCGCGTCCTGGTGCTGGCCGGCGCCGGCGAAGGCGATCGAGAGGATCTCGCCGTGCGCCCGCTCGCCGGTGAGGTAGACCGACGGGTACTTCATCGTGAGCTTCGAGCCGAGGTTGCAGTCGACCCACTCGACGGTCGCGTCACGCTCGGCGATCGCACGCTTGGTGACGAGGTTGAACACGTTCGTCGACCAGTTCTGCACCGTCGTGTAGCGGATCCGCGCGCCGGGCTTGGCGATCAGCTCGACCACCGCGGAGTGCAGCGAGTCCGACGAGTACGTCGGCGCCGTGCAGCCCTCGACGTAATGCACGTAGGAGCCCTCGTCGGCGATGATCAGCGTGCGCTCGAACTGGCCCATGTTCTCGGTGTTGATGCGGAAGTAGGCCTGCAGCGGCATCTCGATGTGCACGCCCGGCGGGACGTAGACGAACGAGCCGCCCGACCAGACCGCGCTGTTGAGCGCCGCGAGCTTGTTGTCGTTCGCCGGGATGATCGTGGCGAAATACTCCTTGATGATGTCCTCGTGCTCGCGCAGGCCCGAGTCCATGTCCATGAAGATGACGCCCTGCGCCGCGAGCTTCTCGTTGATCTGGTGGTAGACGACCTCGGACTCGTACTGCGCGCCGACGCCGGAGAGGAACTTGCGCTCGGCCTCCGGGATGCCGAGGCGGTCGAACGTCTTCTTGACGTCGTCGGGGACGTCGTCCCAGGAGCGCTCGGCGCGCTCGGAGGCGCGCACGAAGTAATGGATGTTGTCGAAGTCGACCTCGGCCAGGTGCGGCGAGCCCCATGTCGGCATCGGGCGGGCGAGGAAGTACTCCAGCGCCTTGAGGCGGAAGTCGCGCATCCACTGCGGCTCGCTCTTGAACTCGGAGATCTTCTCGACGAGCTCCTTCGTCAAGCCCTTGGGCGCCTTGTACAGGTAGTTCTCGGCGTCGTGGAAGCCGTACTTCTCCGTGTAGTCGGAGTTGATGCCCTGCAGGCTCTCCTGCTCGGCAATGGTCTCGGGAGTTGCCATATGGGTTACTCAACCTCCAGCTTGATCATGTCGTCCTCGACGCGGACTGGGAACGTCTCGATGGGAACGTAGGCAGGCAGCGTCATCGGCTTGCCGGTGTGAAGATCGAACAGCGACCCGTGCCGCACGCACTCGATCGTGCAGCGCTCCGGGTCGAACTCGCCGTCGGCGAGGTTTCCGTCGTCGTGCGAGCAGCGGTCCTCGACCGCCAGCAGCACGCCGTTGCAGTTGAAGATCCCGATCTCGAGGTCCTCCCACTCGACCACGCGCGAGCGGCCGGGCGGCAGCTCGGAGAGCGGGCAGATGTCGAGTAGCTCGGTCATGGAAACGGTCGAGCGTCCAATCCCGTCCTGGGCGCTCGGATTTGTCCTTGAGGCAGTGTAGCCGCCCGGATGCGTGCGTGATAGGACGGTCGCGCAATGCGCCGGCCGCGACGGCCGGTGCGCCTCGATCAGAGGTGATCGGCGCCCGTCGGATGGCGCTCGAGTCCGCCTTCGGCCTCGCTGGGCGGGGTCTCCGGCTCCCAGTCGACCGCCGCTCCCAGCGCGGCGCCCTTGAGCACCTTGAGGGTCAGCAGCGCGCACTTCAGCCGCGTCGCGGAGATCTTGATGCCGAGCAGATCGAGGACGTACTGGCGATCGAGCTTCAGCAGCTCGTCGATCGTCATCCCCTTGATCTCGTCGGACGTCATCGAGGCGGAGGCCTGGCTGATCGCGCAGCCGTGCCCGGAGAAGCGCAGATCCTCGATCTTGCCGTCGTCGGTCGTGCGGATCTCGACCGTCAGCTCGTCGCCGCAGAGCGGGTTGGAGTCCTTGAAGGTGAGGTCGAAGGGATCGAGATGGCCCCAGTTGTGCGGGCGCTTGTAGTGCTCGAGGATCTCCTCGCGATAGATCGAGTCCATGCTCACGGCGCGCACTCCCTTTCAGAGGTCATTCGAAGATCCGCCGGACGTCCTGGAGGGCATCGATGAGCGCGTCGACGTCGGCGCGGGTGTTGTGGACGGCGAACGATGCCCGTGTCGTGGCCGCGACCCCGAAGCGCTGCATCAGCGGCTGGGCGCAGTGGTGCCCGGCGCGCACGCAGACCTCGTGACTGCCGAGGATCTCGGCGATGTCGTGCGGGTGGGCGATGTCGAGCGTGAAGGCGACGAGCGCGCCGCGCTTGTCGGCGTCCAGCGGGCCCATGATCGTCACGTCGGGGATCTCGCCGAGGCGATCCAGCGCGTACGCGCAGAGGTCACGCTCGTGCGCACGGATCGCGTCCATCCCGATTGCCGACACGAAGTCGACCGCGGCGCCGAGCCCGATCGCCTCGGCGATGTTGGACGTGCCGGCCTCGAACTTCGCCGGCAGCTGGCCCCAGCGGATCTCCTCGATCGAGACCGAGCTGATCATGTGCCCGCCGCCGAGGAACGGCGGCATCGCGTCGAGCAGCGCCTTGCGCCCGTGCAGGATGCCGATGCCGGTCGGGCCGTAGAGCTTGTGGCCGGTCCAGGCGTAGAAGTCGGCGTCGAGCTCGGTGAGGTCGACCGCGAACTGCGGGACCGCCTGCGAGCCGTCGACCACGACGACCGCGCCCGCGGCATGCGCCCGCCTGACGATCTCGGCAACCGGGTTGATCGTGCCCGCGGCGTTGGACACGTGGCCGACCGCGACGAGCTTGACGGTGCCGGTCGCGAGCAGCTCGTCGAGCTGGTCGAGCTTGAGCTGGCACTCGTCGTCGACCTCGATCATCTCCAGCTGCGCGCCGGTCTCCTTGCAGAGCATGTGCCAGGGAACGAAGTTCGAATGGTGCTCGAGCTGGGTCGTCACGACGCGATCGCCGGGACCGACGTTCGCCCGCCCCCACGAGTACGCGACGAGGTTCAGCGCCTCGGTCGCGTTCTTCGTGAAGATCGTGCAGTTCGCCGGCCAGTTGACGAAAGCGGCGATGCGGTCACGCGCGCCCTCGAAGAGCTCGGTCGCCTCCGCCGCCAGCGCGTAGACGCTGCGATGCACGGTGCCGCGATGCTGCTCGTAGTAGTCGGCCATCGCGTCGATGACGACCTGCGGCGTCTGCGACGTCGCGGCGGCGTCCATGTAGACCATCCCCTCCCGCCGCAGGGAGGGGAAGTCCGTGGCCAGCGGTGTGTCGGCCAGGGTGCTCATTACGTCGCTGCGCCGACCTCTTCGCGGATGCCGGCGTAGCCCTCGGCCTCGAGGCGGTCGACGAGCTCGGGGCCGCCCTCGGTGGCGATCCGGCCGTCGAACATGATCGAGACGCGCGTCGGGCGTGACCATGTGCAGGATCCGCTGGTAGTGGGTGATGATCAGGATGCCCATGTCGTGGCCGGTCGCGACCGTGTTGACGCCGTGCGCGACGACGTTGAGCGCGTCGATGTCAAGGCCCGAGTCGGTCTCGTCGAGAACCGCGAGTTGCGGCTTCTGCAGCGCGAGCTGCAGGATCTCCAGGCGCTTCTTCTCGCCGCCGGAGAACCCCTCGTTGAGGTAGCGGGAGCTGAACTCGCGCGGGATGTTGACGAGCTCCATCGCGGACTCGACGGTCTTGCGGAAGTCCTTCAGCGTGATGTCGCTCTCGCCGCGCGCCTCGCGGTGGGCGTTCATGACCATCCGCAGGTACTTCGTGATCGTGACGCCGGGGATCGCCACGGGGTACTGGAAGGCCATGAAGAGGCCCATCCGGGCGCGCTCGTCGGTGTCGGCCTCGGTGATGTCCTCGCCGCCGAAGAAGATCTGCCCTTCGGTGACCTCGAGGCTCGGGTGGCCCATGATCGCGTTGGCGAGCGTCGACTTGCCCGAGCCGTTGGGGCCCATCAGCGCATGGATCTCGCCGGGCGTGACGGTCAGGTTGACGCCCTTGAGGATCTGCTTGTCCTCGGCCTGGACGTGGAGGTTGCGAATCTCAAGCTCGGGCATGGGTTCCTTACGTTCTCCTTCGTACCGGGTGGCCTGACGGATCAGGCGGGAGCTGGGGTTCGTGCGGTCCTGCATCGCCGGCTCGCCGACACGCGGCAGCTGGCGGCCCTGAAAATCGATCAGCTCGGCGAGCGTGGTCTGCGCGAGCGTCCTCGTCACGCCGGCCTGCACGCGCGTCCACAGGAGCTTCGTCGCGCAGCCGCGCCCGGAGTCGTCGTGGTGCGAGCAGAGCACGCGGCCGTCCTCGGCGCGGTCGTCGACGAAGCACTCCATCGGCGCGAGCGAGCCCTCGAGCGCGAGCACGACCTCGTCCATCTTGATGTCCTCGGGCTTGCGCGCGAGCTCGTAGCCACCGTGGGCTCCGCGGGTGCTCGCGACGAGGTCGGCGCGCTTGAGCAGCGCGGCGATCCGCTCGAGGTAGGCGAGCGGCAGGTTCTCGGCATCGGCGATCGCCTTCAGCGAGACGGGCTGGTCCTGACCCTGGCGCCCGACCTCGATGAGCAGGCGCACGCCGTACTCGGCTTTCGTGGTGAAGAACACGGCACGTAATCCTACCAGCGCGGTCGGGATAGGGCCGAGCGGCGGGCGGCCAACACAAGGTTGGCGCGCCAAACCGCTAGAAGTGGGGGTACATGCCGCAGTTCTCGCCAGGTGACGTCTTCGTCGACTACCGCATCGACGGCCTGGCCGGGCGCGGGGGGATGGGCGTCGTGTACCGCGCGACGCAGCTCGGGCTCGAGCGAACCGTCGCGCTGAAGGTGATCACACCGGCGCTCGCCGACGACCCTGATTTCCGTAAGCGCTTCGTCGCGGAGTCCAAGGCCGCGGCCTCGGTCGAGCATCCCAACGTCATCCCGGTGTACTACGCGGGCGAGGTCGACGACGTCCTGTTCATCGTCATGCGCTACGTCGACGGCCCCGACCTGCGCGCGCTCGTGCGCGCGCAGGACCACCTGGACCCCGAGCGCGCGGCGCACATCGTCGCCCAGCTCGGCGGCGCGCTCGACGCCGCGCACCGCCACGGGCTCGTGCACCGCGACGTCAAGCCGGCGAACGTCCTGCTCGACGAGGACGACCACGCCTACCTGACGGACTTCGGGCTGACCAAGCGCGCCGCGACGACCGACGACGGCGGCCTGAGCCGTGCGGGCGGCTGGGTCGGCACGCTCGGCTACGTCGCGCCCCGAGCAGATCCGCGGCGAGCGGATCGACGCCCGCACCGACGTCTACGCGCTGGGCTGCGTGCTCGTCTACGCGCTCACCGGCAAGGCGCCCTACGCCGGCGAGAGCGACGAGGCCACCCTGTGGGCGCATCTCAACGCGCCGCCGCCGAGCGAGAGCGTGCCGCCCGAGTTCGAGGGCGTCGTCGCCCGCGCCCTGGCCAAGGATCCGTCGGACCGCTATCCCTCGACGGGCGACCTCGGGCGCGCAGCGCTGCGCGCAGCCGGCCGCAGCGCCGCTGCGGTGCCGGAGCGCAACGTCGGTCGCGGCTCCGCCGCGCCGGCGGGCAGCGAGGACACCGAGGCGACCGCGCTTCCTGCTCCCGTCGCGACCGATCCCGACGGCGAGACGCGCGTCTCGCCGCCCGAGCGCGGCGCGCGCCCGGCGCGCCAGGCGGCAGCGATCGGGCGCCGGTGGGCCGCGCTGGGCCGCGCCGGGCGCTGCTCGGCGCCGGCGCCGCGGCGCTCGTCCTGATCGCGGCCGGCCTCGCGCTGCTCGGGGGCGGCGACGACACGCCAAGGGACCGGGCTCGACCGCGCCAGGTACGCCCGGTCGTCTGCGGCCCTCGGTCGTCGAACCACCGATGACCGGGCATGCTCACGCGTCCCAACGCCCTCACGATCGCCGCCGGCTACGTCTGGGCGATGAGCTCACGCGACGGCGTGATCGCGCTCGTCGATGCCGATCCGGGCGACGGACCCGCAAAGGCGGGGCGGCGCCTGGACGTCGGCGACGGCGGCAGCTCGCTCGCCGCCGGCTTCAACTCGGTCTGGGTGACGAAGGAGTCCACCCGGACCGTGCTGCGCATCAACGCCAAGACGCGCCGGCGGGTGGCCGGAGGGACGGTCGAGGTCGCGCAGCCGGGTCGCAACGTCGCCGTCGCGACCGGCGCCCGCGCGGTCTGGGTGGCGGTGCGCAACCCGAGCGATGCGGACCGCGCGCCGGAGTCGATCGTGCGGATCGACCCCAGCGCCCGGACGCAGCAGCGGATCGCGATCGACGGCGGGCGTGCAGGACCTCGCCGTCGGCGCCGGCGCGGTGTGGGTGACCAACCGCTTCAGCGCGACCGTCACGCGGATCCGCATCAGCGACGGCAGCCAGCGCACGATCACCGTCGGCGCCGGCCCGAAGGGGATCGCGGTCGGCGAGGGGGCGGTCTGGGTCGCCTCGTCGATCGACGACGAGATCACCCGCATCAACCCGCGGTCCCTGAAGACGACGCACATCCCGATCGAGGCGATCCCGGAGCGCATCACGGTCGGCGGCGGCTCGGTCTGGGCGACGGCCAAGGAAGCCGGCCGGCTGATCCGGATCGACGCCAAGTCGCACAAGGTGCTCGAGCGGATCGATGTGGGCCAGCGGCCGTTCGCGCTCGATGTCTCCCGCGGCCGCGCCGTCTGGCTCACGCTGATCGACGGCGACGGCCTGCAGCGCGTGCGGTTCTTCCGGTAGGTGCTCGCGGCGCGGACTACAGATCGCGCCGCGACACGACGCCGTCCTGCAGCGCCCGCATCGCGAGGTAGGAGCGCTTCTGGTTCTGCGGCAGGTGCTGGACGCCGAAGTAGCCGAACAGCGTGCGCAGGTGCGCCTTGACCGCGTCGACCGACAGGAAGAGCTCGTCGGCGATCTGCTGGTTGGTCGCCGGGGTCGCAAGCTCGGTGTCCTTGTACGGACGGCAGAGCGCCGCGAGCACCGCGCGCTGCGTCGTGCTCAGCTCGGGCAGCACCGGGCGGCTGCCGGCGGCGACGGTCGGGCTCGAATCCGCCGACTCGGGCACGCGGAAGGCGATCTGCGTGCGACCCACGCGCAGCACGTCGCCGTCGCGCAGCCGCTGGCGCCCGGATATCCGCTGCCCGTTGAGGAACGAGCCGTTGCGCGAGAGGCCGTCGTCGGCGACGGTCCACTCGCCGCCGAGGCACTCGAGCTCCGCGTGCAGGCGCGAGACCTCGGTGTCCCATTCCAGCGCGACGTCGTTGCCCGCGCTGCGCCCGATCGCGACGCGGCGCATGTCGGGCTCGAGCACGAACAGCCGCTGGCCGCCGTCGCCGTCGCGCAGGACGAGGAACGGCGTGCCGTCGCGCTCGGCCTCGATCCGCTCGCGAAGCTCCGCGGGAGTGGCCGCGTGCGCGGCGAGTGGGGACTGATCGCCCTGCTGCATCGCACGCTGAGCTTGCCACATGGCGCGGGCGGTGCGCGCGGCCACGGCTCCCGGCGGTCGACAGCCGCCCTGGGGCTGGGAACCTCACACCTGAGGGTGCGAGGTGTGACCCCTGGGAAGCCCGCCTGGGGCCCGATCGGGCGATGGTGCTCATACCGCCCGACCGGCAAGGAGCCACCGATGATCGCCGTCCCCCTCCCCACATGTACCGACGAAGAGCTCGTCGCCCGCTTTCGCGCCGGTGACGACGCCCCGTTCGAGGAGATCCACCGCCGTTATCACGGCGCCCTGCTGGCGTTCGCGCGGCGCATGCTGCGCGGCAGCGGCCACGACGCCGACGACGTCGTGCAGGACGCGTTCCTGCGCGCCTACCGCGGCCTGCGCGTCACCGACCGCCCGATGGCGCTGCGCCCGTGGCTGTACATGATCGTGCGCAACCGCGCGCTCGACGAGCTGCGCGGCCCGCAGCGCGCAAGCGCGTTCGACGACGAGTTCGCGCTCAACGCGGTGCCGACGATCGACGCCGCCAGCCGCGCCGAGGAGCGCGACGAGATGCGCCAGATCGTCGCCGAGATCGGCCGCCTGCCCGAGCGCCAGCGGATGGCGCTCGTGCTGCGCGAGTTCGACGGCTGCTCGCACGTCGAGACCGCCCGCCGGCTGCGGACGACGGTGCCCGCGACGAAGTCGCTCATCATCCGCGCGCGCTCGAACCTCAGTGCCGCTGTGCACGCGGCCGCCTGACCGCGCCCGCCGGCGGTAGGCTCGGTCGTGTGGACATCACGCACATCGAAGAGGCGCTCGCGCGCCTGGAGGAGAGCATCTCGGAGGCCCGCATCGCCACCGAGATGATGAGCGAGGGCGACATCACCGCGGTCGGCGACCTCAACGCCGTGATCGACGCGATGGCGCTCGAGATCGCCGAGCTGAAGGGCCGCACGAGCGGAGGGATCGGCTGACGACGGCCACCGCCGTAAGCGCGCAGGACATCGAGCCATGCGCGAACGAGCGGCTCGATCGCATCGTGACGGGGATCGTCACCGATCGTCCCCTTCCTGCTGCTCGGCGTCGCCGGCTGGCAGGCGTGGCAGAGCCTGCTGCACTGGCATGACGTCGTCGTCTTCGGCGTCCTCTACGTGCTGACCGGCCTCGGCATCACGGTCGGCTTTCACCGCCACTTCACGCACCGGGCGTTCAAGACGAGCCGCCCGCTGCGTGCGGTCCTCGCCGATCCTCGGGACCGCGGCGATCGAGGGCCCGATCACCGCGTGGGTCGCCGACCACCGCAAGCACCATGCCTTCTCCGACCAGCTCGGCGATCCGCACAGCCCGCACGTCGATCACGGCCAGGGCCTGCGCGGCGCCCTGCGCGGCCTCGCGCACGCGCACGTGGGTTGGCTGTTCCTGCACACCCAGCGCGCCAACAAGCAGCGCTACGCGCCGGACCTGATCGCCGATCCGCTGATCCGGTTCATCGATCGCACGACGCTGCTCTGGATCGCGCTCGGGCTGGCCGCGCCGTTCGCGCTCGGCTATGCGCTCGGCGGCACGCTGAGCGCAGCGCTGACCGGGCTGCTGTGGGGCGGCGCGGTGCGGATCGTGCTGCTGCACCACGTGACCTACTCGATCAACTCGCTGTGCCACTTCTTCGGTCGCAAGCGCTTCGACAGCGCCGACGAGTCGCGCAACCTCGCGTGGCTGGCGCCGCTGACCTTCGGCGAGGCGTGGCACAACAACCACCACGCGTTCCCGACCTCGGCCGCGCACGGGCTGCGGTGGTACGAGCGGATGCTCGACCCGAGCGCGATCGTGATCGGCTCACTCGAGCGCCTCGGGCTCGTCTGGGACGTCGTGAAGATCAGCAAGGACCGCCAGGCGGCGAAGCTCGCGGGCGCGTAGCGCGCCGCCGCGGCAAACAAAGGGCGGCCGCTCGCGCGGCCGCCCCGGGTGGTTCAGAAGAACCGTCGAGACGATCAGATCGTCTGGACGTTGACCGCCTTCGGACCCTTGTCGCCGGCCTCGGCGTCATAGCTGACCTTCGAGCCCTCGGCCAGCGAGCGGTAGCCCTCGCCCACGATGCCTGTGTGATGGACGAACAGATCCTTCTGACCGTCGTCGGGGCTGATGAAGCCGAAGCCCTTGTCGTCGCTGAACCACTTCACGGTGCCGGTTGGCATGCCGGTTTCTCCTCGGATGTTGTGCTGCATACCCCGAGGATGCTGTTCAAGGCAACGACACCGGGCGCTGGCACTGCTTCGCCGGACCTACTGGTTCCGGCCGTTCAAATCGGAACGGTAGCGGGTCACTACCCTGATGCGCCATGCCCGCTCTCAGTCAGGACCCGTTCATGCCTCCTGCCGCACCCGTCTTGAAGATCAGCGAGGACGAGCGGGGCGGTCCGAAACCCGTCCGTTCTGACATCCGCAACGTGGCGATCATCGCCCACGTCGACCATGGCAAGACGACGCTCGTCGACGCCATGCTGCGCCAGTCCGGGGTCTTCGCGGCCCACGAGGCGCTCACCGATCGCGTGATGGACTCGATGGACCAGGAGCGCGAGCGCGGCATCACGATCCTCGCCAAGAACGCCGCCGTGCGCTACACGCCGGCGGGCGAGCCGGAGGTCAAGCTCAACCTCGTCGACACCCCCGGGCACGCGGACTTCGGCGGCGAGGTCGAGCGCGGCTTGACGATGGTCGACGGCGTCGTGCTGCTCGTCGACGCGTCGGAGGGCCCGCTGCCACAGACGCGCTTCGTGCTGCGCAAGGCGCTCGAGGCGCGGCTGCCGGTGATCCTCGTGATCAACAAGGTCGACCGCCCCGACGCGCGCATCACCGAGGTCGTCGACGAGGTCTACCAGCTCTTCATCGACCTCGACGCCGACGAGGAGCAGATCGAGTTTCCGATCGTCTACACGAACGCGCGCGCCGGCCAGGCATCGCTGAAGCAGGGCGTCGAAGGCAGCGACCTGCGTCCGCTGCTGGACCTGCTCGTGTCGGCCGTGCCGGCCCCGACGTACACCGAGGGCCACGGCCTGCAGGCGCTCGTGACGAATCTCGACGCGTCCGCCTACGTCGGGCGCCTCGCGCTCTGCCGCGTGCACAACGGCACGATCCGCAAGGGCGAGACCGTGGCCTGGTGTCGCCATGTCGACGAGGACGTCAAGCAGGTCAGGATCACCGAGCTGTACCTCACCGAGGGCATGACGCGGATCGCGGCCGAGGAGGCCGGGCCGGGCGAGATCATCGCCATCGCCGGCATCCCCGAGATCACGATCGGCGACACGCTCGCCGACGCCGAGGATCCGCGCCCGCTGCCGCCGGTGATGGTCGACGAGCCCGCGCTCGGCGATGACGATCGGGATCAACTCCTCGCCGCTCGCCGGCCTCGTCGGCAAGAAGCTGACGGCACGCCAGATCTCAGACCGGCTGCAGGCCGAGCTCGTCGGCAACGTCTCGATCCGCGTGCTCGAGACCGAGCGGCCGGACACGTGGGAGGTGCAGGGTCGCGGCGAGCTGCAGCTCGGCGTCCTCGTCGAGGCGATGCGCCGCGAGGGCTTCGAGCTGACGGTCGGCAAGCCGAAGGTCGTCACGCGGACCGTCGGCGGCAAGCTGCAGGAGCCGATCGAGCGGCTCGCGATCGACATCCCGGACGACTACCTCGGGACCGTCACCCAGCTGATGGCGCTGCGCAAGGGCCGCATGGAGCAGATGGTCAACCACGGCACCGGCTGGGTGCGCCTGGAGTACCTCGTGCCGGCCCGCGGGCTGATCGGCTTTCGCACGGAGTTCCTCACCGAGACGCGCGGCTCGGGGATCATGCACTCCGTCTTCGAGCGCTACGAGAACTGGCAGGGCGAGATCAAGACGCGCGCCGCCGGCTCGCTCGTCGCCGATCGCCGCGGCAAGACGGCGTCGTTCGCGATCATGCGGATGCAGGAGCGCGGGCAGCTGTTCGTCGGCCCCGGCGAGGACGTCTACGAGGGCATGATCGTCGGCGCCAACGCGCGCGCCGACGACCTCGACGTCAACGCCGTGCGCGAGAAGAAGCAGACGAACATCCGCTCCGCCAACGCCGACGAGATGGTCAGCCTCGTCCCGCACCTGCGCATGTCGCTCGACCAGGCGCTGGAGTTCATCCGCGAGGACGAGTGCGTCGAGGTCACGCCGGAGGCGGTGCGCCTGCGCAAGGTGCTGATGAACGCCACCGACCGCGTCAAGGCCGCGCGCTCCTCGAAGAAGGGGTAGGCGAGCCGGCGCGGCCGGCGGTCAGCGCCCGACCGGCGGCCGCGACGCGCATCAGCCGCCCTCCTCGCGCAACTCATGGCGCGTGCGACTGCCGCGACTCGCCGTAGCTGTGCGTCTCGATCGCGATGAGCAGCGCAAGCGCCGCGGCGAGCACGGCGAGCGTGGCGAGCGCAGGGATCTCGACCGCCACCGGCGATGAAGGCCACGAGCAGCACGGCCAGCCCAGGCGGCGGGTGTTGAACGTGCGGATGTGGCGGTAGCGGAAGGCGACGTGGGCGAGCAGGTACAGCGCGCGTGCCGCCGAGCAGCGCGGTCGCCGGGACGAGCTTCAGCGGGTCCTCGACGTGGCCGAGCGTCTTCTTCATGCCCAGCGCCACGAGCACGATGCCGGCGACCATCGGGAGGTGCAGGATCGAGTAGGAGTCGCGCGCCATCTCGTTCTGCTCGCGCCCGGCCTCGGCAGCGCGAGAGCCGCCGCGCCGCGACGAGCGCGACGACATCGAAGTACAGCCACCACAGCGCCGCGGCGACGGCCGTCCCGATGATCGCCGCGAGGGCGATGCCGGCATCGACGCCGTGCTCGGCGCCCACGCCGACGGCGACGATCGACTCGCCGAGCGCGATGATCACGATCAGGCCGTGGCGCTCGGCGAAATGGTGCGGCCTTGAGCTGCCAGCCCTCGGCCCCGAAGAAGTACGGGCCCGGCGATGTCGAGCACGAGCGCGAGCGCCCACAGCGCGCCCTGCAGCGCGCCGTCGGCGAACGAGGCGCCCACGAGCAGCCCGCTCGCGATCGTCGTCGAGATCCCGAGGCCGATGACCGACTGGCGCAGATTCGGCTCGTCGCGGCTGGCCAGCATGAACAGCGCGATGTGCGCGATCCGCACGACGGCGTAGGCGAGCGCGAAGATCAGCGCCGCGTCGCCGAAGGCCTGCGGCACGCAGAGCCCGGCGACGAGCAGGGCCGCCATCGCCACGAAGATCGTCAGCCGGACGGCGTCCTCCTCGGGGTCGATGACGCTCGTCAGCCAGGCATAGCCGACCCACGACCACCACAGCACGCCGAGCACGAGCAGTCCCTTCGCCAGCCCCGACCACGTCGGCTCGCTGGCCATCAGCGCCGTGCACTGCGTGAACGCGAGCACGAACACGAGGTCGAAGAAGAGCTCCAGCGGGGTGACCGTCTCCTCCTCGCGCATGACCGGGTTCAGCCGGCGGCCGCGAGCGGAGGTGACCTCGGTGCTCATCGGGCGGATCGTCGCACGTGCAGCTCAGCCGGTGTCGCGCGTCGAGCGCGGCAGCGCGACGAGCCGGTGATCGGCGTGAACAGCCGGCGAACCGACGCCGAGCGCGGTGACCGCCGCTCGTCGTCGCGACACCGCCGAGGATGAGGTACATGAGCGCGAGCTGGACGAGGACCGCGTCGACGGATCGACGCCGGCCAGGATGAGGCCCGTCATCGCGCCGGGCAGGAAGACGATGCCGAGCGCCTTCGTGTTCTCGATCTGCGGCGACAGCGCGGTGCGCAGCGCGCCGCGCACGATCGGCCGCGACGCCGCCGTCCACGGCTGGCCGAGCGCGAGCCGCGCCTCGACCTCGGCACGCTGCTCGGAGAGCGCCTCGACGAGCCGCTCGGCGACGACGATCGCCGACTTCATCGAGTTGCCGATCAGCATCCCCGCGATCGGCACGAGCGTCGTCCCGCGATCGGGAAGATGCCGAGGCCGAAGGCGACCGCGAAGCCGATGACCGCCGTCACGCCGTTGGCGGCGAGAGCGATCCAGAACAGGCCGGGCACGGCCGGGCGCGCGGCGCTTGATCGTCGCGGCCGCGAAGACGACGATCCCGACGACCCACAGCCAGGACCACACGAGCGGCGTCTCGGGATCGATGATGACGCGAGCGCGGCGCCGACGATGAGCAGCTGCACGAGCCCGCGCGCGACGGACACGACGAGCTCGCGCTCCAGGCGCAGCCGCAGGCGCAGGCTGATCGCGACGGCGACCGCGACGAGCACGAGCGAGGCCGCGAGCCCGACGAAGCCGACGTCAGCGCTATCCATCGCCGAGCACCTCCTTCGCCGAGCCGCTGCGATCGACGCGCCCGTCGGCGAGCAGCAGGACGTGGTCGGCCAGCCGGCGCATCTGCTCCTCGTGAGTGCGTGACCCAGACGAGCGGCGTGCCGTCCCGCACGAGCTGCCGGGCGAGCTGCTCGAGCACCGCCGTGGCCTTGGCGTCCAGCGCGGACGTCGGCTCGTCCATGAGCATCACGCTGCGGATCGGTCGCGAGCGCCCGCGCGAGGCAGGCGCGCTGCGCCTCGCCGCCGGACAGCTCGCCGGCGTCGCGCTCGAGGAAGCTCGTCGGCAGGCCGGCGCGCTCGAGCAGCTCGGCGCCACGCTCGTCGTCGCAGTCGCGATCGGCCTCGCGCAGGTTGTCGAGCACGCTGCCGGCGAACGTCACCGGGCGCTGGAAGACCATCGCGACCTCGCGACGCAGTTCAAGCGGGTCGCGCTGCTGCGACGTCCGCGCCGCGGTGGCGGACGACGCCCTCGCTCGGCACCTCCAGGCGGTTGCACAGCCGCAGCAACGTCGACTTGCCCGAGCCCGACGGGCCGGCGACGACCGTCAGCCCGCCGGGCGGCAGGCGGGCATCGAGGCCGTCGAGCCGGCGCGCGCCGGGCGGGCCGACGCTGACGCCGTCAAACGCGAAGAGCGCGGGCTCGGAGGGCACGGCGCCAGTATCCCCGCCGCTTGTAGTTGCATGCGCAACCATCTACACTGGTGCGTCCATGTTCAGTCCGCAGACACGCCGCATCGCCGCCCTCTTTCGCCCGTACAAGGCGCGACTCGGCGCGGTGCTCGGGCTGATCGCGATCAGCGCCGGCCTCGGCATGGTCACGCCGTTTCTGCTGCGCGACGTGCTCGACACGGCGATCCCCGACGGCGACACGACGCTGCTGGGCTGGCTCGTCGGCGGGATGATCTTCATCGCGATCGCCACCGGCGTGATCGGCGTCGGTCAGACGTGGCTGTCGAACCTCGTCGGCCAGCGCGTCATGCACGACCTGCGCGCCGCCGTCTACCGCCACCTGCAGCGCCTGTCGCTCGCCTTCTTCACGCGCACGCGCACCGGCGAGGTGCAGTCGCGGATCGCCAACGACATCGGCGGCGTGCAGAACGTCGTCACGTCGACCGCGACGTCGATCGTCTCCAACGCGACGACCGTGCTCGCGACGATCGTCGCGATGCTGCTGCTCGACTGGCGCCTGGCGGTCTTCAGCCTCGCGCTGCTGCCGTTCTTCGTCTGGCTGACGCGCCGCGTCGGCAACGAGCGCAAGCGGATCACCTCCAAGAAGCAGGGCCGCCTGGCCGACATGAGCGCGCTCGTCTCGGAGTCGCTCTCGGTCTCGGGCATCCTGCTCGGCAAGACGATGGGCCGCTCCGAGGAGCTCGCGCAGCGCTTCACCGCCGAGTCCGCGCACCTCGCCGAGCTCGAGGTGCAGTCGCGGATGGCGGGCCGCTGGCGGATGTCGACGGTGCAGATGAGCTTCTCGATCATGCCCGCGCTCGTGTACCTGTTCGCCGGCTTCACGATCGCCGACGGCTCGTCGGCGATCACGATCGGCACGGTCGTCGCGTTCACGACGCTGCAGACGCGGCTGCTGTTTCCGATCGGCTCGCTGCTGAACGTCGGCATCGACATCCAGACCTCGCGCGCGCTGTTCGATCGGATCTTCGAGTACCTCGACCTGCCGGTCGAGATCACCGAGCGCGCCGCGCCCGTCACGCTCGGCGACGGCGGGGCGAGCGGGACGGAAGGATCCGCGGCGAGGTGCGCTTCGAGGACGTCCGCTTCCGCTACGAGGACGAGGGCGCCCAGACGCTCGCCGGCGTCGACCTCGTCGTCGCGCCGGGCACGACGACGGCGATCGTCGGCGAGACCGGCTCGGGCAAGACGACGCTCGGCTATCTCGTCGCCCGCCTGTACGACGTCACCGGCGGCCGCGTCACGATCGACGGCGTCGACGTGCGCGACCTGTCGTTCGCCTCGCTGGCCGCGACCGTCGGGCTCGTCTCCCAGGAGACCTACCTCTTCCACGCGACGATCGCCGAGAACCTGCGCTTCGCGCGGCCCGAGGCGACCGACGAGGAGCTCGTCGAGGCCGCGCGCGCCGCGCAGATCCACGAGCTCATCGCCTCGCTGCCCGAGGGCTACGACACGGTCGTCGGCGAGCGCGGCTATCGCTTCTCGGGCGGCGAGAAGCAGCGCATCGCGATCGCCCGCACGATCCTGCGCAACCCGCCCGTGCTCGTGCTCGACGAGGCGACGAGCGCGCTGGACTCCGAGACCGAGCGCGCCGTCCAGGAGGCGCTCGACCGGCTCGCCGAGGGCCGTACGACGATCGCGATCGCCCATCGGCTCTCGACGATCCGCGACGCCGACGAGATCGTCGTGCTCGACCACGGGCGGATCGCCGAGCGCGGGACGCACGACGAGCTCATGGCCCAGGACGGCCGCTACGCGCAGCTCGTCGCCGGCGGCACGCGCCGGCGCAGCACCTCACCGTCGCATCTGGATAAACTTGATCGGCAATCGGCTGTTTTCGATAGGGGACGACCATGCTTCACTCGCAGCTTCCGTGGTGGATAGGCGGACCGCTCCTCGGCCTCTGCGTCGTGGCGATGCGCTGGCTCATGAACCTGCGGCTCGGCGTCATGGGCGGGTGGTCCGACGTCGTCACGACGATCGGCGCGCGCCGCCTCTCGTTCGGCCCGTTCGGCTGGATGCTGCTCGGCCTCATCGCCGGCGCGACGGCCTTCGCGCTCATCGCGGGCGGCCCGGACTTCCACGGCTACGGCTGGCTGACCGACACCTTCAGCGGGACCAGCGGCACGATCGCTCATCGTCGCGATCCTGTTCGCCTGCGGGGTGCTCATCGGCCTCGGCACGAAGATCGCCGGCGGCTGCACGTCCGGCAACGGGCTGAGCGGCAACGCGATGCTGTCGCCCGCGAGCCTTGTCGCCACGATGACGTTCTTCGCGACAGGCATCGTCGTCACCGTCATCACGGAGGCCCTGATCTCATGAGCACGCGCATCGCCGCAGCCCTCATCGGCGTCGTCTTCGGCGCCGTCCTGTCGTGGTCGGGCATGACGAGCCCGGAGATCATCCGCGAGGGCCTGCTGTTCCAGAGACCCCTACCTGTTCCTCTTCTTCGCGACCGCGATGTTCACGGCCGTCGCGGGGCTGGCGATCCTGCGCAGGCCGCGCGCCGAAGGCGCTGCTCACCGGCGAGCGCGTCCAGTGGGAGACCATCAAGCCCGAGCGACGCCACGTCGTCGGGCAGCGTGCTGTTCGGCATCGGCTGGGGCGTCTCGGGCGCCTGCCCGGGACCGATCGCGACGCAGCTCGGTCAGGGCATCGTGTGGGGTGTCCCGACGACGATCGGCCTCGTCCTCGGCATCGTGCTGTTCGGGCGCCTCCAGAAGCGCGCCGCGCGCGACGGCGCACGCGGCGGTGCGCCGGCCGCCACGGTGATCCCGTCGCCGGTGGCCGCCGACGCGACGGCGTAGACGGCCAAGCGGTCCGGGCCGCCGGCCCGGGCCCGGCGCACGGTGCTGTCAGTCGGCGTCGACTGACACCCAGACGCCGTGCACGGCGTTGTTCGCGTAGCCGCCCGGGTTCCAGCGGACCTCGTCGGGCTGGCGGCGCTGCGCCGCGTCGGTCGCGCGCACCTCGATGTGGTGACGGCCAGGCGCTCGCCATCCACGGCGCAGACCAGAAGCGGCGCGCGTAGGGCCCGCGTGACGGCGCGAGCTCGGCGGCGCGCCAGGGGCCGCCGTCGATCCGGACCTCGACGCGGTCGATGCCGCCCTCGCCGCCCCACGCCACGCCGCGCACCGTCGCCGGGCCCCTCCGGCGGGGCGTCGCAGCGTGCGCGGCTCGACGACGAGCGCGTGGACGGGCATGGTCGTCATGCGCTCGCCGGGACCGCTCTCGCCGGGTGCGCGCAACCGGTAGTCGTCGAGCTCCCACGGGCCGTCGAACTCGCGGTCCAGGACGGTGATGCGTGCGAGCCACTTGATCGAGTCCGTCGCGTACCAGCCCGGCACGATCGCGCGCACGGGCCCGCCGCGGCGCACCGTGATCGGCTCGTCGTTGACCTCCCAGACGAGCATCGTCTCGGGAGCCCGCGCCTTGTCCAGCGGCAGCGCGCGAGCGAAGGGATGATCGCCGTCGCGGCCCTCGAACGGTCCCGCGTCGGCGCCTTCAAGCACGACGGAGCAGGCGCCGGGCAGCACGCCGGCGCGCTCGAGGATCGCCGCCAGCGGCGCACCGGTCCAGCGTGCCTCGCCGACCGCGCCCTCCGCCCAGGTGAGGCCCGGCACCGCAGGCTCGTACTCGGTCCGGCGGTGCCCGGCGCACTCGAGCACGACGCGCTCGGTCTGCGCGCCGAGCGCCTGCAGCGCGGCGAGGTCGAGGCGCAGCGGGCGGCGTACCGCGCCGCCGACCTCGAGCACCCACTCGCGCGGGCTCGAGGTCCGGCGCGGGAAAGTGGTCGCGGCGGAAATGCGCCTCGAGCGGCATGTCTTCGAGCAGCAGTGCGTTCAGCGGCGTGGCATCGGCGACGTCGGCGACCGGGATCGCGCGACTCGAAGCGCGGCGACGTGCGCGGCGCGGGGCCGTGCCTGGGCGCGCATCAGGCCGCCATCTCGAACGCCATCCGACCGATCTCGAGCCCCACGCCGATGCGCCGGCAGGTCGGGGATGCCGCCACCGGCGACGTGCACGACGTCGCGATGGCCGGCGCGCCGCAGCAGGCTCGCGCCGAGAGCGGCGCGCGGACCCATCGCGCAGGCGACCGCGAGCCGGCCCTGCTGCGCGGGCACGCCGTCGCGGCCGTCACCGAGGACGCTGAGCGGCACGTTCAGCGAGCCCGGCACGTGGCCGGCTTCGTACTCGTTGCGGTCGCGGACGTCGACAGCGTCACGGCGCTCGCAGCGCAGCGCGCCGGCGAGCTCGTCGACGCGCCAGGCGGGCGTCGCGGCAAGCGCGCAGCCGGCCGCCCGCCACGCCGCAGGGTCGCCGGCGGCGACGCCTTCGACGCACCACAGCCCGACGGCATGCAGCGCGCGGGCGAAGCGCTCGGCGGCGGCGACGTCCTCACCGACGATCACGAGCGGCGCATCGGGGTCGACCGTCCATCCGACCCGCGTGGCGCGGCTCGGCGCCGGTGCCGAGCGCGAGCGCGCCGCGCAGATGCGCGGCCTCGAACGCGGCCGCGGGACGCACGTCGAGCACGGTGGCGCCACGCGCGACGGCGCGCCGCAGTGCCGGCCGCGTCGAGCAGCGCGGGCGTCGGCGGCTCGCTGTCGAGCGGGCCCTGGTTGAGCGAGACGATGCGGGCGATGTTCGGGGGCTTGGGCGGGGTGCGGGTGGCGATCGCCGCCACGAACGCGTCGGCATCGAGTGCGGTCGCAGCCTGGGCGCGGCGCTCGAAGCCGATCGTCGAGCTCGTCTTCGCGCTCAGGCAGCCGCCGCCGCACAGCGAGCCGCCGACGTGCGCGGGCCACAGCTCGACGTGGTCGCCGAGGCCGAGGATGCGCTGCACGCTGGCATGCAGCTCGCGGGCGCCGTCCTCGGGGCCACGGCGAGATCAGGGCGGGCGACGTCACCGACGAGCAGCGAGTCGCCGGCCAGCAGGCACCAGGCGTTCTCGTCGCGTCCGCCGTCGCAGACGAGCAGCGAGATGTGCTCGGGGCGATGCCCAGGCGTCGCGATGACCTTCATGTGGATGCGCCCGGCGCGCAGCTCGTCGCCGGGGCGCAGCTGCGCCGCGGGATCACCCGCGCGGTACGGGCGATGGGCGAGCGCACCGCGAGCGGCGCGCCAGCCGGCCGCGGCCGGAGACGTGATCGGCGTGATCGTGCGTCTCGACCACGTGCACGATGCGGGCGCCGGCCTTGGCAGCCAGCTCGACGTAGATGTCGACGTCCCAGCGCGGATCGACGACGATCGCCTCGCCGCCGTCGGCAAGCAGGTATGACGCGCATCCGACGCTCGAGGGCCGGTAGCTTCGGGTCAACCCTCGCGGGCAGCCCGTTCGGCGACCGGTCGCCGCCGGTTTCTCGCGAGGGTACGCCGGCTCGACCGCTGGCTCTCGTCGGGATAGGCGGCGTAGCGGCCGGCCGCAAGCGCCGCCAGCTGTGCGGCAACTGCGAGCCAGGCGAGCCCGAGCGCGCCGACGGCGAGGGGGACGTAGCCCGACGCGAGCAGCGAGAGCAGATACCACGGCGTCTCGACGCCGAGCCCGGTGCTCCCGGCGAACGAGACGACGAGCAGGAGCGGCCCCGCGAAGCCGGCGAGCACGAGTGCGCCACGGACCGCGCGATGCGCGTCGTAGACCTGCGGCAGCCAGAGCCACGCATAGAGGGAGGGCAGGAGGTAGACGAGCCCAAACGGGTTCGTCGCAACGACGACGAGCGCGATCAGCCCGAGCGCAAGGAGCGCCACCGTGTAGCCGGCCAGGGTCTCCTCGACCGAGGCGGCTCGCTGCGGGATCAGCCGTTCCCGGCCGAGCAGCCAGCCGCCGACCACGAGCGCGACCACGAGCGCGAGCCCCAGCACAGGCGGCTCTCCGACGCCCGGCGCGTCCGGCGGCAGCGGGCGACCGGCGGTTCCGTCCGGAAAGAGGCCGAGCTTCGAGGCGACGAGCAGAAGCACCCCGGCGTACGCCCAGAACGCGAACCGACTGCGCAGGCTCCTGCCGGCGGCCAGCAACGGGATCCGCCGCCGGCGACAGCGTGCGAAGAGGTCGGTCGCGCCGATCGCAAAGGGGAGCAGTGCGGCGATCAGCACCAGCTGCACCGCCCAGCCGAGCACGATCCGGCGCCCGAGGTAGACGTAGGTCGTCGTTCCGCGCGTCAGCTCGAGTCCGGTGTCGAGCGAGCCGAGCAGGCTTTGCGCGGCGCGTCCCAGCTCGGTGAGCCGGGCCGGGTCGAGCGGCGACGCCTCGAGCTGCCGGTGGAGCCTCGGTCTGGGCGGTGCTCAGCGTCAAGGCCGGCACGCCCAGAGCAACGAGCGGGCCCTGCTCGCCGAGCGTGAACGGAAAGCCAAGCGTCAGGAGCTGGGAGAGCGCGCCGGTCCGGCGCGGTTCCTGGCCGGACTCCTCCAGGACGCGGACGGCGGCGGTGCGCACGAATGAAGCCGACGGCGATCGCGGTAGATCGCCCGCGATGTCGATTCGCGGCGCGCCGGCGCCGCCGATCGCGTCCAGGCTGATCACTGCGAGCGCATCCTCGGCATACGGCGACGTCGCGGCGAACCGAGCGGCGCCGAGTGCGCCGAAAGCACCGCCGTCGGTCGAGACGAAGACCAGATCGTGGTTCGGTCGCGCCTGGACGCCGCCGGCGCCCGCAACCGGGGCGTAGGCACGAGCGAGCTCGACGAGCGCTGCCGTCCCCGAGGCGTTGTCGTTTGCCCCGGGGCCAAAGCCGGTGTTGTCGCGGTGGGCGAGGAAGACGATCGCGCTCGGCGACGGGCCCTCGGCGACCGCGACGAGGTTCTGAAGCTCGATCTCGCCGCGGCCCGGGATCGTCGCCGTGAACGTGTCGGTCTCGGCTTCGAAGCCGTACAGCCCCAGCTGCTCCGAGAACCACTGCGCCGCCCCGAGCGCGCCGGCGGTGCCCGGGGAGCGGTCCGGATAGTCGCGCGCGAGCTCCCTGGCCAGCGCCGTGGCCGTCTCGCCGTCGAATGCGGGCGGGAGCGCCGGCGGTGGCAGCGGCTGCGGCCGACCGACGGTGAAAGCCGCCAGCAGGAGCGGGAGCGCCACGAGGAGCCAGGTGCCTCGCACGGTGCGCGCGTTGATCGGCCGCTCGGCGAAGACGCGGCGCGGCCGCTTGCCGGTTCCGGCCGGCCCGCGTTGAGCCGGGGGGCGAGGCGGCGCCATAGACGAGCGTCAGTGTAGGCGAGGGGTGGGTCGGCTCCCGTCCATTTCCGCCCGTACCATGCGTCTATGCCGGATCCGGCCACGATCCTGCTCGTCGACGACGAGGACGCGGTGCAGAAGCTCCTCACCTATCCGCTGGAGCGTGACGGCTTTCGCGTCGTGGCTGCGCGCGACGGCGAGGAGGCGCTCGAGCGCTTCGCCGAGGCGACATTCGACCTCGTCGTCCTCGACCTGATGCTGCCCAAGCTCGACGGGCTCGAAGTCTGCAAGCGCCTCCGGGCCGGCAGCTCGGTGCCGATCATCATGCTCACTGCGCGCGACGACGAGCTCGACAAGGTGCTGGGCCTCGAGCTCGGTGCCGACGACTACATCACGAAGCCGTTTTCGATCCGTGAGTTCCGCAGCCGGGTACGCGCGCTGCTGCGACGGGCCGCGACGCCACGGACGGCCGACCCGGACGCAGGCGACGAGCTGATCGCCGAGGCGGACGTCCGGATCGACATCGCCCGCCGCACCGTCGCGGTCCGCGGCGAGGAGGTACAGCTCACGTTCGTGGAGTTCGAGCTGCTCCGCGTCCTCGCTTCGTCGCCCGGCCGCGTCTTCTCCCGGCGCCAGCTGCTCGAGCGGTTGCGCGGCGGCGCGGACTACCGTGAGCCGCGCACGATCGACGTCCACGTTCGCCATCTGCGCGAGAAGATCGAGAGCGACCCGCGCGATCCTGCGCTGATCCTCACCGTGCGCGGCGTCGGGTACCGCTTCCGCGGACCGATGATCCGCGGGATCCGCCTCCGGCTCGCGCTCGCACTGCTGGTCGTGGTCACGGGCGCGCTCGTGGTCGCGTACCTGATCGTCGTGCCGACGCTCGAAGCCCGGCTCGTGGACGCGAAGCTCGACCAGCTCGACCGCGATGCCGCCACCGTGGGTGCGTGCATCGAGGGCCTGGAGTTCCCCTGGCAGGAGTGCTCGGATTCCGGCGCCGAGGTGCTCAACGTTCGGGTCGTCATCTATGACGTCCTGGTGGCGGATCCGCCGGCGCTCTCCGTTGTGGCGGACTCTCGGCTCACGCGCTCGGTGGACGTCGAGCGTGACGTCCTGGCCGAGCGGGCCACGGCCTCGTCGCGCGTTCAGCGCGGGGTCGTAACCCGCGCCGGAACGCGCTTCGCCGAGGTCGCCGTGCCGCTGCGCCGGGACGGCAGGCCCCTCGTCTTCCTGCTCGTCAGCCCGCTCTCCGAGCAGCTGGCGAGCGTCGACTTCATCGAGCGCCGTCTGCTCGTCGGCGGTCTGATCGCCCTCGTCCTCGCCGTTCTTCTGGGCTATCTGGGCGCGACGGTGCATGCGCGCCGCATCCGCCGGCTGGAGCGGGCCGCCGAGCGGATCGCGAGCGGTCGCTTCGACGAGCCGGTCGTGGACGACGGCAACGACGAGCTGGGCGAGCTCGCGGCCGCCTTCGAGCGCATGCGGCTCCGGCTCGAGAACCTCGACCGCGCCCGGCGCGAGTTCATCGCAAACGCGTCGCACGAGCTGCGCACGCCGCTCTTCTCGCTCGGCGGCTTCCTCGAGCTGATGGCCGACGAGGAACTCGACGACGACACCCGCCGCGAGTTCCTCGTCACGATGCGCGAGCAGGTCGACCGCCTCGCCAAGCTCGCCACGGATCTGCTCGACCTCTCGCGGCTGGACGCCGGCCGGATGCACGTGAGCTGGGAGCCCGTCGACCTCGGCATCGTCGCGCAGACGCTGGCGGAGGAGTTCGGCGTGCTGGCCGAGCGGCGCGGGGACGGGCTCGCGGTCGAGGTCGAGGGCGAGCCGGTCGCGCAGGCGGACGAGCTGCGCGTGCTGCAGGCGGGCCGCGCGCTCGTCGACAACGCCCTCGTCCACACGCCGCCCGGCACGCACGTTGTCGTGCGCGCGTGGCCGGAGCCGGGCGTGCGCTGCTCTCGGTCGGGGACGACGGCCCCGGGATCTCGCCGGAGAGCGCGCCGCACGTCTTCGACCGTTTCTACCGCGTCGAGGGCGACGTTGCGTCCGGCAGCGGCCTCGGGCTCGCGATCGCGCGCGAGCTCGCGACGCTGATGGGCGGCGACGTCAGCATCGACTCGCAGCCGGGCAGGACGGTCGTGACCGTGGGCGCGCGCCGCCGCGGTGCGCGAGCACGCCGAGGAGCCGACCAGCGTTTTCACGTGAAAACGCGTGCGGACGGCGGCTACAGTGGCCGCATGCGCGCCGGGGCAATCGCTGTTGTCGCTCTGGTCGCTGCAGCTCTCGGCTCCGCCGTCCACGCTGCTCGTCGGCAACGCCGCCGGCTGGGTCGGACGGCGACGACGCTCCGTCGGCACGGTGGTCGTCGAGACGCAGCCGGCGCGGAGGCGTCGGCTCCGGCCGCGGACGGCCTCGTCGCTCGTCGGCTCGACTTCAACCCAGCGCGGATCTACGCTCGCAGCACGCCCGGCGTCGTCACGATCTACGCGCTCTTCGACGGTGGCGGCCGCGCCCAGGGGTCAGGCTTCATCGTCTCCGACGACGGTCACGTGCTGACCAACTCGCACGTGATCACGAGCTCCGGCGAGGCGGCGAGCGAGCCCGTGCGCGGTGCGTCGAGCGTGTATGTCGTTTTCGCCGACGGCGACCGGCTGCCGGCGGAGATCGTCGGCTGGGATCTCTTCAACGACACCGGTGTGATCAAGGTCGATCCGCGAGGACCACACGGTCGACCCCTTGCCGCTGGGCGACTCCGGCGCCGTCGTCGTCGGCGAGCCGGTGGCGGCGATCGGCAGTCCGTTCGGGAACGAGAACTCGCTCGCGGTAGGGGTCGTCTCCGCGGTCTCGCGCTCGATACCGTCCCTGACCTCGCGCTACAACGTCTCGAACGCGATCCAGGTCGACGCTCCGATCAACCACGGCAACTCCGGCGGCCCGCTGCTCGACGCCCGCGGCCGCGTGATCGGGATCAACGCGCAGATCCGCTCCGACTCGGGGAACGCCGAGGGCGTCGGCTTCGCGATCCCGATCAACTCCGCCCGCCGCTCGATGGAGCAGCTGATCTCGACCGGTCGGGTGCGCCTACGCCTACATCGGGATCACGACCCAGGACGTCACCCCCGCGTTCGCCCGCAGCTACGAGCTCGGCGCCGAGCGCGGCGCGATCATCGAGGAGGCCTTCGCGGGCTCGCCTGCCGCTCGCGCTGGCCTGCGCGGCTCGAGGAAGGAGGAGCTCTTCAATGGCTCGCCGGTACCCGTCGGCGGTGACGTGATCGTCGCCCTGGCCGGGGAGGCGGTCGAGCGCGCAGACGACGTTGCCCGAATCGTCACCGAATCGGCTCCGTCCCGGGCAGATCGTCGCGATCGACGCTGCTCCGCGGCGGCAAGGGCAAGCGCGGAGACGTCCGCGTGAGCTGACCGAGCGCCCCGAACCCGAACCCGTAGCCGTTCCGTTTAGGCGCCGCTCGACTGCGGTATACAAGCGAGAGACCCGGCAGAGTTGCGAGGTTCTGCAGAAGATTCAGAGAGGTTGAGCAAGGTGAGCGAAGACTCGGCGGTGACGCCAGCAGGGCCGCGACGGCAGGACGGTTCGGCTGATCATCCCGGCCAAGCCGGAGTACATCACGCTGTCCCGGCTCGCGCTGACGGGTCTCTCCCGTGTTCGCGCCGCTGGCACCCGATACGCTCGCCGATCTCAAGCTGGCGCTCACCGAGGCCTGCTCCAACTCGGTTCGACACGCCTACGGCGACGGCGAGGGCCACGTCGAGATCAGCTTCGAGCTGCGGCCCGACCGGCTCGTCGTCGAGGTCGCGGACGACGGCGCAGGGTTCGAGCCGGAAGGCGTCGGGCAGGCTGTCGACAGTGAGGCCCTGTCCGAGGGCGGGCTCGGGATCGCGATCATCCGCTCGATCGCCGATGAGGTGGAGATCGGCGGCAACGGCAACGGCCGCGGCTCGCGCCTCCGCTTCGTGAAGCTGCTGAACCGTCCCGGTTAGGCTCGCCTCGTGGCCGGCCGTCGCGAGCTGATCGTCGTCTCCAACCGAGGCCCGGTCGGCTACGACCTCGACGCCGACGGCGGGCGGATCGTCAGGCGCGGCGCGGGCGGGCTGGTCACGGCGCTGCGCTCGCTCGCCTCCCGGCACGACGTGACCTGGATCGCGAGCGCCGTCACCGAAGAGGAGCGTCGAGTGGCCGCGGGGGTGCGGTCGAGGAACGCTCGGCCGACGGCTCGAGCTACCGCATGCGGCTCGTCGCGCACGACCCGGCGGCCTACGACCTCTACTACAACGTCGCCGCAAACCCGTCGCTGTGGTTCGTCCAGCACGGGCTGTGGGAGCTGAAGCACGCGCCGGGCGTCGACGCTGAACGCCGCCTGGGACGAGGGCTACGTGCCCTGTGAACGCGGCGTTCGCCGACGCGGTGATCGAGGAGCTCGACCTGCGCCCGGGCGCGGCGGTCTACCTGCACGATTACCACCTGTACGTGGCGCCGCGGCTCGTGCGCCGGCAGCGCCCGCACGCGCTGCTCGCCCACTTCGTCCACATTCCGTGGGTCGGCCCGCCGACTGGCGCGTCCTGCCTCCGTCCATCGCTCGAGCCGATGCACGACGGGCTCCTCGCGAACGACGTCGTCAGCTTTCACACGGAGCGCTGGCGCGCGGCGTTCCTCGCGTCCTGTGCACGAGCTCGGCCTGCCCGTGGACGGAACGCGCGTGACGGCGCACCCGATCTCGGTCGACGTGGCCGAGTTCGAGGCGCTCGCGCAGAGCGCGGCGGTACTCGAGCGAGAGCGCGAGCTCGTCGCGAACCGTCCCGAGCAGCTGATCGTGCGCGTCGACCGGACGGATCCGTCCAAGAACGTGGTCGCGGGGGCTCGAGGCGTTCGGGCTGTCTGCTCGACCGGCGCCCGGACCTGCGCGGCCGCGTCCGCATGCTCGCCCTGCTCGATCCCTCGCGGCAGTCGATCCCGGAGTACGTCGAGTAGCGCGCGAGGATCGAGCGGGCTGCCGCAGCAGTCGAGGCCGCTACTCGGGAGCGCTCGAGCTGCGGATCGCCGACGACTTCCCGCAATCGGTTGCGGCCTACAAGCAGTTCGACGTGCTGCTCGTGAACGCGGTGATGGACGGTCTGAATCTCGTCGCGAAGGAGGCCTCGCTCGTCAACACGCGTGACGGAGTCGTTGTCTTATCCGTAAACGCCGGAGCGTTCGAGGAGTTTGGCGAATGGGTCGATTCCGGTCGACCCGTTGGATCTCGACGGGCACGTCGCCGCGCTCGAGCAGGCGCTGACTTTGCCGAGCGCCGAGCGCCGCCGACCGGGCCGCCGCGATCCGCGAGACACGTGCGCTCGACCACGACCTCGAGGCCTAGGTCGGCTGCGCAGCTCGCCGACATCGACCGGGTCAGTACGATGCGGCCGTCGAGCGAGCCGACACCGAGCCTGTCGCACGTCGACGAGTCCGGTGCGATCCAGATGGTCGACGTCGGCGCCAAGCCGCTGGCACGCCGGCGGGCGGTGGCACGGGCGACCGTGACGATGGCTGCCGAGACCGCGCGGCGCCTGCGCGACCTGCCGAAGGGCGACGCTCTGGCGACGGCCCAGCTCGCCGGGATCATGGCGGCGAAGCGCACGAGCGACCTGATTCCGCTGTGCCATCCCTTGCCGCTCTCGTA
Organism: uncultured Gaiellaceae bacterium; assembly: GCA_963765705.1. Classification (GTDB taxonomy): domain Bacteria; phylum Actinomycetota; class Thermoleophilia; order Gaiellales; family Gaiellaceae; genus Gaiellasilicea. The sequence goes on from CAVXXJ010000010.1 coordinate 52,734, forward strand.
CGTCGACGTGTCGCTCGAGGTGGGAGCCGAACGGGTGGAGATCAGCGCCGTGGCGGAGACGACGGCGCAGACGGGGGTCGAGATGGAGGCGCTGACGGCCGCCGCGATCGCTGCGCTGACCGTCTACGACATGGCGAAGGCGATCGACAAGGGAATGACGGTCACCGACGTCGTGCTGGTCGAGAAGACGAAAGAGGCCGTGTGAGGGCCGCGGTCCTGACCGTCTCGGACGGCGTCGTCGCCGGAACGCGCGAGGACACGAGCGGCGACTTGCTCGCGGGCCTGCTCGCGAGCGATGGCTACGACGTCGAGCGCCGCGTCGTCGCCGACGAGGCGGGGGAGATCGCCGCGGCGATCCTCGAGCTCGCGAGCGAGGCGAACGTCGTGCTGACGACGGGCGGCACCGGCGTCGCGCCGCGCGACGTGACGCCGGAGGCGACGCGTTCGGTGATCGACCGCGAGGCGCCGGGAATCGCCGAGGCGATCCGCGCCGACTCGCTGACGAAGACTCCTCACGCGCTTCTCTCGAGAGGGGTCGCCGGCGTGCACGGACGCACGCTCGTCGTCAACCTGCCGGGCTCTCCGGGCGGCTGTCGCGACGGCTTCGCGGTGCTGCGGCCCGCCCTCGAGCACGCCGTGGGCCTGCTCGCGGACGAGCAGACCGCGCACCGCCAGACGTGAGCGAGCAAGACCTGAGGGGGCGCGCGTGACGGACGCCGCGATCGGGTTGCCGCGTCGCTTTGCGTCGCTCGTCAAGCTCGAGCACACGGTCTTCGCGCTCCCGTTCGCCTATGTCGGGGCGCTGCTCGCGTGGGGTGAGATCCCGCCCGCCCGCGACCTCCTCTGGATCACCGTGGCGATGGTCGGCGCCCGCACGCTCGCGATGGCGCTGAACCGGCTGATCGACGCGGAGGTGGACGCACGGAACCCGCGCACGGCCTCGCGCGAGCTGCCTGCGGGGGCCCTGAGCCGGCCGCAGGTCCTGGCGCTCTGCGCCGCAGCGCTCGCAGTGTTCCTCGTCGCCGTTTTCCAGCTCGACCCGCTCGTACGCTGGCTCTGGCCGATCCCGGTCGTGCTCTTCGTCGTCTACCCCTACCTGAAGCGCGTCACGTGGCTCTGCCACCTCTGGCTGGGCGCCTCGCTCGGGCTCGCGCCGGTCGGCGCGTGGGTGGCGTTGACCGGCGCGCTGCCGTGGCAGGCCTGGGCGCTCGGAGGCGCGGTCGGGCTGTGGGTCGCCGGCTTCGATCTCTTCTACTCGCTTTTCGACCTCGAGCACGACCGGGCGTCCGGACTGCATTCGTGGGCGGTGCGGTTCGGCGAGCGCGGTGTGTTCGCGGGCGCCCGCGTGCTGCATGCCGGCACGGTCGCGCTGCTCGTCGTCGCGGGGCTCGCGCTCGACGTCGGCGTCCTCTACTGGCTCGGGGTCGCGGCCGCCGCCGGCCTGCTCGCCTACGAGCACTCGCTCGTGCGGCCCGGCGATCTGGCGCGCCTCGACGCGGCCTTCTTCACCGTCAACGGCGTGATCAGCATCGTCTTCCTCGGCTTCGTGCTGGCCGACGCGCTGACACGTTGATCGCCGCCCGGGCGCTGGAGAAGCGCTACGGCGCCAAGCGGGCGCTCCGGCCCGTCGACCTCACCGTCGCCCGCGGCGCGTTCGTCGTCGTCACGGGCGCGAACGGATCGGGCAAGACGACGCTCCTCCGGCTCGTAGCCGGCCTCGCCGCGCCCACGGCCGGCCGGCTCGAGGTCGACGCCGATCGGGCGGATCTCGGCTTCCTCGGGCACGAGCCGCTCGTCTATCGCGATCTGACCGCGGTCGAGAACCTCGACCTCTACGGCCGCCTCTACCGGGTGCCGGAGCGCCGCGAGCGGGTCGGCATGCTGCTCGAGCGCTTCGGGCTCTGGGAGGCGCGGAACGAGCGCGCGAGCTCCTACTCGCGCGGGATGCTTCAGCGCCTCGCGCTCTGCCGTGCACTGCTCCACGATCCAGAGCTGCTCGTGCTCGACGAGCCGTTCACGGCGCTCGACGCCGACGGGGCGGAGCTGCTCGACAGGCTCCTGGCCGAGCTCGCGGGCACGCGCACGGTGCTGCTCTCGACCCACGACCCTCTCCGCGTCGACCCGCTCGCCACCGCGAGGGTGGCGCTCGCATGAGCTACTTCTCGGACGTCGCGGCGCTGGCGCAGAAGGACCTCCGCCTCGAGTTGCGCGCGCGCGACACGTTGCCGGCAATGCTGCTCTTCGTCGTCTCGACGCTCGTGGTCTTCCACTTCGCGCTGCCGGCGGGCGCGGACGAGGTCGCCGCGCAGGGGCTGCTGTGGGTGGCGCTCGTCTTCACGGCGCTGCTCGGGCTCGCCCGGGCGTGGGCGCCCGAGCGGGAGAGCGGCGCGCTCGAGGGACTCGTGCTCGCACCCTGCGACCGCAGTGCGATCTGGCTCGGCAAGTCGCTCGCCGTGTTCGTCTTCCTCGCCGCGATCGCGGTCGTCGCGCTGCCTGCGTTCGCCGCGTTCTTCTCGCCGATCGGCTGGGAGACCGTGGCCGGCGTCGTCCTCGCGAACGTGGGGATCTGCGCGGTGGGAACGCTGCTCGCCGCGATGGCGGCCGCGAGCAGGACGCGCGAGCTCGTGCTGCCCGTTCTCTTCCTGCCGCTTGCGATCCCCCTGGTCGTCGGCGGTGTCGGCGCGAGCATCTCGGAGGACCCGGGCCGCTTCCTGGCGTTTCTCGGTCTGTACGACGCCCTCTTCGCGATACTGTGCTGGGCGTCCTTTGAGTACGTCGTCTCCGAATAGCAGCGCCTCCAGGAGCCCGGTTCCCGTCCTCGCGATCGTCGCGGCAGGACTGGTCGGGCTCGCGATCGTGTTCGCGTTCTTCGTGGCCCCCGAGGACGCCGACCAGGGCATCTCGCAGCGGATCTTCTACTTTCACGTCCCGATCGCGCTGACCGCGTACGCGTGCTTCGGCTGGGGCGCGTTGAAGGCATTGCTGCTGCTCTGGCGCAAGGAGGAGCGCTACGACCTCGAGAGCTACGTCGCCGTGCACCAAGGCACGATCTTCGGCTCGCTGACGCTGCTCACCGGCTCGATCTGGGCGAAGGCGTCGTGGGGCCACTGGTGGCTCTGGGAGGAGGATCAGCTCGTGCTCTTCCTGGTTCTCTTCCTCTTCTACTCCGCCTACTTCATGCTCCGCTTCTCGATCGAGGAGGGCCCGCGGCGCGCGAACATCTCCGCGGTGTACGCGCTCTTCGGCGTCGTACTCGTTCCGGTCAGCTTCCTCGCGATCCGGCTCGCGGAGAACGTGATCCACCCGACGGTCTTCACACGCGACGGGCCGCAGATGACCGGAGCGATGTTCCTGGCCTTCTGCGTCGCGTGGGTGGCGATCACGACGCTCGCCTACACGCTGTATCGCATCGAGCTGCTGGGGAAGCGCCTCGACTCGAACCTGCGCGAGCTGCGCGAGGCGCTCAGCTCGTGAGCTCCGGCGAGAAGTACGTCGCGGCAGCGTACGGAGTCGTCTTCGTGGCGGTGCTCGTCTACGTCGCGATCATCGCGGCGAAGCTGGCTCGGCTCGAACGGGAGACAGCTGAGCTGGCCGAGCTCGCGCGCAGGCGCATCGATGGCTGAGCTGCTGGTCGTCCCGGCGCTGCTCGCCTACGGGGAGGCAGCGGTCGCGTACCTCGGCGAGCTGCGGGGCCCCGGACTCGCCGGCAGGCTCGCGACCTGGGGTGTGCGAGTGGGCTGGCTGGCGCAGACGGCGCTGCTCGTCGGGCAGGCGGTCTCGGCCGAAGGCTTCCCCTGGCGGACCTGGGCCGGATCGCTCAACCTCTTCGTCTGGCTCGTCGTCGCCGCCTACCTGATCTGGGGTTGCAAGCCGCGCTATCGCCTGCTCGGCCTCGCCGTCATGCCCGTCGCCGCGGTGCTGCTGGCGCTCGCCTGGGCCGGCGGCGGCACCGCCCTCGTGGAGGGCGACCGCTCCGGCCTCGTGCTCGCGACGCACGTCGGGCTGATGCTCGCCGGCTTTGCCGGGCTCACGCTCGCGGCGGGCATGGCAGGCCTGTACGTCTGGCAGGAGCGTCGGCTGAAGCGGCACGAGCGTGCAGTCCTGCGCGTGCGCGTGCCGCCCCTCGACGCGCTCGACCGGCTCGCGGCACGCACGGTGCTCGCCTCGCTCGTCCTCCTCGGGCTCGGGATCGGCGTGGGCGCGTCGAGCTTCGAGCGGGGCGACTTCGACGTCGCGATGGGGGTCACGCTCGCGGTCGTGAGCGTCTACCTGGCCCTGCTCGTGCTCCGACACGAGGGCTGGCGTGGCCATCGGGCCGCGCTCCTCAACCTCTGCGGCTTCGCGCTCGTCGCCATCGTCCTTCCCCTGACCCACTTCGCCGGATGAACCTGACGCTCGTCGGCATCTCGCATCACAACGCGCCGGTGGAGCTGCGCGAGCGCGTCGTCCTCGACGCCGCCGGCGCAGCCGCGCTTGCGGGCTCGCTCGGCCCGGAGGCCGTCGTGCTGTCGACGTGCAACCGCACGGAGCTGTACCTCGTCCGCGACGAGCGCGCCGAGGAGGTCGGCGTCGAGACGCTGCTCGAGCTTGCCGGCGCTCATGCTGACGAGCTCCGGCCGGCGCTGTACCGCCTCGGCGACGAAGCGGCTGCGCTCCACCTCTTCCGGGTGGCCGGCGGGCTCGACTCGCTGATCCCCGGTGAGGGCGAGATCCTGGGGCAGGTGCGAGCCGCGTTCGAGGCGGGGTCGACGGGGCCGTTCCTCGACCGGCTCTTCCGTCAGGCGTTGAACGCGGGCCGGCGTGTGCGAGTGGAGACGGCGATCGGCGAGAGCCCCGCCTCCGTGCCGGCCGCCGCCGCGGCGCTCGCGCAGCAGGTGTTCGGCGAGTTGAGCGGGAAGCGGGTGCTCATCCTCGGCGCGGGGAAGATGAGCGAGGCCGCCGCTCGCAACCTCGTCTCGCGCGGTGCCGAGATCGCCTTCGTCGCGAACCGAACGCTGGGACACGGCGAGGAGCTCGCGCGCAAGCTCGGCGCCCGGGCGCTCGCGCTCGAGGATGTCGCGAGCGAGCTCGAGCACACGGACGTCGTGATCGCCTCGACGAGCGCTCCGGGCTTCGTCGTCAGCCGCGAGACGGTCGCGGCGGCGCTGCCGGCGCGGAAGGGCCGATCGCTGCTGCTGGTCGACCTGGCCGTGCCGCGCGATCTCGATCCCGAGATCAACGAGCTCGACGGCTGCTTCCTCTACGACATCGACGACCTCGAGGCCGTCGTCGCGGAGACGATCTCCGGCCGCCGCAGCGAGGCGGCTCGGGCCGAGAAGCTCGTGGCCGCGGAAGCCGAGCGTTTCAGGGAGTGGCAGGCTTCGCTCGGCGTCGTGCCGACGATTGCCTCGCTGCGGGCGCTGGTCGAGGAGATCCGCGACCGCGAGCTTGCCAAGGCCGGATCGCGGCTCTCCGAGCTCGAGCGCCGCCAGGTCGAGTCGGTGCTCTCGCAGATCCTCGCGAAGTTGCTGCATCTGCCCACGATCAGGATGAAGGAGGCAGCTGCGGCAGCCGACGGCGTGATCTATGCTGACGTGATGAGGCATTTGTTCGGGCTCGGCGAGCGACAGGACGAGGAGCGGCGTTCGTGAAGACGACGGCGCACACCCGGTTCGTCACCGGCCGCCCGTTGCCGCTCCAGGCTCCCACCGCGTTCGTGCGTATCCGGCCGAATTCCGTCCGCGGTTGCGGCGAGCCCCGCCCCGCGGCGCGTCGCAGCTGTGCTCATCCGCGTCGGTTCGCGCGGCAGTAGGCTCGCGCTCACTCAGGCTGAGCAGGCCGCCGAGGCGCTGCGCGGACCTGGGATCGAGATCGCCCTCGTGCCGATCACGACCGCGGGCGACCGAGACCGGACGAAGCCCTTCGGCGAGATCGGCGAGCGCGGCGTTTTCGTCAAGGAGCTCGAGGAGGCGCTGCTCGCCGGCCGGATCGATGTCGCGATCCACTCGGCGAAGGATATGACCTCGACCGACACCGCCGGGCTCGCCGTCGGCGCGTATCCGTCACGGGAGGATCCGCGGGACGCGCTCTGCGGTGCGACCGAGCTCCGCGCGGGGATGCGAATCGGGACCGCATCGGTGCGGCGGCGCGCACAGCTGCTGGCGCTCGAGCCGAGCCTGTCGATCGAGCCGCTGCGAGGCAACATCGACACGCGGCTGCGCAAGCGCGGCGAGCGGGGCCTCGACGCGATCCTCCTTGCTGCGTGCGGGCTGGACCGGCTGGGTCTCGGCGCGGAGATCGGCCACCGGTTCGACCCGGGCGAGCTCCTCCCGGAGGCAGGGCAGGGTGCGCTCGCGCTGCAGGTGCGCGCGGGCGAGGAGGAGCTCGTTGCCCGCGCCGACGACGCGGAGACCAGGCGCAGGGTCGAGAGCGAGCGCCGCTGTGTCTCGCTGGTCGGCGGCGGCTGTCTCGCGCCCGTCGCCGCACACCACGACGGGTCGACGCTGACCGCGCTCGTCGCGGACGAGGACGGCGCGTGGATCGTTCGGCGCAGCGGCGACGAGGCGGACGACCTCGCGCGCGAGCTCCTCGCCGCAGTTCCGTGAAGATCGCCGTCACCCGGCCGCGGGGCCAGGAGGGCGAGCTCGTCGAGCGGCTCGAGGCGCTGGGTCACGAGGTGGAGGTCTGCCCGCTCGTCGCCGTCGAGCCGCTCGGAGACGAGCCCGTCGAGGTAGGCGGCTACGACTGGGTGATCGTCACGAGCGTCAACGGCGCCCGGGAGCTGCGTCGCCGCATGACCGGTGCGCCCGTCAGCGTGGCGGCTATCGGCCGTGCGACGGCCACGGCGTTCGGCCACGCCGACCTCGTGCCTCGGATCTCGACGCAGGAAGGCCTGCTGGCGGAGCTGCCGCGCCCGGCGGGTCGCGTGCTCTTCGCGGGCGCGGAGAGTGCCAGGCGGCTACTGGCCGACGAGCTCGGCGCCGATTTCGTCGCGCTCTACCGGACGCTCGAGCTGGAGCCGGAGTGGCCGTCCGGGTGCGAGCTCGTGGTGCTCGCGTCACCGTCGGCCGCGCGCGCGTACAGCCGGGTCGGTTCAGGCGTCCCGGCTGTCTCGATCGGGCCCGAGACGACCGCGGCCGCTCGTGCGGCGGGAGTGCAGGTCCGGGCCGAGGCACGGACGTACGATCTCGAAGGTCTCGTCGCGGCGGTCGTCGAAGCGGGTTAACCTCAGCCGCGTGTTCGTCTCGTTCCTGAGCGACTTCGGGTTGCAGGACGATTTCGTCGGCACCTGTCACGGCGTGATCAAGCGGATCGCGCCCGAGGCGCAGATCATCGACGTCACCCACGGCATCCCCGCGCAGCAGATCCTCCAAGGCGCGCTCGTGCTCGCGAGCACGCTGTCCTACATGCCTGTGGGCGTCCATCTGGCGGTCGTCGACCCGGGTGTCGGCAGCCAGCGCCGGGCGCTCGCGCTGCGCGACGAGGAGGGCCGCAGCTTCGTCGGGCCGGACAACGGCCTGCTCGTCCCGGCAGCCGAGCGTGCGGGCATCGCCGCGGTGCACGAGATCACGAATCCCGACTACGCGCTCGCCGTGATCTCGCGCACCTTTCACGGCCGGGACATCTTTGCGCCCGCGGCCGCTCATCTGGCCAACGGCGTCGCGCTCGACGCGCTCGGCCCGCCGCTCGCCGCGGATGCGCTCGTGCGCCTCGACCTGCCCGAGCCGCAGCTGGGCCAGTCGAGGGTCGGAGCGACGATTCTCTACGTCGACAGCTTCGGCAACATCGCGCTCAATCTGACGCGCGACGACGTGACGAGGATCGGGGTCGCACCCGGAACACAGATCGAGCTGGAGCTCGCCGGTGAGCGTGTGTACGCAATCGCCGCGCGCACGTTCGCGGACGCACGAGCGGGCGACATCATCCTCTACGAGGACAGCTACGGGAACATGTCGATCGCGATCAGCGGCGGCGACGCCGCACGCATGCTGCACGCGCGTGCGGGTCAGCCGCTCCGGATCAACGTCCTGACGCCGTGAGTTGCGAACGTCCGCCGCGTCTGTAACTCTCCGGCCCACAGAGACGTTCGCGGCACGGTCACACCGGCCCGGACGTCTCTCTTTTTATGCGAGCGAGCAGAGATCGGCTTCCGCCGATCCCTGCTCGCGAGGAAGATCCCTGAAGGAGGCGGCTTCGCGCCTCGGTTCATCGATCTGCCCATGCCGGTTCGCCGTTTCGCTAGACCCAGCTGAAGGTCTCCTGGAGGAACGGGACGAGGAAGTAGAGGAGGAACGCTGCCGAGGCGATCCACATGAACGGGTGGATCTCCTTCGGGCGGCCCTGGGCGGCGCGGACGAGCGTGTAGGCGAGGAAGCCCATGCCGATTCCGTCCGTGATCGAAAACGTGAAGGGCATGATCATGATCGTCAGCGCGGCCGCCAGCCCGATCCCGAGATCGGTGAAGTCGATTCCGGCGAGCTTGCGCGAGGTTCTCCCCTCGGCCAGCTCCTCCGCTTCGGTCAGCGCGGACATCATCAGGAAGCCGACGATGATCAGGGCGGGCGCGGTTGCCTGCGGCGGCACCATTCCGATGATCGGCGCGAAGAACATGAACGGGAAGAAGAGCGCGCCGCAGACGACGGCGACCCAGCCCGTTCGGCCGCCGACGCCGACGCCGGACGCGGACTCGATGTAGGTCGTCGCCGACGAGGTCGACGCGGCTCCGCCTGCCACCGCCGCGAGGGAGTCGACGAGCAGCGGCTTGCGGATCTCGGGCAGCCTGCCTTCCGCGTCGAGATACCCGGCCGGCTTACCGACGCCGACGAGCGTTCCCATCGTGTCGAAGAAATCGGCGAGGAAGAGCGAGAACGCCCACACGATCGCCGAGATGAAGGCGAGCTCGGTGAACGCGTCGAAGTTGAAGTCGCCGAGCAGCGACAGGTCGGGCGTCTCGTAGACGTCGCCCGGCCAGCTCGCGCCGGACACGAAGCCGGCGTTGTTGCCGTCGATCTCGTTGATCGCCGTGGCGAGGATCGTCGTCAGCACGATCCCGATCAGGAGGTCGCCGCGTACGCCGCGGGCCCGGAGGGCGATCGTCACGATCAGGCCGAAGAACGTGACGAAGAGCGGCCACGTCGTCAGTGGGGCGAGATCGACGACGGTGCCGGTACCGCGCACGACGATGCCCGAGTTGACGAGGCCGATGAAGGCGATGAAGAGCCCGATCCCGATTGCGATCGCCTTCTTCAGGTCGAGCGGGATCGCGTCCATGATCTTCTCGCGCGTGCCCGTGAGCACGAGGATCGTGACCGCGATGCCCTCGACGACGACGAGGCCCATGGCCGCCGGGAACGACAGGCCCTCTCCCGCGACGAGGCTGAACGCGACGACCGCGTTGAGCCCCAACCCGGGTGCGATTGCGTACGCCCGGTTCGTGTAGAGACCCATCACGATGGTCATCACGCCCGCCACGAGGCAGGTTGCGGCGAGCACCTGGTCGAACGGGAGCCCGATCGGCTCCAGATCCGCGATCCCGGCGAAGCTGAGGATCTGGGGGTTCACGAAGATGATGTACGACATGACGACGAAGGTCGTCACGCCGGCCGCCGTGTCGCGCGCGAGCGTGGTGCCGTTCGCCGCGAAGCGGAAGCGGCGCTCGAGTAGCCCCGATCCGCCCGGGGCCGCAACGTCTGACATTGCTGCCTCCTTGCCTGAAGGTGACCCGTCGGGGGAGACAATGAGCCGCGAGCCGGACAGATTCAACCGGCTCCGGATTTTCGGCCGCCGCAGCGCCGCAGGGAGCTGGCCGCTTCGGAGGGCCCAGGTCCCCGCGAGCGTGGATCCGCTTCCGCGGCTTCAGTGGGCTGCGGGGAGGTCGGCCGCCGCAGGCTGGCCGCTTCAGGGGTCTTCCTCGCGAGCGTGGATCCGCTTCCGCGGATCCACGCTCGCTCGGAGAGAGCAGTGGCGAGAGCCGGACTTGAACCGGCGACACCACGGTTTTCAGCCGTGTGCTCTACCAACTGAGCTACCTCGCCGAGCGCGTGCCAGTCTAGCGTGACGGCTTTCGGCCGCCGCAGGCAGGCCGCTGCGGGGGTCTTCGCCGAGAAAGAAGTAGCTTTCGGCCGTGGCGGCTGCGAAGCGGGTGGCGATCATCGGGGCGGCGCTCGACCTCGGCGCGGGCCGGCGCGGCGTCGACATGGGCCCGTCGGCGATCCGGTACGCCGGGCTCGAGGACCGGCTGCGGACGATCGGCTACGACTGCCTCGACTGGGGCAACGTCGAGACGGCCGTCCAGGAGGCGACGCCGGAGCACGACGAGCGGGCCCGCTACCTGCCGGAGATCAAGACCGCGTGCACCCGGGTGGCGCAGCTCGTCGCGCACGCCGCCTCGGAGTCCTATCTGCCGCTCGTGCTCGGCGGCGACCACTCGATCGCGATGGGGACGCTCGCCGGGCTCGCTCGCGGGACGGCGCCCGGAGGAGTGCTCTGGATCGACGCCCACGGCGACTTGAACACGCCCGAGGACTCGCCGAGCGGGAACGTGCACGGGATGCCGCTCGCCGCCGCGATCGGCGAGGCCGAGGAGCTCTTCGAGCCGGAGGCCTGGGGCTTCCCTGCGGTCGACCCGGATCGGGTCGCCCTCGTGGGAACGCGGGACCTGGACGTCGGTGAGCGAGAGCGGATCCGCCGCCTCGGGATCAGGGTCTTCACGATGAGCGACATCGACCGCGTCGGAATCGAGCGAGCCGTGCGCGAGTCGCTGGCGCACATCGCCGGCCCCGGCTTCGTGCACGTGTCGCTCGACATGGACGCGCTCGACCCGGAAGTGGCGCCCGGCGTCGGCACTCCCGTACGAGGCGGGCTCTCCTACCGCGAGGCGCACCTCGCGCTCGAGCTCGTGTCGGAGTCAGGGCTCGCGAACTCGTTCGAGGTGGTCGAGGTCAACCCGATTCTCGATCGCGAGAACGCCACCGCCGCGCTCGCCGTCGAGCTGGTCGCGAGCGCGCTCGGCAAGAAGATCCTCTGACCTGACCTGACCTGACCTGACCTGACCTGACCTCGGGCTCGTGGCCGCCGGACGTGCCGTTGCGGCGCGGGATCAGGCAGCCACGCCGCTGAACCGCGGGATGATCTCGCTCCCGTAGGTCGCGAGCGACTTCCTCCTGGCCTTCGGTCATCAGGTAGATGTTGAACTGGTCGACGCCGATCGACTCGAGCTCGCGCAGCTTCGCCGTCGCCTGCTCGGCTGTGCCGAGGACGCAGAACCGGTCGCAGATCTCGTCGGTGACGAACTCGCCGTGCTTCGCCCCCACGCGCGAGTGCTCGTTGTAGTCGTAGAACTTCCGCGCCTCGACGTAGTCGGTCAGCACCTTGGGGACGACCGAGCCGTCGGTGCCGTAGCGGTCGATCAGGTCTTGGACGTGGTTGGAGACCATCGCCGGGAACCACCGCACCTGGTTCCGCGCGTCCGCGAGGTCGTCGGAGATGTGGCTGGGAGCGCTGACGATGCACTTGAGCGCAGCCGGGTCGCGGCCCGCCTCTTCCGCGGCGGCGCGGGCGGTGGCCATGATCCACTGGATGATGTCCGGGTCGGCCAGCTGGATGATCACACCGTCGCCCTGCCGCCCCGCGACGGCGAGCGCCTTCGGCCCGTAGCCGGCGACGTGCATCTCGATCTCGGGCAGCTCGGGACGCACCCACTTGAGCTGGAGCTGCTTCTCGTTCCAGGTCACTTCCCGGCCGTTCATGAACGGCTTCACCATCTTCAGCGCCTCTTCGAAGTCGGCGACCTTCATCGGCTTGCGGCCGACGTAGCGCACCGACGAGTCGCCGCGGCCGACGCCCATGATCATGCGGCCGTTCGAGATGTCCTGGAGGGTGGCGTACGCGCTCGCGAGCACCGTCGGGTCGCGGATGGCCGGGTTCGTGACCATGTGCCCGAGCTTGATCCTCGAGGTCTGGTCGGCGAGCAGCGCCATCACGGGCATCGACTCCTGCCAGAGCACGTGCGAGTCGTAGGTCCAGCCGTACTCGAAGCCTTGCGCCTCCGCGAGCTTCGTCAGCTCGATCAGGCGCTGGTAGGGCGGATCGGGCAGGACGGTGACGCCGAAGTGGAGCATTGGACCCCCGGGATGGTCGCTGGCAGGGAAAGAGGCATCTTCGCGCGAACGGGCGCGCATCGCAACGTGCCCTCCTAGGGCAAACCGAGGGCTGCACGCAGCACGGGAGCCGCGAGCGACTCGGCGACGAGGTCTGCGGCGTCGAGCGTCACGCCGGGGAAGGAGGGGACGCCGATCACGAACATCCCCGCCGCTCGCGCCGCAGCGACGCCGGTGGGTGAGTCCTCGAGCGCGATCGCGCGGGACGGCTCGGCGCCGAGGAGCTCGCAGGCCCGGAGGTAGACGTCCGGCGAGGGCTTCGGCAAGGCGACGTCGTCGGCCGCGACGACGACCTCGAACAGCTGCGCCACGCCGGCGCAGGCGAGCGCGCCTCGCAGGAGCCGGCCCGGCGTGTTCGACGCCACGGCGACCGGGTAGCGCGCCTTCGTCTCCCGCACGAGCTCGGCGGCGCCGGGGAAGGCGACTGCGTCCTCGAGCAGCCTCCGCTCGACGAGCTCGAGCAGCTCGCGGCCGACCGTGTCCGCGCGTCCCGGCTGCTCGAGCAGGCGTTCCAGCACGCGCGCGCCCGCCGTCGCCGACGTGCCGATCAACGCGCGCTTCTCGTCCGCGCCGAAGGTCTTCCCGTAGCGCTCGAAGAGCTCCTCCTCGGCGAGCGTCCAGCACTCCTCGGTCTGGAGCAGGAGCCCGTCGCAGTCGAAGACGACGGCGGCAGGCGGCGACGGCGGGCGGATCACGCCAGGAAGCCGTACGTGCCGTGCTCGAACAGCTCGGCCGTGCCTGCCCTGGTGGCGGCGAGCGAGGTGCGGTGGAGGCCGGAGCCGAGGCTGATCCGGCGCACGCCGAGCCGTTCGAGCTCGACGACCGGCGGCGAGTCCTTCGTCGCGAGCACGTTGAGCGGCCCGGCGATCGCCTGGACGAGCCGCTCGATCGTCGCGCCGTCCGCCAGCCCGATCGCGAAGGCGCAGTCGGCTCCCGCCGCCAGGTAGGCGTTGGCGCGCTCGATTGCGTCGTCAGGGTCGTTCGAGCCGCCGATGAAGACGTCGGTGCGGGCGTTGAGCACGAGCTCCGGCACGGCGGCGCGCACTGCCGCGATGCGGTCGCAGTGAGCGTCCGCCGGGCCGTTTCCGTCCTCGAGGTTGAGCCCGACGGCGCCTGCGCCCCAGGCGGCACGGGCTGTCGCGACGGGGTCGCCGTAGCCGGCTTCGAGATCGGCTGTCACCGGGAGGTCGACGGCTGCCGCGATCCGCGCGACCGCGTCGAGCATCCGCTCGGCCGGGATCTGCTCGCCGTCCTCCCAGCCGAGGGAGCGAGCGACCGCAGCGCTCGACGTCGCCAGCGCGCGGCACGACGGGTGGCCGGCGACCGTGACCGCGCTCGCCACGTCCCAGACGTTCGCCAGCAGGAGCGGCTTCGGGCCGGCGTGCAGCCCGCGGAGGAGATCGGCCTTCGCCGCGCTCAGCTCGCGGCCACCCAGGCGATCGTCTTCGACGCGAGCCGGTCGAGCGCCTGCACCGCAAGCTCGAGGTGCGCGGTCTCGGTGTCCTCCAGCTTCGTGTGCGAGAGGCCGCGCAGGCTCTGCACGAACAGCATCACCGTCGGCACCCCGGCCCGGGAGACCTCGGCCGCGTCGTGGAGCGGCCCGCTTGGCAGCCGGTGCGACTCGCCCGCGACCTCGCGGATCGACTCGTCCGCGAGCTCGACCAGCTCAGGATGGAAGAGGATCGGCTCGATCTCCCAGATCCGCTCCCACTCGACGGCGAGGTCTTCCTCCTGCGCGAAGCGGTCGCACGCCTCCCGCGCGGAGCGGTTCAGCTCCGCGAGCTTCGACGTGTCGAGGTGGCGCATGTCGAGCAGCTGCTCGGCGGTCTCGACGACGGACGTCACGATCCCGGGTTTCGTGACGACGCCGCCGCTCGTCAGCACCGCGCCGTCGCCGACCCGTGCGGCGATCTCGCGCAGCTCCAGCGCGAGCTTCGCCGCGCCCGCGAGCGCGTCGCGGCGCTCGTCCATCGGCGTCGAGCCGGCGTGCGCCGCCTGTCCGCGCCAGGTGATGCGGTGGCGCTCGACGCCGAAAGTCCCGAGCACCGCGCCGAGTGGAAGGCTGAGCGACTCGAGCACGGGCCCCTGCTCGATGTGCAGCTCGAGATACGCGGCGGCATCCTTCAGCTGCGTCCGGGCCTCCGCCGCCCCGTCGAGCTCGATCCCGTGCGCGCGCAGTGCAGCCGGCAGCGCCACGCCCTCGCGGTCGGTCAGCTCGCGCAGCTCGTCCTGGTCGGCCAGCGAGCCCGCCGCGGCCGAGGAGCCGAAGAGCGAACGGCCGAAGCGGGCGCCTTCCTCGTCGGCCCAGTCGACGAGCCGGACGGTCACGGGCGGCGTCCCCTCCTCGGCGACCCGGCGCAGCACCTCGACGCCCGCGACCACGTTGAGGCAGCCGTCGAGCCAGCCGCCGTTCGGAACCGAGTCGATGTGCCCGCCGATCAGCACGGCGCTCGGAGAGTCGCCCCGCAGCGTCCACCACTGGTTCCCGGCCTCGTCGCGCTCGTACTCGAGCGGGAGGCCGTCGAGCTTGCCGCGGAGCCAGGCCCGCGCCGTCTCCCAGGTCTCCGTCCACGCGACGCGCTGGGCGCCGTTCTCGTCGCCGGTCAGCTCGCGCAGCTCGCGCAGCTCCGCCACGGTGCGAGAGGGGTCGAGCGGCATCGCCGCGACTCTAACGCTGCGGCTCGAACTCGGGCCGGGGAGTGTGGTAAGGAATAGCGATGTCGTCGAGTGCTGCCGCAGTGCAGCGCGGGCCCGAGCCGCGCACGCTTCCGCTGGTTCCGTTCCTGCGCAGCAGCGGCACGTCGCTGCTCGTGCTGGGTGTGCTCTGGGCCGTGTGGGAGGCCTACAAGTGGGTCGGCGAGCGCGCGGAGATCGCGTGGCCGTTCGAGGTGAACGAACGGACGATGCCGCACATCCACGAGATGGTCGGGCAGCTGTTCGAGCCGTCGCGGCGCAACGGGCCGCTGCTGATCGACGTGCTCTTCGACTCGGCGCTCTTCACGGCCAAGGAGGCGGCGGCCGGTTTCGCGCTCGGGGCCGCCGTCGGCTTCGCGATCGCGGTCTGCCTCTCGGAGTCGCGGCTGCTGCAGCGCGGCTTCCTTCCGTACATCATCGCCTCGCAGACGATTCCGATCCTCGCGATCGCGCCGATGGTCGTCGTCTGGGTGAACCCCAGGCTGCCCGACTCGCTCGCCGGCTGGGGCGCGGTCGCGGTGATCTCGGCCTACCTGACCTTCTTCCCGGTCGTGATCAACACCCTGCGCGGCCTCACGTCGGCCGACCCCCGCGCCGTCGAGCTGATGCGCTCCTACGCGGCCGGCCGCTGGGCGATCCTCTGGAAGCTGCGCGTGCCCGCGTCGATGCCGTACCTCTTCACGGCCCTGAAGATCTCGGCCCCGGCTGCCGTCGTCGGCGCGATCATCGGCGAGCTGCCGTCGTCGATCCAGGACGGGCTCGCCGGCGCGATCCTCAACTTCAACCAGTACTACGTGACCTCGCCGCCGAGCCTGTGGGCGACGAACATCATCGCCGCGCTTCTCGGCGTCCTCTTCTTCGCGGTCGTCGCGATCGCCGAGCGGCTCGTCGTGCGCCGTGCGCCGGAGAACGTCGCGTGAGCGGCGGTGCCGGCTCCGCGGGGAACAGCGCTCAGGCCGCCGTCTCGGTCAAGGATCTCTCGAAGCGGTTCGAGCGCGGGAACGTGCTCGCGCTGGACACGATCGACCTCGACGTCGCACCCGGCGAGTTCGTCTCGCTGATCGGCCCTTCCGGCTGCGGCAAGTCGACGCTGCTGCGGATCGTCGGCGACCTGATCCAGCCGACGCAGGGCGAGGTGCTCGTCAACGGCAAGGACGCCCACCGGGCGCGGCTCGACCGCGACTACGGGATCGTCTTCCAGGATGCCGTCCTGTACGACTGGCGGACGGTCGCGCGCAACATCGGGCTGCCGCTCGAGATGGCGGGCTGGAACCGGAGCCGCCGCGCCGCGCGCGTGGCCGAGATGCTCGAGCTCGTCGAGCTGACCGGCTTCGGGGATCACCACCCCTGGCAGCTCTCGGGCGGGATGCAGCAACGCGTCTCGATCGCGCGGGCGCTGTCCTTCTCGCCGGCGCTGCTGCTGATGGACGAGCCGTTCGGCGCGCTCGACGAGATGACGCGCGAGCGCATGAACGGCGAGCTGCTGCGGATCTGGCAGGAGCTCGGCGCGACCGTCGTGTTCGTCACGCACTCGATCGCCGAGTCGGTCTTCCTCTCCACGCGCGTCGTCGTGATGTCGGCGCGCCCCGGCCGGATCGCCGGCATCGTCGAGATCGACCTGCCGCAACCGCGGAGCGCCGAGACGCGCGAGCACCCGCGCTTCGCGGAGCACATCACGCACGTCCGCAGGCTCCTGCGCTCGGGCGGCCTCGACGACGTCGACACCGAGCAGTCCGAGGCGCCGCTCTACGTCGCGGAGGAAGGGCTGTGAGCGGCGTAGGCTCGACGGAGCCGCATCGGGGAGCGGAGGTGCCGGCTCTGCCGGCGCCGGAGCGGGCATGAGCGTCGGGCCGGTCGCCGAGATCCCGCGCGGGAGCATGAGCCGCGCGGTCGGTCGCAGCGCGGTCGACTGGATCCCCGCGATCGCCGTCTTCGTGCTCACGATCGCGCTCTGGGAGGGCCTCGTGCGCGCGCTCGACGTGCAGCGGTTCCTGCTGCCTGCGCCCTCGGCGATCGTCGAGACGCTGTGGGAGCAACGCCAGCTGCTGTGGAACGCCGGCCTCTACACGTTCTCCGAGGCGCTCGGCGGTTTCGCGATCGGCTCCACGCTCGCGGTGCTCGCGGCGCTCGTGCTCGCGCGCTTCCGCGGGCTCGGACGTGCGCTGATGCCGTTCGCGATCGCCGCGAACGCGGTCCCGATCATCGCCTTCGCCCCGATCACGAACCAGTGGTTCGGGCCGCTGAACCGGTCGTCGAAGATCGCGATCGCAGCCATCCTGGTCTTCTTCCCCGTGCTCGTGAACACGCTGCGCGGGCTGACCTCGGTGCGCCCGTCGTCGATCGAGCTGATGCGCTCCTACGCCGCCGGCGAGCTCGAGATCTTCCGGCGCGTGCGGCTGCCAACTCGCTGCCGTATCTCTTCTCGGCCTTGAAGGTGGCGACCGTGCTCGCGATGATCGGAGCCGTCGTGGGCGAGTACTTCCTCAGCTCGCAGGAGGCGCTCGGGTTCCAGATCAGGAACTCGGCCGCGCTCTTCCAGTTCGAGCTCGCGTGGGCGGCGATCGTCGTCGCCAGCGTGCTCGGGATCGCGTTCTACGCCGCGGTGGCGCTCGTCGAGCGCCTGACGATGGGCTGGCACCCGTCGTTCCGCGCCGACTGATCGGTTTAGATCAACGAGAGGGCAATCGTGCAAACGAAAGGACAGGGCATGAAAGGTCGTACCTGGCTCCTACTCGCGGGCCTCATCGCCGTCGCGCTGCTCGCCTTCGCGGGCTGCGGCGGAGACGACGAGGAGAGCGCCGACACGGGGACGGACACCACCACCACGACGGCCGCGGAGCCGGCGGAGCTCGACCAGGTGACGCTGCAGCTGAAGTGGGTCACGCAGGCCCAGTTCGCCGGCTACTACGCCGCGCTCGAAGAGGGCTACTACGAGGACGAGGGGCTCGACGTCACGCTCAAGCCCGGCGGTCCCGACATCACGCCGGAGCAGGTCGTCGCCAGCGGCCAGGCCGAGTTCGGGATCGACTGGCTGCCCGCGCTGCTCGCGGCCCGCGACCAGGGCGGCGACCTCGTCAACATCGCCCAGGTCTTCAACAAGAGCGGCATGACCGAGGTCACGCGCGCCGACAGCGGGATCGAGTCGGTCGCCGACATGCGCGGCAAGAAGGTCGGCGTCTGGTGCTGCGGGAACGAGAACGAGCTCTACGCGGCGCTCGTCAAGAACGGGATCGACCCGAAGGACACGAACGACGTCACGATCGTGAACCAGCCGTTCGACATGTCGCTCTTCCTGAACGGCGACGTCGACGCGGCGGCGGCGATGACCTACAACGAGCTCGCGCAGGTGCTCGAGACCGAGAACCCGGACACGGGCGAGCTCTGGACGCTCGACGACCTGAACGTGATCACGATGGAGGACGCCGGTACGGCGATGCTCGAGGACGGGATCTTCACGCAGGGCGAGTGGATCGCCGACGAGGCGAACCAGGACATCGCCCGCCGCTTCCTGAAGGCGAGCTTCAGGGGCTGGGCGTTCTGCCGCGACAACCCCGACCCGTGCCTCCAGCACGTGCTCGACAGCGGCCCGACGCTCGGCGAAGGCCACCAGCGCTGGCAGCTGAACGAGATCAACGCCATCACCTGGCCGAACGAGACCGGGGTCGGGATCATGGATTCGGCGGCATTCGACCGCACCGCAGAGATCGCGAAGCAGTTCGGGGTGATCAAGGCGGACGCGAGCGACGAGGCGTACGTGACCGAGTACGCCGAGGCAGCCGTGGCCGAGCTCGAGGACGAGGGCGTCGACGTGAACGGCGCCGACTGGGAGAAGGAGGAGGTCGAGGTCACCCCAGGCGGCGAGTAGCCGCCGGCAGGGAATCGAAGCGAGAAGGGAGATCCGCATGTCCGTACTGATCAAGGGCGGCCGCGTCGTCACGGCGACCGACACCACCGTCGCCGACGTGCTCGTCGAGGGCGAGCGGATCTCGCTGATCGGCGCCTCGGTCGAGGTCGAGGCGGATCGAGTGATCGACGCGTCCGGGAAGTACGTGCTCCCGGGCGCGGTCGATCCACACACCCATCTCGACATGCCCTTCGGCGGTACCGTCACGGCCGACGACGTCGAGTCGGGGCAGCGTGCCGCTGCGCGCGGCGGCACGACCTGCCACGTCGACTTCTGCATCCAGGCGCCGGGAACGAGCTTCTCCGACGCGCTCGCCGACTGGAAGTCGAAGGCGGCCGGGAAGCAGCTGATCGACATGGGGTACCACATCGCCGTCACCGATCTGAAGAACGGCGGCTCGCTGGAGGAGCTCGCGACGCTCCCGGACGAAGGCGTCACCTCCTACAAGCTGTTCATGGCCTACAAGGGCGCGCTGATGGTCGACGACGAGACGCTCTTCAAGACGATGCAGGTCGCGGCCGAGACGGGCGCGCTCGTGATGGTGCACGCCGAGAACGGCGACGCGATCGACGTGCTCGTGAAGCAGGCTCTCGCCGCCGGCAACACCGCGCCGGTCTGGCACGCCCGCACGCGGCCGCCCGAGACCGAGGGCGAGGCGACGAATCGCGCGATCCAGCTCGCTCGCGTCGCCGGCTGCCCGCTCTACGTCGTCCACGTCTCCTGCCGGGAGGCGGTCGAGCCGATCATGCGTGCGCGCGAGGCGGGCTGGGACGTCTGGGGCGAGACGTGCACGCAGTACTTCTTCGTCGACGAGACCTTCCTGGAGCGGCCCGACTTCGAAGGCGCGAAGTTCGTCTACACGCCGCCGCCGCGCGCCAAGGCGAATCAGGACGTGCTCTGGAACGCGGTGCGCACGGACGTGCTGAGCGCGATCTCGACCGACCACTGCGCGTTCACCTGGGGCGAGCAGAAGCAGCTCGGGATCGACGACTTCTCCAAGATCCCGAACGGCGGCCCGGGCCTCGAGAACCGGCTGCAGATGATCCATCACTTCGGCGTCGGCGAGGGCCGGATCACGCTCAACCGGATGGTCGAGCTGCTCTGCACGAACCCCGCGAAGCTGTTCGGCCTCTATCCGCGCAAGGGCACGATCGCCGTCGGCTGCGACGCGGACCTCGTCGTCTTCGATCCGGAGAAGCGGCAGACGATCACCGCCGCCGGCCAGCAGTCGCGAACCGACTACAACCTCTACGAGGGCACGGAGGTCGTCGGCGACGTCGACACGGTGCTCCTGCGTGGAAACGTGATCGTGGAGGCCGGGGAGGTCGTCGCCCAGCCTGGGATCGGGCAGTTCGTCAGGCGGGCACGCTTCGGGGAGCAGCTGGAGCGGAGCGTCGGCGCCGTCAATCGATGAACTGCCACGACCGGGCGGCCCGGTTGAAGACGACTCTGTCGCCGCGGTCGTCTCGCGCCCTGGAGGCCGAGATGAAGACGTACCCCCTTCCGCGGTGGATCGCAGTGACGTTGATCAGGTACCAGTCTCCCTGGCAGTGATGGGTGAAGCGGCGCGCCGGCTCGCCGCCGAGCCTGGTCGCGACGTTGGCTCCCGGCTTTCCGCAGTTGGCGGGCGTCTTCCCGAGCACCTGGGCTGTGAAGTCGGCGAGTGTCGTTCCGGTCGGCAGCCGCCTCGCGGCCGCGAGCAGGGCCCGGCGAACCACCGGGCCGGAGAACGTATCGACCGTGTCCGGGAACGGCGTTCCGCCTCTCCACAGCTGCTTCGGCTCGTAGACGTCCCAGGCCGTCGTCAGCGTCAGCGAATAGCCGTACCGCTTCGAGACGAACCGCTTTGGGGCCGCCGCCTCGTCACCGGCCATCCCCACATCTGCCGCCGCCGCGACGAGCGCGACGGCGGCGAGCAGTGAGAGCAGCGGCTTGATCATCGTTCGCATCAGAAGCCGCAGGTCGAGGTCGCGGGCTTGGCGGCGTCGATCCGAACCGCCTGGCCGGCGGGCGACGGCGCGATGTAGACGACGTAGAGGTCGACGTTCGTCGGGCCCTCGTTCCGGCCGATGTGCACGTTCCCGAACCCGGCGTCGACGAAGCTCTGGCCGGCGGTGTACACGGTGGGCCGGCAGGCGGAGTCGGCGCCGTTGTAGAGCGTGAACGAGCCGGACCTGACGAGCACGTACGCCGGGCCCGGATGCGTGTGCCAGCCGGTTGCGCCGCCGGGCGCGAGCGTCACCTGTTGAACCGCGAAGTCCGGTGCCGCGACCTTTCGCGTCGCCGGCAGCCCGAGCTTGGCGGCGGCGGCGGGATGATCCCCGACCCAGGCGCCCAGATCCTCGACTCCGCCCTGGTCGCGAAGCGCCTTCAGGAACTCCGGGAGGTCGTTTCGGGTCCAGGCTCGATCGCGCCAGCGGAGCTCCGTCGCGGTGTCCGTCTGCATCTGGACGAGCACGTCGACTCCGAGCGTCGCTCGCGCGAGAATCGGCGCGCCGAGCACGCCGGTTCCGGGCGTCGCGCCCGCGAGATGGGCAACGGCGCCCGCGAGCAGCGTCGCCAAGCCGGTGATTCCGATCAGGATCAGCTTCTTCATCGTGCCTCCCTTGCTCAGGCGCTGGTCGTTCGGCCGCGCTCGACCTGACGCTAGAACCGGGCAGCAGCCAATCGATGAAAGGCGGATGAGACTTGCGTGAGGCTTTCGAGCTAGGCCAGCTGGGCGCGCCAGTCGGCGCGCAGGCGGTAACCGCTCCCGCGCACCGTCTCCACGACCCCGGCCGCGGGCCCGAGCTTGCGGCGCAGCGAGCGGACGACGGCATCGACGACGTTGCTGCCGCCTGCATAGTCGGTCGCCCACACCTCGCGCAGCAGCTCATTCCGGGAGACGGTCTTCCCCTCGCGTGCGCGGAGGTGCGCGAGCAGGCTGAACTCGAGCGGGGTCAGCGTCACGCGAGAGCCGGCAACGACGAGCTCGCGGGCGTCCCCATCGAGTCGCGGATCGTCAGCCAGGCCGAGCTCGGCCGCGGCCAGGCCCGCGAGCCAGCCGTCCACCGACCCTGGGCCGAAGTCGAGCACGACCGTGAAGTACTCGGCGCCGTCCAGCGGCACGCCCTGCTCCGCGATCGGGCGGAAGCCGAGCCGCTCCACGACGGGCCAGTACGTCGGGACGCCGGTCACCGTGACGTACATGCGCCGGAGCGCGGGCCTGAGGGCCATGTAGGCGCGCTTGACGTCCACCCAGCACGCGCCCTGCGAGGCGCAGGGGCGCTCGCCGTGCTCCGCGTCCAGCCAGCGCCTGAGGCCGAGCGCCTGCTGACCCGGCGGCAGCGGATGGTCGCGCAGGTGCTGTGCCCAGCCGGCCGCGATCGGATCGTCGGCAACGGCGGGCGGCAGGATGCGCCGCGTATCGAGCAGCGAGAAGAATCCGACCACGAGCCCGTCGCGATCGCGGGTGACCGAGAACGTGTCCGGCTGCTCCGTCCACCAGCGTTCCAGGAGGTCGGCTGCGGCGGCGCCTTCGTGGCGCCGAGCGATCGCGAGCAGCGCCGCGCCGTCGGTCGGGCGTGCCGGCTCGACGACGAGCGGCTGGGAGCCGCTGGGGAAGAACGCCTCCCGGACGACCGGGTTGTCGATCAGGTAGAGCATGTCGGCGGTGTAGCGCCACAGCTCGCTCGGTGGCGCGTCCTGCACCTCGGCGCGCAGCTCGCGCCAGGCCGACCGGCGGTATTCACGGTGCCGCACGGGATTCGTCCCGCGGACGAAGCCCTCGATCGACTGGCGCACGGCATCGTGGAGGACGAGGCCGTCCCGACCCGCGTCCACGAACGGCAAGTCGAGCAGGCGCCGCATTGCGTCGCTCGCGTCCTCGCCGGAGAGCATGGCCGCGAGCAGCGGCTCGGTGGCCCGCCGGACAACCGATGCGGCCTCCAGTGCGCGTCGCGTCGCCGGATCCTGGACGTCCTCGAGATACAACCGCGCCAGCTCGGAGATCACGCGGGACGTCGCCGCCTCCTCGAGGCCCAGCTCGGGCTGCTCCGTGACTCCGGCCGAGCCGAGCATGAGCGCCAGCGGATGACCGCGCGCGATTGCGTTCAGCCGGCGGGCGTCACCGGCGCGGATCCCGCGCCGCTCCAGGAGGAGCAGTGCGTCCGCCGTCGTGAGCGGGCCGAGCGGCAGGCTCTCGAAGCCGTCGACGGCGAACCAGCTCGCCACCGGCGGCTCTCGGCCGGCCAGGACGACGCGGACGTCGCCGGGCAGCGCCGGAACGAAATCCTGGCGGAGCCACGTGTCCATCAGCCTGAAGACCTCGTAGTGGTCGAGCGCGATCAGTTTCGGCGTCGCAGAGCCCGGCGCGGATGAGCCCAGCGCCCCCCGAAAGCCACGCACGGTCGGCTCGATCGAACGGCAGTCCAGCCGGGCGACGTCGCGCTCGTCGCCGAGGAAGGCGTCGAGCAGCGCAGATTTGCCGATTCCCGCGATGCCGTGCACGCACGTGACTCGTGCCGCTTCGCCCAGGCGCTCGAGCTCGCGCTCGCGTCCCACGAAGGCCTTCGACGCCGTGAGGGCCGTCGCCATGTGGCTATTGTGACGTTCCTGCGCCGCCAGCGCTAGGGCTCGCCCGTCGTCTGCTCGATTCCGTCGAGCAGGGCGCGCGCGTCGGCAGCAAGCACGAGGGAGCCCTTCTGCAGCGCCATGGCCTCCGCCGTCTCGAGTGGCTCGACCGCCTCCCGGCGACGCTCCGCTGTCAGGAGCACCTCGCCGAGGACGACGTAGGCGTCCGCCGTCATCTCGAGGAAGTCCGTCGGGTCGAGGATCGCGACGCCCGCTCTCGCGTGCTCCACGGCCTCGTCGTGCCGCTCGAGAGCCGAGGCGATCCGGGCTCGAACCAGCTCCACGCCGGCGTGGGTGACGAAGTCGTCGCGAGACGTCATCTGCTCGCACTCCTTCACGATGGCCTCGGCCTCGTCGAGTCGCCCCTGCGCGGCGATGGCCAGGGCGAGGTCGGTGCCCACCGTCGAGCGAAAGCCGTCCTCTCCCGCGGCGCCGAGCGAGTCCCACGCCTCCCGAAAGGTGCTCTCCGCCGCCGTCCACTCGCGTGCGCGGAGCTCGACCTCTCCGCTCTCCATGGCGATCGTGCTGACAAAGAGCGGCATGCCCCGCTCGACCATGGCCTGGCGAAGCTCGCCGTATACCTGTCGGGCGGCGACGAACTCGCCGCGCGCCGCGAGTGCCACGCCACGCCGGTCGAGGAGCCCGGCGCCCATGCGGCCGCCGAGGCGACCGCCCGCTCGGGCGAGGCGCTCGTCGACGAAGCGCTCGAGCTCCGGCCAGGGCGTGCGGCCGAACCTCATCGCTGCAACGAGTACCCCGACCGCCTCTGCCTCGAGCGACGGCGCCGACGCGCGGACGGCATGCTCGATCGCCCGACGCGCCTCCTCGGTCGACTCGTCCACCCGGCCGAGCCAGAAGCAGAGCCAGGCACGGCTCGTGTGCGCCCTGGCGAGGTTCTCGTCGTCACCCGTACCCTGGAGCTCTGCGAGCGTGCGATCGAGCTCCTCCAGAGCGGGGGAGATCTCGGCGCCGGAGTGTCCTTGCACGTGGACGGAGAGGATCCGCGCGCGCGCGGCTGCGGCGTTCTGTCCGAGCGCAGCGCCGCGCTCGATCGCCAAGGCGAGGAGCTCGTCGCAGCGCTCGAACTCTCCCAAGCCGTAGACGACCTCGGCGAGGGCGGGCAGCAGCGGAACGTGCGCAGGGTCGGTCGGCCCGAAGAGGTCGATCGCCCGCGAGAGCAAGCTCGCAGCCGCGTGGGCGTCGAGGCGGTCGAGCGCCCGCAACCCGGCCGCCCCGAGCAGCGTCGCCGCCCGCACGGCGAGCTCGTCGGCCGGACTCCCGAGCTCGAGCCGGTAGCGCGCTGCCTGCTCCAGGTGGTAGCCGAGGATCTCGTCCAGCTCGACGAGATCGACGCCGTGCTCGCTCATCCAGGCGGCGAACCGCTCGTGCAGGTCGGCGCGCGTCGTCTTCGGCAGCGCCTCGTAGGCTGCGTCCCGGATCAGCAGGTGACGGAAGCGGAAGGCTTCCTCGCCGGACAGGGTCGCCGGGCTGGGGCGAACGAGCTCCTTCCGCACGAGGCCGACCAGGTGGCTTGCGATCTGCGGTTCGTCCGGGGCAAGCGCCTGGACCGCGCTGCGGTGGAAGACCTGGCCCTCGACCGCGCCACGCTCGAGCGCCGCTCGCTCGAGTCGGGGCAGTTGGTCGAGACGCGCGGCGAGCAGGGCCTGGATCGTCGGTGGCACGCTCACGTCGTCAGGCCCTCGCTCGTGAATCATCCGCAGCATCTCCTCGACGAACAGCGGATTGCCCTCCGCGGCGGCGCCGATCCTGCTCCTGAGGCTCGGGCCAAGCTGGATCTCGCCGAGCAGGGCGCCCATCAGCTCTTCGGTCTCGTCGGGTGCGAGCGGTTCGAGGAGCACGGTCGTCGCGTTGAGCTTGCCGCCGCTCCAACCGGGACGCCGGTCGAGCAGCTCGGCCCGGGCGAGGCAGAGCAGGAGGATCGGCGCTTCACGACTCAGGTCGGCCACGTGCTCGACGAGGTCGAGGAAGGCAGGCTCGCCCCAGTGGAGGTCGTCGATGAGGAGGACGAGCGGCCGCAGCGCGGCCTGCTCCTCGAGCAGCTTGCGCACGCCGAGCGCGATGTCGTCGGTGGCGGCCTGCCCGGAACCGAGCAGGGCGGCGAGGGCCGGGTCGCCCGGCTCCTCGTCCTCGAGGAGTTGCTTGACGATCTCGACGGCGGGCCAGTAGGTGATCCCCTCGCCGTACGAGAGACAGCGCGCGCTGACGACCGTGCCGTCGACCCGGCGAGAAACTCCTGTGCCAGCCGCGACTTGCCCACGCCCGCGGCGCCGAGGAGGGTGAAGAGGGCGCATGCCCGTTCCGAACAGACCCGCTCCCAGCCGTCGGCCAGCAGACGTGTCTCGCGCGTCCTCCCCACGAGCGGCGCGTCGAACCGGCGGATGTGGGCCTGCCGCCCGTGACGGCAAGGAGGCGGTACGCCGTCAGCGGCTCGGGCTTGCCCTTGGCCTCGAGTGGCGGCAGGAGCTCGACGTCGACGGCGTCGCGCACGAGCCGGTACGTCTCCGCGCCGATGATCACCTCGCCCGGTGCGGCCGCCTGCTCGAGTCGCGCGGCAACGTTGACCGCGTCGCCGGTGACGAGAGTGTCGCTCGTCCCCGTGATCACCTTGCCGGTGTTGACGCCGATGCGCACGTCGATCTCCACCGCCGCCCTGAGGTCGATCGCGGCTCGGACGGCGCGCAGGGCGTCGTCCTCGTGAACCTGCGGGATGCCGAAGACAGCCATCACCGCGTCGCCGATGAACTTCTCGACCGTGCCGCCGTGCCGCTCGATCGCCACGCGGGCCGAATCGAAGTAGCGGCTCATCGTCGCTCGCGTCGCCTCCGGGTCGAGGTGCTCGGCCCGAGCGGTCGAGCCGCTGACGTCGCAGAACAGCACCGTGACCGTCTTCCGCTGCTCGCGTGGCGCGCTAACCGCCGCGAGCGCGTTTCCGCACGAGTCGCAGAAGCTGGCGCCTTCGCGATTCTCGGCTCCGCAGGTCGTGCAGACGGTCACGCCCGCAGGCTAGACCTCTCGTCGCGATCGTCGCAACGCGGGAGCTGACGACGTGGCCGGACGGTGGCCGGCCAGGCATCGTGTCCTCAGGCGCGGTCGCAGCTGACGCGCGGATTCCAGGCCGAGAACAGCCCGGAGGGATTCTGCTTCCAGAGCCCACGTGGAGAGCGAAGCCGGAGCCCGAACCGGTTCCCTGCAGGGACGAGTCGAACTCCTGTCCAACAGCTTGGGCGGGGCCGGTTTGGCCCAATCCGACTCGAAGACGACGTACTCGAACGCCACCAGATAAGCCTGCCGTTCCTCCGGGCTCGTACACGGTACATCGGGCGCCGAGACCTCGAGGGTCGCGTCGAGCGCCCGGTGTTGACCATGTGGCCTCCCATTGCGCCGCGTGTCGCGTCGGCGATGCAGGTCTCGCCGGTCAGGTCCCGGAGGCGCAGGGTGTAGCCGGCTGCAACGGCCCAGTCGACACTCTGAAACTGCGCCGGCGACCGGGGCGGCCCGGGAACGCGCTGCCGCCGTCCGCCGAGCGTCCCGGCCAGCGGCAGGAGAACGAGTACGAGCGCGACGCCGAGAGCTCGTCGGCGGCCGCGGCCGCTCATGACGCCACCGGCGCGAGCGCGGGATCCGGCCGGACGACGACGGTGTCGGCGACCCTGACGATCTCGTCGACGGGCAGGTCGGCGGCGGCCGCGTGGCGCGGATCGCCTGGGGCTCGAGGCCTGGTAGATGCAGACGTGCCGACGCCCGAGCCCTCCTCGAGCACGTAGCTGCGAATCCAACGGATGGCGTCGCTCATGCGCTCGCCCTCTGCGGTCGAGCGGCAGCGGCCTCGCCGAGCTCCTCCGGCGAGCGCCAGCCGGCGCGGCGCAGGATACGTAGTGTCCATGCAGTCCTCCTGGTCGATCGTTTCGAGCCTAGGAGCCGCCGATCCGGCGGGCATCGGCGGAACTGCCCATGTTGGACGCGGCCGCTACCGATCTTGGAGCAGGCCGAGCTCGCCGGCGGCGGCGGCCGCCTCGCCCCGGTGCGCACCCGCAGCTTGCGCAGGATCGCGGAGACGTGGTGGTCGACGGTACGCGGCGAGAGCACGAGCTCGGCCGCGACGGTCCGCGTTTCGCTTTCCCGGAGGCGACGAGGCGCAGCACGTCGAGCTCTAGGGTCGTCAACTCGGCAGGGTTCGCGAGCGTGGACGGCCGAGGGCCGCGGGGGACGGTCGCTCCGCGGTCACGCAGCGCCTGTCGCGCCAGCTTCGCGGCGGGCGCCGCTCGAGCCGGTCGAACTCGGCGAGCGCCTCCAGCTGGAGCTCCTCGTCGTCGGCCTCCGCGAGCGCCCTCGCCGCTTCGTAGGGGCAGCCGCGGGCCCGCCAGGCAGCTGCCGC